>NZ_JAQGJV010000049.1 GCF_028290435.1 Devosia sp. | reverse complement strand
CGCACGAATTGCTGCCGCACCTCAATGACGTGCGGCTTTTGTACGTAGCGCTGTTCCTCCACGATATCGCCAAGGGCCGTCCCGAGGACCATTCCCTCGCCGGCGCGCGCATCGCCCGCAAGTTCTGCCCCCGCCTTGGCCTCGACGCCGCCGAGACCGACACCGTCGCCTGGCTTGTCGAGCATCACCTCTTGATGAGCGAGATCGCCCAGGCCCGCGACCTGCAGGACCCCGAGACCGCCCGGTCCTTCGCCGACATCGTCCAGTCGCCGCAACGACTGGCGCTGCTGATGATCCTCACCGCCTGCGACATCCGCGCCGTCGGTCCGGGTGTCTGGACCGGCTGGAAGGGGTCGCTGCTGCGTTCGCTCTATTACGCCACCGAACCGCTTCTCTCCGGCGGCCATTCGCGCGTCACCCAGTCCGATCGTATCGCCGCCGCCAAGACCGATCTCGAAAAGGCGCTCGTCGCCTGGCCGAAGCCCGAACTCGAAACCTACATGGCGCGGCACTACAACCACTATTGGCTCCGCGCCGAACTCGAGCTGCAGCTCGAGCATGCCAAGATGATCCGCAATGCCGACAACGCGCATCAATCCTTTGCCGGCTCGATCCGCGTGCAGGCCTTCGAGGGTATCACTGAAGTCTCGTTCTATACCCCCGACCATCCGCGTCTGTTGTCGCTGATCGCCGGCGCCTGCACCATGTGCGAAGCCTCGATCATCGGCGCGCAGATCTTTTCGACCCGCGACGGCCAGGCGCTCGACACTTTCCGCTTGCGCCGCGCCTTTGCCTCCGACGAGGACGAGAAGGTCCGCGCCACCCGCATCATCGAGACCGTCAAGCAACTGCTCCAGGGCAAGCGCCAGGTGTTGATCGATCTGGGCAAAGAGAGCCGGCACAATCGGCGCATCAAACCGTTCTCGCTGCCGGCGTCGGTCGAAGTCTCGAACACCCTGTCGGAAAAATTTACCGTCATCGAGGCCGCCGGTCTGGACCGAACGGGACTGCTCCATCAACTCACCCGTTCCATCTCCGATCTCAACCTCACCATCGGCTCGGCGCACATCGGCACCTATGGCGAAAAGGCCGTCGACGTCTTCTACGTCACCGACCTGACTGGCCAGAAGATCGCCAGCAAGCCCCGCCAGCGCAAAATCCACGACGCCCTCATGGCAGTGTTCCATGCCAAGCCAGCCGAAGAGCGCGCCAAGGTCGTCAATGGGTGACATAGCGGGCGCGGATGGCTCCCATCACCCCCTCCCTCCTCCCCCATCAAGGGGGAGGTGTCTCTCCACTCTTGGAACACAATCGCGCCCACCCACCAGACGGCACCTCCCCCTTGATGGGGGAGGCTGGGAGGGGGTGATGGGAGCCCCGATCTCCCCATGAGCCTCTACCGCAACTTCATCAATGTCGGCGTCCTCACTCTGGGCAGCCGCGTCTTCGGCTTTGCCCGCGACGCGCTGATGGCCGCCGTGCTTGGCACCAGTCCCGCTGCCGACGCCTTCGCGGCCGCCTTCCGCTTTCCCAACCTGTTCCGCCGCCTCTTCGCCGAGGGCGCGTTCAATACCGCCTTCGTGCCGATGTTTTCGACCGCGCTCGAGCGCGACGGTGCCGAGTCAGCCAAGCTGCTCGCCGCCAAGATCATGAGCTGGCTGGTTACCGCGATCCTGATCATCACGATCCTGTTCGAAATCTTCATGCCGCAGATCACGGTCTTCTTCGTGCCCGGCTTCGTCGACGATCCGGACAAGTTCGAGCTGACGGTGTTCCTCACCCGCATCATGTTCCCTTACCTGGCCTGCATGTCGCTGATGGCCGCCTATGGGGCCATCCTCAACACGCTGGGACGCTTCTTTGCCGCCGCCTTCGCGCCGATCCTGCTCAACATCGTCAACATCGCCGCGCTGATCCCCCTGGCGATCATTGCACTGGATAATCCCGCCGATACCGCCTTCTGGGTCGCCATCGCCACCATGCTAGGGGGCATTGCCCAATTGATGCTGGTCTATTGGGCCATTCGCCGCGCGGGCTTCGTGCCGCGGATCGGCCTGCCGCGCTTCGATCCCGAAGTGCGCCGCTTCTGGATTCTTGCCATTCCGGCAATCCTCACCGGCGGCATCACCCAGATCAACATCATCGTCGGCACCACCATCGCGTCGGGCGCGTCGGGCGCCATCGCCATCCTTGGCCTCGCCGACCGCCTCTACCAGCTCCCCCTCGGCATCGTGGGCATCGCCATCGGCACGGTGCTGCTGCCCGAACTCAGCCGCCATATCGGCGCCGGCCGCGACCGGGAGGCTCGCTCCAGTCAGAGCCAGTCGCTGCTGCTGTCCATGCTGCTTTCCATGCCCGCAGCCACGGCCCTTGTCGGCCTCGCCACGCCCATCGTCCGCGTACTCTATGAGCGCGGTCTGTTCACCCCTGCCGATACCATCGCGGTATCGCAGGCGCTGATCGGCTTCGCCATCGGCCTGCCCGCCTATGTGCTGATCCGCGTGCTTCAGCCGGGCTATTTCTCGCGCAAGGACACCATGACGCCGACCATCTTCGCCGGCATTTCGGTGGTCGCCAATATCGGCCTGTCGCTCTGGCTGTTCCCCTCGCTGACCTATGTGGGCATCGCCCTGGCCACCACGGCCGCGGCCTGGCTCAACGCCATCCTGTTGGCCGTCTTCCTCGCCATTCGCGGCCACTTCGCCCTCACCCGCGACGAGTGGCGCAATCACATCAAGATCATCGCCATCAGCCTGCTGATGGGCGGCGTGCTTTACCTGTTCGGCCTGCGTGGCGCCCACCTGCTGGCCACCGGCAACCCTATCTATATCCAAGCCAGCGTCCTAGCCGCGCTGGTGGTGTTCGGCATGGCGCTGTATTTCGCCCTGATCCACATTTCCGGCGCCCAGCCCCTCGGCCTGCTCCTCCGGCGCCTGCGCCGCGCTGGCTGATCACGCAAGCCTTGCCTTGCCCGCCTTGCCTGCGCATAAAGTGCGCCTCTGCTGATTGAGAGACTTCTTCATGGCCTTCACCCCGCGCGTCTTTTCGGGCATCCAGCCTTCGGGCGATCTACATCTGGGAAATTATCTCGGCGCCATCCGCCGGTTCGTCCCCCTTCAAGACACCCACGATTGCATCTATTGCGTCGTCGACATGCATGCCATCACCGTCTGGCAGGACCCTGATGACTTGCGCCGCGCCACCCGCGAAGTCGCCGCCGCCTTCATCGCCGCGGGCGTCGATCCCAAGCGCTCGATCATTTTCAACCAGTCCCAGATCGTCCAGCATGCCGAACTGGCCTGGGTGTTCAACTGCATCGCGCGCATGGGCTGGATGAGCCGCATGACCCAGTTCAAGGACAAGGCCGGCAAGAATTCCGAGAACGTTTCGCTCGGCTTGTTCGCCTATCCTTCGCTCATGGCCGCCGATATCCTGCTCTATAAGGCCACCCATGTGCCGGTTGGCGACGACCAGAAGCAGCATCTCGAACTGACGCGCGACATCGCCGCCAAGTTCAACAATGACTATGCGGCCTCCGTCGCCAAGGAGGGCTTCGAGCCCGATTTCTTCCCCATCACCGAGCCGCTGATCGCCGGCCCGGCTACCCGCATCATGTCGCTTCGCGACGGCACCAAGAAGATGAGCAAGTCCGATCCCTCGGACCAGTCGCGCATTTCGCTGCTCGACGATGCCGATACGATCGCCAAGAAGATCAAGCGCGCCACCACCGATCCCGAGCCCCTGCCCGAGACCGTCGATGGCCTCAAGGGCCGCGCCGAGGCCGACAATCTGGTGGGCATCTACGCGGCGCTCTCCGACAAGACCAAGGTCGATGTCATCGCCGAATTCGGCGGCAAGGGCTGGGGCGCCTTCAAGCCCGCTTTGGCCGAGCTGGCCGTCACGGTGCTTGCTCCCATGGCCAATGAAATGCGCCGCCTCATCGACGACACGACCGCCATCGACGCGGTATTGCGCGACGGCGCCGAGCGTGGTTCGGTCATTGCCGAGGCGACCATGAAAGACGTCCGTCGCATCGTCGGTTTCATCCGCTAGGAGTTTCCATGGTCGAACACAGCGAATACCGGCGCAAATTCCTCGTCGTCATCGACGAAACGCCCGAATGCGACCGCGCCCTCACTTTCGCCGCCTATCGCACCAAGCGCACCGGCGGCACTGTCGTGCTGATGAGCGTGGTCGAGCCCCCCGGCTTTGTTGGCCTGGGTGTCGAGGATGTGCTGCGCGCCGAGGCCGTCGAGGAGGCCGAGCGCAATCTCGACGTCCGCCTGGCCCGTCTCAGGGACATCGGCGACATCAAGGTGGAATCGGTCATTCGCGAGGGTGACGCGGCCGAGCAGATCGAGCGCGTCATCGGCGAAGACCGCGATATCGCCATTCTGGCGCTTGCCGCCTCCATCTCGGCCGACGGCCCTGGCCCGCTGGTGCTGCATTTCGCCAACCGTGCCAACGCTTTGCCCATTCCGCTTACTATTGTGCCCGGCCGCATGACCGACGAGGAAATCATCGCCATCTGCTAGGCCGAATCCCCCTTGCTTCCGCGCGCAAAAACACTATTTTAGAAGCATTCTAATTCTTACCGCGCCTTGCCGCGAGGATACGTCCATGTTCATCCAGACCGAAGCCACGCCCAATCCGGCTACCCTGAAGTTCCTTCCCGGCCGCGACGTGCTCGAAGGCGAACCACGCGATTTCCGCAATCCCGAAGCCGCTGCGATCTCGCCGCTGGCTATGGGCCTGTTCGCCATTTCCGGCGTCAATGGCGTGTTCCTGGGCTCCGATTTCATCTCTGTGACCAAGGACGATACCAACTGGGCCCATATCAAGCCGGCGATTCTCGGCGTCATCATGGACCACTTCCTCTCCGGCAAGCCGGTGATCATGGAAAACACCACTGGTGTGGCTGAGGAAATCTACGGCGGCGAAGAGTTTTTCGAAGCCGAAGACAGCGAGACCGTCGAAGTGATCAAGGAATTGCTGTCGACCCGCGTCCGCCCTGCGGTGGCCATGGACGGCGGCGACATCATCTTCAAGGGCTATAAGGAAGGCACTGTGTTCCTTCACATGCAGGGTGCATGTTCCGGTTGCCCCTCTTCGACCGCCACGCTCAAGAATGGCATCGAAAACCTGCTCCGCCACTTCGTCCCAGGCGTCGAAGCCGTGCAGCAGGTCTAGTCATCGGTTAAGCAGCAAGCCAAAGCCCCGGTGATCATCTCGCCGGGGCTTTTGTTTTGTCGCAGGTTTTTGTTTTTGCCGTTGTCACGCACACACTGACCTTCCCGCGGACTTGATCCGCGGGCCGCTCCCAGCACGGCGCAAGTGGATAACGATCCTCAGATCAAGTCTGGGACAGACCGTGTGGGTGCCATCGCGCTACACCAGCTTAGGCGGCAGCCACTTCTTTTCGACCTTGCACACCATCGTATAGGCCGGATCAAACACATTGCCGACCTCGTAACGCACCACCTGCCCCAGCAGATGGCTTACAGCGGCGGCGCTCAAGCCATAATCGGCCATCAGCCAGTCCAGCATTTCTGTCGTGGCATGTTGCAGCGCCTGGTCGAGCGGCCGCGCATTGCCTACGGTAAAAATCGCATCCGCCGTCTCGCCCCGCGGCCAGACCTGTTTGCGCGCCTTGACCACGCTCAGTCGCACTTCGACTTCGAACGCCGTCTCGACGCCAGTGCCGACAATCTCGCCATCGCCCTGGATGGCGTGGCAATCGCCGAGGAAGAACAACGCCCCTGGCACCGCGACCGGAAACCACACCTTCGCGCCCGGTCCGAAGCCACGATAATCCATATTGCCGCCATTCTCGGCGCTGGTGGCTGTCGAAAATGCCTGTCCCAGGCTCGGCGCCACCCCGAAGCATCCGATCATCGGATCCAGCGGCAGCACCAGATGCTCAAGTCCGGCCACCGGCTGCTCCAGCCGCGCCGTGCCGTCCTCGATAATCCACTGCACCCGATCCGGCGATGGCAATGTCCGCACGCGTTCCGGATCGACCACGTTCCCGGCCAGCACCGCACGGGTCCAGCCCCGGTCGCGGATCGGCGTCATCCGTACGATCTCGACACTCAACGCATCGCCCGGCTCTGCGCCGGTAACAAAAATCGGCCCGTTCATCGGATTGGGACCGTGGGCACGGCTGATCCCGTCCTTATCAAACCCAGCCGCATCCAGCGTCTGGGTCACCACGCTGTCACCATCCGCCACGGTCAGGGCGGGCGGCAGCGTTCCCAGCACGTTGTGCCACACGCTGGGCTCGAGCCGATGCAAGGTCATGAGTCTACTCCGCCGCCGCCGCTTTTTCGCTGTCGCTACGCTGGTCGGTAATCGCCAGCGTCTCCGTCTCGGCCGCCTTGCGGCGAATGCGCAGCCGCTTGATTCGCCGGCTATCGGCCGCCAGTACCTCGAATTCGAAACCCTCGAGCCGCGTCACCTTCTCGCCGCGCTTGGGCACATGGCCGGCCAAGTCGAACACCAGCCCGCCAATGGTGTCGACCTCGTCGCCATATTCGCCCGGATCGAAATCCGGCCCGATCAGCGTGCGCACATCGCTTAGCTCGGCCCGCGCGTCGGCGATATAAGTATCCACGCCCACCTTGCGGATCAGCGCCGCTTCCAGCTCGTCGTGCTCGTCTTCGATATCGCCGACCACGGCCTCCAGCAGGTCCTCAATGGTCACAAGGCCATCTGTGCCGCCATATTCGTCCACCACGATGGCCATATGCACCCGGCTGGCGCGCATCGATTGCAGCAGATCGCCTACCGGCATGGTGGTGGGCACGAACATGGCCGTGCGCAGCAGGTCGAGCTTGTTGATCTTCTGCTTGAGTGCCGCCGACACCAGCTTGACCGGGATATCCTTGCTCGGATCGGTCACCGGCTCAGTGATGCGCTGCAGCGCGTCCTTGACGTGGATGAATCCGATAATGTTATCGAGCCCGTCCTCATAGATCGGCATGCGCGAATGGCCGACTTGACGGAATTTCCCCAGCAAAGCGCCCAAATTAATATCAATACCGGCAGCCTGTATGTCGCTACGTTCCACCATCACGTCGGCCACCGACACGTTGGAGAGCTTGAGCACGTTTTGCAGGATTGTCCGCTCGCTCTCGGAGAAGTCGGCGGCTTCGGCGCTCCCTTGCTCGTCCAGCGCCACCTGCAGGTCGTCGCGCAGCGAAACCGTGCCGCGGGCCAGCAGCGCGCGGAAGCGATTCCAGATCGATGGCCCCCGCGCTAACGCGGAGGCGGGGCTAGAAGGAGGCTCGGGATTTTCGGGTGCACGCGGCACCATACTGTCGCTGTCGTTCATTGTTCCATGCCGCCAAAGGCAGCTTTTCTATCAGAAAATGGGCGGTCTTAGTCGGCATAGGGGTCGTCGACCCCCAGCTTTGCCAATATCTGGGTTTCGAGGCTCTCCATTTGAAGGGCCTCCGCGTCGGTCATATGATCATAACCCAGTATATGCAGAAAGCCATGCACCACCAAATGGGTAAAGTGGTCGGCAAAACTCACGCCTTGATCGGCGGCCTCCCGCTCCAGGGTTTCACGCGCCAGCGTGATATCGCCTAGAATGCCGACGACGGGTCCAAACGGCTCGATCTGGGGAAAGCTCAGCACATTGGTGGGCGAATCCTTGCCTCGCCATTGCTTGTTGAGCTCGTGCTGCTCTTCGTCATTGGTCAACAGGATAGATAGTTCCGCCGCGCCCTTGACCTTGGCTTTGGATTGCTTGAGTGCCTCCAGCACGGCGAGCTCGGCCAGAGGATCAAGATCCTCCGGCCAGGCCTCATCGTTGCGATTGATGTCGATGTGCAATGGCGAAGCGGTCAGCGCACGACCCCTTCGGTGGCCTTGTCGGCGAGCCTCTTGGCCGTGTCGGCCTCGTAGGCACGCACGATGCGCCCGACCAGGGCGTGGCGCACCACGTCCTTGTCGTTGAAGCGGCTGATATGCACACCCTCGACGCCGTCGAGCAGCCCCACGGCCTCCACCAGCCCGGATTTCTCGCCGCGTGGCAGATCGACCTGGGTCGGATCGCCAGTGACGATCATTTTCGAATTCTCGCCCAAACGCGTCAAAAACATCTTCATCTGCATTGAGGTGGTGTTCTGCGCCTCATCGAGGATAACCACGGCATTCGCCAGTGTCCGCCCGCGCATGAACGCCAACGGGGCAACTTCGATAATGCCGGACGTGAGGCACCGCTCGACATTTTCCGGCTTCATCATGTCGTAAAGCGCGTCATAGAGCGGGCGCAGGTAAGGATCGACCTTTTCCTTCATGTCGCCGGGCAAAAAGCCGAGACGCTCACCGGCTTCCACAGCGGGACGCGACAGGATGATGCGGTTGATATCGCCGCGTTCCAGCAGGCTCGCCGCATGAGCCACCGCCAGATAGGTCTTGCCCGTACCGGCCGGGCCCACGCCGAACACCAGTTCGGAGCGCTCCATGGCACGCATATAGGCGTCCTGGGCCGGCGTGCGGGCGACGACGGTGGATTTCCGCGTGGCAATCTGTGCCATGCGCACTTTGCCCTTGCGCTCCAGCGTGGGTAGGGTGAGTTGGCTGTCCTCGGTCTCGATCATGCGGATGACCCCATCGACGTCGGAGATCTCGACCGATCGGCCTTCTTCCAACACGCCGTAGAGCGATTCCAGCACGCGACGCGCTTGGTCGACGCTTGAGGCGGCGCCCTTGATCAGCACATGATTGCCGCGCGGAGTTGCCGAAACCTTCAGCCTTTGTTCGATCAAGGCGAGGTTCTGGTCGAAATCGCCGTACAACTGGGCGGCGAGCCGATTGTCTTCAAAAGCGAGTTCAAGTTGGGATGCGAGTGCGTTGTCTGCGGTCGGGGACAAATGCCTGCTCAAAACTGAAATGGCTCCACAATGAAGTGGCGCGGGTTGCCCCGCGCTCGGGGGAACACGGTGCGGGCTTGCACCGCGTCAGACTCAAGAGGCTAGGCGGATTTGCGTTCCATGTCTGTAGCAATATTGTGACGCTTGAAGCCGCCGCCAAGGGGCAAGACCCTCCAGCGGAGCGATTTGAGGCGAGAAGGCCACAAGAGCCGTGCTCGAATGGCGGGGAGCGGCGACAAGGGCTTGAGCATATCAAAGCCAAGCTTGACAGCGGGATATCATCTGTAACAATAATTGTTACATGACTGACGATCCCGCTTTGCCCGCCTTTAACGCCGCCCATGCGCGCTCTTATGCCGAGGGTCCGCCTCGCCAGGTTCCGGGCTTTGCCGGCCTGCAACGCATGACCTCGATGCTGCTGGCCGAGCGCGTTCCTGCCGAAGGAAAAGTGCTGGTGCTGGGGGCAGGGGGCGGCCTGGAGCTGAAAACCCTCGCCGACGATCACACCGGCTGGACCTTTGCCGGCATCGATCCATCGGCCGATATGCTGGACGTGGCGGCACAGATCGTGCAACCGCACGCTGCTCGGATCCACCTGCAACAGGGCTATATCGATACCGCCCCGGACGGCCCGTTCGACGGCGCCACCTGCCTGCTAACGTTGCATTTCGTACCGCACGACCAGCGCCTGCAAACCCTGCGCCAGGTTCACCGCCGTCTGGTGCCGGGCGCACCCTTCGTCGTCGCACACATCAGCTTTCCGCAGACCGAGCCCGAGCGCTCCCTGTGGATCGCCCGCCACGTCGCTTTCGGCGGCACCGATCCCGCCAATGTAGAGAGCGCCAAGCAGGCGATCGGCACCAGGCTCTCCATCCTGTCGCCCGAGGACGATGAAGACCTGTTGCGCGAGGCCGGGTTTTCCGATGTCAGTCTGTTCTACGCCGGCCTGAGTTTGCGGGGCTGGGTGGCCTACGCCTAGAACCAGTGGTTCAGACATCTCCGCAATGTCAGGTCGCTATGCCATTGACCGGCAATAGAGGCGTGGGCAGCACCGTCTCGCCCAACGCGGTCCGCATCTCGATTTCGATGTCCCTGCAGATTTGCGAGATCGGCACGTCATTGGCTCCGCCCTCGAACGGGTTCGCCGAGCTCTCGCCAACCTGGTCGAGCGACATGTAGACCCAGCCCAGCAGCGTGCTGAATGGGATGGTCAGCCAGATCGCGATGGACCCCAATACACCCCCCAAATGGCTCATCTCGGCGAAGACCGGAACCACCCCAAAGGGCAATAGTGTGCAGAAGATCATCACGAACATCGAACTGACGATGGCATACTGCCTTGGATAGGGGCTGTTCTTGATGCGGTCGCATCGTGCCTGCTGGTCGTGGAAGTCCCGCATGAGCTTGAGCAGTTCGCTATAAACCTGCGTCGGAACGGCCGCGCCCTTGAGCAGTCCATTGACCTGGGCCAACTGCATGTCCAGCAGGGCGATCGCGGGCTCTGTCATGCTCGAAAGCTGCTGGGCCTCGTTTGGCACCAGTCCACGTAGTTCTTGATCCAGAGAGGTCGTGTCCTCCTGGATATGGTAGCGACGCCGGTATTCGATATTGGCTTTGCGCCCCATGGATTCCCAGGGCATTGGCCGCCTTAACGCATACCGCAGCGCCGTCAGCCACGCCAGATGACCGTAAATGAGCTGCCGGGCTGTTGCGGCATCGGTGAAGTCCTTGCACAGGCCGGCCCACATTCGGCTGCTCGCCGACAACTGTGAAAACGCCTGGAGCGCTTCGTTGCTGCGGGTGAAAACCTGCGAATTCTTGAATCCGGCAACCAGGGACACAGTCGTGCCAAGCACGACAACGACCGGCCACGGCACGGAAAACCCCGCAATGCCGGGCATTATGAACAGCCCAATGGCCAATAGGCTGACGGCCACCATGTAGATGACACTGCGCCGCGACCACAGGGCGAACTCGATCAGCCTATAGGAACGGCCTACATACATTGATTGCCCCGATATTCTGCTGCCAGCTACGCGGCCTGCGCCAGTTTCAGCCGCCCGACCAGCGAATTGGTGCTGGTCCCCACGATTTCCACCTGATGGATCGCCCCGATCAGGTCTGGGCTTCCGTCCAGATGCACCGCCTGCAAGTAGGGTGAGCGCCCGCCGACCTGTCCCGGCATCCGCCCCGGCCGCTCGATCAGCACCGGCATGGTCTTGCCCACGCAAGCGGCATGGAACGCCGTGGTCTGCGCATTGACCAGGTCCTGCAGCCGATGCAACCGCTCGGTCTTGATCTCCTCGGCGATCTGGCCGCCCAGATTGGCGCCCGGTGTGCCTGGCCGCGTCGAATATTTGAACGAATAGGCCGAAGCATAACCCACCTCGCGGATAATGCTCAGCGTGTCCTCGAAATCTTGGCTTGTCTCGCCGGGAAAACCGACGATGAAATCGCCCGACAGCGCCATGTCCGGCCGTGCCGTCTTGATGCGCTCGATCGTGCGCAGATATTCGGCGGCCGTGTGGCGACGGTTCATCGCCTTGAGGATGCTGTCAGATCCCGATTGGACCGGCAGGTGCAGGTAAGGCATCAGGATATCGAGATCGCGATGCGCGGCGATCAGGGCGTCGTCCATGTCGCGGGGATGGCTGGTGGTATAGCGCACGCGTTCCAGCCCCGAAATCTCGGCCAGGAGATACGCCAGCTCGCCCAGCCCGACCGTGCGGCCGGTGGCATCCAGCCCGTGATAGGCATTCACATTCTGGCCCAGCAGGGTGATTTCCTTGACCCCCGCGGCGACCAGATTGCGCGCTTCGGTCAGCACCTGGCTCACCGGCCGCGAAACTTCCGAGCCACGCGTATAGGGCACCACACAAAAGGCGCAGAACTTGTCGCAGCCTTCCTGAACCGTCAGGAATGCCGTCAGCCCACGCTTGATCGTCACTTCCTTAGAGGCAGCCGGCAGGTGCTCGAATTTGTCTTCTTCGGGATAGTCGGTATCGACCACTGCCCGCTTCTGGCTGGGATGCAGGTTGCGTCGCGCCGAGGCTTCGCCCAGCATTTCGGGCAGGCGATGATAGCTCTGCGGCCCGAACACCATGTCGACCACCGGCGCGCGCCGGGCGATTTCCTCACCCTCGGCCTGCGCCACGCAACCGGCCACCCCGATCATCAGGTCGGCCCCGGCAGCGCGACGCAGGTCCTGCAATTCCTTCATCCGGCCCAGCTCGGAAAATACCTTTTCCGAGGCCTTTTCGCGGATATGGCAGGTGTTGAGCAGCACCAGATCGGCGTTCATGATGTCGCCGGTCGGCTCATAGCCGTGCGGCGCCAGGGCGTCGGCCATGCGGTCGCTGTCATAAACGTTCATCTGGCACCCGTAGGTCTTGATGAACAGCTTCTTGGTATTGGCGTGGATCTCGGTCATGGCCGCTCTTTACCAGAGAGTCTGCGGCCCCGCAAAGCTTGCCGCAACCTTGCCGAGGCGGCCTCGTTTACTAGGGGACAGCCAAAGGAGGTCATCATGACCGAAGCGCAAAAAACCACTCCCGGCGCCGCCGCCCTAAAGGATGGCAAGAAGCCCGGCCCCAAGGACGCCCCAGTGCAGATCAGGCCCGCCGGTAAGGAATCCCACGCCGACAAGCCTAAGGATTGGGACAAGCACGACGAAGCCTTGGACGAGAGCTTCCCTTCGAGTGATCCTGTCGCCAAATACTGAATACAGTTTCTCTTGTTCCTTCCCCAGCCCGCTGGTGTTCCGCGCCGGCGGGCTTTGGCTTGGCGCAATAAATTCTGGCGTTCCCGGCCTTTTTGCCCTATATGCAGCCCAACTTTGGCTCGATGGGCCCAAGTTTTCACGGCCCCACCTGGACGACATCCCTGCTGGGGCGACCCATCCTCTTTTGAAAAGGATATACCGATGTCGATTACTGCTGAGCGCAAGACCGAACTGATCGGCGAATACGCAACCAAGGCTAACGATACCGGCTCGCCGGAAGTCCAGGTCGCGATCCTGTCGGAACGCATTGCCAACCTCACCGAGCACTTCAAGGGCCACGCCAAGGATAACCATTCCCGTCGCGGTCTGCTCCGTCTGGTCTCGACCCGCCGCCGCCTTCTCGACTACGTCAAGAAGATCGACGATGCGCGTTACAAGACCCTGATCGAGCGTCTCGGCCTGCGTCGCTAGTCGATGCGGTTCTGAATTGCGGATGCGGGGAACAATCTCCGCATTCGCCTTCGCCCCCGCCCGATGTGGCACATGGGCGAAAGCGTAGACCGGCGATTGCCGGAGCATGGCAGGATTATTGGCCGCTCCCTCCGCCTCACGCTCGCAAAATCAGATTTTTGGTTTTGAACTCGTGGGGCATTCGGAAGATTTTCCGGAGCGTCTTGTTGTCTTGCCCATGTTTCGTCAGCCCGCCGGGCCGAAACAGTGCCTGATTTTGAGCCGGGACATGCACATGGGGTGCCTGTCCGGTGCGGGCACACTGAATAGTCACGCGGTCGCTACGCGCCGCGCTCCGGGCTGTTCAGCAGAGATGGAAAGACGTTAAACATGTTTGATCACCACAAAGTCGAACTCAACTGGGGCGGCCAGCCGCTCACCCTCGAGACCGGCAAGATCGCCCGTCAGGCCGATGGCGCCGTGCTCGCCACCCTGGGCGAAACCGTGCTGCTGGCCACTGTTGTCAGCGCCAAGACCGCCAAGCCGGGCATCGATTTCTTCCCGCTGACCGTCAACTACCAGGAAAAATACTTCGCCGCCGGCAAGATCCCGGGCGGCTATTTCAAGCGTGAAGGCCGCCCGACCGAGAACGAGACCCTGACGTCTCGCCTGATCGACCGCCCGATCCGCCCGCTGTTCCCGGCTGGCTACAAGCACGAGACGCAAGTTGTCGTCACGGTTCTCCAGCACGACATGGAAAACAACCCGGACGTGCTGGCGATCGTCGCTGCCTCGGCCGCGCTGACCATTTCGGGCGTTCCCTTCATGGGCCCGATCGGCGCTGCCCGCGTCGGCTATGTGGATGGCAAGTACGTCCTCAACCTCGCCGTCGACCGTCGCGCCGATAGCAAGCTCGACCTCGTGATGGCCGGCACCGACGACGCCGTGCTGATGGTTGAATCCGAAGCCCAGGAACTGAGCGAAGAAATCATGCTCGGCGCCGTGATGTTCGGCCATGCCGAGTCGCGCAAGGTCATCGCCGCGATCATCAAGCTGGCCGAACTGGCCGCCAAGGATGCCCGTGATTTCGAGGCCGAGGATCACTCCGCCGTCGAAACCGAAATGCTGGGCGTTGTCGAAGCCGACCTGCGCGCTGCCTACAAGATCACCAAGAAAGAAGACCGCTACGCTGCGGTTGACGCCGTCAAGGCCGTGGCCAAGAAGCATTTCGCGGCCCGCGTCGAAGCTGGCGAACTCTCGGCCGAAGACATTGGCGCAGTGTTCAAGCACCTGCAGGCCAAGGTCGTCCGCTGGAACGTGCTCGATACCGGCCTGCGCATCGACGGTCGCGACCTGACCACCGTGCGTCCGATCGTGTCGGAAGTCGGCGTCCTGCCGCGCACCCACGGTTCGGCCATCTTCACGCGTGGCGAAACCCAGGCGCTGGTCGTCGCCACCCTGGGCACCGGCGATGACGAGCAGTACATCGACTCGCTCGAAGGCACCTACAAGCAGAACTTCCTCCTGCACTACAACTTCCCTCCATACTCGGTGGGTGAAGCTGGGCGCATGGGTTCCCCGGGCCGCCGCGAAATCGGCCACGGCAAGCTCGCCTGGCGCGCCATCAACCCGATCCGTCCTTCGGTCGAAGAATTCCCCTATACTATTCGCGTGGTGTCGGAGATCACCGAGTCCAACGGTTCCTCTTCGATGGCAACCGTGTGCGGCACCTCGCTCGCCCTGATGGATGCCGGCGTGCCGATGAAGCGTCCGGTGGCGGGTATCGCCATGGGCCTGATTCTCGAAGGCGAAAAGTTCGCCGTGCTATCCGACATCTTGGGTGACGAAGATCACCTCGGCGATATGGACTTCAAGGTGGCGGGCACCGAAGAAGGCGTGACCTCCCTTCAGATGGACATCAAGATCGCCGGCATCACCGAGCAGATCATGAAGATCGCGCTCGAGCAGGCCAAGGGCGGCCGCATCCACATCCTGGGTGAAATGGCGAAGGCGATCACCGCGTCGCGTTCGCAGGTTGGCGAATTCGCCCCCCGCATCGAGACCATGAAGATCCCGACCGACAAGATTCGTGAAGTGATCGGCACCGGCGGCAAGGTGATCCGCGAGATCGTCGAAAAGACCGGCGCCAAGATCAACATCGAAGACGATGGCACGATCAAGATCGCCTCCTCGGACGGCGCGCAGATCGAAGCCGCGATCAAGTGGATCCGCTCGATCACCGACGAAGCCGAAGTGGGCGCCATCTATCAGGGCACCGTCGTCAAGACCGCCGATTTCGGCGCGTTCGTGAACTTCTTCGGCGCCAAGGACGGCCTGGTTCATATCAGCCAGCTGGCGGAAGCCCGCGTTGCCAAGACCACCGACGTAGTCAAGGAGGGCGACAAGGTGTGGGTCAAGCTCTTGGGCTTTGACGAGCGCGGCAAAGTCCGCCTCTCCATGAAGGTTGTCGATCAGGCGACCGGCAAGGAAGTCGCCCAGGGCGAAGCGGCCGAGTAATCCGGCGCATCCAAGCATCGGGCCCGGACAGCAATGTCCGGGCCCTTTTTTGTTTGGGAGAGTGAAATGTTCAATGCGCTGATACCCGAACTGGCCGTCCGGGACTGCGCCACCAGCCTGCGGTTCTATCGCGACGTGCTGGGCTTCTCGGTGGTCTACGAGCGTCCCGAGGAAGGCTTTGCCTTTCTACAGCTCGGCGCCGCCCAACTCATGCTCGACCAGATCGGGGCAGGGCGCACCTTTGGCGCTGTTGAACTCGATACCCTGCTTGGCCAGGGACTGAACCTGCAGATCACAGCGGCGTCGCTCGATCCCATGCTGGCCGCAATGGTACTCGCCAATATTGCGTTGTTCCTGCCGCTGGAGGTTCGCAGCTATCGGCGAGGCGAATCAGCGTTGCTGCAACGTCAATTTGTGGTCGCCGATCCCGATGGCTACCTGCTGCGCTTCTGCGAATCACCGCGTGCTGTTGCTGCAACACCGCTTTGACGTTCACAAAGTTGCGATTGAGCATGACCAAAGTCGGGCGGCTGGCGAGTGATGCTTTCTTGCACTCGACAACTCACCCCGACGCCGCATACGTCATTAGTTAACCAGAACAATCGCTTACCAAAGGACCGAGACGTGATCAGCCGCCGCCTCTTTATGATCGCAATGCCTCTGACGCTTGCCGCTTGCGCCACCGGTGGTCGTAATCGCGTCGCGGAAGGTCCCCGGATCGACCCGCAATATGTCGCAATGTACTCGACGCCGGTAAACGAGCCCTTCGCCATCCCACCCGTCGATCTGCGTCGCGTCGACCCGCAGTGGTGGCGCCAGGAAGTCGCCTATGATGGCGGCGAGAAGCCTGGAACGATCGTCATCGATACCCCCGGCCATCACCTCTACTTGGTACAGGCTGGCGGTACCGCGATGCGCTACGGCGTTGGCGTCGGTCGCGAGGAAGCCCTGCAGTTCAAGGGCCGCGCCACTATCGGCCGCAAGGCCGAATGGCCGACTTGGACGCCCACCGGCAACATGATCAGGCGCGATCCGGATCGCTATGCGGCTTATGCACGTGGCTTGCCGGGCGGGCTGGAAAACCCCCTTGGCGCCCGCGCGCTCTATCTCTACCGCGGCGGCAGCGACACCCATTTCCGCCTGCATGGCACCACCGAGCCTTATTCGATCGGGACCAACGTCTCGTCGGGCTGCGTCCGGCTGATGAACCAGGACATCGTCGATCTCTATAGCCGCGTGTCGACAGGCGCCCAGGTCATCGTCAAGAGCTAACCCCATCTCCAGGTCATTCCCGCGAGAGCGGGAATCATTGTTTCGGCTTCCGTAGTCACCCGAAACGACGATCTCCGCTCCCGCGGGAATGACCTGGACGCGAAAGGCCCAGTCTTCGGACTGGGCCTTTTTTATTATTTGCAGGAACTTAGCGGGCGTTAACCGCCACGCGGCGGGCGAAAGCGATGGCTGCGACGAAGTCATCGGCACTATCAAAGCCCCGTGCCGGCAGGACCAGCGCTTCCCGCGCACTGATGGCCAGGAACAGGCGGGTATCCGTCGCGATGACCTTCCGTACTGAGGCCCATTCGATCGTTGACGACAGGCCTTTGATGGCCGTCGCGACGCCCAGGCCGTTGATCACGCCGCTCACGTCCTGCTCGGCACTGACGTTTGACTTGTAGATCATGCGGGCCTGCAAGAGCGTCGCCAGCGGCGCGGTAAGGCTCAAGAGAAGTGCTATGCCTAGAAACCAAGAAAGCCATGGCGGATCGGTGCGGAACTGCACGAACTGAAGCACCTCGCCGCTGAAGTCACCCCGCTTCAGACCAAGCTGACCTAATACCACAAGAACGACAATCACCCAGATCGTGAGTGGAACGGCGATCTGGACCCACCATGGCCGCGCCAGGGCGCGGTTGAGGGCGACAAAGTCCGAACTGGAAAAGCGGTAGTGAATGGCGAAGGAGGGGCATCTGGCGCTACTGCCATGGGTGTCTCCAAAACAAAGGGCGCAGCTTGCGCTGCGCCCTTGCAAGAATATCGATCCAACGGTTTGCGTGTCTAGAGCGTGCGCTGGATGGTCTCGACGCGGAAGCATTCGATGACGTCGCCGGCGCGCATGTCTTCGTACTTCTCGAACGCCATGCCGCATTCCTGGCCGGTCTGGACTTCCTTGACTTCGTCTTTGAAGCGCTTGAGCGTCGATAGCTTGCCTTCGTGCACCACGACGTTGTCGCGGATCAGGCGCACGCCAGCGCCGCGTTCCACGATGCCTTCGGTGACGCGGCAACCAGCGACCTTGCCGACCTTGGAGATGTTGAACACTTCCAGGATCGTCGCATTGCCGATGAAGGTCTCGCGCCGTTCGGGCTTGAGCAGACCGCTCATCGCCGCCTTAACGTCATCCACGAGGTCGTAGATGATGTTGTAATAGCGGATTTCGATGCCGTCACGCGTCGCCAGATCGCTCGCCTGCTTGTTGGCACGAACGTTGAAGCCGATGACGATGGCGCTCGATGCCGCCGCCAGGGTCACGTCCGACTCGGTGATGCCACCGACTGCCGACATCAGGATCTGCGCCGACACTTCGTCGGTGGAGAGCTTGTTGAGCGAAGCGGTGATCGCCTCGACCGAACCCTGCACGTCGCCCTTGATGATCAGCGGGAACTTGGCAATGCCGGCAATCTTGAGCTGATTCATCATCTGCTCAAGGCTGGTGGCACCGCCGCCCGCTGTCTTCTCGCGAATGGCGCGCTGACGGTATTCGGTGACTTCACGGGCACGGGCTTCAGACTCGACCACCGAGAAGCGGTCGCCCGCATTCGGCACGCCGGTAAAGCCCAGCACTTCGACAGGAACCGACGGGCCGGCATCCTTGACCTGCTCGCCCTGATCGTTGATCAGCGCACGCACGCGGGCAAACTCGGTACCGGCGACGACGATATCGCCGATCGCCAACGTGCCGCGCTGCACCAGCACCGTCGCCACCGCACCGCGGCCGCGATCGAGCTTTGCTTCGATGACCAGACCCTCGGCGCGGCCATCGCGGGCCACCCGCAGTTCGAGCACTTCGGCCTGCAGCAGGATGGTTTCGAGCAGCTTGTCGAGACCTTCCTTGGTCACCGCGGACACTTCCACGTCCAGCACATCGCCGCCCATCGATTCGACGAACACTTCATGCTGCAGCAGTTCGGTGCGAACGCGCTGCGGATTGGCCGATGGCTTGTCCATCTTGTTGATGGCCACGATGATCGGAACGCCAGCCGCTTTCGCATGCTTTATCGATTCGATCGTCTGCGGCATCACGCCGTCATCCGCCGCCACCACCAGCACTGCGATATCGGTCGCTTGCGCGCCACGGGCACGCATGGCGGTGAACGCCTCGTGGCCCGGGGTATCCAAGAAGGTGATCTTGGCGCCGTTCTTGACGACCTGATAGGCGCCGATGTGCTGGGTGATGCCACCGGCTTCACCAGAAACAACATTGGCTTCGCGAATCGCGTCGAGCAACGAGGTCTTGCCGTGGTCGACGTGACCCATGATCGTCACCACCGGTGCGCGGTCGGTCAGGTCTTCGGCCAGATCGTCGGATGGCACGTCATAGAGGCCTTCTTCCACGTCGGCATCCGACACACGGCGTACCGTGTGGCCCAATTCGATGGCGATCAGTTCGGCGGTATCGCTGTCGATCACGTCGTTGATCGTTGCCATCGTACCTTGGGCCATCAGCATCTTGATGACGACAACAGAGCGCTCGGCCATGCGGTTGGCCAGTTCCTGCACCGTGATGGCCTCAGGGATGATGACTTCGCGGCTGAGCTTGGGCGCGGACTGCTGGTTGCGGCCCATCTTCTTGTCGCGGCGGCGGCGCATGGCGGCCAGCGATGGCCCCTTGTCGCGATCGCCTTCGACGCCCGCATTGGTCACCGTCAGGCGGCCACGCGCATTGGCCTCGTCGCCACGGCGAACCGGGCGTTCGGGCGCCGCACGCGCAGCGCGGCGGGCATTCTCGAGCTCGGCTTCCGTCGTCGGCCGGGCCGAAGGCGCGCCAGTACGAATCTTGCGACCATCGGCTTCGCTGGGCGGTGCGGGCGGCACATTGCCGATCGGCGCCATGCCGGCACCGGCCGGACGCGCACCAGCGGTTCCCGCAGGACGGGCACCGGCCGTACCCGACGGGCGGGCATTGGCATTCGGGCGCAGAGCTGCGCCAGCGCCGCGTTCGCTTTCCGGACGCGCGTTTGGATTGGGACGATCGCCAGCGGGCCGGGTCGAAACCGGGCGCGGCGGCTGACCGGGACGGCCGGCGACCACACGCACGCTGGACGGACCGGCATTGCGCTGCGACGGCGGCACGAACGGCGCTGCGGGAGCAGCCTCGGTCGGACGCGCCTGCGGAGCAGCGCTGGCTTCGGTCGGACGGGCAACCGGAGCCGCAGCAGGCGCTGCTGTCTCGGCGGCAACCACAGCCGGAGCAACCGGAGCTGCTTCGACCTGGGGCGCTGGCGCTTCTTCGGCAACCGGCGCTTCGCTGGCGCGACGCTCCTCGTCCTGACGGGCTGCATCTTCGCGCACCTGGCGGCGACGCGCATCATCTTCGACGCGGCGCGCTTCCTCGGCGGCAAAACGGGCCTGGTCCTCGGCGGCGCGGGCACCTGCCTCACGCAGCACGTTGCGGCGGGCTTCGGCCTCGGCGGCCGAGAGGCCAGCGACCGGACGCTGGCTCTGAACTGGCCGTGTCTGGGGTGGACGCTGGCTCTGCACGGGAGCGCCGCCACTGGGCGTTGCCACCTGCGGACGCTGCGGCGCGCCGCTGGGAGCGCCCGGCGTTGCAACGCGGCGCGTGCGCTTCTCGACAACCACGGTGCGCGACTGCGGACGTGCCATGCCAGGGCGACTGCCGAGGCCCGGCCCGCCCTTCAATGTCAGCGTCTTCTTGCCAGCGCCTGAGGTGTCGTCGGTGCGCTTGTCGTCGTTATCAGCCATGTATCTCGCGTCTCTATCTTGTCTCGTCTGGCAAAACGTCACCGTCAACCGCATCGCGGCCGGTGTCATTTTCCCTCGGTTTGGCGCTGTAACGGGCCAGTCGCCTGGCTTTTTCGAGCGCCGCTTGGGCTGCCGCCCCTCTTATGAGCGCAGCATGTATCACATTTTCGAGCCCGAGTGCCAAACCCAATTGCTCACTGGTGAGCATTTCGAAATGAGGTATCTCGAATCCTACTTTTTCGTCTTCCCGCGCCGCATGGTGGAGGGCTTTTAATGGCCCCGTCATCTTGCTGCGCCCATCGGGGGAGGCGTCGCTTGCGGTGATCAGGGCGATCAGATCGCCCTTTTCCAGCAAGGCACGCACCTTGGTCGCCCCGAAGGTGAACTGACCGGCCTTGCGAGCCATGCCCAGCGCTGCAAGCAGACGCTGTTCAAGCCGCAGTTCAGTCAGTCCCGGCAGGTCGTCGGGCAGAACCACCTCTTGCTTGAGGCTCCGTCCGAACACTTTCTTCTTCACCGCCTCGGCCACCGCGTCACGGTTGAGCGTGATCCACACGCCCCGCCCTTCGGCCTTGGCTTCGGTGTCGGGCACCAGCACCCCGTCGGGGCCGAGCACGAAGCGGATCAGCTCCGGGATCGGCAATTCCGCCCGGGTGAGGGCGCATAACCGCGTCGTATCCTGGCGCCGACCCACCGGGCGGCCCTCGTCAACGTCCGCGTCAGACGGATTCTTCTGCAACCTCGCCAACTTCCTCGACGGGCTCGGCGTCGGCTTCGATCCAGCCGGCCTTGATGCGGGCCTGCATGATCATGTCTTCGGCTTCTTCGCGAGAGACCGGGAAGTCCTTGAAGGTGCCTTCAAAGCGCTTGGTTTCGCCGTCCTTGCGTTCGCTCCAGCCGACCAGATCGTCAGCAGCGCAACCGGCAAAGTCGTCGACGGTCCGGATTTCTTCCTTGCCGAGAGCCACCAGCATGGCGGCGGTCAGCCCGTTGATCTCGTAGAGTTCGTCCGCAACGCCCAGTTTGACGCGCTCTTCGTCATGCGCCCGGTCGATGGCCGCAAGATATTCGGTGGCGCGGTTCTGGATTTCGCCGGCGGTTTCTTCGTCGAAACCCTCGATGGTGGCGATTTCGTTGACGTCGATATAGGCCAGTTCCTCGACCGAGGAGAAGCCTTCGGAAGCCAAGAGTTGGGCAACCATCTCGTCAACGTCAAGGGCGGAGATGAACAAAGTCGAGCGTTCGGTGAATTCCTTCTGGCGCCGTTCGCTCTCTTCTTGCTCGGTCAGGATGTCGATATCCCAGCCGATCAGTTGCGAAGCGAGGCGCACGTTCTGGCCACGACGGCCGATGGCGAGCGACAGCTGTTCGTCGGGAACCACGACTTCGATGCGCTCGGCCTGCTCGTCGAGCACCACCTTGGCGACATCGGCCGGCTGCAAAGCGCTCACGACGAGGTCCGCGATGGTATCGGTCCACGGAATGATGTCGATCTTCTCGCCCTGCAGTTCGGCGACGACCGCCTGAACGCGCGAACCACGCATACCGACGCAAGCGCCGACGGGATCGATCGAGCTATCCGAGGAGGTCACTGCAATCTTGGCGCGCGAGCCTGGGTCACGGGCAATCGAGCGGATGGTGATGATGCCATCGTAGATTTCGGGCACTTCCTGCATGAACAGTTTTGCCATGAACTGCGGATGGGTGCGGCTGAGGAAAATCTGTGGCCCGCGCTGTTCGCGGCGCACGTCATAGACGTAAGCCCGGACGCGATCGCCATAGCGGAACATTTCGCGCGGGATCAATTCGTCGCGGCGGATAATGGCTTCGCCACGACCCAGATCGACGATCACATTGCCATATTCGACGCGCTTGACGGTGCCGTTGACGATCTCGCCGATGCGGTTGAAATATTCGTCATACATGCGCTCGCGTTCGGCATCGCGCACCTTCTGTACGATCACCTGCTTGGCCGACTGGGCGGCGATACGGCCGAATTCCATCGGCGGCAGCGGCTCGGTCAGGAAGTCGCCAACCTTGGCGGTCGGGTTCTTGGGCAGCGCGTCCTTGAGCGAGACCTGGCGATTGTTCTCTTCGACCGTCTCGACGATTTCCAGCAGGCGCCACATGCGGGTTTCGCCCGAACGCGGATTGATCTCGACCTTGATTTCGGTTTCGGCGCCGTAGCGGCCCTTGGCGGCCTTCTCCATCGCGTCCTGCATGGCTTCGATCACCACCATGCGGTCGATCGATTTCTCGCGGGCAACGGCATCTGCGATCTGCAGCAGTTCCAGTCGGTTCGCGCTAACGGCCATTAGTTCAACTCCTCGGAGGTCGGTTCGTCCGTATCGGTAATTTCGATCGTCTCGGTTTCGTCGTCGTCAATCGGATGGGCTTCCTGATCGATGCGCGCCTTTTCCATCAGGGCATCGGTCATCACCAGTTTAGCCTCACCCAGCAGGCTGAGGGACAACTTGTGGTCGGGATCGGTCCCGGCCGGCGCGTCCGGCACCGTGATGGTGAAGCTGTCGGCGTCCGCTGCCTTGATGGTTCCGCGGAAGCGCTTGCGGCCATTGACCATGTCGCCCAGCTCGACCCGGGCTTCATGGCCAATATAGGCGATGAAATCGCGCGCCCGCACCAGCGGCCGATCGATGCCCGGTGAGGAGACCTCGAGGTGATATTCGCGGTCGATGGGGTCTTCGACGTCCAGCGCCGGCGACACGTCCTTGCTCAGCTTTTCACAATCCACGATGGTGAAGCGCCCGGTCTCGTCCTCGGCCATGATCTGCAGCGTGCAGCCATTTTCCTGGGTGATCTTGATGCGCACCAGCGCATAGCCCAGCCCATTGGCCACCGGCTCGACAATCGCCGCCACGCGGGCTTCGAGCCCGGTCTGCTTGATGTAACGCGGTTCGGTAAGGTTGAAGCTCATCGGTCCTTGGGTAATAAAAAAGAGCGGGGCCGGAAGGCTCCCACTCTGCAAACTTGCTGAGATGTTGTGGTCTATATAGCGCCGAACGCGGAAAGCCGCAAGGGCGGGCTATTTCTCCCAGGTCACGCTCGACACATCGGCGCCCAGCTCTTCCAAAGCCTCGCGCAGGTCCTTCACCATCGGATCGGGCCCGCACAGATAGAAGTTCTGGTTGAAGTCCTTGATGTGGCTTTTGAGGAAATCCACGTCGATCCGTTCCTGCAGCAGCTTGGATTTCGGATCGGCGGTGACGGTCCACAGCGTTTCCAGCCCGTCCATCGCCTCGAATTCATCACGCAAGATAATGTCCTTCTCGGTCTGGTTGGACACGATCAACCGATTGCCCTTGAGACCGCCCTTGGCATTGAGACTGCGCAGGATGGCAATGAACGGCGTCACGCCGGCGCCGCCGGCGATAAAGGTGCCCACGCCCTTATATTGGATCGTGCCCCACACGTCGCGCAGGAGCAGACTATCGCCGGCCTCCAGGCCCCACAGCGCACTGGTCACGCCCGGATGGTCGCGATAACTCTTGATGGTAAACTCCAGCGTCGGCTCATTCTGCAGGCCGGTAAAGGTGAATGGCCGCTTCTTGTCGCGCCAGCCATCCTTGTCGATGCTGACCTCGGTGGCTTGCCCGGGGCCAAAATGAAAATCTTTTGGCTTTTCGACACGATAGTGTCGTACATTATGGGTTACGAGTTCGGCCTTCAAAATCTTGACGCTGGTGGGCATGGCGGGCTCCTTTTGAGGGATACGCGGGGACCTTAAATTGGTTCCGAGCCCGCGCAAAGCCCCGGCCCGCAATCCGTCACTTCCATGATACACAGTGTCTTGCGAGATACCGGGTATCTCCACAACACCTTGATATCCTTGTGAAAACCATCGGCATCTTGACGCAAACGTCAAGGGCAGATTCCATGAATCTTTGATCTTGCGAGGGGCCGGACCCACGATCATCTACGGTGTGTTCAAACGAAAGGAACACTAAAATGATCAAGTCCTCAATCATCGCTCTTCTCGCCGTTGCTGCCATGGGCAGCGTCGCTGCTCCCGCTTTCGCTGACAACGATATGGGCAACAGCAACTCCAACCATGCCGATGGCAACTATCTGGATACCGACGCCGTCCTGGCCCGCCTGCATGAGCAGGGCGTCAACGCCACTTCGGTCGAACACTGGGGTACTCTCGTGCGTGCCTTCGTGATCCAGCCCGACGGCACGCAGGTATCGCAGCTCTTTACCCCCGATACCCTCAAGCCCGTCGCCCTCTAAGCTTCGGACATAGCGTCAACCACGCGTTAGAGCGTCCGCGCTCTCACACTGACTGACCGTCCAGGCGCCGCCGGCTTTGTCCGACGGCGCCGGAATTGGAAATTCCGAAATTCAGTCGTGGCTGCTGAGCAGGCGGATGACCGCCCCTTCGCCCATGGCATCGAAGCGCTGCCGCGCCGCCTCAACCGAGTCGCGGTGCTGTACGGCGAAAGCCTGCCACATATCCGCCATATCGAGCAGATGATGGCCAAGCTCCGTGAGCTCGTAGTCTACCCGCGGTGGAATCGTGGGGAATAAAGTGCGCGAGATAAATCCGTCGCGCTCAAGTTCACGCAAGGTCGACGTGAGGGTCTTTTGTGTGATCCCCTCGATCTCGCGGCGCAATTCGTTGAACCGCCGCTTGTCCCGCCGCAATCGGTGGATGACGATCAGCGTCCATTTTCCGGGGCGCACCACCAGCATTTCATCGGGGGTACCGGGACTGTGGACAAAACTGGACATAGGCAGCCTCTGCGTCGTTGTCTTGCCCATATGGGGTGCTGACAAGCCAACACCATCCCTGATGACATTAAACTTTGACATGTCGGCGGTAACACTGCGTTCGCAGTTTTGGGGTTAACGTCGCGTAAACGTGAAATAGAAGCTGGTCATCCGCCCTTCGCGCCGTGCTTTTTGCTCGTAGCGCGTGGCCTGCCAGCCCGGATACGGCTGGTGCCAATCGCCCGGGGTCCCGGGCTCGAAGCTGAACTCCGGCGCCCGCAAAATATGGGCCAGCGTCCAGTTGGCATAGTCCTCGATATCGCTGGCGAAGTGGAACACACCGCCAGGGCGGATGACCCGCGCCAACTCGGCCAGCGTCGTCGGCGACACGAAGCGCCGCTTGTGATGCCGCGTCTTGGGCCAGGGATCGGGATAGAGCAGGTAGACCTCATCAAGGCTTGCATCGGGCAGCGCCATCAGCAGCTTGAGCGCGTCATCGGTATAGAGCCGCACATTGGCCAGGCCCTGCGCATTGATCGCCTGCACCATCTTGCCGATGCCGCCGGTGAACACTTCGCAGCCGATATAGCCCGTTGTGGGATAGCGCGACGCCTCAAGCGCCAGATGCTCGCCGCCTCCGTAGCCGATCTCGACGATGATTTTTTCCGCCTCGGGAAACAGCGTTTTCGGATCGAGCGTCCCCTCAAGCTTGATTTCCAGCTCTGGCAGGGTGGCGTCGAATTCCGCCTGCTGGCCGCCATGCAGTTTCTTGCCCGAACGCCGGCCAAAAAAGGCACGCGGTTCGCCGGAGCGGGTCTTGGGCAATTGGTGGTCGTCGGATTTCGTCACGGCGCAGACCTCATGGAACCGTTGCACCACGAGGTCGTGGCAAAATGGAATCGGCCCCATCCGTGACAGGATAGGGCCGAACCCGAATGGCGTGAATTACTTCACTGCTGCCTTGAGGGCGCTGACCAGGTCGGTCTTTTCCCAGGAGAAGCTGCCGTCGCGACCCGCCTTGCGGCCAAAATGGCCATAGGCTGAGGTCTTGGCATAGATGGGCTTGTTGAGGTCGAGGTGGGTGCGGATGCCGCGCGGGGTCAGGTCCATGACCTTGCCCAGGGCGATTTCCAGCTTTTCCTCGTCCACCGTGCCGGTGCCATGCAGGTCGACATAGATCGACAGCGGCTGCGCTACGCCGATGGCATAGCTGAGCTGGATCGTGGCGCGATCGGCTAGGCCCGCTGCGACCACATTCTTGGCCAGATAGCGCGCCGCATAGGCCGCCGAACGGTCGACCTTGGTGGGATCCTTGCCCGAAAACGCGCCGCCGCCATGCGGGGCCGCGCCACCATAGGTATCCACGATGATCTTGCGGCCCGTCAGGCCCGCATCGCCATCCGGCCCGCCAACCACGAACTTGCCGGTCGGATTGACGTGCCAGACGGTGTCCTTGGAAATCCAGCCTTCCGGCAGGGCCTCGCGGATATAGGGTTCAACGATCTTGCGCACATCGGCCGAGGTCAGCGAGGCATCGATATGCTGGGTCGACAGCACGATCTGGGTGACGCCAACGGGCTTGCCGTTTTCGTAGCGCACGGTGACCTGGCTCTTGGCATCGGGGCCGAGCACCTTGGCGGGGCCGGTGCCTTCCTTGCGGGCAATGGTCAGGATTTCCAGAATCTTGTGCGCGTAATAGATTGGCGCTGGCAGCAGTTCGGGGGTCTCGCGGCTGGCATAGCCGAACATGATGCCCTGGTCACCCGCGCCCACGTCCTTGTTGCCATTTTCATCGACGCCCTGCGCGATATCGGCCGACTGGCCGTGCAGCAGCACGTCGATCTTGGCGGTCTTCCAGTGAAAGCCGGCCTGCTCGTAACCGATGGCGCGGATCGCCTTGCGGGCGGCCGATTTGAACTTGGATGGATTGACGACCGGATTGCCCGCCGCGTCGTGCAGGACCTTGCCGTCCTTATCCTTCTTCAGCAGCGTCTCGGGCACGCGCACTTCGCCCGCAATGACGACGCGGTTGGTGGTCGCCAGGGTTTCGCAGGCGATGCGCACCTTGGACGGGTCCATGCCGGTCTTCTTGGCCTCGCGGAACACCAGATCGACGATTTCGTCGCTGATCCGGTCGCAGACCTTGTCGGGATGGCCTTCGGAAACCGATTCCGAAGTGAAGAGGTAGGATGAACGGGCCAAGGTGAAGTTCCCCAAAATGCCGAAAATGCTGAAAAACACGCTATTCGGGTGGGTTTGTGACACTTGGACCCATCCCGGTCAAGCGGGATATAAAGAAAGCTTGATATGTGTGACGGCCCGGCCGGAGAAGAAAATGCCCGCGCCAAAGCGCCGCGCGGGGCTGCCGGGCGGGTTCCTTGCCATTCGAGCGTAGCTCTCATGGCCTTCTCTCCTCAAATCGATCCACTGGATCGATTTGCCCACAGAGCGGGACGGCTCGAAGACTGCGGCATGCGGCGAGACGTGCCTCATGGTTTTTTAGATAAGCGAGACAGCGCCTCGCCGCATGCGATGGGGTTTCTGGCCGCCCGAACGTGGCCTCCCTTCACGTCTGGGATGACGAACGTAGCGCTGGCCCAGGGATCGCGCGACCGCATTCCCCTCCCACCAAACTCCCCACGGCCGTTCGTCGCGAACCCGCAGCCATTGTGGAGATATCG
>NZ_JAQGJV010000044.1 GCF_028290435.1 Devosia sp. | reverse complement strand
CATAGACCACGTTGCCCTCGAACACCTGCACCAGCCGCGCACACACCACGTCATGCGCCTCACCGTCACGGTGCAATTGCTCACGCGAAATGCCGTGCACCGTCTGCGCCGTATCGTCCCAATCGGTCCAATTGGGCGCGGGCCGGATTAGATACCCTTCTGCCGTGCCGTCCTCCAAAACCCAGCCAACCTCGATCGGATAGCTCTGCTTGTTCAGCGATGACGCTTCGAAATCGAGAAAGATATGCATGCGAGCAGCATAGCGGGCGCAATTGCGCGGGACCAGCCGATCTAGGTGGGCTGGCGCGACAGGGTGCGTTGCACCGCCTCGCGCCAACCAAGCAGCTTGCTCTGCCGTGTTTCGGCGGGCATGACCGGCCAGAACTGGCGGTCGCTCTCGCGCCGGCCGGCGAAGCCGGCAGCGTCGGGCCAGACGCCGGCTTTCCATCCGGCAAGCCAAGCCGCCCCACGGGCGGTGATTTCCGGATCGATCGGGCGGTCAACGCCGACTTCGACGACATCGGCGATGAACTGCATGGTCCAGTTGGATGCCACCATGCCGCCATCGACGCGCAACACGATGTCCTTGGCGCCGCTCCAATCTTCGCGCATGGCGTCGATCAAGTCTCGCGTCTGGTAGCCGACCGCCTCCAGCGCCGCGCGGACCAGTTCGGCCCTTCGGGTCCCCCGTGTCAGTCCATAAATCGCGCCGCGGGCATCATTGTCCCACCATGGCGCGCCGAGCCCGTTGAACGCCGGCACGAGGTAGATCGGCTGATCAGGATCGGAGGCGATCGCCATGGCATCGCCCTGGCTCGATTGCTCAAGCACGCCGAGATCGTCGCGTAGCCACTGCACGGCGCCGCCAACTGTAAAGATTACGCCTTCCAGGGCGTAGGTCGAGCGCCCGTCGAGCCGATAGGCGATGGTGGACAGCATGCGATTTTTGGAGCGCACCAGGTCGGTCCCGGTATTGAGCAAGGCGAAGCAGGAGGTTCCGTAGGTAGACTTCATCATGCCCGGCAGAAAGCAGGCCTGCCCGATCAGTGACGCCTGTTGGTCCCCGATCACGCCATGAATCGGAATGGCTGCGCCCAGCACGTCCGGATCGGTGCTGCCGTAATCGTCGGCGCTGTCCCTGACGGTCGGCAAGATATTGGCGGGTATCTCAAACAGATCCAGCAGATCCGGGTCCCATTGATTGGTTTCGATATTGAAAAGCGCAGTCCGGCTGGCATTGGTAGCGTCGGTCGCATGTACCCTGCCACCGGTCAGCCGGTGGATCAGAAAACTGTCGACGGTGCCGAAAGCCAGGTCGCCCTTAAGGGCCCGCTCCCGCGCGCCTTCGACATTGTCGAGGATCCACTGGGCCTTTGGTCCGGAGAAATATGGATCGAGTAGCAGGCCGGTACGACGGGCCAGCATTTCTTCCTTGCCGGCCTCCCGCAATTTTGCGCAAGCATCGGCCGTGCGGCGATCCTGCCAGACGATGGCGTTATAGATTGCCTTGCCGGTCGCCCGATCCCAGACAACGGTGGTTTCGCGCTGATTGGTGATGCCGATGGCCGCGACGTCCTTGGCGGTGATGCCCGCCTTGCGCAGCGCCGTTTTGCAGGCCCAGAGGCATGTAGCCCAGATTTCCTCGGGGATATGTTCGACCCAGCCGGGCGCGGGATAGTGTTGGGTAAAGTCCATCTTGCCCAGGCCGACGATGGCCTGATTGGTGTCGAAAACGATGGCGCGGCTCGAAGTCGTGCCTTGATCGATGACCAGAATATAGGGTCCCATAGACGCTGCCCCGTCTTCGATTTGAGATTGCACTATTGTTTACTGGCATCACTACCGAAGAATCGTAGTAATGACGGCAAAACGGCATCTGCGGCAATGACTTGGCTCTCGTCGCCGCGCAAATGCAATGCTATCACTCCCCTGCATCCAGAAGACCCAGCGTTAAATGGCCAAATCCGAACGGCGGCTGGTCCCGATCGTCTCAATTGACGTGGTTGGATTCTCCCGTCTTGTGCAGCACAGCGAATTGCAGACCGTTCGCCTGGTGCGGCGGCTCTATGAGCATTTCGCCGTCGGCCGGATCGAGGCCATGGGCGGCAAAGTGTTCAAGACCATGGGCGATGGCCTCTTGGCCGAGTTCAACAGCGTCATCGCTGCGGTCGATTGGGTTGCCGCGGTCCAGAAGGAATTGAACAATCGCCAGGTACAAGCGCCGGGCGGAGAAATTCTGCAGGTCCGCGCCGGCATCGTGATGGCCGACGTGCTGGTGCACGGCGACGACCTCTTCGGCAACGGTGTCAACCTTGCGGTCCGTGTGCAGGGCTTGTCCCCGCCTGGCGGCATGGCGGTGACCAAATGGATGTATGAGTATCTGGTCGGCCAGTCCGATCTGCAATTCAGCGATATCGGCCCCACCATCCTCAAGAATATTCCCAAGACGGTGCGCATTTTCGTCTGGCATCCGCAGGGCACCAAGGCGGCCGAAGCCGCGGCCCCGGTGGCGATACCGTTGCCGGCCTCCAAGCGCCCATCCTTGGTGGTTATGCCGTTCGACAATATGTCCGGCGAGGCCGACCAGAGCTATTTCGCAGATGCAGTGGTTGAGGAAATCACCGCAACGCTGGCTCGTATCAAGGATTTCTTCGTGATCGCCCGCAACTCGGCCTTTGCCTACAAGGGCCGATCGGTGGATGTGCGGCAGGTCGGCCGTGAGCTCGGCGTGCGTTACGTGGTGGAAGGCAGCGTCCGCCGTGTCGGCGAGCGCGTCCGCATTACGGCCCAGTTGGTGGAGACGGAAACCGGCAATCACATCTGGTCCGACAAGGTCGACGGCACGGTGCACGAACTGTTCGATCTGCAGGACACCATGGCCGCGCTGGTGGCCGGCGCTATCTCGCCCTCGATCCGCCAGGCCGAGATCGACCTTGCCCGCTCCAAGCGCCCTGATACCCTGGCCGCCTATGACCTGGTAATGCGGGCCATGCCGCATCTGTGGTCGCACCTGCCCCACGAGAACCGCGAGGCCATCACCTTGCTCGATCATGCGCTGGCGTTGGAGCCCGCTTACGGTCTGGCGGCTGCCCTCGCCGCCTGGGCCCATGGCCAGCAGGTTGCCTATAACTGGACCAGCGATATCGCCGCCGAACGCCTTGAGGCCAAGCGGCTGATTGAGCTGGCGGCCGGCACGGTCAGCGGTGACCCGACTGCGATGACGGCCCTTGCCTCCGCGATGATGCAGACCGGCGGCGACGTCGCCCAGGCCACGGCGCTGGCGGACAGGGCATTGGCGCTCGATCCAAATCACGCATGGGCCTGGATGCGCCGCGGCTTCGGCCAGGTCTACATGGGCAATCCAGAGGACGGGTTGACCGCCTTCGAGCGCTCGGCGCGGCTGAGCCCGCTCGACCCGTTTTCCTTCAACATGTATCTGGGCATGGGACTGGCCCATTTTGGCGCTGGCCGGCCGCAGCAAAGCGTGGCCTTTGCGCAGCGGGCGCTCGCCGAACGCCCCGGCCTGACCTGGCCTTATCGTGACCTCGCCACCTATTATGCCAATTGGGGCGAAACCGCCGCGGCGCGCGACGCGCTGGAAAAATTCCGCGCCGGCCGTCCCGACCTGACCTTGGCCTCGGTCAGTGACAGCCTGCGCTTCATGCACCCGGCCCTGCTAAGCCGCTATATTGGCGGATTGAAGCTGGCTGGGCTGGAATAGCTGCGCAGAACTCCGCCATTCATTCCTATCGGTTGGTCAGTGCCAGCTTGGCGCCGAGCAGCACAAAGGCACCGGCAAAGCTGCGCCGCAGCCATTTCATGATCGAGGGTCGCGAGGTGACGTGATCCCGCACTGCGGCGGCGAACAGCCCGTAGATGACAAACACCACGAAGGTCGCCAGCACGAACACCCCACTCAATTCGAGCATTTGCGGCAGCGCATCGGGTGCATTGGCCGGCACGAACTGCGGGAGAAAAGCAAAGAAGAAGATCGATAGCTTGGGATTGAGAATGTTGATCAGAATGCCCGAGACGATCACTTGCAACGGCGAACGCGGTGCCGCGTCGGCATCGACGCTCAGAGCACCGGTTTCGCGCAGCGTGTTCCACGCCATGTAGAGCAAATAGGCGACGCCGAGATATTTGATGACGTCAAAGGCCAGCGCGCTGGTGTGCAACACTGCGGCGAGGCCGGTTATAGCGGCCGCCATGTGGGGGAGCGTTCCCAAGGTACAGCCCAAGGCGGCCACGAAGCTGGCCTTGGCGCCACGCGACAGGCCGGCGGCCAACACATAAAGCACACCAGTGCCTGGCGAGACGACGACGATCAGCGTCGTCAGCAGGAATTCAATGGTCATCTGGCCCTCGGCGCCGATTGCCGTGCAAGCCTATGCGGCCGTCTGGAGGGCCGCAAGTGGAACGCGGTTATTCCCGCCAGCAGATTGGCCAATAGAGATCGTCGGCGAAGTCGGCCGGGATCGGCGATAGCTTACAGATGGCGCGCGAGGCAAAAGTGATCTGCAGTTCAAGATATTTGACGTCGGGCGGCATAGGATGGCCGGTGACGAATTCGCGCACGCGCCACTCGTTGACCTTGCCCTCACGCATCCGCCGCGCGGCCTCAGCCTCGACATCTTCTGGCCGGATCGGCTCGGTGCCGTCCCGCCCCTGGGCATAACGCAGTCCGCCTTCGATAACCGACAACCTCACCTGACAAACCCCGAGCGCTAGGCGCGGGCTTCTGTCCGCGGCCGATCACTTAAAACTGTCATGAAGTGGTTACCTATTCGCAAAGGCTGTCTTCACGGTTTCGGCACCTGCAGCGCGCTATTTGCGGCGCGAGCGGCGCCACAGGGTCCATTTGCGGGTGCCGCGTAGGATGGCGGAGTTGACCGGCCCTTGCAGGAACGCGAAGTCTAGCGCCAGCAAGAGCAGGCCGAGCGGCAGCATCCAGAGGCCCAGCACCGGCAGGAAGCTGAAAATGCCACCGAGGATCAGCAGCAGCCCGAGTGGAATGCGGATCAGGCGCGCTTGCGGCCTGCGCAGCCAGGACAATGCGCCCGAGGCGAAATTGGGGATGCGGCGCTCGATTCGATCGAACTGACGGTGCAGGCGGGCGTGGCTCTTGGGCGGCATGTATATTGTCCCCTCGTGACGCGGTGGTGGCCTTTAGATGGGAAGCAACGTCGGCATATCCAATAGCGCTGCACCAAATCGCCGCAGGAACCATTGCCCCCAAGGCGGAGTTTATCACCAAACATCAAAGCGGAGCGTCATCATGGCCACAGCAGCAAAACGAGCTATCAAGCGGATCGAAGACAGTGGCGACGACATCGGCGAAAGCCTGGCAGCCCAGATCGCTTCGCTGCGCGAGGAAATTGCCTCCATTTCCGATAACGTCAGCAAATACAGCAACAGCCATTTCAAAGACGCCCAGCACACCTTTAAAGACGTGCAGCACAATGCTGTGGCGGTCGTCGATCAGGTTCGCCATCAAGGTACAGTCGCGGCTCGCCAGATTTCACGTCAAGCCAATGTCGCTGGCAAGGCCGTTCAGGAAAATCCGATTCCTGTGATCGTGGCTTTGGGCACGATAGCCCTGATTTCCGCGCTTATCTTCACGGCAACAGACCGGTAATTTTCTTAAAGGTTTAATTAACCTTCCGGGTCAGACTTTTCTTAAGCCTGTTGGGTCATCTTCGATTAGGCACGCCACGCGCGCGCAAGATCGAGGATGGCCTTTATGCTTGACGTGTCAAAAACTCTTCTGCGCGGTGCTGCGATCGCCGTGGCGATCACCAGCCTGGGCGGCTGCAGTTTTTTTGGTATGAATTTCGGCATGGCGCAGCTCAGCCCGAAGGAATGCCTGATGCGGGCGATGTACTTCGAATCCAACCGCTCCAGCGCTGAAGGCATGCTGGCGGTCGGCACCGTCGTCATGAACCGCGTCAACGATCAGCGCTATCCGCACAGCATTTGCGGCGTCGTGGGCCAGCCCAATCAGTTCGCGTCGGGCGTGCTATCCAAGAAAATGACCGATAGCGGCGCGGTATTGGCGTCGCAGGTTGCCGATCAGGTCATGCGCGGCGAACGGCATCCCGGCGTGCAGAATGCCATGCATTTCCACACCGCCGGCCTGCGTTTCCCTTATGACAACATGCACTATGTGCTGATGGCCGGCGGCAACGAGTTCTACGAAAAATACTAGCTATTTGACCTGGATGAGCGCGCGGCTGACGAAAAAGCCGTGGCCGTCTTCACGAGCACAGGTCAGGCCACGGCGCTCGGACAGGCACTGGAACGGACCCAACTCCACCGTCTTGCCGTACTGAATGGTCTGCTCAATGGAGCAGCAGCTCGGATCGCCGACATCGTTGATGCGGTAAGCGTCGCCGGAGTCACCCAAAATCGTACGCACATAGCTGGGCTCGACCCGGTCGCACTGGATTTCAGCGCCGCCATTGGCGGTCTCGTAAACCGGCGTGCCACCCGCAGGTATGTAGATACAACCGATATTGCCGGAGGGCGCATTGAACTCGACTTGGCCATACTGACCCACATCGAGTTGCTGAAACTGACCGGCCTGGGCCGGCACGCCCAGGATTATGGCGATGCTGGCGACCGCGGCCAGGATCAGCGCGGTCTTGACGGTGTTACGATGCTGGCGGCGAACGATGATCATGACCAAACCCCTCATTGGCATTGTGTTGAGGGATCTTCGGACAGATTGGCTGAACCGGTGCTGGAGCGCCGGTTCAGCTTGCGTTTATCTTCAGAAATCGCCGCCGGTGTCGAAGCCGTCATCCCCGCTATCGTAATCGTCGTTCTGCTGGTCGTCTGGCGCGGGCTCATCCGCTGGTTGGTCTGCGGGTTGATCGGCGTTGTATTCGCCGGCATTGGCTTGCCCGGAGAGCATGCCGGCAATGGCCGAGCCCAGCAGCACGCCGGTGGTTACGCC
>NZ_JAQGJV010000038.1 GCF_028290435.1 Devosia sp. | reverse complement strand
ACGCGGTGATCGTCGACATCCACTGCGAGGCCACCTCGGAGAAGATGGCCATGGGCCATTTCTGCGACGGCCGGGCCAGCCTGGTGATCGGCACCCATACCCACGTGCCGACCGCCGACGCCCAGGTCCACCCGGGACGAACCGCCTGCCCGACCGACGCCGGCGGCTGCTGCGACTACGACAGCGTGATCGGCATGGCCAAGGAGGAGGCGGTACGCCGCTTCACTACCCGCCTGCCCGGCGCGCGCCACCAGCCGGCCACCGGCCCGGCCACGGTCTGCGGCGTGTTCGTCGAGACCGACGACCGCACCGGCTTGGCGCGCCGGATCGAGCCGATCCGCATCGGCGGTCGCCTGGCCGCCCACGTCCCGAGCCTCGAGGCCGCCGCGGCGGAATAGTTTATCCGCTCACGGCTTCAGCACCTTGAGCGCGCCCACCGTCAAACGGTCGATGTGCATCTCCCTGACCCGGGCGCGGCCGACCGCCAGCCGCCCGATGGCCAGGACCCCGATCGCCAGGGCGCCCAGCGCCGTCGCCGCCAGCACCACGAACGCCAGGGAGCCCCTGTCGAGCACCCGCGGCCGCGGATGATGGTGGACCGGCTGCCAGTGGACGATCTCGGGGCGGTCGCCGTCGTCTTCGGGGTCGAGGTCGGTTCGGCTCATGAGCGGCTTCCAAGGTGTCGGATCATCAACCGTCCGCCGTGGCCAAGGTTCCGTCTGGAGCCGCCCACTGGCCTTATCGGCCTGTCGCCGCTAAACCGCCTGCGCCCCCACCCGCGGAAGACCCATGGCCGGACATTCGAAATTCAAGAACATCCAGTTCCGCAAGGGCCGCCAGGACAAGGAGCGGTCCAAGCTGTTCTCCAAGCTGTCGCGCGACATCACCCTGGCGGCCAAGGCCGGGGTGCCGGACATCAACTCCAACGCCCGCCTGCGCCTGGCCGTCACCAACGCCCGCGCCGAAAGCATGCCTCGCGACAATATCGAGCGGGCCATCAAGAAGGCCATCGGCAATGACGGCGATAACTACGAAGAAATCCGCTACGAGGGCTATGGCCCGGGCGGCGTCGCCATTATCGTCGAAACGCTGACCGATAACCGCAACCGCACCGCCTCCAATGTGCGTTCGACCTTCTCAAAAAATGGTGGCGCCATGGGCGAAACCAATTCGGTCGGCTTCATGTTCGACAAGATCGGCGAGATCGAATATCCGATCAAGGCCGGCTCGGCCGACAAGATCATGGAAGCGGCGATCGAGGCCGGTGCCGATGACGTCGAGAGCGACGAGGACGGACACTGGATTTATACCTCGTTCGAGGCGATGATCGAGGTGTCGGCGGCGCTGGAAAAAGTGCTGGGCGAGGCCGAATCGATCAAGGCGATCTGGAAGCCGCAGACCAATACGCCGATCGACGCGGAAAAGGGCGCCGGCCTGATGAAGCTGATCAATCTGCTCGAGGAAGATGACGACGTGCAGAACGTCTATTCTAACTTTGAGATGAGCGACGAGGACATGGCCAAGCTCGACGCCTGATCGCCGCTCCCGGCCCGGCTTTGCCGGAGCCCAAGAAGCCCCTATCATCCTCCTGTCAAACAGGAGGGCGGACATGCTCAAGCTTGGACTGACGATTGGCCTGTTGCTGGTTGGGACGAGCACGACCTTTGCGCAAGGTGATGTGGTGGCGGGCGAGGCCCTCTTCGGGCAGCGCTGCCAAGTGTGTCACCTCATTGGCGAGGGCGCGACCAACAAGGTGGGACCGCAGCTCAATGGCGTTGTCGGCGCGACGGTCGCCCGCCTGCCGGACTATTCCTATTCGCCCGCATTGATCAAAGCCAATGCGGGCGACAGGATTTGGACGGTGACCGATCTGCGCCGCTACATGTTCCTGCCCAAAAAGCTGTTTCCCGGCACCAAGATGACCTTTTGGGGCCAGCGCGATCCGGTGCAGTTGAGCGATTTGGTGGCCTATCTACAGTCTTTCGCCGCCGACGGGACGCGCATCGAGCCGGCGCCCTAACTGGCCTTGCTGAGCGCGATATCGGGATAGTCGGTGGCGTGCACGATGGTGACGCGGTTGCGGCCGGCTTCCTTGGCGTTGTAGAGGCGCTGATCGGCGATGCGGAACAGATCCGAGAAGCTGGCGCCGCCCTCAAAGACCGCGCCCCCAATGCTCACCGAAAGCTGGCGCGCCCGGCCATCGGGTGAAAATATCGCCAGATTGACCGAGCGCCTTATGCGTTCGGCGCTGATCTCGGCGCCATGGTGGTCGACGCCAGGCAGGTAGACGCCGAATTCCTCCCCGCCCATGCGCCCCACAAGTTCGCCGGCCTGCAAGGTCGAGCGGATGGCGCGGGCGATGATGGTCAGGGCCTCGTCGCCGGCATCGTGGCCGAACAGGTCGTTGATGGCCTTGAAATTGTCGGCGTCGATCATCAGCAGGGTGCCGCTGGGCGGCGGATCGGTGCGATCGAGCAGCGTCGTGACCTTGGCGGTGAAGGCGCCTCGGTTGAGGCAGGACGTCAGGCTATCGGTGCGGGCAACCAGTCCCAGGCGCAGATTGCTCATGGCGAGGACCCGCAGCCGCATGCTCATATAGAAGAACAATGGCACGCCCAGCAGCACCGGCAGGACCGTCGCGCTCAGGATCGAGCGCCACTGGGCCCGCGCGCCGAGGTCGTCGAACATCACAGTGTTGAAGGCGACCGAGACCAGTACGCAGCCCAGGGTTCCGAACAGGGTCCACCGGGCGACGCTCGACCAGCCATGCAAGCCTTTGCGGGATCTGGAAGGGGCCATGGAAAATCTCTCTGCATAAGCAATGATCCAATGTCCGGACGCTGAGGAGAGCGCCCGGATCAAAAATACTATGGTGTTCGTCGGTTCAGGTCGCTTGCCGTTCCCAAACGGGCGCGGCAATCAGGCGGCCTGCATCATGTCGACGCGATCGCGGCCGTGGCTCTTGGCTTGGTAGAGGCGCTGATCGGCAAGGCGATAGAGATCATTGAAATCGGCACATTGGGCAAAAGTGGCGCCGCCGATGCTGACCGACAGAGGCCAAGGCGTGCCATGCGGCGAAAACTGCGCGGTGGCGACCGCATGGCGAATGCGTTCGGCCACCTGGTCGGCGGTTTCCGGATCGGCGCCCGTCAGGTAGACGCCGAACTCTTCGCCACCCATGCGCCCCACCAGGCCGGAGACGCCCACGCTGTCGCGGATCGCGTTGGCCATCACCTTGAGCGCAATATCGCCCTGTTGATGGCCGAACCGGTCATTGACCTGCTTGAAAGCGTCGGCATCGATGATCAGCAAGGCCCCGCCATCGCCGGTGGAGGCGAGCGTGCGCCGTGTCAGATCGGCCAGCACCCGCGTGGTGAAGGCGCCGCGGTTGAGGCAGGCGGTCAGCCAGTCGGTGCTCGCGAGCAGTTCGAGCTGCCGGTTGGCGTGGCGCAATTGTTCGTGCCGCAGCGTCAGGTAGAACAGCATCGGCCCGCCCAGAACCAATGGCATGAGCACGGCGACCATCAGGCCCGGCACATTGAGGCCGGCGGAAAACACTTCCATGAAAATATTGGTCAGTATGATCGAAACCGCGATGGAGGCGGCCAGGGTTAATCCGGCGTTCCGCCAGATGCGGTTCCAGGCCCGCGGCGGCAGTCTGGCGCTTGCGCTCATCGGCTTACTTTCATGCATTCCCGTGCCGAACACTATGGGCGGGTCTTGAAGAAGGTATTGGCAAGACGGTTGCAATTTTATCGATCACCGGTTTTCCACCGCGCCTGTTTCTGCTTTGTTCACTTTGGGCTTGGTAGAGTGTTCTCGCGTCTTTAAAGGTGGGTCATGAGCAAAGCTGTGCGAATCATCGGTATCGATCCCGGCCTGCGCCGATGCGGCTGGGGGATTATCGAATCGGAGGGTAACAGGCTTGTGTTCGTGGCCTGTGGGACGCTGACGCCGCCGACCGATGGCGCCTTGGCCGACCGGCTGGCAGTTCTGTTCGCGGGCGTTAACGAGCTGCTCGACCGGTTCGCCCCCGACGAGGCGGCGGTCGAGGAAACCTTCGTCAATGCAGGGCCGCGTTCGGCACTGATCCTGGGGCAGGCGCGCGGCGTGGTGTTGATGACGCCGGCGGCGCGCGGCGTGCCGGTGGCCGAATATGCGGCCAACCTGGTGAAAAAATCCGTGGTCGGCACCGGCCATGCGCAAAAGGGGCAGGTCGGGCTGATGGTCAAGACCTTGATGCCGGCGGCCGATTTCAAGGGCGAGGACGCGGCGGATGCGCTGGCGATCGCCATTTGCCATGCCCATCACCGGGTCGCGGCGCAACGCTTGAGGGCCATCGCATGATCGGCAAGCTCAAGGGCATGGTCGACAGTTTCGCCGATGACAGCGTGCTGATCGATTGCGGCGGCGTCTGCTACGAAACCTTCTGCTCGTCGCGCACGCTGCAGGCTCTCCCGCGCGTCGGCGAGGCCGCGGTGGTCTTCATCGAAACCATCGTGCGCGAGGACATGATCCGGCTTTACGGGTTTTCCAGCGAGGCGGAAAAGGCCTGGTTCAACCTGCTGATGACCGTGCAGGGGGTCGGCGCGCGCGTGGCGCTGGCGATTCTGTCGGCATTGTCGCCCTCGGAAATTTCCAGTGCCATCGCCCTGCAGGACAAGGCGATGATGGGCCGCGCTTCGGGCGTCGGGCCGAAACTGGCCATAAGGCTGGTCACCGAGCTCAAGGGTAAGGTGCCTGCAACCGGCGCCATCGACGCCGGCGTACTCGGCCTGCAATCGGCGCTGGGCGAGGGGCTCGCCTCCAGCAACATCACCGACGCCGTCTCCGCCCTCACCAATCTCGGCTATTCCAGCGCCCAGGCCTCGGCAGCACTGGCGCGGATCGTGGCGCGGGAGGGGGATGATACGCCGACAGAGAAGCTCATCCGGCTCGGGTTGCGGGAGTTGAGTAGTTAGCCTTGATTCATAGCGCTGTCCTTACTAAAGTAGATGGGTAAGATTATTGATAGCAGGTAAGGAAATGGCGACCGCGACTCTGACGACGAAGGGGCAGATGACGTTGCCCAAGGAAGTTCGGGACGATTTGAAGGTGGGGCCGGGCGATCAGATCGATATCGTCAAGGAAAAAGGACGCTACGTGCTAGTACCGCATACCGTTTCCATTGACTCACTGGCGGGCATTCTCGGCAAGCCGCCGAGTGGTCCAATGACCATCCAGGAGGAAGAGGAAGCTTTGACCCAGGCTTTGGCGGAAGAGGACAAGCGTATCCGTGCTGGGCGTTGATACTAACGTTCTGGTCCGGTTCCTTGCCGACGACGACCAGGTTCAGTCGGGGCAGGCCAGAATTGTTTTCGCCCAAGCTGCCAACCAGCCGATCTATCTCAGCATGTTGGTGCTTGCGGAGGCGTTCACTGTCATGACGAAAGTGAAGAAGTTTCCGGCAAAGGCGGTGTTGGATAGCTATCGATTGCTGTTGCGCAGTCCACAGGTCCGGGTAGAGCGCCCGGATATGGTCGGCGCGGCGATAGAAGATGCCGGTAGGACGCTTGCAGGCTTCCCCGATGCGCTGATTGCCTTGCAAAATGCTGAGGCGGGTTGTGGGATAACAGCGACATTTGATGTCCGGGCGACCCGGCTCGAATTCATGAGCGCGGCCAAGGAGTATCTGTGACTTCCCTTACCTCTCCCGCTTCCGGCCGCGATGATCCGCTCGACGTGTCCCTGCGCCCTACCGGGTTTTCCGAATTCGTCGGCCAAGCCGCGGCGCGGGCAAACCTCGAAGTGTTTATTGAGGCGGCCAAACGGCGCGGGACGGCGCTGGATCATGTGTTGTTCGTCGGACCGCCGGGGCTGGGCAAGACCACGCTGGCGCAGATTATTTCGCGCGAACTGGGCGTCGGATTTCGAGCGACTTCGGGGCCGGTGATCGCCAAGGCGGGGGATTTGGCGGCGCTGCTGACCAATCTCGAAGATCGCGATGTGCTGTTCATCGACGAAATCCATCGGCTCAGTCCGGCGATCGAGGAAATCCTTTATCCGGCGATGGAGGATTATCAGCTCGACCTGATCATCGGCGAGGGTCCGGCGGCTCGGTCGGTGCGGATCGATCTGGCGAAATTCACGCTGGTGGGGGCGACGACGCGGGCCGGGCTGCTGACGACGCCACTGCGCGACCGCTTCGGCATTCCGGTGCGGCTCAATTTCTACACGCCCGAGGAACTGGTGCTGATCGTGCAGCGCGGCGCGCGGCTGTTGGGCATGCCGATGGCGCCCGATGGGGCCATGGAGATCGCCCGCCGTTCGCGCGGCACGCCGCGTATTGCGGGGCGGTTGCTGCGGCGGGTGACGGATTTTGCGCTGGTTGACGGTTCGGGCGAGATCACCCGCGCCATCGCCGACAAGGCGCTGCTGCGGCTGGATGTGGATGCGCGCGGGCTGGACCAGCTCGACCGGCGCTATCTGACCACCATTGCCGAGTTCTACAATGGCGGCCCGGTGGGGATCGAAACTATCGCCGCCGCGCTGAGCGAGCCGCGTGATGCGATCGAGGAAATCGTCGAGCCGTATCTGCTGCAACAGGGGTTCATCCAGCGCACCTCGCGTGGTCGCATGCTGACCGGGGCGGCGTTCCAGCATCTGGGCATGAGCGTGCCGCAAGGGTTTGTGGGCATCCAGGCCAGCCTGTTTGAGGAGCCGGAGGCGGAATGAGCCGGCATATGATCAGTTTCCCCATTGATGGGCAGCGGTTCAACTATCGCGTTGCTGCGGTGATCATCATCGATGGTCAGGTGCTGATCTGCGACGAGGACGACGATGGTTACTCCATGCTGCCGGGCGGGCGGGTCGAGTTGGGCGAGCCAAGCGCCCTGTCGCTCGAGCGCGAGATCGCCGAGGAGACGGGAATGACCGGAGAAGTCGGTTCCTTGCTGATGACCTCGGAGAGTTTTTACCGGCGTGAAGGCGAGGATTTTCACGAACTGGGATTTTTCTATTCCGCCAAGCTGCCCGATGTGGCGCGGCCCGACGGCACTAGTCCCTGGCTGGTCACGCATGACGAAGGGCACGAGCACAGGTTCCACTGGATCGCACTCGATGGACCGGGGCTTGAGCAGATGAACCTGTTGCCGCGCTGGCTGCCCGCGGCGCTGCGCGACCTGGGGCAAGGCCTGCGCCATGTTTTGCACGACGAGCGCAGGGGTGATTGAGCCTGATCGCACCATGCTGGCTTTCAGCCTGGGGCCTGACCGCCGGTTCCAGATGCGCGCCGTGGCGATCATCCGGCGCGACGGTCATGTGCTGATCCACCGCGCCACACATGAGACGTTCTGGTCGCTGCCCGGCGGTCGCGTCGAATTCGGCGAGACCGCTGCGGAAACGCTGGAACGCGAGATTGTCGAGGAACTCGGCTGTACCTCAAAGATCAGCGAGCTGCGTTATCTCGTCGAGAACTTCTTCACCTATAACGGCGAGGCCTGTCACGAGATCGGCTGGTACTACGAAGCCGAACTCAGCAGCGCTTTCCCGTTCCTTACCGACGATATCTGCCATCGCGCCACTGACGGGGCTTTTGGCCTCGAATTCCGTTGGGTGAAGTGCGACCTCAAGAGCTTCGGCGTCTACCCGCTTCTACCGCCCATGCTCCCGAGCCAACTTGTGGATACCAGTCCCGGCTTCCGTCATATCGTGGAGCGGCAATCGTGACCCATCGCTTCCCGGTCCGCATCTATTACGAAGACACCGATTTTTCGGGCAATGTCTATCACGCGGCCTATCTCAAGTTTTTCGAGCGCGGGCGAACGGAATTTCTGCGCGATCTGGGCATCCATCATTTCGAATTGGCCAAGGATGGCATCGCCTTCGCGGTCCGCTCGATGGCGATCGATTTCGACGGCGCGGCCCATATCGACGATCTGTTGGGTGTCACCACGCGCGTCGAAGCCATGACGGGCGCGCGGTTGACGCTAATGCAGAGCATCGAGCGCGATGGGGCCATCCTCACGCGGGCCAAGGTGGTGGTCGTTGCCATCAAGACCACTGGCGGGGTGGCCCGCCTGCCCAAGGCGCTGCGGGACCGGCTTGCGGCAGACGGCCGAACCACTGCATCGTGACCGGCGTTGATCGTTGGTCTGGATCGCAAATGAACATTCTCTACGTCATGGCCGCGACGGCCGAATACGGTCCCTATTTGAGTGACCGGATCAAGCCGCTGCTCTGCGGCGTCGGGCCGGTGGAAGCGGCGGTTGCGGTGACGCATGCCCTGGCTGTCGCGGAGGCTGCCGGCAACCTGCCCGACCTTGTGGTGTCCCTGGGATCGGCCGGATCCCGCAGGCTTGAACAGGGCGCGATCTTCCAGGCGACGAGCGTGAGCTATCGCGACATGGATGCGTCGCCGATCGGTTTTGCCAGAGGCGAGACGCCGTTTCTTGACCTGCCCATCATCGTGCCGGTTGGGCCGCTGGTGCCCGGCCTGCTTCAGGCCAGCCTCTCCACCGGCGCCGATATTGTATCGGGCGCGGCCTATGACGCTATCGACGCCGACATGGTGGATATGGAAACTTTCGCCGTGTTGCGGGCCTGCCAGCGCTTCGTCGTGCCGCTGGTGGCGGTCCGCGGGATTTCGGATGGGGCCAGCGAACTCAGCCATATCGGCGACTGGACGGCCTATCTGCATGTCATTGATGAGCGGCTGGCCGCGGTAGTGGACACGATCGAAGCGTGGGCGGCAGCAGGTGGGCTGGCCGCCTAAGCTTTCCCCGGAGCAGTTACTAGCAGATGCGGGCTGGCGGCGGAGAAAAAGGGGCCGCGTGCGGCCCCTGATTGGCTACATGGCGCCGGCGGCTATCACTTGGCCACGGATTTCCCCATCGGGAAACTTGGCGGTGTGAACATTGAAATACCACGTGCCGGCCTGCAATTGCTTGGCTTGCTCATCGGTCAGCGTCGCCGTGCCCTTGATCGGACTTGCCAGCGAGCCTTCGATGGGAACCGATGGCTTGGCATTCGCCCCGACCTCGGCCGGGCCATGGAAGTGGGCAGCGGTGGCGTCCCCGGTCAGCCCCTCATAGGTGGCGGTCCAGGCGAACGCCTTGCTGTCAGTGTCGAATGTCGCTTCGACCATGCCAGTGCCGGCAGAGTCGGTGGGCGGCACTTCGGAGGGGCCGTTCAGTTCAGCCATCATGTTGATGACTTCGGCATAGGCCGGGGCGGCCGCAAAGAGCGTGCCGGCGGCCAGCAGCGCGGCTATGGATACGATACGGATGGTCATGAAATCCTCCTCGTTGCGCGCAATCTGTGTTGCACGATACCGAACGGAGCGGCCGAGGCGCGGTTCCGTCACGAATTGATGCGTTCAGGGCCCCAAGGTGTGTGGCCCCTGCATGGCCAGCATGCCGGCGCTCACGTTGCCGTCAGGGGACAGGCTTTGTTAACCAATCCTTGACCATAATTGCGGCACAGGGACTGTCCTATGGTGCCGGGCTCCGCAAAGGCCGGGAAGCCATGGCATTTCTCTTAAATTTGACAAATTCCGACCTCATGGGCTGTGCCTGAAGGTCGGGCTCTGTAAGCCGGCCGAAAGGATCACTCCATGGACGCAGCGACAGCGGTGGGAGCGGCAGCTCCGCACATCGATTTTTCGATCTGGGGGCTATTTTGGGCCGCCGACTGGATCGTCAAAATGGTGATGCTGGGCCTGCTTGGCGCATCGATCTGGTGCTGGGCCATCATCATCGACAAATCCCTCTACTATCGCCGCGCCGCTGGCGAGATGAACCGCTTCGAGCGCGTGTTCTGGTCGGGGCAGTCGCTGGAAGAACTCTATCAGCAGCAATCGGACAAGGCGACCGGCGGGCTGGGTGCGGTGTTTGTCGCCGCCATGAAAGAATGGAAGCGCAGCCACGAGCAAAACGCCTCGTCCTTCGTGGGCATGCAGCAGCGGCTCGACAAGGTGCTGGACGTGGCCATCGCGCGCGAAAGCGAGACGCTGGAAAAACGCCTGGGCTTTCTGGCCACCGTGGGTTCGGCGGGCCCGTTCATCGGCCTGTTCGGCACCGTCTGGGGCATCATGAACGCATTTACGGCTATTGCGGCCTCGTCCTCGACGAACCTGGCTGTGGTTGCGGCGCCGATTGCCGAGGCGCTGTTCGCGACGGCCATTGGCCTCGTGGCGGCTATTCCGGCGGTTATCGCCTATAATAAATTGTCGTCCGATGCCGGCAAAATGATCAGCCGTCTCGAAGGCTTTGCCGACGAGTTCTCGACCATTCTGAGCCGCCAACTCGAAGCCCGGGGCAAGTAGCCATGGGCATGGGTGGAGCAGGCGGTGGTGGCGGAGGCGGACGGCGCGGGAGCCGTCGCAGCCGTCGCAAGGGCAGCGGCGGGGTGATGAGCGAGATCAACGTGACGCCGCTGGTCGACGTCATGCTGGTGCTGCTGATCGTGTTCATGGTGGCGGCGCCGATGATGACGGCGGGCGTGCCCATCGACCTGCCCAAGACGGCGGCGAACGAGCTCAACAGCCAGACCCAGCCGGTCACGGTGGCGGTGACGCCTGAAGGCGCCATCTTTGTCGGCGAGGAGCCAGTGGCCGAGGGCGACCTGATCGCCAAGGTCACGAGCCTGGTCACCAACGGCACCGAGGACCGTATCTTCCTGCGCGGTGATACCTCCGCCAATTACGGTTCGGTGATGAAGGTCATGGGCCTCTTGTCAGGCGCCGGGTTCACCAAGATTGGCCTGATCACCGAGAAAGCCCCAGGGACGCCATAGATGCGCACCGGGATCGTCGTATCGGCTGTAGCTCACATCGTCCTGTTGACCATTGGCTTGGTCAACCTGGGGCAGGCGGAGCCGTTGGAGCCGGTGACGGAATCCATCGCGGTCGACCTGGTGCCGATTTCGGATTTTTCCAATATTCGCGTCGGTTCGCTCGATAGCGAAATCGTCGATACGCCGACCCCTTCGGCGGTCGAGACCAACAAGCCGGCCGAACTGGCGCAGCCCACCGGCAATACCGAGCAGAACCAGGAACAGCCCAAGCCGGCCGATATTCCGACCCCGGCCCCAGTGGTCAATACCGCGCCGACTCCGGCGACGCGCCCGGAGCCTACGCCTGAACCGACCCCCGAGCCGGATCCGGTGCCCGAACCCGCGCCGGAACCTGACCCTGTGCCCGAGCCTGCTCCCGTACCAGAGCCCGCGCCAGTACCCGAGCCGACTCCTGTTCCAGAACCTGCGCCCGTGCCGGAGCCCGCTCCTGTCCCGGAACCCGCTCCGGTGCCTGAACCGGCGCCAGTCCCGGAACCCACTCCGGCGCCAGAGCCGACACCCGAACCGACGCCAACGCCCGATCCGACACCGCCCAAGCCGGCGGCGCCGGCTCCGCAGGCGCGTCCGGCCAATCTGGCGCAGAAGCGGGCCGAGTTCGCTGCCAAGCAGGCGGCCGCGGCTCAGGCCGTTGCCGACGCCAAGAAGGAAGAAGAGCGCAAGAAGAAAGAGGCCGCCGCCAAGGAGGCCGCGCGTGTCGCTACCGCCGAACAGGCCAAGCGCGAACAGGCGGCGACCGCGACGCTGGACGCTTCGCTGGCCGATGATATTTCGGCCATCATCAACAAGGATACTTCAACCGGCGCGACGACCGGGCAGGGCGGCTCGCCCACCCTGGGCGATGCGAGCGGTACATCGGCGACCCTGAGCCAATCGGAAATCGCGGGCCTGCAGGCCAAGATCAAGCAGTTCTGGAACTTGCTGCCGAGCGAAACCGAAAGCGGACTGACCGTCACCCTGCGGGTGAACCTTAACCAGGATGGCAGCGTTGCGGGTACGCCCCAGGTGATTGCTGCCGATCCCTCGCCCACCGGGGCGTCGATGGGGCGGGCGGCGCAGCGGGCGGTGTTGCAGGCGGCGCCCTTCAGTTTGTCGGCCGATTCCTATAACGAGTGGCGCGAGATCGAAATCACGCTGCGTCCCTGATTTTGACACACGATCTGGACAGAAGTCCGGGTCGTTGAGATGGAGAAGACGATTATGACCCTTCTGACCCGGCGCAATGCGCTCAAGCTTGGCCTCGCGGGCGGGGTGGCGCTGGCCGCCAGCCCATCGGCAATGGCGGCGCTGCAGATCGTGGTGGAGGGCGCCAATTTCCAGCCGCTGCCGATTGCCATTCCCAATTTCGCTTCGGCCGATCCGAGCTTCGGCGCAGAGATTGCCGATATCGTGCGCAACAATCTGCGCCGGTCCGGCCTGTTCCTGCCGCTCGATCCGGCCTCGCTGCCGGTGCAGGTCGGGGACGTCAACAATACGCCCGATTTCAACACCTGGCGCACCGCCAATGTGGATGCGCTGGTGATGGGCGCGGTCGAGCGTGGCGGGCAGATTTCCTCGTCGGTGCGCGTCTGGGATACCCAGCAGGCGGCCCAGGTGGTGGGCAAGAGCTACAATACCGATCCCAATTCCAGCCGCCGCGTCGCCCACATCATCTCGGACGCGATCTATGAATCGCTCGCCGGTGGCACCGGCTATTTCGATACCCGCGTGGTCTATGTGGCCGAAAGCGGCCCCAAGGCCAATCGCGTCAAGCGGCTGGCTATCATGGACCAGGATGGCGCCAACAATCAGTTCCTGACCGAGGGCAATACGCTGGCGCTGACGCCGCGCTTTTCGCCCAATAACGACCTCGTCACCTATATGAATTTCGAGGACGGCAATCCGCAGGTCTATATCCTGCAGCTCTCGACCGGCAAGCAGCAGCGCCTGGGCTCGTTCGGGGCAATGACTTTTGCGCCGCGCTTCTCGCCCGATGGCGGACGCATCGCCTTCTCGGTGGAAAATGCCGGCGCCACCAATATCTATTCGGTCAGCGTGGGCGGCGGGCAGCCCACCCAACTCACGAGCGGCCAGGCGATCGATACCGGTCCGTCCTATTCGGCCGATGGCAGCAACATCATTTTCGAAAGCGATCGTGGCGGCTCGCCGCAGATTTACATGATGGGTGCCGGTGGCGGCAATGCGCAGCGCATCAGCTATGGCCAGGGCAGCTATTCCACCCCGGTCTATTCGCCCAAGGGCGATCTGATCGCCTTCACCCGCCAGTCGGGCGGGCAGTTCAATATCGGCATCATGGCGCCGGACGGCTCGGGCGAGCGCATGCTCTATACCAGCTTCCATGCGGAAGGCCCGACCTGGGCGCCCAATGGCCGCGTCATCATGTTCTTCCAGGACCCGGGCGGCAATGACGGCCCCAAGCTGATGAGCGTGGATATCTGGGGTCGCAATGTGCAGACCATCCCCACCGACAGCTATGCGTCGGATCCGGCCTGGTCGCCGCTGCGCGCGTAGAGACCGCTTGCAAACTCTACTCTGGAGGCCATCCGCCGCGCTTTTCTGCGCTTGCGGTGCTCACGTACCAACGTACGCTGCGCTCCGGTTCTCGAAAACCACGGCATCTGACTCGCCAGAGCGAGTTTCAAACAGTCTCTTTCGCCGAATTTAATCTTCGCCCTCCCTTAGCGGGAGGGCAGCCTACTCGCCCATGGCGTGGGCGCGTTCGATGGCTTCCTGTTCCTTGCTTTTGGCGGGTCCGGCCTGCTTTTTAGCGCCGCGCAGCAGCAGGATCAGCGGGATCGAGGCGCCGCTGAGCACGGCCATCAGCCAGAAATCGTCGAGATAGGCCAGGATCGCTGCCTGCTGCTGCACAAGGCCGTCCATCATGGCGGTGAACTGGGTGTTTCCGCCCAGCAATTGCGGGAACTGGTCGCGCACTGCGGGAGAGGTCGCGGTGATGCGCTCCGCCAGTTCGGCATGATTGACCTGCAGCATGTTGGACAGCACGGCAGTCACCAGAGAAATGCCGATGCCTTGGCCCATATTGCGCACCAGGCTGAACATGGCGGTGGCATCGGCGCGCAAGGTCGGAATGATGGTGGCGAAGGCCATGGTCGAGAGCGGCACGAAGATGAAGCCCATGCCAAAGCCCTGGATCGCACCGGTGACGACCACAGGGGTGGAATCCATCTGCAAGTTGAAGCCGGTCATGGCGTAGAGCGAATAGGTCATCAGCACGGCGCCGAAGACCATCATGATGCGCGCATCGACCTTGCCGCTGAGGCGCCGACGATGACCATGGACAGCATGGTGGCGATGCCGCGCGGCGCTATCAGCAGGCCGGACAGAATCACCGGGTAGCCCATCAGGTTCTGCAGCAGTGGCGGCAGCAGCGCGAGACCCGAAAACAGCGTGATGCCCACCATCAGCATGAACACGGAGGCCAGCGTGAAGTTGAAGTCCCTGAAGATGCGCAGGTCGACGAAGGGCGATTCTGCTGTCACAGAATGAACGATGAACACCCAAATGCCCGAGATCACGAGGCCAAGCTCGATCCAGGTTTCAGGCGCGGAAAACCAGTCATTGCCCGAGCCGCGGTCGAGCATCAGCTGCAACGAGCCGACGCCCAGGGCCAGCATGAAGAAGCCGAAGAAGTCAAAGCGCCGAATCTTGATGGCGGTATTGGGCATGTAAAGAACGAGCATGGCCACGCAGAGCACGCCCACCGGCACGTTGACCAGAAATACCCAGCGCCAGTCGAAGCTTTCGGTCAGCCAGCCGCCCAGGGTCGGGCCGATGATCGGCGCCACCATGATGCCCATGCCATAGATGGCCATGGCCTGACCGATCCGTTCGCGCGGATTGATATTGAGCAGGACCGTCTGCGCCAGGGGCGCGATCATGGCGCCGCACAGGCCTTGCAAGACGCGGAAAATCACCATTTCGGGCAGGCTGGTGGAAATGCCGCACAGGGCCGACGCCACTGTGAAACCGATCACGGCGAAGATGAAGAGCTGGCGTTGTCCGAGCCGGTCAGACATCCACCCGGTGAGTGGGGTCGCGATCGCCGCAGCCACGATATAGGAAGTCAGCACCCAGTTGATTTCGTCCTGGGCGGCGCCCAGCGAGGCCGCCATATGGGGCAGGGCCACATTGGCGATGGTGGTGTCGAGCACCTGCATGATGGTGCCGAGCATGAGCGCGACAGTCAGCAAGCCCTTGTGCTTGACCACCACTGCGGGGGCTGAATAGGCGGGAGTTTGGGCCATGGCACACCTGACAGGCGGCAGGCCAGGCTCGCTTTGCGCCGGAGCGTTTGAAAGCTGCCCAGCCAGCGAGCGGTCGTCGCTCTCTAAGAATTAGTAAGCGTGCTTATTATATCTATGCGCACAGTGAGTCAAGCCGGTGTAAGGGCGCCCGGCTTCACGATGAAGCCAGGCGCGGAGCGTTCAGCCATGCTTGATGGGGTTCGACTTGCGCCATTCCTCGTATTCGGGGCGGGCGTCATCGTGGAGGGGGTAATACATTTGCAAGGGCGCGCCCTGCATCAGCTTCATGCGGGAGAAATCTTCCCAATCATGGTGCTGGGTGGCCTGTTCGATCATCTTTTCGGCGAGCGCGACCGGCACGCAGACGGCGCCATCGTCATCGGCAACGATAATGTCGCCGGGGATCACAGTGACGCCGCCGCAGGCGATCGGCACGTTGACGGCGAAGGGCATCAGGCCGGTCTGGGTGTGGAAGTTCGGGGTAACGCCGGTCAGCCACAGCGGCACGTCGAGCTTTTGCACGTTGACGAAATCGCGGATGGCGCCATCGACCACCATGCCGGCGCCGCCGCGGCCCTGGAAATAGGTCATCATCATGTCGCCGAACACGCCGGCGGTGATATCGCCACGCGCGTCGACGACCACCACGTCACCTTTTTCCACCTGGTAGAGCACGTGGCGGTGCAACTGCTTTTCGACGCTGGCATATTCGCCTTCGCCGTAGAGGTCTTCACGCTTGGGCATGAATTGCAGCGTCAGCGCCGGGCCGGCGATGGACTTGCCCTTATTGTAGCTCACGGGGCCGGTAATGTGGCAATTGCGGATGCCCATATGGGCGAGGGTCGCGCTGGCGCTGGCGGCTCCGACGGCCTGGACGCGGGCAATAAGATCGGCGGAGGGGCGGGTAATTTTGGCAATTTCAGTCATTTTGGGTTCCTAAATAGTCGTCTCTACCAATTGGTCACCGAGCCGTCGGTGCGGCGCAGATGGGGGGCTTCCCAGAATTTGAAGCTCTGTTTTTTCACCAACTCCTCGTTGACCTCGACGCCGAGCCCGGGCACTTCGCTGACCTCATACACGGCGCCATTGAGGACGGGCTGGGTGGTGAAAATGTCGGCATTGTCAAAACCGTGGTATTTTTCGCCCGGCGAGGCGCGGGTTTCGAGCCAGGAGAAGTTGGCGACCGCGGCGCCAAAATGCACGGTCGCGGCGGTGCAGATCGGCCCCAGCGGATTGTGGGGCATCACGTCGACGTAATGCGCCTCGCTCCAGCCGGCGATTTTCATCGCTTCGGTGAGGCCGCCCGCATTGCAGATATCGATGCGGTTGAACTGGTGAATGTCGCGCTCGATATAGGGGAGGAATTGCCATTTGCTGGCGAATTCCTCGCCGATGGCGAAGGGTATGTCGGTCATGCGGCGCAGGGCTTCGTAGGCCTCGGGCGTCTCGTCGCGGATCGGCTCCTCTAGGAAATCGAGGGTGCCCGAGGGCATTTTCTGGCAGAAGCTGGCGGCTTCGGCGACTGACAGGCGATGGTGGTAATCGATGCCGAGGACGACGGTATCGCCGAGTTCTTCACGTGCCTTGATGCACCATTTGGCGGTTTCGCCGATGGATTGGCGTGGCTCGTAGATGCCGCGGCTTTCGTGGGCGGCTGGATTGAGGCGCATGGCATCCCAGCCCAGTTCCATCAGCTCCTTGGCCTGCTCGATCATCTCGGGACCGCAGGGGCCGCGGGTGGTGGCGAAGGTCGGGATGACATTCCGCTGCTTGCCGCCCAGCAATTGATAGACCGGCACGCCGAGCGCCTTGCCCTTGATGTCGTGCAGCGCAATATCGATGGCTGAGATCGCGGCGGTCAACACGCGGCCACCCTCGAAATACTGGCTGCGATACATTTCCTGCCACAGCGCGCCGATGGCCATGGGATCGCGGCCGACGAGGAATTCGCGATAATGCTCGATGGCGCCGACCACGGCCTTTTCGCGGCCCGAAAGCCCGCTTTCGCCCCAGCCAAAAATGCCCTCGTCGGTCTCGACCTTGACGATGAGCTGGTTCCGCGTGCCGACCCAGGTGGGGTAGGGGATGATCGCCGTGATTTTCATGTCAGGCCGCCTGCAATGCCATGGTGGTGGCGCCATCGAACAGATGCATGCGGTCCTGGTCGAACTCGATCCACACCATCTCGTCGGGCGCGATGATCACGCTGGGGTCGAGGCTGATATTGACCACGGCGCCGTTGATGAACACCTGGGCGAAGGTGACGTCGCCGGTGGGCTCGACGGTATAGACCTTGCCGGGCACCGAGCCGGGCACCACGGATTTGTGCAGCTTGAGCGTCGAGTGGCGAGCGCCGAGCACGATGTCCTTGGTGGTCGAGCCGGCAGCCTTGCGCACGTTGGCGGGCGATAGCTGCAGTTCCCAACCCTCGGGGCTGCGCAGCGCATTGCCGGACACTTCGAGCGGGATCAGGCTCATGGCTGGGCTGCCGACGAAGCTGGCGACGAAGGTGTTGACCGGGTGGGCGAAGACATTGGCGGGGGTGTCGTATTGCTGGAGGAACCCGCCGTTCATCACCGCCATCTTATCGGCCATGGTGACGGCTTCGAGCTGGTCGTGGGTGACATAGACGATCGTGGCATTGAGATCCTGGTGGAAGCGTTTGATCTCGCTTCGCATCTGCACGCGCAGCTTGGCATCGAGGTTGGAGAGCGGCTCGTCCATCAGGAACACCGCCGGATCGCGCACCAAAGCGCGGCCCAGGGCGACGCGCTGCTGCTGGCCGCCCGAGAGTTCGCGCGGCTTGCGTTCCAGCAGGTGGGTGATGTCGAGCAGCTTGGCGGCGTCCTGCACCTTGCGGTCGATTTCCGCCTTGGGCAGCTTGCGCATCTGCAGGGGGAAGGCGAGATTTTTATAGACGGACTTGTTGGGGTAGAGCGCGTAGTTCTGGAACACCATGGCAATGTCGCGATCCTTGGGATCGAGATCGTTGACCACGCGGTTGCCGATGGAAATGTCGCCGCCACTCATAGGCAAAAGGCCGGCGATCAGGTTGAGTGTCGTGGTCTTGCCGCAACCGGACGGGCCCACCAGGGCGACGAATTCGCCATCATTGACGGTGAAGCTGACATCGTTGACGGCATACATGCTGCCGTAATTCTTCATGACGTGCTCGAGAATAACCCCAGCCATCTTAGCTCCTAATGTTTGACGGCGCCTTCGGTGAGGGCACGCACGAAGTATTTTTGCAGGACCAGGAACAGCACGACGACCGGCACGCTCATGATGAATGTCGCCGCCATCAGGCCCGGCCAGTCGGTCGCATTCTCCGAAAAGAAGCGCTGGATGCCCACCGGCAGGGTCATCTGCGACTGCTTGGTTAGGAAGGTGTAGGCGTAGATGTATTCGTTCCACGCCCCGATGAAGCTATAGATCGAGGTGGCGATGATGCCCGGCGTGGAGAGCGGCATGACGACGAAGATGAACGCCTGGAACCGCGTCGCCCCGTCGATGCGGGCCGCCTGCTCGAGCTGGATCGGGATGTTGTCGTAAAAGCCCTTGAGCAGCCAGATCGCCAGCGGCAGGCCGAATGTGAGGTAGGTCAGGATCAGTGAGCCGTGGGTATTCACGAGGCCCAGGGCCTTCATCAGGATGAAGAGCGGCACCAGGAACACCACCGCGGGGAACATGTTGCGCAGCAGCACCGCGAAGAACAGGAAATTGCGTCCCGGGAAGCGGAAGCGCGAGAAGGCGTAGGCCGCGGGCACCGCCACCACCACCGCCAGGATCGTGGTGATGGTGGAAACCCAGAGCGAATTCCAGAAATAGTGCAGGAAGTCCTGCCCGATGCGGCCCGACGGGTCGAGCAGCCGCGTATAGTTGTCCAGCGTCGGTTCGGCGGGCCACCATTGCGGCGGATACTGCATCGCCGCAAAACCGGTCTTGAGCGACGTGATGATCATCCAGATCATCGGCATCACGGTGAAGCCCAGCAGCAAGACGAGGAACAGCCGCCCGCTCCAGCGCCACCAGTCGACACTGCGCCGCCGCACGGCGCTTTCGGTAACTGCGGTCATGCGCCGGCCCTCTTGTCGTCGCCGCGGGTGAGGGCGCGGACATAGAAATAGCCCAGCACCATCATGATCAGGAACAGCAGCACCGCATAGGCAGCGCCGACCCCCCAGTTCTGGCGGAGGAACGCCAGCTCATAGATGTGGGTGATCCAGATCTGCGTCGAGCCCACCGGCCCGCCGCCCGTCATGATGAAGGGAATGATAAACGAGTTGAAGTTCTGCACCACCAGCAGCAGCACCGTCACTGTCGAGACGCCTTGCAATTGCGGCATGGTCACGTGCCAGAACCGCTGCCAAGCCGATGCGCCATCCACCTGCGCCGCGCGCAACAGGGATTCGGGCACGGTTTGCAGTCCGGCCATCAGCATGATCATGGCGAAGGAGAACTCCTTCCACACATTGACGACGATCAGCGCGTAGAGCGAGGTGGTGGAGTTATCGATGAAATTGACCGGTCCCTTGGTCAGCCCCACCGCGTTGAGCAGTGCACCGATGGCGCCGAAATCGGAGTGGTATAGCCATTTCCACACATAGGAGGCGGCCACTGCGCTCACCACCCAGGGGATCAACAGGAGGCCGCGCAACAGTGCCCGGCCGATGAATGCCCGGTGCAGCGCCAGCGCGGCGCCCAAGCCCAGGAGGAATGAGAACAGCGTGGATAGCACGGTCCAGATGATGGTCTGCCAGGTGACCTTCCAGAAGATCGCGCTGGTCAGCACGGTGCTGTAATTGTCCAGCCCGGTGAAGGTCTTGTCGGCCAGCGACAGGCTCGCGGGGGTTTTGTAGAAGCTCAGCTCGATCGTGTAATAGACCGGATAGGCGATCACGATCAGCATCACCAGCAGTGCTGGCGCAACATAGAGATAGTCGAAGCGGCTGGTGTACATGCGCTGGCCGAGGCTGGGCTGCCTGGGCGCCCGGCCAGGAACATCCCGGAAGATCGCTTGTCCCTGTACGCTGCTCACAGTGGCACCACCTTTGGCTATGAATAGAAAGGCCGGCGGCGGGTGGCCGCCGGCCCGAGGTTACTGAGGGGCAGATCAGATGCCGCCGCCGCCGCCAGCGATGATGGTTTCAATCTTCTTGGCGGCGTCTTCCGTCGCCTGGTCGACCGTCATGTTGCCGGTCAACGCGTTCTGCAGCATGTCCGGAACCACGATGTTCATGATTTCCGGCGATTCTGGCAGGACCGGGAACGGGATGCCGTTGGGCAGCATGGAGGTGGTCACGTCGAGGAACTTGATGGTATCCAGGCGCTGCTTCATCGATGTGGTGAGGAAGCCATTGATATTGCCGGGGTTGGAGCCGACCCAGGCGAGCCTGGTTGACCATTCCGGGCTATCCCACATGCAGATCAGCGCCCTGACGGCCTGCTCATCCACCTTGCCGCCATCGACGAATTCCGGCTTGACGACATGGATGTTCGAGCCGCCGAACACGACAGCACGCTTGCCGTCCGGACCCGTCGGCATCAGGCCATAACGCATGTTTTCCACGACGGCGTCCGCCGTTGCCTTGTCGGCACCGGTGGCCTTGCTGGCGAGGTCCAGCATCTTGGCGTATTCGGCGGGGTGGGCGATCATCATGCCGAGTTGGCCGGCGATGAACGGTGCCTGGTTTTCAGCCTGGGTATTGGTGAGGGCCGAAACCGGGACCGACTTGTCGACAGCGTACATTTGGTACGCAGCCTGCAAGGCGGCCTTGGAGCCGGCATTGTTGATCTCGACCGACTTGTAGGTCGGGCTTGCTGCCGTCTCGTCGAGCGAGCCGCCGCCGTATGCCCACAGCTGCGGCATGAAGCGGAACGGGGTGTTGCCGGCATTCTGCTTGGCCACGAGGCCATAGCCGGAAATGCCCAGCTTGTCGTGAATCTGCTTGGAATAGGCGACCACGTCATCCCAGGTTTTGGGCGCCGCTTCCGGGTCCAGACCGGCGTCCTTGAACACCTTGGCATTCCAGATGAAGGCCATGGTCTCGTTGTTGGTCGGCAGGCCATAGAGCGTGTTGTCGTAGGTCACCGATTTGAGCGCACCGGGCCAGAAGTCGGCGGCAGTGAAGCCGTAGTCTTCCGGCTTGACCGGGTTCAGGTAGCCCTTGGCGGCGAATTCGACGCCACCGAGAATCTGCAGGCGGATGACCATCGGGGCCGAGTTGCCGAGCAGCGCCGTGCGGAACTTGTCGAGCAGTTCGTTATAGGTGATCGACTGCACGTCAGTCTTGATGTTGGGGTAGGCGGCGTGGAACGCGTCCCAGAACGCCTTGTCCTGGTCATGGGCGATCTGCGGATCGGCCTCGAACGGGCCGGTATACCAGTAGCTCACATTGCCGGCATAATCGTTGGGCACGACCGCGCCGCAATCCTTGGCGGCATCGAAGTCCTTGGTGCCGGCGATCGACTTCACATATTCCGGCGACCATTTGCTCAGATCGACGGCCTGGGCGTAAACGCTGGTCGAGATCAGGGATGTGGTTGCCATCGCGGCCAGCGCAAACTTGGCGATGTGCCGACGGGTCGCCGAGCCAGACCGCTGCACGCGGCCTTCCGAATTCGTCATCGATAGTCCTCCTCACGTTCGGAAGACCGTCCGACCCCCTCGGTCGCACCGGGCCTTCCCCGCAGCATGCGCTGCGCCTCCTCAGTCGCAAGATCGTTTCGGTGCCTTACGTGGGGCCGGGCTTGCCACCCATGTCTCCCATACAAGACCGTTGCAGACTGCAAACTATGTGTCAAGTTCGAACAGATCGTACATTATTTGTGGCATTTTACGTGCAAACTGACTTGGCTTGCCGCAAAAAGCCGCCTAAACAGGCATTATGAGCGAGAACGATGTCATCCTCACAGCGCCCGAACCGGCTCTCGACCAGCCGGGCAAGGTCTATGAGGCGATCCGCGAAGACATCATTTCGGGCCGGCTGGAACCCAATGCGCGCCTCAAGGTCGCCGATCTCGCTGCCTCCTACGGCACCTCCACCAACCCCGTCCGCGAGGCGCTGCAGCAGTTGCGCGGCGAGGGATTCGTGGTGATGGAAGCCAATCGCGGGGCGCGCGTCGTGGCCATCGACGAAGCCTTCGTGCGCGACATCATCGAGATCGAGGTCTTGATCGAGCCGGCGCTGACGCGCTGGTTCGTGTCGATCGTCACCGATGCCGATATCGCCGAACTCGAGGCTGCGCAGGCCGAGATCGAGGCGCTCAATTTTTCCGATCCGCAGCGTCACGGCCAGCTCGATACGCGGTTCCACCAGTTGATCTACGATCGCCACTACAATCGCCATGCCGCCGACCTGTGGTGGAAGCATCGCGAGATTTTGCGCGCCATCAGCCGGCGTTTTCCCACTTCGCTGAGCCGCCGCGTGGCGGTGTTGAGCGAGCATCGCGAACTGATCGCCTGCATCAGGCGGCAGGATGCCGAGGGTGCCGCCGCGATCGTGGCGCGCCATGTCGAAGGATCGGGACGTCACATCATCGAACAGATGGGCGTCGCCAAAAGAAACGGGCCTCGCAAGCGCCCGGCATAGCATTTTTCTGAGGAGGAATTTGATGACCACCCCATTGGGACACGCCGAGACGATCCAGAACAATATCCGCATGAGCTCGAGCCCGAGCGACCTGCGGATCACCGACCTCAGGGTCGCCGAGATTGTCGGCGCGCCGTTCACCTCCGCGCTCATCAAGATTTATACCAACCAGGGCATTGTGGGCCTGGGCGAAGTGCGCGACGGCGCCAGCGCCACTTATGCGCTGATGCTCAAGAGCCGGCTGCTGGGTGAAAATCCCTGCGATGTCGACCGCCTGTTCCGCCGCATCAAGCAGTTCGGCGGCCATGGTCGGCAGGGCGGTGGCGTATCGGCAATCGAGATTGCGCTGTGGGACCTCGTCGGCAAGGCCTATGGGGTGCCGATCTACCAGATGCTGGGCGGCAAATTCCGCGACAAGGTGCGCATCTATTGCGACACCGATGCCGAAAAGCCGAGCGGCACCGAGACCGGCAAGCGCCTCAAGGAGCGCATGGATCGCGGCTTCACCTTCCTCAAGATGGACCTCGGCCTGATGCAGATCGCTGACGTTCCGGGCGCCGTCGTTGCCCCGGCCGGCACGCTCGAAGGCTACAAGATTCATCCCAGCCGCGGCTCGGCCAAGACGGCAGAGGACCGGCGCGCCCGCAATGCGGTCTACGACACCCACAATGTCCGCCATCCGTTCAGCGGGCTGCACTTCACCGACAAGGGGCTCGATCTGCTGGAGCAGTACATTGCCGAGGTCCGCGACGTGATCGGCATGGATATCCCGCTGGCCATCGATCATGTCGGCCATATCTCGCTACAGAACGGCATTCGGCTGGCCAAGCGGATCGAGAAATATGTGCCGGCCTGGCTCGAGGACGTGGTGCCGTGGCAGTATACCGACCAGTATCGCCAGCTTCAGGAAGCGACCTCTGTGCCGATCTGCACCGGCGAGGATATTTACCTCAAGGAGGGGTTCGAGCCGCTGCTGAAATCCGGCATCTCGGTCATCCATCCGGATTTGCTGACCTCGGGCGGTATCCTCGAGACCAAGAAGATCGGCGACGCGGCGCAGGAGCATGGCATCGCCATGGCCATCCATATGGCCGAAAGCCCGATTGCGGCGATGGCGGCGGCTCATGTGGCGGTCGCGACCGAGAACTTCATGGCGCTGGAATATCACTCGGCCGACGTGGACTGGTGGGACGATATCGTCACCGGCCTGCCCAAGCCGCTGGTCAAGAACGGCTTCATCGAGGTGACGGACAAGCCGGGTCTCGGCATCGATGACGTGGTCGACGAGGTCATCAGCCAGCACCTACAGGACGGTGTCAAAGGCATCTGGTTGCCGACCGATCAGTGGGATGATGAATATTCCTGGGACCGTACCTGGAGCTAGGCGCGAAGCCATCAGTCGTCACCCTCCCCCTCGCGGGGAGGGATCAAGGGTGGGGGGATGGTTAGCCCCGATCAACATCGGGGCTCCGAACACCCCCTCCCATCCTCCCCCGTCAAGGGGGAGGTGCCGCTTCGGTGGAGGTGGCGCCGCTGGGGTCATCAACAGGCAATACGAGAAGAAAAGAACGCGTCAACATGATCTACGAACTGCGTATCTACGACTGCCTGCCCGGCCGGTTGCCGGCGCTGCTCAAGCGCTTTACCGAGCATACGCTGGCGATTTGGGACCGGCATGGCATTCGCCAGGCCGGGTTCTTCACCACGGTGGTGGGCGAAAGCAACCAGCGCCTCACCTATTTCCTGGCTTGGGAATCGCTGGCTGAACGCGAAAAGAAATGGACGGCTTTCATCACCGATCCGGCGTGGCTCAAGGCCCGCGACGAATCCGAGCGCGACGGCCAGATCGTCGCCAATGTCACCAATCAACTGCTGGCGCCGACCGCCTTTTCGTCGGTCAAATAAGAGGAAATCATGAAGATTACCGATCTGCGCTGCGCCGTCATCGGCCGGCACCCCATCGTGCGCATCGTCACCGATGAGGGCATTTATGGCTTGGGCGAGGTGGAATACACCAAGAGCTATCTCAAGCCGTGGGTGCTGCATTTCCGCGAGGCCTTGATCGGGGAAGACCCGACCGATGTCGAGCGGGTCATGCTCAAAATCCGCCAGCGCGGCAGCTTCAAGCCCTATGGCGCGGCGGTCTCGGCGATCGAGCACGCGTTGTGGGACATCGCCGGCAAGGCCGCCAATGTGCCGGTCTACAAGCTCCTCGGCGGCAAGGTGCGCGATCAGGTGCGGGTCTATAATGGCTCGATCCGGCAGAAGCGCACCGGCGACCGGCCCGAAGATTATGCCGCCGACGTCAAATGGATGATGGAGCAGCCGCAGAACTTCTTCATGGTCAAGCAGGGCATTAGCTTTCATTCCAACATGAAGGACAGCATTGACGACTTCCATTATGGCCCGCGTCAGACCAAGGCCGGCTATCACGGCGCCATGGATCAGGGACAAATTTCCGAGCACGGCTTCAACCACATGCTCGATTGCGTCACCGCCATGAAGGAAGTGCTGGGCGACAAGGTTTCGCTGGCGCTCGATTGCGGCCCGGGCTGGTTCCTGCCCGATGCCATCCGCTTTGCCAATGCGGTGGAGAAACACAACCTGATGTGGCTCGAGGACATGCTGACCGGCGACTATGTGCCTTGGGTCAATCCGCAGGCCTATCGCGAGCTGACGCTGTCGACCACGACGCCGATTCATACCGGCGAGCAGATCTACCTGCGCCACAACTTCAAGGAACTGATCGAAACGCAGGCGGTGCGCGTCATCGGTCCCGATCCCGCGGATATCGGTGGCATTGCCGAGCTGAAATGGGTCGCCGAGCACGCCTATATGCACTCGATCATGATGGCGCCGCACGGCACCGCCAATGGGCTGCTGGGCATGGGCGCGCTGATCAATGTCTGCGCCACGCTGCCGGCGAACTATATCGCCTTCGAATATCCCAGCGCCTCGGACCCGTGGTGGAACGACATCGTCATCGGCCTGCCCAAGCAGGTGGTCAAGAACTCGATGGTCGATCTGCTTGAGGCGCCCGGACTAGGCCTCGATATCGATGCCGAAGGCGCCAAGAAGTATCTCAAGGAAGAGGATGCGGGCTTCTTCGATCGCTAGAGCCCGGCGTCAGTTCACCACTTGTGAGAGCGGAGCGGTCCGCTCTCAAGGTCCTGCTGGGTCAGCAGGGCACGGAATTCGGTTTCGGGTGTCGGGCGGCTGAAGAAGTAGCCCTGGGCTTCCGAGCAGCCGGCCTCGGTGATGATGTCCAGCTGTGCCTGGGTCTCGACGCCTTCGGCCGTGGTCTGCATTTTCAGGTTGCGGCCAAGCGTGGCGATGGACTGCACGATAGCCAGGCTATCGGGCCGGTTTTCGAGGTCGCGCACGAAACTCTGGTCGATCTTGAGCTTGTCGAAGGGGAAGCGCTGCAGATAGCTCAGCGACGAATAGCCGGTGCCGAAGTCATCGAGCGCGATGGTCAGGCCTAAGGCACGCAAGCGGCGCAGCGCTTCAAGATTGGCGGCATTGTTGCGCAGCAAGACGGATTCGGTGATTTCCAGCTCGAGCCGTTGCGGCGCGATCCCGCTATCGGCCAGCGCGGCCTTGACCATATCGAAGAGCCCCGCCTTGCGGAACTGGACGGGCGACAGGTTGACCGAAACCCGGATATGTTCAGGCCAAGCCAGGGCGTCCCGGCATGCCTGAAGTAGCGCCCATTCGCCCAGCAGGTCGATAACCCCGGTCTCCTCGGCAAGCGGGATGAAGTCCGCCGGCGAGATGAGGCCGTGCTCGGGATGGCGCCAGCGCATCAGCGCTTCGCCGGAGACGATCCGCCGGGTCTTGAGGCTGATCAGGGGTTGGTAAAAAAGCTCGAACTGGCCCAGCCTGATGCCGCTGCGCAGGTCGGCCTCGAGCAGGTGACGGCTGCGCAGCACCTGCTCCATGCGCGCGGTAAAGAAGCGAGACGTGCCCGTGCCATCAGCCTTGGCCGAATAGAGCGCCAGGTCGGCGTTCTTCATCAACTGGTCGGAATCGCTGCCGTCGGCCGGGGCTACGGCAATGCCGATGCTGGTGCTGACGACAATCTCGTGGTCCTCGATGTGATAGGGCCGCCCGACCGTATCGATCAGGCGCTCCGACAGCTCCAGGGTGCTGTCGAGAGACGTATCACCACAATAGTGCAGCACGGCAAATTCATCGCCACCCAGCCGCGCGACGATATCGCGGGGGGACAAGGTGTGCCGCAGGCGCTCGGCGACCTGGCGCAACAGGGCATCGCCCACCGGATGGCCCAGCGTATCGTTGACCTCCTTGAACCGATCGAGATCGAGAAAGAGGACCGCAAAGGGCTGCGCCCGTTGCCCCAGGCCGCGCACCGCTTGGGTGATGCTTTCCCAGAACAAGAGCCGGTTGGGCATCCCGGTCAGGGCGTCGTGGTGGGCCATGTGAACGACGCGGTTTTGCGCGCGGTGGCGTTCGGTGACGTCCTCGAAGGTGCAAACCCAACCGCCCTCGGCCATGGAATCGCGCGTGATCAGCAGCACCATGCCGTTGGGCAGGTGGTGGGCGCGCTCGTTGAGCACGGCGATGTCGTCTTCGTCGTCGTCGGCGCGGGTGAACTCATGGACGGCATCGGACAGCAGCTCGGGCGCGATCAGGTCGGCAATGGGGGTTCCGGGCGCGGCAAGGGCCTTGTCCAGTCCGAAAATGGCGAGGAAGCGGGGATTGCAGACAATGATGCGGTATTGCGTGTCCAGCAGGACCAGACCCAGCGACATGGCATCGAGGGCGGTGTCGAACCGGGCATTCTGCAGGGCCAGGCTCTGCTCCTTCTGCTTCAGCACCTCCTGCGCGCGACCTAGAAGGTTATTGTGCAGCAGCAGCAGGCCTGCCAGCGCGGAGCCGCAGGCGATCATGCCGATGGCGACCCAGGTAAAAGCCCATTGCAGGCCGAACAGAGCTTCCCGGTCCGCCGCGATGCGCGCCACGTTCCACACATTGGCATCGGTGGAAAGGCGCGCCAGCTTGGGATAGATCGGCTCGAGGATAGTCAGGATGCGCGCAGGCGTGCCGGGCTCGGCAAGATCGTCGAGCAGGGGCCTCGTGTCATTAAGGGCCTGTTCAAGGTCGTTCAGGATCTGGCCGATGCGCGGATCGGAGAGCGAAAAGGCCTCGATATCCCGGGTCCGCAGCGTCTTGAGCCGGTTGCCGACGATATCGAAGCGCAGCTTGACCTCGGCGGCGTTGGACTGGCCGCCCTCAAGGCCGAAGGCGCTGACGCGCTGTTCGAGGCGGGCAAACTCGCTGGGAGCCTGAGCCACGATCCAGGTGACATTGCCCAGGCCCACCCCTTCGAGCGCCGCCTGGCGCTGGAAAACCAGGGCGGAGATATAGATGGCCGAGGCGATGAAGCCCAGGATCACGACGGTCAGTGCTATGCGTAGGACGCGCAAGGTGGAAGAGTTCATTCCGTGGTTGGGGCGGCCGCCGATCGCGGCCTACTGGACGGTGAGTTCCTTGACCTGCCAGACGGCGCGACCGTAATAGGGCTGGCCCTGCAGGGTCGGATTGCTGTCGAACGGATAGATCACGAAAAACGGACCCTGGTCGTCGACCGGCATATAGGCGCCGTTGCGCTTGACCGCCAGGATGGCGCCGAATTCAGCGAAATCGGCGGTAGGGATATCGACGCTGTAATCGTTGAGCGCGGTGACGGTGGTGGTGTCGCCCTTGGCATTGGCCTTTTCGAGCAGCAGCGCCAGGGGAACACCCTCGAAATCCACCACGCCTTCGTTCCAGGGCGTCTTGGTCTTGATCGAGACCAAGCCCATGGCCTCAAGCTGGGTGCGATCGAACGTAACGGAGCCGGACGCGCCCGTAATGGTCACGGCCGGCACGTCCTGCGCCAGGACAGGGGTGGCAAAGGCGGCGAGGATGGCAAACACGATGGTGGTGAGGGAACGCAAAGCGGGCATGGGAGGGTCTCCTTTTACGTCCATTCTGGACTTGGTGCTTTCATAACTCGTTAAGCCCCACAGCATCATGAAAGCAGGCTTAACAAGCCGTGATCGCCAAGTGTGCATTTTTCCGCGGGTAGCCGTACTACTGCTTAGGCTCGAAATGGAGACACCCGCCAGCCCGTGCCCGTCGAGTCCTCGGGCGGTGGGGCTCGAGATCATTGACATCGCTGAATAATCACGACGTGGTTCCCGATGGCGGCCGGCGTCGAGGGCAAGCGCGATCTTGACTAGCGCTGACCTTCTCCCTCGGGTTCGCCGAGGCTCTCAAAGAATGCGAGGAAGCCGGCAGGCGCATCCTCGGCAAAGGCCAGGGTCAGGTTGGCCGCAGATTCTTCCTGGAAGCGGACGGTGCGCGCGGCCATCGTTGCTTCGTAGCGCGAGAAGGCCAGGTCAATATCGTGCGGGTGGGCGAGAATGGCTGCGGCGAGGTCCGCCGCGTCGGCCATGGCAAGGTTCACGCCTTCCCCGGCAAACGGCGACATCACATGCGCTGCGTCACCAATGAGGGTTGCGTCATGAGCATGGGGCCAGAACTCGCCCGTGGGCAGTGCATAGATCGGGCGCGTAATCGGAGCGCCGTCACTCCTGGACAGCACAGCGCGATAGTCGCCGGCCCAATCGGGGAAGAATTCCACCAGTTCGGCATTGGTGAATTGCCGGCGCACCATGTCTTCGGGCAGGTTCAGGGCGGCATAGAAACAAAGCTCATTGTCGGGTTCGCGATGGGCGAGCAGGCCTCGACCATGGGAGAGCGCGAACATCAGGCCATCGCCGACGATCCTCTTGGCCTCGGGATAATTGCTGTCGGCATCGAGATAGCGCAGTTCGACGAAGGTCGTGCCGGTGTAGAGCGGCTGCTGTGCCGTCAGCAGCGGCCGCACCCGCGACCAGGCGCCGTCGGCGCCAACGACGGCATCGGCCGTCAAGACGGAGCCATCTATGAGGGCGATCTCAAAGCCATTATCGGTGCGGTCGATCGACTTGACCTTGCTGTTCCATCGGATGACGCCCTCTGGCAGGGCCTCGACGACCAGACGACGCAGAGCGCCCCGGTCAATTTCCGGCCGCAAGCCATTGCCGGCGTCCTGGAAAAGCACCTTGCCGGTCCGGTCGCGCAGCAGCATGGCGTCACCGCCCTGCAGGACAAGCCGCATGGCCTGCTCGTAGAGCCCGGCGGCCTCGAGAGCAGGCTTGCCGGTTCCCTCGTTGAGATTGAGCATGCCACCCTGGTGGCGTTCATCGAGCGATCCATCGGCTTCCAGCACGGTGACTGCAACGCCGTTCTTGCCGAGCATGTAGGCGAGGAGCGGACCGGCGACGCCGGCGCCTATGATGGTGATCATGCAAATAATCCTTTCCGGGCCAGGTGACTTTCAACCAGCTCCATGGTATATAGGGTCCTATACAGATATATAGGATATTATGCAAGTGACTCAATCGCGCAAGTGGACCCTGAACACCCGCCCGGGGCATCTGGTCATGCGGCTGGCTCGCGTGATGGGGCGATACGCCGAGGCGCGAATCCAGCCGCTGGGCACCGGTATCGCCGGCTACCCGGTGCTCAACCTGCTGAGCGCGGCCGGCGAGATGACGCAGAAGCAACTGACCGAGCGTCTGAGGGTCGAGCAGTCCAGCATGGCACAGCTCCTTGGCCGGCTGGAGCGAGACGGGTTCGTGGTTCGCCGCAAGGATCCCGATGACGGGCGGAGCAGCCTCGTCGGCCTCACGCCAAAAGCCATCGACGCGCTGCCGCAGATCAATCGCCACATGGAGGAAGGGAACGACGTGGCGGTCGCCGGCATGACCGACGCCGAGATCGAAACCGCCATCGGCCTGTTGAAAAGGATGCTCGACAATTTTGAAGGCGAAGCCAATCGCGCCATCTAGGTCGCCCCATGCGCCTATCGCGCAATGAAGAGGGCGCAAGGAAATGTTGAAGAACTCGGCTTGATGGGCGATAAGCCCAATCCTGCGGGTCGATGCCGACTCCTCTCAAGATATCTGGATTTTTTCGCCTGCCGTGGAGTACCGCGGCATATAGGAGAGCCGTTTTGGACATGAAAACCATCACCGTGGGCTACGGAGATGTGACCAAGGTGCAGATTGGCCCCGGCCTTCCGCTCGCTTTTCTCGGCGGGCCCTGTGCCATCGAAAGCCGCGACCATGCGTTCAAGATGGCGGAAGCCATCGCCGAAATCACCCAGCGCGTCGGCGTGCCGTGGATCTACAAGTCCTGTTACGACAAGGATTGCCGCTCGTCCCCCGATAGCTTTCATGGCCTGGGCATGGACGAAGGCCTGACCATCCTGTCCGACGTCCGCAAGGAATTCGGCGTCCCCGTAGTGTCCGATTTCTCCGATCCGTCCTGGGGCCCCGCCACCGGCGAAGTGTGTGATCTGGTGCAAATCCCGGCCTATCTGTGCCGGCAGACCTCGATCCTGCGCGCCGCCGCGCTGACGGGTCGTCCGGTGCATATCAAGAAGGGCCAGTTCATGAGCCCGTGGAACATGAAGAATTCGGTGCGTAAGCTGGAATCCTTCGGCTGCCACGACATCATGCTGGCCGATCGCGGCACGTTCCTCGGCTACAATATGCTGGTCAATGACATGACCAGCTTCCCCATCATGGCGCGTACCGGATATCCGGTGTGCTTCGATGCGACCCATTCCATCCAGATGCCGACCTCCATGGGCGACATTTCGGGCGGCCAGCGCGAGTTCATTCCCTACCTGGTTCGCGCGGCGGTAGCCTGCGGTATCAATGCGCTGTTCATGGAAACCCATGACGATCCCGACAATGCCCTGTCGGACGCCAATACCGTGCTCGACATAAAGTATCTCGAAAACGTGCTGCGCCAGGCCAAGATCATGCATCAGGCGCGCTTGGACATTCTCGCCGAATTGGGCGAGGACAAGGTCCATCCGAACGGCTGAAACCTCGCAGACGAACCCAAGGTCAGAACAGGAGCAGACGATGCAGGACGCCCCGCGCAATCTTTTCGTCAAGGACGTTGCCTTGCCACTGGACCACTGTCCGGTTCTGGCGCCGAATGCCTTCTTCAAGACCGCTCTGGAGGCCATGGGGCGCAGCCGCCTCGGCATCGTCTGCGTGGTGGACGCCGATGGCATTCTGCGCGGCATCGTCACCGATGGCGATATTCGCCGCCAGTTGCTGAAGATGCAGAAGCCGTTTTCGGCTTTCTTCGGCGATGACGTCATCGAGCATGCCATCCCCCATCCGACGACGGTGGGGCCCGACGTTGCCTTGCTGGATGCCGTCAACCTGATGGAAGAAAAGCAGGTCTGGGATTTGCCGGTGGTCGACGATGGCGGCAAGCTGGTGGGCCTGCTGCATCTTCATCCCATTGTGAAGCTGTTGGTCAGCCAGCAGGACGGGTAACGTTACCCATCGAAGGGGCGTCGCCTTGACGCTGCCGCGCCACCAATTGCGACTTGTACGGCCCGGGTCAAATTGCTAGGCACACCCATCTTAACCATCTCGGTCACAGGATATTTCCATGTCGTATCAATTGGCCTTGGAGCGGCGCAAAGCTCTCAAGAGCAAGCTGCGCAATCGTGAGCGCGTGTTCGGCGGCTGGGTGTCCTATCCCGATCCGGGTATTACCGAGACCTTCGCGAAGGCGGGTTTCGATTTCATCGCCATCGACATGGAACACACCACGATTTCGCTGGCCGAGGCCCGACAGATCATCACCTCGTGCCATGCCGAAGGCGTGACCTGCCTGCCGCGGCCGGTGTCGCACAATAACGACATCGTCAAGCCGCTGCTCGAAGCGGGCGCGGACGGCATGATCATCCAGATGGTTGAAACCGCCGAGGAAGTCCGCAATCTTATCAACATCACCAAGTTTCCCCCCAATGGGCGGCGCAGCTACGGCGTCAATCGCGCCCATGGCTATGGCTTCGATTTTGACGCCTACATCACCGATTGGAACGACAGCTCCTCGCTGATCCTGCAGGTGGAGTCGATCAAGGGCGTCGAGAACATCGACTCGCTGCTGGCCTTCGACGAAGTCGACGGCGTCATGGTGGGTCCCTACGACATTTCCGGCTCGCTCGGCGTACCCGGCCAGACCAACCATCCGCTGGTCCGCGAGGCCGCGCGCAAGGTGGTCGAGGCCTGCGCGCGCGCCGGCAAGAGTGTCTGCACGCAGATCGCCAATGTCACGCCCGAGGCCGTCGAAGACGCCTTCGCCCAGGGCTACACATACGTCATCCTGGGTTCGGACCTGTTCGTGCTGACCAATTGGGCGCGCCAGACCGGTGCAGTCGTTAATCAGTTCCGGAAGGCCTGAGCCATGAATCAGTTCACGTCTGACCTGTTCGGCATTGAGGGCCGCGTTGCCGGGGTCACCGGCGGTGGCGGGCATTTGTGCGGCGAGATGGCCCGTGGCCTGGGCAAGGCCGGCGCCAAGGTCGTGGTCATGGATTTGCGGCTGGAAAAGGCCGAGGCCGTGGCCCAGCAGATCAAGGATGCGGGCGGACAGGCGGTCGGCGTCGAGCTTGACGCGACTAAGAAGGACAGCTTCAAGGCGGCGCTGGATCAGGCCGTTGCGGCATTTGGACCGCTCGACATTTTCGTCAATGGCGCCGGGATCAACAGCTCGACGCCGTTCTTCCAGATGGAGCTGTCCGAGTGGAATGCGGTGATGGATTCCCAGATCACCAGCACCTTCCTGGGCTGCCAGGTGATTGGCGAGCACATGGTCGGCAATGGCCGCGGCTCGATCATCAATATCTCCTCGGCCTCGGCCGGTCCGCCGCTGTCCAAGGCGTTTCCCTATTCGGTCGCCAAGGCCGGCATCAAGAACCTGACGCAGAATCTGGGCCGTGAGTGGGCGCTGCAGGGCGTTCGCGTCAATGCCATTCGGCCGGGCTTTTTCCCCACCGACTGGAACCGCAAGAACTTCATCACCCCCGAGCGGGAAGCGGCGATCCTGGGGCATACGCCGATGAAGCGCTATGGCGAAGTCGCCGAGCTGATCGGCGCGCTGATCTGGCTGGCTTCGGATGCGTCGGGCTTTGTGACGGGGGCCGAGATCGCGGTCGATGGCGGCTATTCCGCCATGACGATTTAGGTCCCTCATGTCCAAAACAGTCATCATTACCGGCGGCAGCAAGGGCATTGGCCGCTCGCTCACCGAGGGCTTTGGGGCGGCCGGCTACAAGGTCGTGGTGGGCGCGCGAAACGACAGCGGTATTTCCGAACTCGATCCGGACAATATCCGCTTCGTGCCCTGCGATGTGCAGAACGAGGCTGACCATCGTCGGCTGCTCGATGCGGCGATGGAGTGGACCGGCCAGCTCGATGTCTACATCAACAATGCGGGTTTTTCGGCCTGGCGGCCGATCGGTGAGATCGACGGCGAGTTCTTCGACGACATGATGGCCGTGAACCTGAAGGGCGCGTTCTTCGGTTGCAAGATTGCGTCCGAAGGGCTGCGTAAGGGCGGGGTGATCATCAATATCTCGAGCCTGGCCGGCAAGCGCGGCACGGCCAACAACTCGATGTATGTCGCCACCAAGTTCGGCATGAATGGCATGACCCAGGCTCTCGCCAAGGAGTTGGGACCACGCGGCATTCGGGTCAATGCGTTGTGCCCTGTGCTGGTGCGGACGCCCGGCCTGATGGAAGCGCTGGCCGTCGAAGGCTCGCCGGCCAAGGGCGATCCCGAGGCGTTCCTGGCCGGGTTCGCCGCGCGCGACGCGGCGCTGGGTTTTCTGCCCGAGGGCAAAGACGTCGCGGACATGGCGCTGTTCCTCGCTTCGGACGCGGCTCGTGCCATTTCCGGGCAGTGCATCAACGTCGACAGTGGCGTGCTGCCAGGGTGACCCAAGTGACCAAGATCGTTGCCGTTATTCCGTCGCACCTGGCCTCGGTTCGCTTCCCGAACAAAATCCTGTTTCCGTTCGCCGGCATGCCGATGATCGAACATGTGCGGCGCCGGGCACTGTTGGCCCAAGGCCTGCACAGCGTTGCCGTAGCCACCTGCGATGTCGAGATTGCCGACGCCGTAAGGGCTGGCGGCGGCGATGTGATCATGACCGCCGATACCCATCGCAACGGCACGACGCGCGTCGCCGAAGCCGTGGCGTCGCTCGATTGCACCCATGTCCTGCTGTTGCAAGGCGACGAGCCGCTGCTGCTGCCGCGCCATGTCGAGGCGATGATCGCTGCCATCAACGCCAATCCTGAAAACGACGCCTGGAACGCCACGGCGCCGATCAGCGAGCCCGAGGAACTGGACCGCCATTCCTTCGTCAAATATGCGATCAATGCGGAGGGAAGAGTGATCTACGGGTTCCGTCGGTCACCCTCGACCGCGGCTTTTGAGGACCAGCAGCGCTATATCCGCAAGGTGCTGGGCATCATCGCCTATCGCCGTGACTTCCTACTCGATATCGCCGCGGCTCCCCCCTCGCTGGTCGAGCGTTATGAATCCATCGAGCAGATGCGCATCGTGGAAGCCGGCCATTCGCTGCTCTCCGTGCCGGTCGAGGAAAGCCTGCCCTCGGTCAACGAGCCGCACGAGGCCGACATCGTGCTTGAGCATATTCGAGATGACCCAGAGCAGGCCGCATTGCTCGCGCGGATCCTGGCTTGACGCCCCAGCCGCTAATCGCCGGCCCGGAGCTGGCCGGGATCAAGCTGCTCTGCTGCGACATCGATGGCGTGCTCACCGATGGCAGCCTCTATTATGATGCCAGCGGGCATGCGCTGGTGCGCTTCCACGTTCTCGACGGCACTGGATTGAAGCTGGCCATGCACCATGGCATCAAGACCTGCTTCATCAGCCAGAGCCTTACGCCCATCATTATCGAGCGCGCCCGCGTGCTCGGCATCGATTACTGTCGGGTTGGCGTCGAAGACAAGTTGACGCCGGTGCAGGCGATCGCCGCGGAGCTGGGCATCGGCATGCACCAGGTTTGCCACATCGCCGACGACATCAACGACCTGACCTTGCTCGAGGCCGTCGGCGTGCCGGTAACGGTGCCGGCCGGCGTCGCCGCTGTCAAAGCGGTGTGCACATTCGTTACGGCAACACCGGGCGGGCAAGGCGCCGTGCGTGAACTTTGCGACGCCCTGATCGCCTCGCAGCTGGGTTCTTGAAGCCGCGGGGCTTTTGCAGTGAAGGGCCAGCTGAACCTGGCAGCTCTCGTCCGGACCGGGTGTCGAAACACCCGGTCTTACCCCTTTCCGCTCAAGCCACGGTGACCTCGTTCTGCGGGAACATGGCCTTGCGCGATTCCGCGTCGAGGTCGGCTTTGAACTGATGTTTGGTGCGCAGGGCGATGACTCCCGCCATGGCCGGGCGCGCGGCGATACGATCGACGAAACCCTTGAGGCTGGGATAGTCGGTCAGTCCTTTGTCACCGAGGATGAAGCCGGCCGAATTGGCCCAACCCCACAGCGCCATGTCGGCGATCGAGTATTCCGCGCCCGCCAGAAACGCTGACCGCGACAGGTGGTCGTCCAAAACCTGATAGTGCCGTTCGACTTCCTTGACGTAGCGGTTTTGCGCATAGGGAAGCGCTTCGGGCGCATAATGCAGGAAGTGGATCGCCTGGCCCGAGAAAGGCGAGAGGCCGGTGGCGACGAACTGCAGCCAGGACAGCATGGCGGCATTCGTGGCCACCTCGTCGGGAATAAACCGGCCATGCTTTTGCCCCAGATAGAGCAGGATGGCGTGGGAGTCGAAGACCGTGATGCCGTCATCCACGATCGCCGGTACTTTGCGGTTGGGATTGATCTGACGGAAAGCGGGATCGTGCTGTTCGCCCTTGAAGATATCGACCGAGATCGCCTCGTAGGGCAGGCCAAGCTCTTCGAGCAGCAGAGCGACTTTCATCGAGTTCGGCGTGGGGTGATAATAGAATTTCAGCATGATAAATCCTTTGGAAAATGCGGGGATCTGGCGGCCATGGATTGTGCGGCGGTCAGCGCATGACCGAATAGTTGGCCGGGACCCACTGGTATGCGCCGCCCTGCCTGCGGACGTGACCGAGGCCGGGGAAGGGCAGGTGGGCGCCGGCGATTAGGGAGCCGTGCGCGGCGACATCGGCGAATTCCTTGCCTCGCTCGGACGCCGCCTGGCTGGCGTCGCTATCGAAGGCGATGGTGACCCCGGGATGAGCAAACTGGATGGCTTCGACGTGGACCACGTCGCCCCAGATCAGCAGGCTCTGTCCTTCGCTCTCGACCAGAAAGCCGCTATGGCCGGCGGTGTGGCCGGGCAGGGCGACCGAATGCACGCCCGGCGCAAATTCGGTGGGGGCATCGAAAGTTTCCAACCGCCTGGTGTCCACGTAGGGCTGGAACGAAGCGATGGCGCCCTGGAAGAAGCCTTTCTGCGCATCGGGAGCGGCATCCAGATTGGCCTGGCTCAGCCAGTAATCGGCATCCGCCTTGGCGGCGTGGACGATTGCATTGGGGAAGACGGCTTTGCCATCCGCCGCGAGGCCGCCGATGTGATCGGGATGCATATGGGTGACCAGCACCTCGTCGATCTGGTCGGGCCGATAGCCGGACGCCTCCAGATTGGCCAGTAGTTTTCCCAGCGTCGGCCCGAACAGGGAGCCGGCACCGGTATCGACCAGAATCAACTTGTCGCCGGTATTGATCAGGAATGCATTGTCGGAGGTTTCGAGCGGGGCGGTCTCGAAGGATGCGGCCAGCTCGGCTTTGACCGCTTCGGGGGTGATATTGGTCAGCAGTTGATCGACGGGGAGATCAACCGTGCCATCGGAAAGCGCGGTCACCTCGTAGGCGCCGATCATGATGCGATAGTAGCCGGGCGCGGACGTCGTCTGTAGCGGGGAGGCGGCAAAGCTCGGGATCGCGGTGAGGGTGAGGCTGGCGAGCAGTGCCGCGAGAGAAAGGCGGGTCAATTGGGTGGTCATGGTTCAGGTCTCCTGGAACCACCAATGGGGCGGCTCCACATGTCCGGCAATCTCGTTATTTGCGTGTCTTGGAACAATCATCTAAAAGGCAAAAGCATTTTGCGAAAAACGCAAAGGAAAGTCTGTGCTGGAAACTCTGGTGGCGTTTGTGGCCGTGGCCGAAGCGGGCAGCTTTTCCAGGGTCGCCAAAGCGCAGGGCGTCGCCGTCTCGTCGATCACGCGCCGCGTCGAGTTGCTGGAGGCGGAGCTGCAAGCCAGGCTCTTCAATCGCAGTTCCCGGCGTCTGACCCTGACCGATGCGGGACAGCAGTTCTTGCCGCGGGCGCAGCACATTCTGGCGGAAATGGCAGAGGCTCGAGATGGGCTGGCTGCGCTCGAAGGCGAGCCGCGTGGGGTGTTGAGCGTAACCGCGCCGGCCATGTTCGGACGGCAACACCTGACGCCGGCGGTGATCAGCTTCCTGGCGCAATATCCGTCGCTAGAGGTGGAGCTGCACACTGGCGACGAGATTATCGACCTGTCCGAGCGCCGTGTCGACGTGGCGATCCGGCTCGGCGTGTTGCCCGATAGCGATCTGGTGGCTACCGCGATCGCGCCAGTCCGTCGCCTGCTTTGCGCCAGCCCGGATTATCTGGCGCGGGCAGGGCGCCTGGAACAGGTCGCAGACCTGCTCGATCATCCATGCCTGAGCGTGGCTTCGCTGCGCAATCCCACAGGGTGGTGGACCTTTGCGGGGGTCAATCGCGAGCAGGCGCTGGCTGTGCGCGGGCCGTTCCGTTCGGACGACACCGGTGCGCTGATGCAGGCCGCAATTGCGGGGCTGGGCATCGTGCACCTGGCCTCCTGGCTGGTGAGCGAGGATATCGTTGCCGGCCGGCTGGTGGAGGTTTTGCCCCACGCAGCCCAGCCGGCCAGGCTGACCGGGTCGGTGCATGCGATCCACATGCCGGGCCGATCCCATACCGCCAAGGTCAAGCTGTTCGTGTCCCACTTGCGCAAAAGTTTCGGCACGCCACCCTACTGGGAACGGGCTATGGCGGGGAGCCGCAACGGGACTTGAGGCGGTATCTACGCTTGCTTCCACGCCGCGGCATTCCGAATCACGAAGTCTTCGAACGAGCCTGGATCGCGGCCGGTGCTGTCAAAGACATGCTGGGTCGTCCTGTTCTCGGCGCCGAGGGAAATCGCGGTATCCATCGCGGCCAGGGTGGGGGCGAAGGCCGCCGGCACGCCGCCCCTGACAAACCAATCCGTCAGGTCGCTTGCCGTCAGCCGACGATGGCGGATATCGCGGCCCACGGCCCTGGCGATAAGCCGGGCGACCTCGTCATAGGACAAAGTGGCGGGGCCGGTCAGGATCAAGTCGCCATTGGCAAACTCAGAATCGGTCAGCGCTTCGATGGCGACGGCGGCAATGTCCTCGGCATCGATAAAGCCAACGCGGCCATCCTGGGTGGCCGAATAAATCGCGTCCTCGGCCAGGATGGTCGGACGGTGTTGCTGCTCGGAGAAATTCTGCATGAACCAGGTGGGGCGCAGCACGACCCATGACGGTACGTTCTGGCGAAGCCAGCCATGCACCGCGCCCATCACCGGGCCGTTCTCCTCCAGCGAAGAGGCGCTGAGCAGCACAAAGCGGGTGACGCCCTTATCCAAGGCACGTTCGAGGAAGGGCTGCATGACGGGCAACGGCTCCATCACGCCGGTCGGCGCCACGAGATAGATCGCGACCACGCTTTCAAGAGTGGCATCGTGGGTTTGGGGCAGTGACCAGTCGAAGTGGACCGTCGACGGCCCGGTCGCCGAGCGCGAGGCGACGCGGTAAGCAATGCCGCGTTCGGCCAACCGTGCGGCAACCCTGCGCCCGGTCTTGCCGCTGCCGCCGGTGACGAGGATCAAGCTCATGATTGCTGGCCTTCCCGGGTGGCGTGAGCGGCTTCACCCATGGCTTGCTGCAGGATCAATGGATTCCAGTAATCGAGGTAGCGCACGATATGGCCGTCCTTGACGGTGATGACCGAAATATAGCGCTGATTGTAGGGCAGGCGCGTCTTGGCGCCGCGGCCGATACAGGTGAATTCGAGGATGAAGACACCGGGCTCGAGGCTTTTGTGCACCACCAGATCGTGGAACCCGTCGATCTCGATCATGCCTTCAAGGCTCGCCAGATGCGCGCTCAGGGCGGCGCGCCCCTCGAGCCGCGGGGCAGGGCCGGCCGTGAGGTATGGAAATTCGACGACGCCGTCCTCGGCCATCATCGACAGGAATGTCGTCGCGTCGCGGGCGAGACTATCGCCAAGAGCGGTTCGGAGCAGACCGGCGAAGTTCGCCATGGTGTCTGGACTTGTAGTGGTGTTCATCGGATAACCCCTATGGATGGAACGATTGTGTTCCGTCCTCATATAGAGCCGTTTGGATGATACGCAAGCGTTCCGACGAAATAACTGGGCAGAGACCGCGGCGGGCGCCCAGCGGGGCGGCGATCATGCAGCCCGCCGTCACCGACGCCCTGACGCGGGCGCTGTTCGAGGAATGGGCTGATTACGGCTATGTGGGGATCAGCCTCGAGCGGGTTGCGCAGCGGGCTGGAGTGGGTAAAGCCGCCCTCTATCGACGCTGGCCTTCCAAGCTCGCCATGGTCGCCGAGCGGCTGGAAGACGTCGGCATCGAACTGGCGCCCATTGTCGATACCGGCACGCTCGAGGGCGACGTCGCGGCGATGCTCTATCAGCTCCGCCGCGTCCTGCGGCATCGGCTGGTGCGCCGTATCCTGCCGGATTTGCATGCCGAAATGCAGCGCAATCCGGCATTGGCGGGCGGCGTCAGGAGCCGCGTGCAGATCGAGCGCCGCCAGCGTGCAGCATCGATCCTGGAACGGGCAATCGCGCGGGGCGAACTCCCGGCCGATGCGGATGCCGACCTCTTCAACGATGCCGCAGGCGGCATGCTGTATTGGCGCATGATCATCACGCGCGAACGGGCGGATCGGCACTATGTCGAGGCCTTGGCGGGCTTCGTTGTCGCCGGTCTTCGAAAGACCTGAATGGCGACTTGGCGGGCCTGGAAAGCCGCTGATGACGATTGGGTCGTCCATGCGCCCAAGAGCGGTTACCTGGGCGCCGGTCCGGTACTCTGACGCCAACGAACTATGCAATTGACGACGTGTTGTTCGGGCGGGGCGGTCGGGGGGCGCTCGATGAGTTCGATCAACGCGTCGCTGATCACCCCATGCGGCGGCATGACGGTGGTGATCGAGTGGGAATCCCAGTTGGAGAGCGACACGCCGTCATGACCCACAATTGCCAGGTCGGCCCCGATCTTGAGGCCGAGCAGGGTGGCGGCATCCTGGGCGCCGATGGCCATCAAGTCGTTGGCGCACACCAGCACGTCCGGGCGCAGCCGGCGCAACAGCAGCACGGCTTCCTTATAGCCTGACTCATAGGAGTAATCGCCGTGCTCGACGATTTCGAAGGCCATGCCATGCCGTTCCAGGGCATCGGCGAACCAGCGCATGCGCTGCTTGTCGATATGGCTGGAGGCGCGGCCTGATAGGTAGACGAAATGCCGGCGGCCCTGGCCCACCAGATGATCGACGATTTGCGCCGTGGCTGCGGAAGCGTCGAGCCGGACGTCGAATAGGTCGCGACCCTCCAGCGGCTCGGATGACGCGACGATCAGCGTCGCCGAGCGGAAAATGTCGAGAGCGTCATCGACCGAAACCGCGTCGGAATAGAGCACCACGTGATCGACCTGATAGGTGGAGGCGATGCGCATCAAGTGGCCGCGGTCCTCGTGATTGGCGCAGCACAGCAGCAGCGGCATCAGCTCGCGCTCCTGCAGGCGGTGGATCAGCAGGTCCAGCCCCTCCGCCTCGGCCGGATTGGCGACGGTGTTAACGACCAGCGCCACCAGCCGCGAGCGGCTGTTGTTGAGCGAGCGGGCCATGGCATTGGGACGGAAGCCATGTTCGGCGGCGAGCGCCAGGACGCGCTCGCGGGTTTCGGGCTTGATGGCTGGATCATTGGAGAAAGCGCGGGAAATCGTCGCGGATGAGACGCCGGCAAGCTTGGCCAGTTCGACCGATGTCAGGCCCTTGCGGCGAATCATAAGCGTTCCCTAACGGCCCCCGGATCAGGCCGCGCCAGTTTCTATCGCAATTGGCTCGCCGTCGCGAGCGGCGGATGCCTTGATGGCGTCCCACAGCCGGGCGAAGCGCAAGCCATTGGCGACGGTGGATGGATTGGCCATGCGGCCGTCACGTACGGCCTGGAAGGTGTGCATCGGCGTGTCGCGGATTTCGCTTTCCTCGCGTGGTTCTGCCACGCCCTCGACGGTGACTTCGCGCCACTTGCCCCAGGCATCGATGCGGATGATGGCTTTGGTGTAAAAGAAGGTGATGGCGGACTCGCAGCCGGGAGGGCCATCGCCGGCGGCGTTGAAGGTGACGAGCGCGCCATTGCTCAGGCGTGCCGCAACAGCGCAGACAAGATCAACCTTGAGGCCGCGATTGTTGGTGAAGGCGCTCAGCCGCTCGAACTCGCTGTCGGCGAGCACGCAGACGGTGTTCATCATGTGGGCGCCGGTATCGAACATGAAGCCGCCGCCGGAAATGGCCGGATTCTGCTTCCACTGGCCGGCATAATTCTTGGCCCAGCCTTCCCAGATCGAGGCATTGACGCTGACCAGATCGCCGAAATCGCCGCGGCGGGCGCGATCCTTGGTGTCGTGCACGAGGGGGGAGAGCCCACCCTGGAAGGCGATGACCACGGTCTTGCCGGTGCGTTTTTCGGCTTCCACCAGCGCCAGCGCTTCCTCGACAGTGGTGACCATCGGCTTTTCCAGCAGCAGGTCATAGCCGGCTTCGATCACCGCCAGCGCATTGGCGCCGTGGAACACGTGAGGGGTAGACACATAGACCGCGTCCATCTTGCCGGCCTGGGCTTTGAGCATCGCCTCGGCATCGGGATATTCGATGGGGCGGGGCGAGCCTGCGGCCTCGACGACATCGCCAAAGCGTTGACGCGACAGGATACTCACCTCCGCCGTGGCGACGATCTCGACATCGCTCATCGCGGCCCAGCCGCGCGCATAATCGGCCGCCTTGAGGCCCGCCCCGATGACACCCAAACGCAAAACCATGTCGTCAATCCTCCCGTTTGCGGACACGTGTACATCACCCGACAAAGCCTCGTAAACGGCAAAATGACCGAAAAATGCGAACTAGATACAAAATGGAAGAGACGTTCGATTTTCGCTTGCCGTGAAAATGTAAGCGTGTACATTGTTAGAGTGTCAGACAGACGCCAGCAGCAAAACGGGCTGCACAGGGAGGAAAGATGAATAGATTGATCGCAGGTGGCCTTGCGGCCATTGCCATGAGCTTGCTTGCCGGCACAGCCAACGCCGAGACCTTGCGCGTCGCGCTGCATGGCCAGGCAGGCATCGATGCCTTTACCCCCACTGCCGAGCGCATGGAGAAGGAACTCGGCGTCACCGTCGAGATCGTCGAATATCCGGCGCCCGACAAGGACTACATGACCAAGCTGTTGACCGAGCTGGCCGCCGGCAATGCGCCGGACCTGTTCTCGATCCCCGGCGCTTCCGACGTGGCCGACATGGTCGCTGCCGGCTATCTCGCACCGGTTGGTGCCGAGCTTGCGGCCTGGCCCGGCTACAAGGACTTCGTGGATGTGGCCAAGCAGCTTGCCGTCAGCCCCGATGGCGAGACCTATGTGATGCCCTATATCCTGGGCATCCAGCAGATCTATTTCCGCCGCGACCTGCTCGAAAAGGCCGGCATCTCCACCGAACAACCCAAGAGCTGGGCGGACCTGCTCGACCGCGCCAAGGAAATCAAGGCCAAGACCGGCGCTTACGGTCTGCTGTTCCCGGCAGGCACCAGCTGGGGCGGCGGCGCTTTCGCCGAAGGCTTCTCGCACCTGATCATCGGCTCTTCGACCCCCCAGATCGTCACCGACGACGGCAAGTTCGACCTGAGCGGCAAAGGGGTCCTCGATGTCTTCCAGTTCTACAAGGACTTGATCGACAACGACCTGATGCCGGTCGATCCGCTGCTCGGGCCTGAGCCCTGGGTGATCCCCAAGTATGAAATGTTCCCCAAGGGCGAGCTGGCTGCGACCACTTGCGGCTCCTGGTGCTACATTTTCGATTGGGGCCGCGAGAGCAAGAACCCCATCCCCAATGTGACCACGGTCGTGGGCACCTGGGCTGATCCGGGCCAGGAAAGCGGCGAATTCGTGCTGGCGGGTCTGGGTGCGCCCTGGGCCGTCAATGCCAAATCCGCCAATCTCGAACTGGCCAAGAAGGCCCTGCTCGAAACCGGCTCGGTTGATAACCAGATCGAAACGGCTGCCCGTATCGGCAATATTCCGTCCAGCAATGCCGTGCAGGCCGACCCACGCTTCCAGGCCCTGACGGAACTGGTTCCGATCCAGGCTGCCGCCAACCACGGCACCTATCTCAAGCAGGCAACCGGCATGTCCGCCGTGTCCGAAGGCGTGGCTCGTGCCACCGAAGCCCTGCTGCGCAAGGAAACCGCCGCTGCCGGCGCCCAGGCCATCCTGGTCGACTATGTCAAGCAGACGCTCGGCGACGAAGCGGTCAAATAAGCATCGGGTTCTCCTCCCCGCCGATGCCTCGAGACGCGGCCCATGCCGCGTCTCTCTCCTCTTCACAAAGCGTGGCGCTCGTGGCGTCGCTATCCCTCAACCTGATCCACCGATAGGCGGCAAGAGATGGCCTTTGACGCGTTCCAGAAGCGTAGAGAGCGGCAGCTATTGAGGCTGTTATTGCCCGCGCTGATCCCCCTCGCTGTGCTGATCATCTATCCGGCGCTCTATTCGGTCTATCTGAGCATGACCAATGAGGCGCTGACCGGCCTTGCGGCTGCCAAGCCCCGCTTTGTCGGCGCCGCCAATTACTTCCGCCTGTTCTCCGATGCGCGGTTCTGGAATTCGCTGTTCGTCACTTTCGTCTTCGTCGTCGGCTCGGCCATTATCGGCCAGTTCGTCATCGGCTTCATCGCCGCGCTGGCACTGAAGCGCAAGATTGTGGGCGGTTCGGTGTTCGGCGCCGCGATCCTGTTGCCCAACGCCGCGCCCGAAGTGGTCGCCGGCTTCATGTGGATTTCCATGCTGGCGGGCGGCGATCACGCCACGCTGAGCAAGATCCTGATCGCGCTCGGTCTGCCCTGGGCCGACTGGCTGCAGACCTTTCCGCTGTTCATGGTCACCATGGTCAATACTTGGCGCGGCATCGGCACCGCCATGATCCTGCTCACGGCAGGCTTGAGCGCGGTGCCCACCGAAGTCTATGAGGCGGCGCGCATGGATGGGGCCAATCCGCGCCAGATGTTCATGCGCATCACCCTGCCGCTGATGGCGCCGACGATCTTCCTCTACATGCTGATTTCGACCGTCTCGACCATCTCGGTGTTTGGCCTGGTCTATGCGCTGACCCGCGGCGGTCCCGGCGGCAAGACCGAGGTGATCAGCGTCTATATCTACAACCAGTCCTTCACCAACTTCCAGCTCGGCTACGGCGCGGCTGGAGCGGTGGTGGCGCTGGTGGTGTCGCTGGCCCTGGGCATCGCCTATGTCCGATCCTTGAAGGTGGAAGTCTGATGGCCGGCGTCAATTCTCCGCGCCAAGGCGCCTATACGGCCTTGGCCTATGTCACGCTGATCGTGATTTCGATCTTTTGCCTCTTGCCATTCATCTGGATGGCGCTGGCTTCGGTCGACAGCAATGCGCAGCTGTTCCTCAAATGGCCCGATAGCTGGACCTTCGACAATTACATTCGGGTCTTCGCCGAAGAAAACGGCGTGCGCTGGTTCGCCAATTCGCTGTTCACCGTGCTCAGCGCCACGATCCTCGTGGTGATCATTTCGGGGCTCGGCGGCTATGCGCTATCGCGATCCAAGGCCTGGTGGAAGCAGCCCTTCCTCTACGGCATCCTCTTGATCCGGGTGCTGCCGTCCACGGCGCTGCTGGTGCCGCTCTACAAAATCCTGCTGACCGCCAATAACGGCATGGGCGCCCTGGTGCGTCCGTGGGCGGGCGAGAACTACCGCGCCATCATGCAGATGGTTGGTTTTATCGATGGTTATCTGGGCCTGATCATCGTGCTCGCCACTGGCCAGTTGCCGCTGGCGCTCTGGATCATGAAGGTGTTTTTCGACGGCGTGCCCAAGGACTACGAGGAGGCCGCGATCCTCGATGGCGCCACGCTGGTGCAGCGCATTCGCCGCGTGCTGATCCCGCTGGCGTTGCCGGGGCTGGCTGCGGCCGGGCTGTTCGCCTTCATGTCGGCCTGGGGCGATTTCCTCTTGCCGCTGATCCTGTTGTCGTCGCCTGAATTGCAGACCCTGCCGATCGGGCTGTTCCGCGCGTTCCTGCGCATCAACGAAATCGACTATGGCCTGCTCGCGGCCATTGCCACCATCTACCTCATCCCGGCCGTCATCGCCTTCAGCTTCGCGCGGCGGTTCCTGGTCCAGACTTTCTCCGGCGGCGTCAAAGGTTAAGCCATGACCACTCCCATGATTCAGCTCTCCGGTGTTCGTAAAAGTTTCGGCGCAGTCGGCGTCATCCAAGGCGTCGATATCGAGGTCGAAGATGGCGAGTTCTCCGTCTTCGTCGGTCCCAGCGGCTGCGGCAAGTCGACCTTGCTGCGCATGATTGCGGGGCTTGAATCCATCGATGGCGGCGACCTGATCCTCAACGGCCAGCGCATCAACGACGTGCCGCCGGACCAGCGCGGCATCGCCATGGTGTTCCAGTCCTATGCGCTCTATCCGCATATGACGGTGGCGCAGAATATCGGCTTCTCGCTTGATCTGAAGAAGGTACCCAAGGCGGAGATCGCCAAGGAAGTCCGCCGCGTTTCCGAGCTGTTGCAGCTTTCGGACCTGCTCAATCGCCGGCCGGCGGAGCTATCGGGCGGCCAGCGCCAGCGGGTCGCGATCGGTCGCGCCATCATCAAGCGGCCGCGCGTCATTCTGTTCGATGAGCCGCTGTCCAATCTCGATGCGGCATTGCGTGTGCAGATGCGCGCCGAGTTGCAGAAGCTGCATCAGGAATTGCGGCCGACCATCGTCTATGTGACGCATGATCAGGTCGAGGCCATGACCATGGCAACGCGCATCGTGGTTCTCAACAAGGGTCGGGTGGAGCAGTGGGATACGCCCATCGAGCTCTACAATAACCCGGTCAATACGTTCGTGGCCGGGTTCATCGGCTCGCCGCGCATGAATCTGGTTGCCGGCAGCATCGTCGGCAATGCCTCGACGCAACACTTCAAGGCCAATGCCGGCTGGATGGTGAGCATGGATGGGCGCTCGCTGGCTGGTGTCGTCGGGCAACAGGTTACGCTGGGTATTCGCCCGGAAGATATCCGCCCGGTCGCGAGCGCCAGCGAGGCCGATATGCAGGCCAGCATCGCCATCGTCGAGCGCCTCGGCGCCGAGACCTATCTCAACGTTCGCAATGGCGAGGACACCCTATTGGTCCGCGCCCAGGGCGATCTGGCCATGAAGAGCGGCGAGACTGTGCAACTCGCCATGAACCACGCCGCCTTTCACCTGTTCGATCAGTCCAACAACGTCATCGCGGCCTGATCCCGCTATCATCTACGGAGACTCCCCGTGACTATTCGCCTGACCATGTGGAACGAAGGCCGCCACGAAAAGAACGACGCGCCGGTCGCCAAGATCTATCCCGATGGGATGGATGGCGCGCTGGCCGCCGGGCTGACCGACCGCGATTTCACCATCGAGCGCCGCACCATCGATGACGAAGAGCAGGGTCTGACCCAGGAATTGCTCGACCGCACCGACGTGCTGACCTGGTGGGGTCATGTCGCCCATGACGAGGTCCAGGACAAATATATCGAGCGCGTGCAGCAGCGTGTGCTGGCGGGCATGGGCCTCGTGGTTCTCCACTCCGGCCATCACTCCAAAATGTTCCGCCGCATGATGGGCACCAATTGCAACCTCAGCTGGCGCGAACTGCCCGAAGGCGACCTCGAACGCGTCTGGGTGACCAATCCGGCCCATCCCATCGCCGACGGCATTCCGCCGTTCTTCGAAATTCCGCAGTCGGAAATGTATGGCGAGCCCTTCGATATTCCGGCCGCCGACGAGATCGTTTTCATGAGCTGGTACAAGGGCGGCGAAGTGTTCCGTTCGGGGCTCACCTTCTATCGCGGGCTGGGGCGCATCTTCTACTTCTCACCCGGCCACGAGACGTTCCCGATCTACCACAATCCGCTGGTGCAAAAGGTCATCGGCAACGGCATCGAATGGGCCATGCGTCCGCATAGGGGCGCGCGCAAGTTGGACAACTGGCACCGGAAGGAGCCGATCCACCGCTAGTCTTGGGGGGTGCGGCCGCACGTCCGCACCCCGTGGACTCGGAGCGCCCCGTCGCGCAAAGCTGCGCCCCACTTAACCTTAACGTGACCACATCAGCACCTGTGGCTAATCTGCACCATCTCGAAAAAGCCCGGATTCCCGCCACATTCCAGCCGTGAAGGGCAACAATTAACTATACCGGCAAACCCGGTCTTAAGATTAAGCGCGGTAAATGGCGTCCTTAAGATTATCGCCTTTCAGGAGCTTCCCCGTGCACATCAACGCACCCATCAAGACCGCATTGCGCGCCGCCGCCATGCTGCTTTTCGTCGTCGCGATCGCGGCCTGTTCGCGTACGCCCAATAGCAATGCTGGCATGACCGGTGTCGGCAATCTCGGGCCCGGTGGCGGTGCTCCGGGCAGCCAGCAGGAATTCCTCGTCTCGGTCGGCGACCGCGTGTTCTTCGAAACCGACTCGTCCTCGCTGACCTCGACCGCTACCGCGACCCTCGACAAGCAGGCTGCCTGGCTCAACCAGTATGCCAATTACCGCATCATGATCGAAGGCCATGCCGACGAACGCGGCACCCGCGAATACAATATCGCGTTGGGCGCCCGCCGCGCCTCGATCGTGGTGAATTACCTGGTGTCGCGTGGCGTTAATGCCCAGCGCATCACCTCCAAGTCGTTCGGCAAGGAACGCCCAGTGGCGATCTGCAACGATATCTCGTGCTGGAGCCAGAACCGCCGCGCGGTCACTGTCGTCCAATAAAAATCGGCTTTCCTCACAAGGGGAAGCCTAATCCATCCAGTGCAAACTGGAGGCAAGAGCGCCGGGTGCCCTTAATTGGCCCCGGCGCTTTCTTTTGACCAAATTTCGACTTTATTGCGTGGCCGCTACAGATCATGCTGTCGCCTCCCCCTGGCGACCCTTTGGAGGCCTTCCGTTGACCGCTCACCCCTTTCGATCCCGAGGACGAACGCTGGCGCTTGCGTCAGTGCTGATGCTCGGCGCCGCCGCCCCTTCGCTGGCGTTCGGCGTTTCGCCCTTGCCCCCCGCCGATATCGGCGGCGTGGTGATGAGCGATGCCCAGCCGGCGCGCATTCATGTCGCGCAGAGCCAGGAATCGGCGCAACTGGCGGTGCGCATCCAGCAGCTCGAAGAGCAGATGCGGGTGCTCAACGGGCAGATCGACGGGCTGACCTTCCAGCTCACGCAGATGCAGACCCTGGTCGAACGCATGAGCCAGGACAATGAGCAGCGCCTGACGGCGCTGGAAGGCGGCGCGCCGGGAAAACCCCAGGCGGCAACCCAAACTGATGGCGCCAAGCCGTCCGAGGCGTTGCCGCAGGACCCCAATGCCGTGCCGCTGACCGACATTCCCCAGCAGGGCATCAAGCCGCTGCCCGGCGAAGAAGAAATCGATCCGAGCTTCACCGATGGCAGTACGCCGGCCGACACGCTGGGCAATTCCGGCGATCCGCTGGTGGGCACCGGCAATGGCGATCAGGCCATTCCGCTGGGCACCGGCGCCGCCGTGCCGGTGGGGGAGGCTCCGCCGATGGATTTGAGCTTTGATCCCAAGGCGCCCGCCGCCAATACGGGCGATGCCGATGCCGACGCGCAATTCAACGCCGGCTATGAGGCGATGACGCGCGGCGACTACGCGTTCGCGGAAACTCAGTTCACGCAGTTCCTCGATCTTTATCCCGACAATGCCAAGGCCACCGACGCCTCCAACTGGTTGGGCGAGGCCCTGATCCAGCGCGCCGCCTATGACCAGGCGGCCGAAGTGTTGCTTAATGCCTTCCAGAAGGCGCCGGACAATCCACGCGCGCCGGACCTGCTGCTCAAGCTGGGCGTGTCGCTGTCGGGCGCCAAGGAGCGCGAAACGGCGTGTCGTACATTCGCCGAAATCGACAAGCGCTACACCAATCTGACGCCGGCCTTCCTGACGCGGTTGACGGCGGAAAAGACCAAGGCCGAATGCCCGCCAGCGTAAACCTCAATGACCCTGCGGCGCTGGAGGCGATCTTCGCCGCCGTCGCCGAACTGCCTGCCATCGCGCTGGCGGTGTCGGGCGGTGCCGATAGTCTGGCGCTGATGGTTCTGGCCCAGCGCTGGGCCAGCGGGCGCGAAGGGGCGCCGCGCCTGCAGGTCTATTCGGTCGACCATGGCCTGAGGCCGGAAGCGGCTGACGAAGTGGCCATGGTTTTGTCCGTGGCCCAAAGCCTGGGCATGCCGGCGACGGGCCTGCGCTGGAGCGACCCCAAGCCGCGATCCGGCGTGCAGGAAGCGGCGAGAATTGCCCGATACCGGCTGATGGGCGCGGCAATGGCTGCCGATGGCGTGCCAGTGCTGCTGACCGCCCATCATCGCCAGGACCAGGCTGAAACGGTGCTGATGCGGCTGGCCCATGGCAGCGGCGTCGAGGGCCTCCGGGGCATGGCGAGCATGACCACGGTCGAGGGCGTGCGTGTGCACCGGCCCTTGCTCGATCTGGACCCTGTCGCGTTGCAAACGGTCGTCGCCGAAGCCGGGCTGACGCCGGCCCAGGACCCCTCCAATACTGATCCGCATTATGAGCGCGTGCGCTGGCGCAATGCCATGCCGGCCCTGGCCGAGCTGGGGTTGGATGCGCCGACGCTGGCCCGCTTTGCCCAGCGCATGGGCGAGGCCGATGCGGCGATCGCCCAGATGGCCGACAGCTATTTCGAAGCCCTGGTCACGCTGGACGGTTTTGGCGCCGCGCGGATCGACCATGCCGATTATGCGGCGCTGAGCCCGGCAATCGCCGTGCGCCTGTTGGGCCGGGTGTTGAACATCGTGGGGGGGCGGCAGAAGCCGCGGGCGCTGGGTCTGGTCGAACGGCTGCAAAACACGCTGGCTACCGGCGACCTCGCCAAGGCCGCGACGGCGCATGGCTGCGTGGTGCGCACCAGTGGCGGGGCGATCCTGGTGGCCCGCGAGCCGGGCAGGGCGCTGCCGCCCGACGCGATGCTATTGCCGCATTCCGAACTGGTCTGGGACCAGCGCTTCCTCATCGTCAACGGCTCGGGCGAGGCGGGGTTGACCGCCAGCGTCGCCGATTACCTGCCGCGCCACCGGCTGGAGGAATTTTTGGGCTTCAAGGTGACGGCGCCCGCCGAGGCCATCCGCACGGCGCCTATCGTGCGGGATGAAGCTGGCGGAGTATTGTCGCTAGGCGGCTGGTCGTTTGATGAGCGGATCAAGGTGACGCTGCTGATCGATTGAGGGGGCAACAGTCAGGACCAACCGAGAACACCGCCTCCTACCTCCCCCATGGGGGAGGTTTCTCTCCACTCTTGGAACTGTATCGAAGCCCCACCCGCCGGCAGACACCTCCCCCTTGATGGGGGAGGCCGGGAGGGGGTGTCTTTGGCCCCAATCGATCGGTTCCCGCTTCTGACCCCATGTTCGCTTAGCTGCGATACTGTCGTGCTCGCCCCGGAACTATCCAACTGCTCAGTGCGTATTAACCCATTAGCGATGAAAAGACTGGACGCGACGCCCAAAGGGCCGCAGGGCTTGCCCTTGTAACGCCCCAATGGGGGACATACATTCGGCACACCAAAACCGGCGATTTGCGCCGACCCTCCCGGGACAGGATTGATGAACGGAAATTTCCGCAACTTCGCCATCTGGCTGGTGATACTTTTTATGCTGATGGGCCTGTTCCAGGTCTTCCAGTCTTCGACCCACACTGCTTCCGTCTCCGACAAGAGCTATAGCCAGTTCGTCACGGACGTGAATGCGGGCAAGGTCACCAGCGTCATCATTACCAATGATGTCGTCACCGGCACGATGACCGATAGTTCGCGCTTCGAAACCACGCTCCCGGCCGGCGCCGATATCATCACGCGCCTTGAGGACAAGGGCGTCTCGATCACCGCGCGCGAGCCGGAATCGAGCCCGTTCTGGTCGATCCTGCTCAGCTCCTGGCTGCCCTTCATCGTCATCATCGGCGTCTGGTTCTTCTTTATACGGCAGATGCAGGGCGGTGGCCGTGGCGGCGCGATGGGCTTTGGCAAGTCGCGCGCCAAGCTGCTCACCGAAACCCATGGCAAGGTGACGTTCGAGGACGTCGCCGGCGTGGACGAGGCCAAGCAGGACCTTGAGGAAATCGTCGAATTCCTGCGCGATCCGGGCAAGTTCCAGCGCCTGGGTGGTCGTATCCCACGCGGCGTGCTGCTTGTCGGCCCTCCGGGTACCGGTAAGACGCTGCTGGCCCGTTCGGTCGCCGGCGAAGCCAATGTGCCGTTCTTCACCATTTCGGGTTCGGACTTCGTTGAAATGTTCGTCGGTGTCGGCGCGTCTCGCGTTCGCGACATGTTCGAGCAGGCCAAAAAGAACGCACCCTGCATTATCTTCATCGACGAAATCGACGCCGTCGGTCGCCAGCGTGGCGCCGGTCTCGGCGGCGGTAACGACGAACGCGAACAGACCCTCAACCAGTTGCTGGTCGAGATGGACGGCTTCGAGGCCAATGAAGGCATTATCCTGATCGCCGCGACCAACCGTCCCGACGTTCTCGATCCGGCTCTGCTGCGTCCCGGTCGCTTCGACCGTCAGGTCGTCGTGCCGAACCCCGACGTGTCGGGTCGCGAAAAGGTGCTCAAGGTTCACGTCCGCAAGGTGCCGCTGGCTCCCGATGTGGATCTCAAGACCCTGGCGCGTGGTACCCCCGGTTTCTCGGGCGCCGATCTGATGAACCTCGTCAACGAAGCTGCATTGCTGGCGGCGCGGCGCAACAAGCGCTTCGTCACCCATGCTGAGTTCGAAGACGCCAAGGACAAGATCATGATGGGCGCCGAGCGTCGCACCATGGCCATGTCGCAGGACGAAAAGAAGCTGACCGCCTATCATGAAGCCGGTCACGCCATCATCGCGCTGAAGGTTGCGGGCATCGATCCGATCCACAAGGCGACGATCATCCCGCGTGGCCGTGCCCTTGGCATGGTGATGACACTGCCGGAAAGCGACAGCTATTCGTTCAGCCGTGAGAAGGCGCTTGCCCGTCTCACCATGCTGTTCGGTGGCCGCGAGGCCGAGATGATCAAGTTCGGCCCTGAAAAGGTGACGAGCGGCGCTTCGGGCGATATCCAGATGGCGACTTCGCTCGCCCGTTCGATGGTGATGGAATGGGGCATGAGCGAAAAGCTTGGCCGCGTCCGCTACAAGTCGAGCGAGCAGGAAGTGTTCATCGGTCACTCGATGACCCAGTCCAACAATATGTCGGACGACACCGCCAAGCTGATCGACCAGGAAGTGCGTAAGCTGATCGAGGATGGCGAGGCTTCGGCCAAGGAAATCCTCACCACCTACCACGACCAGTGGGAGGCGATCGCCCAGGCCCTGCTCGAATACGAGACGCTGACCGGCGACGAGTTGCGCGCCCTGATGGACGGCCAGCAGCCGATCCGTCCGGACGACACCGGTCCCTCGACCAAGGCGACGGGCGTTCCCTCGGCCGGCAAATCGGGCAAGAAGCGCCCCGATGCACCGCCGGAAGGCGGGCTCGAGCCACAGCCGGGCAGCTAATCAGTCTGGTCTAGTTTTAGGGGCCGCCTCCGGGCGGCCCTTTTCCTTTTTGGAAAACTCCGCTATTCCGCCCAAAAGTGGTATTATCGGACGCGTGGGACAGACGCGCTGAGTATTGCGCGCACGGCAGGGAAGAGACAGCACATGGCCAGGAAGTATTTCGGCACGGACGGGATTCGCGGGCTGGCCAATGGCTCCAAGCTCACCCCCGAACTGGCGCTCAAAATCGGCATGGCCGCCGGCCAGACTTTCGTGCGCGGTGACCACCGCAACCGCGTGGTGATCGGCAAGGATACGCGCCGCTCCGGCTATATGCTCGAAACCGCCCTGACTGCCGGCTTCACTGCCGTGGGCATGGATGTCTACCAGCTCGGCCCGATGCCGACGCCGGCCGTCGCCATGCTGACGCGTTCGCTGCGTGCCGATCTGGGCGTGATGATTTCGGCCTCGCACAATCCCTATGACGATAACGGCATCAAGCTGTTCCGCCCCGATGGTTACAAGCTCAGCGATGAGCTGGAAGAAGAAATCGAGGCCATGATCGATAGCGACATGACCCAGTTCCTCGCCCATGGCCGCGATATCGGCCGGGCCCATCGCGACGAGGATGCCAGCACGCGCTACATTGAATATGCCAAGCGCACGCTGCCGCGGAACATCGACCTGGCGGGCCTGCGCGTGGTGCTCGATTGTGCCCATGGCGCCGCCTACAAGGTGGCTCCCGTGGCGCTGTGGGAGCTGGGCGCCGAGGTCTTCACCATCGGCGACAAGCCCGATGGCTTCAACATCAATGAAAAGGTCGGCTCCACCGCTCCCGAGGCCGTTGCCGCCAAGGTCAAGGAAGTGCGCGCCGATATCGGCATTGCGCTCGATGGCGACGCCGACCGCGTCATCATCATCGACGAAAAGGGCAATGTGGTGGATGGCGACCAGTTCATGGCCGTGATCGCCCAGAGCTGGCTGGAGCGCGAAATGCTGGTTGGCGGCGGGATCGTCGCCACCGTGATGTCCAATCTGGGCCTCGAGCGTTATCTGGGCTCGATCGGGCTGACGCTGGAACGCACCCAGGTGGGCGACCGCTATGTGCTCGAAGCCATGCGCTCCAAGGGCTTCAATGTGGGCGGCGAACAGTCCGGCCACATTATCCTGTCCGATTTCACCACCACGGGCGATGGGCTCGTGGCGGCGCTGCAATTGCTGGCGGTGCTCAAGCAGCAGGACCGCGAAATCTCCGAAATCTGCGCGCGCTTCGACAAGGTGCCGCAGCTCTTGCGCAGCGTGAAGTTCAAATCCGGCAAGCCCCTGCAGCACAAGCAGGTGCTCCAGGCGATTGCCGATGGCCAGGCCATGCTGGGCCTGGGCGGGCGGTTGGTGATCCGCGAAAGCGGCACCGAGCCGGTGATCCGCGTCATGGGCGAAGCTGACGATGCGGCCCTGGTGCTGACCGTCGTTGGCCAGATCGAAGCGGCGATCCGGGACGTCGCCTGAGCCTCATCTATTAAGGTTGTTTTAACGGCTGCCAGCAACGTCGCGGGCCGCTAAGTATAGGTGCTCGCACCTATTTAGCATCCCATTAGGGTTAAAGCTTTAGGTTAAGTGAGCTTTAAGGAAATTGCCCGATATTGGGGCCAATCGACTGGTGTCGTGGCAACCCAAAGGACGAATTTCCATGCGCAAGCTTACAGCTGCGATTCTGGTGGCAGGAGCCACTCTGGTGGGCGGGCCGGCAATTGCCGCCGACTTCCCCGAATATCCCCCGATCATCGATGTTCCCGATGTCGACTACGGCGTGCAGGGCTCGTTCTACCTGCGCGGCAGCGCGGCCTGGAATACGCTCTGGGCCAAGGAAGTCCAGCATCCCACCGCGACCCCCAACGTCTTTGCCATCGATGGCAATGGCTACGGCTACTCGGTCGGCGCCGGTTTTGGCTACGAGACCGGCACGGGATTGCGCGTTGACGCGACCATCGACTATCTCGGCAACGAAGACCTGCAGGCCACCGTTCCAGACGGCACCATTGGGGTTGAGCCTGGCGTGCACAAGCTGTCGCTGCGCTCCACCGTGGCCCTGGCCAACGTCTATTACGATTTCGGCTTCGGTAATGGCGGCTATGGCGCCAGCGGCGGTGCCTTCGGCTATGTGGGCGCCGGTGCCGGCGTTGCGCTCAACGACTTCATCACCACGGGCCCCGGTCCTGCCGATACGCGCGATACCAATCTGAGCTTCGCCGCAGCCGGTATGGTTGGCGTGGGCTATGATTTCGGCGCGGTTGTGGCCGATATCGGCTACCGCGCTCTCTATATCAATTCGATCGACAACAACGCCGCGCCGGCCCCCTACAGCATTGCCAATAACTGGGTCCACGAACTGCGCACCTCGGTGCGTTACCGCTTCAACTGATCCCATCGCGGCAAGGGCAGGGGCCACGCTGCCTGAGCCGACGTGAATGACTAGATCGGCGCCTCACGGCGCCGATTTTGTTTTTGTCGACTGGACAATTTCGCCTGAACAATGGTGATGTGCGCCCGCAAGGGAGAAACGCATGAAGGTCTTGATAATCGGCGCCGCGGGAATGGTCGGGCGCAAGCTGACGACGGCGCTGTTGCAGGCGGGTACGATCGGCAACGCGCCGATCACGGGCATGATCCTGGCCGATGTGATCGCGCCGACGAAGCCGGATACGGCGATCCCCACCCAGACCATCGCGGCAGACCTGTCGTCCCGCGGCATTGCCGAGCATCTGCTTGCCGACCGCCCCGACGTGATTTTCCACTTGGCCGCGATCGTTTCCGGCGAGGCCGAGGCCGATTTCGAAAAGGGCTATCGCATCAACCTCGACGGCACCCGCCTGCTGTTCGAGGCGATCCGCCATGCGGGCGCCGTTGAAAAATACTGCCCGCGCGTGGTCTTCACCTCGTCCATCGCGGTGTTCGGCCAACCCTTCCCGGCCGTCATTTCCGATACCCAGCACCACACGCCGCTGACCAGCTACGGCACGCAGAAGGCGATCTGCGAGCTGCTGCTGGCCGATTATTCGCGGCGCGGTTTCCTCGACGGCGTCGGCATTCGCCTGCCTACCATCGTGGTGCGGCCGGGCAAGCCCAACAAGGCGGCCTCGGGCTTTTTCTCGGGCATTCTGCGCGAACCACTGAACGGGCAGGAAGCAGTGCTGCCCGTCGCCGATAGCGTGCGCCACTGGTTTGCCAGCCCGCGCGCCGCCGTCGGCTTCCTGCTCCACGCCGCAACGCTCGACACCGCCCGGCTCGGCGCGCAACGTAACCTCTCCATGCCGGGCATTAGCGCGACCGTGGCCGAGGAAATCGCGGCGCTCGAACGCGCCGCCGGCCCCAGGGCCGTCGCCCTGATCCGCCGCGAACCCGATCCCACCATCGTCAAAATCGTCGACGGCTGGGCGCAGGATTTCGAC
>NZ_JAQGJV010000018.1 GCF_028290435.1 Devosia sp. | reverse complement strand
TACGGCACCGAGAGCGTGCCGGCCGTCAACAAGATCGTCGGGCCCGGCAATGCCTTCGTCAACGAGGCCAAGAGGCAGGTGTTCGGGCCGGTCGGTATCGATCAGCTCGCCGGCCCGTCGGAGATCTTTATCGTCGCCGACTCGACTGGCGATGCGGAAATGATCGCTACTGACATGCTGGCCCAGGCCGAGCACGACATTCGCACCCGCGTCGGCCTGATCACCACCGATGCGGCGCTGGCCGAGGCGACGCTCAAGGAAATCGACAAGCAGTTGGCGACCCTATCGACCGCGAACGTGGCGGGGCAGGCCTGGCGCGATTATGGTGAGATTACCGTCTGCGACGACGAGGCTACGATGATCGCCTATTCCGACCTGATCGCCGCCGAGCACCTGCAGGTTCACACCGCCGATGCCAAGGGCATGGCGCTCAAGCTGCGCAATTATGGGTCGCTGTTCATTGGAGAGTTGGCCAGCGTGGTCTATTCCGACAAGTGCTCGGGCACCAACCACACGCTGCCGACCATGGGCGCTGGCGCCTATACCGGCGGCCTCTGGGTCGGCGCCTATGTCAAGATTGCAACGCACCAGTGGCTGGATGAAGATGGCGTCAAGCAGGTTGCCCCGCCCGCAGCGCGGCAGTCTGCCAGCGAGGGGCTGGAAGGTCACCGTCGCGCGGCTCAGTTGCGGCTGGATCGCATGCAGGCATAAATTTCGCGGTCTGGGCTCCTCTCCCGTTTACGGGGGAGGGGGACCGCGCGTAGCGTGGTGGAGGGGGAAGCCACACACGGAGTCGACGTTGCGGTCACCAGACTTTATCCGTGAGCGTGCGAAAAGCATGCGCCGCGCCATGACCGCGCCTGAAAAGACGCTGTGGTTTCTTCTTCGGCGCAATAGTCTTGGTTGCCATTTCCGGCGCCAGCACCCTATCGGTCCCTTTATTCTCGATTTTTACTGCGCCGCTTTAAGGCTCTGTGTCGCGGTCGACGGTCCCGTTCACAGCGGCCAAGCTGAACGTGATGAGCGTCGGACCAATTGGTTGAAAAAGGAGGGGATCATGGTGATCCGCTTCTCTGCTGAAGAGGTCGAGACGCGGTCAGCAGGGGTCGTTGCCGCCATTGCGCGGGCGGCCGCCCCCTCCACCGCCTGACGGCGGTCCCCCTCCCCCGCAAGCGGGGGAGGAAAGCCGACTACTGAATCGCGTCCGCCTCGATCCACGCGGCCTTGAGCTTCTCAACCGTGAACCCAGGCGCGCGGGCGGCGGTCAGGATTGGCACTTCCTTGCGCATCACCATATCGATGGCCCAGGCCATGCGCTCGATATGGGCGGCGGGAATCGCCACGCCACCGTGGCGGTCCGCATGGATCAGGTCGCCCGGCCGCACGGTCATCCCGAACACCGTTACCGGGCAATCCAGCTCGGTCACATGCACGAAGGCATGGCTGGGGCCGACGGCACCGGCGATCACCTGATAGCCCTCGTCGAGCATGCCGAGGTCGCGCAGCACGCCATTGGTCAGCGTGCCGGCAATGCCCAGGCCCTTGTGCTGGGCCACCTGCATTTCGCCCCAGAAGCCGCCGATGACGTGGGGGTAGTCGGTATCTTCGATCACCACCACATTGGGGCCGTCGCCGCCGGCGACGTATTCATAATACTGCATCCGCAGGGCCCGCACCTCGGCGGCCGGCTTCTGGGCCGGCGACGAGGCGCGAATCTTGGCGGTGCGGGCAAAGCCCACTACGGGCGGCAGGCCGGGATCGGCGCACACAACCGGGGTCTTGGTAAACCCCTCCGCCGTGCGCCCGCCCATGACGTGCTCGAGGGCGTTGCACACGGTGGGGGTATCGGCCTTGCGCAGGGCGGCGAGGACTTCGGCGGAAATCGTGGGCATGGGTTTTTACTCGGCCGCCTGCGCGGTGGCAAACTGCGGCGCCGCAGGCGCGGCTGCGCCGCGGATGACGAAGGCGATCGCATCGGCCGAGGCCGGGTTGCGGAAGCCGTGCACCAGCCCGATGGGTACGGTCAGCGTATCGCCGGCCCCCAGGATCAGCGCGCCATCGGCCCAATTGAATTCCAGCGTACCGGACTGCACGAAGATCACTTCCTGCTCGGCGCGGCTGTGCTGGGCAATGCTGGCGCCGGTCTCGAGCTTCAAACGACGGAGCGCAAAATCGTGTTGCCAATGACCGATGATCGGGCCGGCCTTGAAGCCATCCGCCGCGTCAACATCGCCGATCAGGGCCGCCTCTTCGACGCCTTCGCCGGCCAGCGGCGAGTGCGGGTTGCCGGCCATCTTGGCATGCGGCACGTAGTATTTCGACAGCTCGGACATTGGCGGGGTGGTCAGTTCCTTGAGCTTTTCGGCGCTCGGGGGCTGTTCGAGTTCGGCGCCTTCGGGCACCTTTTCGCCCAGGGTGGTGTCGATCAGCTTGCCGCCCTTGAGCAGCTTGAGGCCGAAATCCTCGGCCATCTTAAAGACCGACGGCGCCCAGACAACTTTGCCCGGATCGTCGTGACCGAGCACCACGGCGAGGAACCCGGTGCCTTCGTCGCGCTTTTCGAAGCCGCGGAACATGTGGGTGGGCACGGTGGCGACATCACCCGGCTCGACATCGAGATAGCCTTCGTCCTTGTTGGCGCCGAAGACGAAGCGCCACTTGCCGCTATGGACCAGGAAAGTCTCGGCGGTCAGGTGCGAATGCTGGGAATTGGTGCAGCCGAAAGGCTGGCGAGCAGCGCCGAAATTGAAGCCATGCGCTTCGGGTATATGGACGACCTGCGCCTTGTTCTCGCTGACGCCGGGCCCGATGATGGTGAAATTCTCCTTGCGATCGGAGCCCGGCGTACGAGCATCGATGAAGGCGTTGCGCAGGCCCTTGAGGTCCGCATAGCGCACCAGGCGCTTTTCCATTTCGGCTTGGGTCCAGGTTGTCATGGCAAATCCTTTCACGGCAATGTCGCCAGATTTGAATACGTATGCAAGAAAATTTCAAGCGAAATCGAATCCAGCATGCTGGATTTCTTGCTGGCAGATCATGCGGTGTCTTTGGGGCGGTACAGTTTGCGGCCATCGATGTCGACGACGCCGGTTTTGGGCAGGCGGGCAGAGGTGCGCACAACCAGTTCACCCGAGAGGATGCGATGCTCGGCTTCGATCTCGCCACTGGTGATCTGGTCCATCAGGATATCGACCGTGGCTTCGACCATTTTCTTGAGCGGTTGGGACATCGAGGTGATGCCATAGGAGGTCCAGCGGGCGGGACCGACATCGTCATAGCCGACGATCGAGAGTTGTTCGGGCACGGCGATGCCGAATTCGTGGCGCGCCACGTCCATCACGGCCACCGCCATGTGGTCGTTGGCGACAAAGATGGCTTCGGGGCGGTTGGGGCCGGACAGCATGTCGCGCGCCGCCGCCTCCGCGTCGAGGCGGGAGTAATTGCCCTTGCCCAGGGCAATGTCGGTAAAGCCATGGGCTTGCAGTCCCTCGGCAAAGCCGAGGAAGCGGTCGCGATTGGTGGAAGAACTTTCAAGCCCCGCAATATAGCCGAAGCTTTTATGCCCGCCGGCCACCAGGAATTCGGCGATCTTGCGCCCGCCATCGCGGTTGCGCGTGGTGACGGACGATACCGCATCGCGCTGCGTGGTGCGGTTGAACAGCACAACGGGAATACCGGCGGTGGCGCATTCTTCCGACAGGTCGGACGATAGCGAGGTCGAGGCCAGGATGATGCCGTCGACGCGATACTGCATGAGCTGGTCGAATACCGGATCGCTGTCGCGGTCCATGAAGCCGGTGAACAGCAGGAGGTGATAGTCCTCCGCCGCCAGCCGCCGGCCCAGTTCCTCGAGCACGTCGGGGTAGAACAGGTTTTCCAGATACGCCATCACCACGGCGATGATGCGCGAGCGATTGGTGATCAGCGAACGGGCGATCGCATTGGGCCGATAGCCGAGCTCCTTGGCCGAGGCCAGAACCTTGGCGCGGGTCTTGGAGGAAATGGACGCGCCGGGCGTAAAGGTGCGCGACACGGCCGATTGGGAAACCCCGGCATGTTCGGCAACCTGGGAGGACGTCACTCCCGGTTTCTTGGCCCCTACTCCGCCGTCCATCCGCCATCTACCAGTAGTGACGCGCCCGTCACCAGTTGCGCTGCGTCCGACGCCAGAAAAACGATCGGACCCATGATGTCTTCCACCCGTCCCAACCGCCCCAGCTTGATCTTGGACAGAACCCATTGCCGAAACGCCGGATCGCCCAAGTTCTTAGCGGTCAATTCGGTTTCGATAAAGGTCGGGCAGATCGTATTGACGCGAATATTATTGGCGCCCAGCTCTATGGCCATGGCCTTGCTGAGGCCTTCGACAGCAAACTTGCTGGCGGCATAGACGGCGCGGTTCGGTCCCCCGACATGCCCCATCTGCGAGGAGATATGGATGATCGAGCCGGGCAGGCCCGCTTCGATCAACCGGCCGACCACCGCCTGCGATACGAACAGCGTGGCACTCAGATTGAGCGCCATCACAGCCTGATAATCGACTTCGGTGATATCGGCGAAGCTGGAATGGCGGGCGCCCCCGGCGCTGTTGACCAGGACCTGGAACGGCTCGGCCTCGGCGATGAAGGCGCGAACGGCCTGCACATCGGTAATATCGAGGGCCACGCCCTCCGCGGCCATTCCGGCGTCAGCCATCTGGTTGACCACGGTTTCGACATCGGCCGCCGTGCGGGCGGCGACGGTGACATGGGCACCCGCTTCGGCCAGGGCTACGGCCGCGCCCAGACCGATGCCGCGGGTTCCCCCGGTGACCAAAGCGCGCTTGCCATCGAGGCGAAAACTTGGGGTGGTGGGCAGGCTCATATTATTCGGCAGCCTCGACGCGCGGCGTGGCGCCGGTGCCGTAGGGAATGTTGCGACCACCGTAGCGGCGGACGCGCACATTGGCTTGTTCGGCATGGCCGACAAAACCTTCGAGCATCGATAGGCGCGAGCCGTATTCGCCGATCATGGCGGAGGCCGCGTCGGTGGTGACGGTCTGCCACGTACAGGTCTTCATGAATTTGCCCACCCACAGGCCACCGGTATAACGCGCCGCCTTCATCGTGGGGAGAGTGTGATTGGTGCCGATGACCTTGTCGCCGAAGGCCACATTGGTGCGCGGCCCAAGGAACAGGGCGCCATAATTGGTGAGGTTATCGCGGAACCAGAAATCGCGGTCGGTCATGACCTGCACATGCTCGGAGGCGATGCGGTCGGCCTCGGCCAGCATTTCCTCGTAGCTGTCGCAGACGATGACTTCACCGAAATCGGTCCAGGATTTGCGGGCAACATCGCCGGTGGGCAAGATGGTCAGCAGGCGCTCGACTTCGGCCATGGTCTCGCGGGCGAGCTTTTCCGAATTGGTGAGCAGGATCGCGGGCGTGGTCGGGCCGTGTTCGGCCTGGCCGAGCAGGTCGGTGGCGCAGATTTCGCCGTCGACGGTTTGGTCGGCGATGATCAGCGTTTCGGTCGGGCCGGCGAACAGGTCGATGCCAACGCGCCCATAGAGCTGGCGCTTGGCTTCGGCCACAAAGGCATTGCCGGGGCCGACCAGCATATCGACGCTCTTGATCGACTGCGTGCCGATGGCCATGGCGCCAATGGCCTGAATGCCGCCCAGCACGTAGATTTCATCGGCGCCGGCCATGGCTTGGGCGGCAACGATGGCCGGGGCGGCCTTGCCATGGAACGGGGGAGCGCAGGTAATGACGCGGCCGCAGCCAGCCACCTTGGCGGTCAGCACCGACATGTGGGCCGAGGCCAGCAGCGGGTATTTTCCGCCGGGGACGTAGCAGCCGACCGAGGCGATGGGGACGTGCTTATGGCCGAGGGTAACGCCCGGCAGGGTTTCCACCTCCAGGTCGGTCATGGTCGCCTTTTGCTTTTCGGCAAAATTGCGCACCTGGGTCTGGGCGAAGGCGATGTCGGTCAGGTCCTGCTCGGAAAGCTGGTCCATGCAGGCTTTAATTTCGGACTGGCTGAGGCGGAAGTCGGGACGATCCCAATTGTCGAATTTTCGCGATAAGTCGCGGACGGCGTCGTCGCCGCGCTTTTCGATATCGCCCAGGATGGTCTCGACGGTGGCGCGCACCTGCCGGTCGGCTTCCGCTTTCGCCTCGGCATCCTTGCCGCGTTTGAGCCAAATGGCCATGTCTTGCTCCTGTGGTCGCGGCGTGGCCGCCGCAGATGTTAGGTTGATGGTCAGCCGGCGCTACGCGGCGGCTTGATGTCGGCGTGGCCGGCATGACGCTCGAAGGCGTCGCCGATCTGGCAGATCGTTGCCTCATCGCGATGGGGGCCGATAATCTGCATGCCCATCGGCAGGCCGTCGCTGAGCCCGATGGGCAGCGCCAGCGCCGGATGGCCGGTGAGGTTGAAACCGATGGTGCGCATTGGCGTCCAGACGGCGGACTTGCCGAAGGCGGCGACCGGCAATGCGGTGGTCAGGGCACACACGGTGACCAGCGCGTCGAAATCGGCGAAGACGGTATCGTCGAGTTGCTGGCGCAGCACCGAGCCGGCGCGGCGCGCTTCGGCCACTTCGGCAGCGGTCAGCGATACGCCGGCGGCCAGCGTCTGGAAGGTCATCCGACCGTAGCTTTGCGGCTGTTCGGCCAGCGCCTCGGCGTGCAGCGCGAAGGCCTCGGCATGCAGGATTGCGGCGGCGGCGGCCTCGAAATGCTCGTAGGGCGGCAGTTCGACGGCAGTGATGATCGCCCCCAGCAGGGAGAGCTGGGAGACGGCCGCGTCCATTGCGGCGACGACGGCGGGCGCGGTTTGTGCATCCTTGGCGAACCAGTTGCGGGCGTAGGCGATGCGCAGACCCGCGATGGGCTGGCCGAGATGGGCCGATGCGGCGGCGGGCTGGTTGACGCGATTGGAGATGACGTCGAGCGTCACCGCCGCATCGGCAACGGTGGCGCTGATCGGGCCGATGTGATCGAGGCTGGCGGCGAGGCCGAACACGCCGGTCTTGGGCACGAGGCCAAAGGTTGGCTTGAGGCCGACGACGCCGCAATAGCTGGAGGGGCCGCGCAGCGAGCCGCCGGTATCGGTGCCGAGCGAGGTGCGCAGCAGGCCGCCCGCCACCGCGCTGACACAGCCCGATGACGAGCCGCCGGTGATGTGATCGAGATTCCAGGGATTGCGGGCCGGTGGATAGAGCGTATCGAAGGCAGGACCGACAGTGCCGAATTCGTAGGTGGCGAGCTTGCCGATCAGCACGGCGCCGGCTTCGGCAAGGGTGCGAACCACGGCAGCGTCTTCAGCCGGGACGTGGCCTTCATGCTGGCGCGAGCCGGCGGTGGTGGGGATGCCGGCGGTGTAGATCAGGTCCTTGAGGCCGATCGGGATGCCGTGAAGGGGACCGCGATCCTGCCCAGCGGCCAGTTCGGCGTCGGCACGCGCGGCATCGGCCAGCGCCCGCTCGGCGGTGACGGCGTAAAAGGCCCGGTAGGTCGGATTGCATTGCGCAATGCGTTGCAGATGCGCGTTGGTGAGCCCGAGCGAGGTCAGGCTGCCGTCGCGCAGACGCTGTGCGGCTTCGATGATGGGAAGGTCGGCCCATTCGTCCTGAACCGGCGCTTCCGGACGCTGCTCGTTTGTGCCGACAACGGCGCGCAGGCCGTCAATGCCCGCATGCAGCCAGTTGGCGAGAGCATAAATGCCTTCGGCGTCTGCAGCCGGCAGGCTGAGCCCATGCGCGGCGACATCAGCCTGGAAAGCTGGCTTGCCCAGTTTGCTGCGGTCCGACACTGGCTGTTCCTGGCGCTTGTTCACCTGAGGCGCCTATGCTGGCACGAAATCGAGCCGGGCACCCGAGGCCCGGTCGAACAGATGGCAGATCGAGGGGCGGATATTGATGCGCACGACGTCGCCGATATCGGCGCGATAGTCCTTATTGGTCTTGATCGACACCAGCGCTCCAGCGACGCGTACGGCGATCATGGTCGCATCGCCCAAGAGCTCGACGGTATAAATTGGCGCTTCGATCTGGGCGTTGTCGTCCGCCAGCGTGGCATCCTCCGCGCGGAAGCCCAGCGTCACGGGACCGGACACCGATTTGCTGAGGCCCGAGACCTTCATGTTTTCGGCTGTGAAGACGCCATCGACGATATCGCCATTGACCAGGTTCATTGCCGGCGAACCGATAAAGGCCGCGACGAAGGTATTGGCCGGCCGGTCGTAGATTTCCATTGGCGTGCCGACCTGCTGCACGAGGCCCTTGCTCATCACTACCACGCGGTCGGCCAGGGTCATGGCCTCGATCTGGTCGTGGGTGACGTAGATGGTGGTGCGCTTGAGCGTGTGATGCAGGTTCTTGATCTGGGCGCGGGTGGAAACGCGCAGCTTGGCATCGAGATTGGATAGCGGCTCGTCCATCAGGAAGGCATTGGGCTCGCGCACGATAGCGCGGGCTAGGGCAACGCGCTGGCGCTGGCCACCAGAAAGCGCGGCCGGACGGCGCTGCAGGAAATCATCCAGCTCCACCATCTTGGACGCGGCCATGACGCGTTCATGATGCTGTTTCTGCGGGATCTTGCGGACCTTGAGCGGAAAGCGGATGTTTTCGTAGACAGTCATGTTCGGATAGAGCCCATAGCTCTGGAACACCATGGAGATGTCGCGGTCCTTGGGCTCGAGCTTGTTGACCAGGCGGTCGCCAATCCAGATTTCGCCTTCGGTGATGTCCTCAAGCCCGGCGATCATCCGCATGGTCGTGGTCTTGCCGCAGCCCGAGGGACCGAGCAGCACGAGGAATTCCTGATCGGCGATATCGAGGTTGAAGTTATCGACGCCAACGAAATTGGACCAGCGCTTGGAAACGTTCTTGAGGCGGATCTGAGCCATGGGTCAGCCTTTCACTGCGCCGGCGGTCAACCCGCTGACGATCTGGCGTTGGAAGAAAAGCACGAGGATGAACAGCGGCACGGTGGCCGAGACCACGGCGGCGACGGCGAACATAACCTTGCCTTGTTCCTGCACCGAGCCGAGGAAGCTGGCGATTTTCGGCACCATGGTCTGGTTATCGGCGCTGAGCAGCATCGAGGTGGTGGCAAAGTCATTGTAGGCAAGCAGGAACGAGAACAGGCCCGTGGTCACTACCCCCGGCCACATCACCGGGATGATGACCATGCGGAAGGCCCGAAAGCGCGTGCAGCCGTCGACCATGGCGCTTTCGTCCAGATCCTTGGGGATGCTGAGGAAGAACGAGTGCAGCATCCACAGCGTGAACGGCTGGTTGATGGCCACCAGCACGATAATCGAGGTGGGGAGCACGCCCCAGATATTGAGCTGGAAGAAGGGCAGCAGATAGCCCGAAACCAGGGTGATGTGGGGCATGGCGCGGAAGACCAGCGCCGCGATCAATATCCAGAAGGCGTAGCGCTGGCCGGAGCGGGCCAGCGCATAGCCGCCCAGCGTGCCCAGGGTCAGCGAAATCACCGTGACGGAGACCGTGACGATGGCGGTATTGCCGACGGCGCGCCAGAATTCGCGGGTGACCCAGGCGCCGTAATAGCCGGCGCCCGTGAAGGTCGAGCCGGTCTGCTTGAGCGTATTGGTGCCGAAGATGGCATTCCACCAGCTCTCCCGCGAGAAGAAGTCGACTTCGACCTTGAACGAGCCCCACACCGTCCAGATAAACGGAAAGGCGGCAACGACGACCCAGAGCACGATCAGCATGGTGATCAGCGTCTGCAGCGCCAGCGGGCGTTTTTGGGCGAGCGATTCCGACATCTCAGATCACCTTGCGGTTGAATTCGCGCCAGGTGCGCACCAGAACCGGCATCAGCAGCACGATGACGCCCGCAATGGTCAGAACCGAGGTGGCGCCGGCCGAGCCGAACAATTGGGTATCGCCCGACAGATCGTTGTAGATCAGCCAGCTCAGCGAGGTGGCGTTGGCTTCAGCGGAAAAGCCCACAATGGGCTCGAAGACCCGGAAATTATCCATCAACTGCACCAGCGCAACGAAGGTCGCCAGGGGTGCCAGATGTGGGATGATGACGTAGCGGATGCGCTCCCAGCGCGAGGCGCCATCGATCATCGCCGATTCCAGCGTATCGCCCGGCACGGTCTGCAGGCCGGCGTAAAACACCACGAAGGAGAATGGCGCATTGGTCCACACACCGTAAAACAGCAGCGACGCCCAGGTCAGGGCTGGAGAAGCGCGCAGTGATAGCGTTGGGTCATTGAAGATGTGCTGGATGGTGGCGCCGATAATGCCCTGCGGATTGATCATCCAGAAGAGGATCAACGAGCCGACCAGTGGCGTGATGATCATCGGCAGCAGCGAGAAAAAGATCGTCGGGCCTTTGACGATCTTGGGCAGCGCATTGACGCCCAGCGCGATGGCAAATCCCAGGGCCATGGCCAGCGGGGTGACGACGAAACAGAACACCAGGGTAAAGGCCAGGGCCTTGTAGAAGGGCAGGTTGTAGATGCGGGCGACAGCGTCACCAAAACCCTTGCTGGTGCTGATGATTTGGCCAATTTCGGCAACGGCGAGATGGCCGCGATTGAGATAGGTGCCAAAGCCGTTGAACTGGCCCAAAGGCTGTTCCTTTTTGAGCGCGGCGGTCGCCGCAGAGTCGACGCGCACTTCCTTGGTGCAGCCGCCGAAGGGCTGGCAGTTCTCCACTTCGACCAGCACGCGGCTATGCTCGACGTAGAAGGATTGCACCACCACCGAGACGATCGGCAGGGCAATGAACAGCACCATGGCGATCAGCGAGGGGAGAATGAAGGCAAAGAATGTCTTGTGCGGCATGCCTGCCTCCCGTTTTTTGATGCGTATATGGAGCGCGATATCGCCGCGTCGCCCCCTCTCCCTTTTGGGGGAGAGGGGTGAGGTGAGATACTAGAGGAAGCCGCCTTCTTTGGCAGCGGTGTCGTAGGCGGCTTTCACATCCGCCAGTGCCTGGGTTGCGTCTTCCTTGCCGGCGATGAATTCGGCCAGTTCGGTGGAGAGCGCAGTGTGCAGCAGGCCCATATAGGGCTGCATCGGGTAGGCACGGGCGCCGCCATTGGCGGTGGCGATCACGCCCACGGCTGCGGGGCCCGGAGTGTAGCCCTTGACCAGCCAGGTGGCAGCATTGGGATTGGCGGCAATAGTGGCAGGGCTGATGCCATGCATCATGGCCTGGAAGGAGGCTTCGGCATCTTCATCGGAGATGTTCTTGGCGATGGTGAAACCATCCCACCACAGGGCCGCGGCCGGAGTGGTGCCACCCGCAATGGTGGGCGCGGCAGCGAAGACGGTGTTGCTGACGATATCGGCTGGAACGGTGGCCGGATCGACGGCGGCGCCAGCCAGCGAGCCCCACTGGTTCATCATGGCCACCTGGCCGGCGTCCCAGACCTTGTTGAGTTCATTGGCATCGAAGGTCAGGTAGTCCGGGTTCATGTAGGCGGTCATCGCCTTCATGATTTCCAGCGTCTTCTGGCCATTGGCATTGTCGATGGCCAGTTCGGCGGAGCCGGGCGCGAAGAAGTCGCCGCCGGTGCCCAGATAGGTGTTGACGAATTCGGCGGCCAGATCCCAGCCGGGCTTATCGGAAGCGGCCAGCGGATAGTCCATGATGCCGGCGTCCTTGATCGCCTTGGCGGCGGCCAGCACGTCTTCGTAGGAGGTCGGGGCCTTGGCAATGCCGGCCTTTTCCAGGATGTCCTTGCGGTAGAAGAGATGCTGGGAATTGCCCATGAAGGCAATCGCCATGATCTTGCCGTCGATCTTGATCAGCTGATTGGGCTGCAAATCCTGGCCATACTTGGCAACCAGATCGTCGAGCGGGCGGATCAGGTCGTCATTCAGCAAGGGCACGATCGAATTGTTGGCGACCATGGCCACGGTGTATTCGGCCGGGTTGATGGTCAACGCCGGAACCTGCAGGTTCTTGTGTTCCGCGGTGGCATTGGCGGTGACGGTGACACCAGCGGCGACGCAATCCTGGGTCGCGGTCTCGATGACGCGCAGCGCCTCGAAGTCATTGGACAGAATGCGGACCGAACCCTTGGCAATCCCGCAATCGGCAAAGGCTGCACTGGCCGTCAGCAACAGAACGCTGAGCGAAACCGTCGTCTTCAACATCATTTTCATCGTTCTCTCCTGCTGACGGTCTCGCCGCCCCCTGCCCGGGCTCGACAGATCGAAACCCGGTTTCCAATTCACTTGCGGCAGCCTTCCAGCGGATGGACTGCCCGGCGCCCCTCGCAGCAAACCGAAGCCTGACTGCTCACGAATGCCGTTTTGCATTCGTATGCAAAATAGCTAACCACACTATCAAGCCGGGTGCAACTCCCGCTGCCAAAATTTGTTTGTCTTTCTAATATATTGAAATGTATCAGGTTTTTGCGGAACTTCGTACGCCATGCCAGAGCGTCCCGCGATCTCGCAGGAGCTTTGGTGGAGCGGAACCTTCGGGCATGAGCTACGCGCTGAACGCCGTGTCTCGCAGGATTTGCTGGAGCACGAAGAACTCGTTGAACATGGTCCAGTCCTCGACGATCTTGCCGCCTTCGATGGCAAAGTGGCTGATGCCCCACATGCGTACCCGGCGACCGCTAGGCGTTCCGTAGATGCCATAGCCAGTGTGGGTCCCGATCAAGGACCAGCGCACCGAGACCTGGTAGCCTTCGGCGTCATTGCCCATCCAGTAGACATCGTCCACCGAGTGGGCGAGGTCGGGGAACATGGCCAGGCGCGCGACGATGTTCTGCATGTAGTCGCCGATGCCGTAGTGTTGACGACCGCTCGGACCAAAGCTGCGCACATTGGGGGCGACGAACTCACGGCTGGAGCCGATAAGGCGCCAGTTCCACACATAGTGCAGCATGCGACGCACGAAGTCTTCGGGATCGAAGGGGCCTTCGGGCGCCGGTGCCATATGGACGGGCTTGCCCTGCCCGCGCAGACGATCGGGCTCGCCCGCGCCGATCTGGGCGAAGCTATCGGTGTCGAGCAGGTTCGCCTTTTCGCGCGCCACGGCACGGACATCGAGGCCGAGTTGCTGGACCAGGCTGGCGGAATTCTCGATGACCCATTCCTGGTAATATTCATTGCCGATGCAGACGCAATTGGCGACGACCCACCAGGTACAGCGCCGCCCGGTCGGCGGACCGAACTCGCTCCAGCCGGTATTGGTGCCGACGAAGAAACTGCGATGGGAGGTGTGAAAGCCATTCTCGTCGTCGCCGGCCCAGATCACTTCGCTGGGAATCCAGCGCATGTCCGGGAAAGCGTTCATCAGCCCGAGCGAGCCGGCAATGACCGCGTCGCGGCCGGAGCGGGTGCCGAATTCGTCCTGGATCAGGATGTTGTTGCAGTAAAAATCATAGACATAGCCGATGTCCTTTTCTTCCCAGGCGCGGTGGGTACCGCGAATGGTGAAGTCCACGATGTCGGTATAATGGTCCTCGAACCCTCGCATGGATTGGCGGCGCTCGCCCGGATAGAGCAATTGCTGATCGGTGCTCATGCGGCCGCGCAGCGAAATGGAATAATCGGTCGGGTTTTTGCGGTTAAGCGGGTTGGGGATCAGATCCCTTATCTGTGCACGGGCAAGGTCGGCGGGCGGAATCCAACCCTCCATGGGCTGATTACCCCAATTGGCGAGACGATCGGGCGTGGCTTTGGACTGTTCGCGCTTGCTGGACATGGACACTGGCGTAACGGCGGTCTCGGAGGGTTTTTTGGGATCGGTAGCCATGGCTTCTCTCGTTCGCGATGGTGTGAGGTGTTCTATTGAAGACGGATGGTAATGGGGTCGTCGGCGCCGCTCAGGTTTGACAAGGGCACCAGGATGCGGCGCTCGGGGCGGCTGCGCAGGGGACGTCGCAGCAGTTCGCGGCTGCCGCTGGTCACCACGAGTTCGCCGGAGAACGGCTCGGAAAGCCGCAACTGCAGGGCCGGCGCATTGCCGGAGATGCCAGGGGCGAGGCGCTGCGGCACTGCATATTTGAGCTGCGGGGCGACGGTAATCGGGATGGTCGCGGCCAGTGCGGGAGTGGCGGAAAGGTCGGCCGCGACGCGCCTGCCCAAGGCCAGGCCCTCGCGATGGCACCAGCCGGCGGTTTCGATGCCGCGCAGCAGGTTGCCGGTCGCGAAATAGCTGGGGTCGGAGCAGCGATGGAATTGGTCAACCGCCGGGCCGCCGCTGTTGCGATCCACCGCGATATGAGCGGATCGCATCAGGCTGGCCTCGGGCACGAAATGGCCGGTCAGCAGTACGCCGTCGCAGGCGATCTCGATCGAGGGCCGGCCGTTGCGCGAGACGCGGACGCCATCGACACGGCCGGTGCCGGTGATGGCCTCGACCTGCGTATTGTAGTGCACCGGAATGCCGAGTAGATGCGGGAACAGGCCCATCGGCCAGCGCGCCACGGCACGGTCGCCCTCGGCAATCACCGCCTGAGGCCGGATGCCGTGGGCGAGACAGGTCCAGATTGCCGAGAGGCTAACCAATTCGGTGCCGACGATGACCGGGCGGCGAAACGGCGTCAGTCCCTGCAGGTAGAGATAGGCCTGCAAAGCCCCGGTATTGACCACGCCCAATGGGCGATCGCCACTGACGAGGCGCGCGGCGCGCGTGCTTTCGCGGGCGCCGGTGGCGAGGATGACGCGGCGGGCGGTGACGGTCAGCGCGCCGTCGGGATTGGCGATGAGCAAGCGACCTTCGGGCTCGAGCGCCACCACCGAATGGCGGGTCAATATTTCGACGCCAGCCGCGCGGGCCTTGCCGACCAGGGCACGGGCGTAGCGGGGCCCGCTCATCGGCCTGCCGAATTCACGGACCCCGAAGGCGGGATGGCCGCAATGACGTGGTACGCCGCCGGCTTCGGCCTCGCGTTCGATGACCACGACACTTTCGATGCCCGCGCGGCGCAGGGCCATCGCGGCACCCAGCCCGGCCGGGCCGCCACCCACGATGGCGACATCGACGTGCCTGGCGGTGCTCATGATGCCACCGCCATGGCCGGGGTCAGATGACCTTCGCTGAGGCGTGCCACCTGGGCGCTGCAATAAAAGCCTTGGCAGCGGCCCATGCAGGCGCGGGTGCGCCGCTTCAGACCGCCCAGCTCGCCGGGGGGAACCGGCGTGGCAAAGGCGGCGACGATTTCTCGTTCGGTCACCAGTTCGCAGTGGCAGACCATGGCGCCATGCCCATCGGCCTGCCAGTCGCGCGGCGCCATTTCGGAGATGTTGGGAACGGGTGTGATGGCAGGCGCCGCAAGTGGCACCGCGTCGAGTCCCATCTGAGCGAGCTGGCCGCGGGCATATTGAGCGAGGCCCAGCGCGGCGGTGAGCCCGGTGGAACGAATCCCGCCCAGGCTCAGGAAATTGCGCTCATCGTCACGGCGAGTGCGGTAGTGTTTTTGCTCGCTGGCGGGGCGCAGTCCGGCATAGACGGCGTTGACCTGCACGTCGGCCAGGGCCGGCACCATGGCGATGGCAGCCTGGCGCAGGCCTTCCAGCGTGTCCTGCTCGACTGTGGCGTGTTCCCGATCGTCCTGCTCCTCGGCGGTGGGACCGACCAGCACATTGCCGAATGCGGTGCGGGCCAGCACCACGCCCTTGGTGCGTTCGGTGGGCACCGGCAGGATGATGGTTCGCAGCATGCGCGCCGCCATCTTGTCGAAGACCAGAAACTGACCCTTGCGCGGCTTGATGGTGAAGCTGGCATCGCCCAACAGCGCCGCTTCCAGCCGGTCGCCGAACAGGCCGGCACAATTGACCACGTAGCGTGCGGCTATCGGACCTGTGGTGGTGTCGAGGGACCAGGCGCCGTTTGCGAAGCGGCCGCCGATGACTTCAGTGCGGCGCCGGAAGTCGGCGCCATTGGCCACCGCCTGTGTGAGATAGGCGAGCGGCGCGCTCCAGGGGTCGATGACATGCTCGCCGGGGACCAGCACGGCGCTTAACGCTCGCCTGTCGAGCGCTGGCTCACGGGCATGGATAGCGTCCGCATCGATCAGGCGGGCATCGGCAACGCCATTCACATGCGCCTGCGCCAGAATGGACGGCAGCTTGGCTTGCTGTTCCTGCGTCCAGGCAATGACCATGCCGCCAGTTTCAAGCAGAGGCAGGTTCAGTTCGGCACGAATGGCGAGATATTCGGCATAACCCTGCTGCATGCAGGCGAGTTCGAGGCTGCCACGGGGAGCATCGAAGCCGGTATGCAGCAGCGCGCTGTTGGCCTTGCTGGCGCCCGATAGAATGTCGCCCCCCTTCTCGACGAGAACAACGCGAGCCCCGTCCAGCGTCAGGCGGCGCGCCACCGCGCATCCGACTACGCCGCCGCCAATAACGGCGACATCGTAGGAATTGCATTTTGCTGCCGGGTCTGCCACGTTCACTTCCACAACAAGAATGACTATTCGGTAAGTTCTGATGACCGAATTGTCAAATGGAGAGTTCAGTGCGGCCTGAGGACAGACGAGAGCGGATTGTGGATCTCGTTCGCGCGCGGCGCAGCGTGAGCGTGGATGAACTCGCGGAAAGCCTGGATATTTCGCGCGAAACGATCCGCCGCGACCTGACCGAATTGGCGGGCCGCCGCCTCCTGCGAAAGGTGCATGGCGGTGCCACGCTCCCCGAACTGCAGGGGGAAGGCGCCTTTGCGGTGCGCATGGGCGAACGTGCCGCGGAAAAGCGCGCCATAGCCCGGCGGGCGGCCGAGCTCTTCTCGCCGGGTGATACGCTGTTCGTCGATACGGGGACCACGACCCTGGCTTTTGCGGAGGAACTGGCGCGGCGGCACGAGCTGACGGTGATCACCAATTCGCTTGGTATCGCCCAGATCATGGGCCGCGCGGGAAACGGGCATGCGGTCTATCTGCTCGGTGGGGCGTTCAGCGAGGATGCGTCCGAAACGCTGGGCTCGCTTGCCGTTGACCAGATCGGCACGTTTCATGCCGCGCATGCCGTGTTGACGGTGGGCGCCGTCAACGAGACGGGCCTACAGGATTTCAATCTTGAAGAAGCGCAGATTGCCCGGGCCATGCTGCGCCAGGCCCGCGTGGTCACCGTGCTGGCCGATGACAGCAAGTTCGAGCAGCATGCGCTGTTTCCCATAGCGCCGCTCGGCAAGATCAACCGACTGGTCAGCAATGCGGCGCCCGGCGCTGAACTGTCCGCAAGCTTGCGAGAGGCCGGAGTGGAGATGATCGTGGCGGAGGTCAGCGATGACTGAACGGCCGCAGGAGTTGGCCAAGCGGACACGCAGGAGCCTGCCGTGAGGATTGCGGCTATCGATCAAGGCACCACGTCGACGCGATCCCTGCTGGTCGAGACCGGTTGCGCGCCCATCGTCATGGGCCGCCGGCGGCACCGGCAGAGCTATCCCAATCCCGGTTGGGTGGAGCACAAGCCGGCCGAATTGCTGGCCGATATCCGCGCGTGTCTGATCGAAGCGGGTGCGGTGGATGCGATCGGCATCGCCAATCAGGGCGAGAGTTGCCTCGCCTGGCACGCGACCACCGGCGAGCCGCTGTCACCGGTCATCGTCTGGCAGGACATGCGCACCGCCAATGCCCTGGCGGCTTTGCCGGCCGCGCAACTGGACCGGATGCTGGCGCTATCCGGCCTGCCCGCGGATGCCTATTTTTCCGCGTCCAAGCTGGGCTGGCTGCTGCAAAACAACGCGACCGTTGCTGAAGCTCATCGGAGTGGTCAACTGCGCCTTGGCACCACCGATGCCTACTTTCTGCATAACCTCACCGGACACTGCGTGACCGACGTGACCACGGCCTCGCGCACGGGGCTGATGAATATCGCGAGCCTTGAATGGGATGCAGAGCTCTGCGCCTTGCACGGCGTTCCCGTGGAGACGCTACCCACCATCGTGCCGACCATGGGCGATTTCGGGACGATTGACGGCGTGCCCGTTCGGGCCAGCGTGGTCGATCAGCAGGCGGCTCTTTATGGCCATGGTTGCCGCAGGCCGGGCGACGCCAAGGTGACGTTCGGCACCGGGGCCTTTGCGCTTGTGGTCACCGGAGACACGCTGGTGCGGGCGCCCGAGCTTGGCATTTTGCCCACGATTGGCTGGTCGGGTCTGGGCGGGATAGTTCGAGCCGCCGATGGCGGGGTGTACGATGCCGGATCAGCGCTGGAATGGGCGCAGCGCCTTGGGCTGTTCGAGGATTTCGGCGAGCTGGACGAATTTGACCGCCCGCCGGCCATAAGCCGGGGGCTCGCCTGTGTACCGGCCCTATCGGGTCTGGCCTGCCCCCATTGGGACCGCAGCGCGGGCAGCCTGTTCATCGGCATGACGGCGGACACCGACAAGCGCGACTTATGCCAGGCATTGCTGGAGGGATTGGCTTTCCTTACCGCCGACGTCATTGCCGCGCTGGATGCCCAAACCCCCGTCGGTGACCAAATCTCGATCGACGGCGGGCTCTCGCAAAGCCGCTATTTCTGCCAGATGCTGTCCAATGCGACTGGCCGGACAGTGGCCGCGGCTGCTTTTTCAGAACTTACTGGCGTTGGGCTAGCCCAACTCGCTGCGGGAGGCATGATCGACATTGCCCTGGATGAGCCATCGTTGACTTTCCCCGCCAGAGGCCTGCCCGATTTCCGACCGCTGTTTGACTCCGCGTTGTTGCGATCGCTCCACTGGCGGTAGACATTGTCAGTTTGCCCCTTGCCGGCGCAGCCGCTGAGCACTCCTTAGGCGGTGACTATGTCCCCGCCAGGTCTACACGCGCCTTTTCCAACTCCTCGGCATAGCGACGCATAAGGTGGGCCTCGGTCAGGGTGCCCAGCAATTTCGGATCGGCCAGATTGGTCACGACGACGAGGGCCTCGGCGTTGGATTGCTCGAAAACGCGGGCGGCGTCATTTGCGCCCATGGCCGGATGCAGCATGACGTTCGGCAGCTTGAACAGACTGTCGATCGGCGTGCCGTCATCGGAAATGGCCTCCGCATAGGCATCCGCGACCTCGATCATCCCGGCATAGCGCTCACCGGCGTGTGTGCCGATGACGCGCGTGGCCGAACCCAGCGGATAGAGCCGTCTGAACTCCTTGATCGTCGTTCCCGATGTCACCGATTTCACGTCACGCCGCATCATCTTGCCCACCGTGAGGTTGCGCAGCCAGCCAACGTCATGGGCGCTGCGGATGGTTTCGCCACGCAGATGAAAGCGCCAGGTGGTAAACGAGTAGCCGAAGGTTTCCCGCACCAGCATCGAGGATGCAACCGCGGCGGCCAGCACCGCGATGGTCAATGGCAGGCTGCCCGAAATTTCCAGTGCCAGGAACGCCATGGTCAATGGTCCGCCGACCACCGCAGCGGCTAGGCCCGCCATGCCGACAAGCATGGGTATGCTCGGATCGGGGAAGATGTCCGGGCTTACCCATTGCATCAGCGAAAAGAACACCTGCCCCATCATCGCGCCGAGAAACAGCGATGCGAAGAACAGCCCGCCGCGAAAGCCCGAGCCCAGCGATATGGCCGAAGCCATGATCTTGAGCAGGATGATGAACAGCGCCAGCCAGATCGGCATCGGGCTGGAGGCAAAGACGCGTTCCAGCGCTCCGTGGCCCGCCGACAGCACCATGGGCGAAATGAGCGCCAACCCGCCCAGCAGCACTCCGCCAATCGCCGGTCGCAGCCAGACCGGCACACGCAGCGCCACGAAAGCCGCCTCGACCCGCCCCACAAGCCTCATGAGCACAATCCCGAGGCCCCCGGTCACGAGACCGCAGAGCAGGATCAGCAGAACCTGCGGCAAGGTGATGGCCACCGCGTGGCTGACGGTGACGATGGGCTCGCCATGGCCGAACAGACCCGTCACCAGCACCGCGGCGATGGAGGCGGCGACGACTGGGGCCAGGGTCGCAATGGAATATGTGCCGATGATCAGCTCGAAGGCATAGAAGGCCCCCGTCAATGGTGCGCCAAATGCCGCGGCGATGGCGCCGGCTGCCCCGCATCCCACCAGCCGTCGCAGATCGGCGCGGCGGACGTGAAAAAGATCGCCGAGCTTGGACGCGACGCCGCCCCCCATTTGCGTATAGGCGGCCTCCAGCCCGACCGACGCGCCAAAACCGTTGGAGATAACGGTCTGCAAAGTGATGATCAGGCTGTCCACCATGGAGAGCTTGCCCCCATGCAGCGCGTTGCCCTCCACAAGATCGACATAGCGCGAGCGCCGATTGCGCAATGCCAGCATGAGCACGCCCAGCACGATCCCGCCGATGGCCGGGATCAGCGCCTGATCGGATGGCAATGTCCCCAGTCCGCTCAACCTCTGCTCTGGCGGCAATTGATAGAGTAGCGTTTGGATCAGATAGGCCGTTTCGTGCAGCGCCGTAACCATCAGCCCGGCCAGCGCGCCGACCAGCCCGCCGAGCAGCGCCAGCCAAGCCTCACGCCGGCGCACCATGCTGCGCAGGCGGGCGGGAATGCCCACGTCCTGCACATGCACGCGCCACCAGCCTGCGATCCGAGCGATGGCCGCCCCGAGCTGCACCAAGGCGGCATGCATGCTCGAGGAAACGCGACGGTCGCGGTCTTTATCTTCAGTCATGGTCCGGTCCGACCGATCTGGAGCGGCCGGACACCTTCACGTGTCATAGGCAATGCGTAAACCGGTATTGCTGGCCGAGGACTCGGCGGTCAATGCAGAACGGGCGGCGATGCGATAGCAATAGCAATAGCTGATATGGCAGAGGAAGGGGCCCCCCTTGAGCACCTTTTCCTGCGTGCTGGCCGCATTGTCGTTGCGCGCCTGAGCCTGACGCGAAAGCGAGCGGATCCTGAACGGAGCGGCCGTCCATTCCCAGACATTGCCCGCGGCGGGGCAAGGTCGTCACCATTCTGGAGCAGCAGCCGGAACACCGGCGACCAGCCGAAGCGCTCCGCCTCGGTCACATAGCCGGTGGCGTCAATGAAAGCGGCGAAGCGCTCGTTGGTCACACTGGTGGCCTCGAGGGAAAATGCCGGCAGCTTGACGGGGCGGCGGGGTCCTTCTCCATCCTGCGGATCATCGGGAGCTTTTAGGGCTGACTGCACTCCCACTTGGCGCCCCCATCGATCGATCTGGTCGTTTTTGGCATAAGCGATAACGACAGGCGGCGCCTGACATGTTACGAACGGGCCAATTTGATGCCGTATCGTTTGGACCCTACCAATTGAGCCTCACAGCCAGCGCGCCGGCCAGCCATGCTGCCGGCAAGACCACACTCTCGATCATCGTTGCGGTGAGCGTCTGCCATCTCATCAATGATGTGATGCAATCGATGCTGTCGGCCATCTATCCGTTGCTCAAAACCAATTATCAGCTGGACTATGTGCAGATTGGGCTGTTGACGCTGACCTTCCAGTGCGTGGCGTCGCTGCTGCAACCGGCGATCGGCATGTATACCGACAAGCGTCCGCTGCCATATTCGCTGCCGGTGGGCATGGCGGCGAGCCTGGTGGGGCTGATCGTTCTTGGCATGGCGCAGACCTATTGGCTGTTGCTGATCGGCGCTGCATTCGTAGGGCTGGGGTCGGCGATCTTCCATCCTGAGTCAAGCCGCGTGGCGCGGCTGGCGTCGGGCGGCCGGCATGGTCTGGCGCAATCGATGTTCCAGGTTGGCGGCAATGCGGGCTCGGCCATCGGGCCGCTGCTGGCCGCGTTTATCGTGCTGCCGCGCGGGCAATGGAGCGTCAGCCTGTTTGCGGTGGGCTCACTGGTGGGCATTTTCATTTTGTGGCGGGTGGGGAACTGGTATGCGGAGCACCAGCGGAACAATGCCGGCAAAGCCCCTGCCAGCAAGGCGCTGATCTTCAGCCGGCGCACGACCATGATCGCGTTGATCGTGCTCACCGTCCTGACGCTGACCAAGAATGCCTATATGGCAAGCCTTTCCAGCTACTACACATTCTTCCTGATCGACAAATTCCAAGTCGGCGTGCAGGACGCGCAATTGCTGCTGTTCGTCTATCTCGGCGCCTCGGCGCTTGGCGTGTTCATGGGCGGACCGATCGGGGACCGCTTCGGGGCAAAGTTCGTGATCTGGTTCTCGATCCTGGGCGTGCTGCCATTCACGCTTGCCCTGCCCTATGCGGACCTGACCTGGACGGTGATCCTCACCATCATCATCGGCCTGATCTTCTCATCGGCCTTTTCGGCGATCGTCGTGTTCGCGCAGGAATTGATGCCGGGCCGGATTGGCCTGATTGCCGGCATTTTCTTCGGCTTTGCCTTCGGGGCCGGCGGCATTGCGGCGGCCGCCCTGGGGGCAGTCGCCGATTTCACCAGCATCGAACATGTGTTCTGGTTGTGCTCATTCCTGCCGCTGGCCGGATTGCTGACCGTGTTCCTGCCGGACATGGGCAAGGTGCGATAGCTTACTGATCGCTGCCGCCGCTCGTGGTTTCCCGAAGGCGGAGCGCTGGTTAGCTATGCAGTTTGGGAAAGCCGTGCCGCTCGGACAATAGCTCGAGAATGCGCCGGGTTTCGGAAACGAAGCGGACCTCGCCATGGGCTTTGGCGTCATCCGGCGCAGTGCCGGCAAGCACCAGCAGCGGCAGGCCCTGGTTATCCTCGCCCACCAGATCAATCACCGGCTGGCGCGGCCGCGGGAATGGCAGGCGATGCACGTCGATGCCTTTTGCCAGTTCGGGGAAGCTGGCCAGGAATCCCTCGATCTGGTTGCAATGCGGACAGATGAAGGGGCCATCGGGGCGCTTGGGATCGGCAAAGCCGGGCTGCAGCAGAAAGAGGGTATCGCGGGCCATAAGGAGGCTTTCAGTTTTTGGGTTGGCGGAAATCTGAGATCGGATGGTCGGCGCGGCAGCCACAGGCCGCCGCGCCGGTGATGCGGTCAGGTCCGGGGCAGGCCGGGGGGATTGGTGGCCGAAACATCGATGGACTCGGCCGACAGGTTCCAGCGCTTCAGCGCCTCGCCATAGGTGCCGTCCTTGATCAGGCCGTTGATCGCTGCGGTAATCGCGGCAGCGATACCGGCGTCCTTGCGGGTGGTCACCGCGATATCGGCATTGACGGGCCAGCCGCCGCTGAGCGTGCCGACCAACTTGGTGCCGCCATTGACGGCGGAAGCGTAGGCCAGGCTTGAGTTCGGATTGAACTGGGCATCGGCGCGGCCCGACTGGATGGCCAGTTGCGCGGCGGCGGAGTCGTCATAATACTGCACCTCGACCGGCGCGAGGCCTGCGGCCACGTTCTGGCGATCCCATTCGAGCAGGATTTTTTCCTGGTTGGTGCCGGCGCCGGTGATGACCTTGAGGCCCGCGATATCCTTGGGCTCCTTGATCTGCGTAATCGGGCTGTCGGACTTCACATACCAGCCGAGTACGTCCTTGCGGTAGGTGGAGAAATCCAGCCGCTCCTTGCGCTCCTCGGTCACGGTGACGTTGGAGATGACGGCGTCATACTTGCCGGACACCACGCCCAGCGGCCAATCGGCCCAGGCGACGGAGACCAGCTCGACCTTTTTGCCGAGGGCCTCGCCAATCAGCAGCGCGACATCGGGATCGGCGCCGATGATGGTGGTAGAGTCGTCGGCAAAAGCGGCCAGCGGCGGCTCGCCGACCGAGACGGCGACGGTGAGCGTGTCGGGCTTGGCCCACTGGAAATCGGGCGACAGCAGCGCGATCGCCTCGGGATTGGGCTGGGCGTGGACGCGGCCGGCCTGTGCGGGGCTGAGGTCGAATTCCTGGGCATGCAGGGTGGTTCCGGCGAGCGTGGCAAGCAGCAGACCGGCAGCGATGAATGGCAGTTTGGCTCTATGGGTCATGGTTAGCTCATCTGTTCAAGAGGGCGAGGAGGCGCCGGCGCTGCCCTCGTTGGCGCTGGCGGAAGCTTTGGGCAAGCCGGTGGCGTGCACCGTCCACGCGGGCGGCGGCGGGCCGGAAAGTGGATCGGGTCAGAGCACCTTGGCGAGGAACTCGGCGGTGCGCGGGTGGTTGGGGGCGTTGAACACCTGGGCGGGGGCGCCCACTTCGAGCACCCTGCCCGCTTCCATAAACACCACCTTGTCGGCGACTTCGCGGGCGAAACCGACTTCGTGGGTCACGATGATCATGGTGGTGCCCAAGGTGGCGAGTTCCTTGATCACGTCGAGCACTTCGCCGACCAGTTCGGGGTCTAGCGCCGAGGTTGGCTCATCGAACAGCAGCACCTTCGGCTTAAGCGCCAGAGCGCGGGCGATGGCGACGCGCTGTTGCTGACCGCCCGAGAGATGGCGCGGATAGGCATCGGCCTTTTCGGCAAGGCCGACGCGAGCGAGGAGGTCGCGGGCCTGGGCGATGGCCTCGTCGCGCGGCACGCCCTGCACGGCCACCGGCGCTTCGATGATATTTTCCAGCGCCGTCAGGTGGGGGAACAGGTTGAAGTTCTGGAACACCATGCCGACAGACGCGCGGCGGAGGCGGATCGCCGGTTCCTTGAGCTCCTGCAGGGCATTGTCCTGCCGCTTATAGCCGATCAGTTCGCCATCGATGGTGACGACACCGGCATCGGCGCGCTCCAGATGATTGATGGTGCGCAGCAGGGTGGATTTTCCGGCACCCGACGGCCCGAGAATGGCGGTGACCTCGCCGGGGCGGATGTCGAGATTGACGGCGTCGAGCACCTTGTTGCTGCCGAAGCTCTTGGATACCGCATGGATTTCGACATGTCCCACGCGGCCGCGGACGATATCGGTGCGCGGGGCAATGAAGGGCCGCGCTGGTGCTTTGGTGGCAGTGATCGGCGCGGCGCTGACCACGGCGGGCTTTGGCGCACTCGGGCGCAGATAGGCCAGCGCCAGATCGATGATATTGGAGGGCGTCTCGCGCCGGGTGCCACGAGCGTAGTAGCGCTCGACCACGGCTTGCACCAGTGACAGGATGATCATGATGATCAGGTACCAGACCGTCGCGACCATCAGCAGCGGGATGACTTCGAGGTTGCGCTTGTAGATGACCTGGACGGTGTAGAATAACTCCGGCAGCGCCAGCACGTAGACAATCGACGTCGCCTTGGCCAGGCCGATGATCTCGTTGAAACCGCTGGGCAGGATGGCGCGCATCGCCTGCGGCAGCACGATATTGAGCGCCTGCCGGCGGCGCGACAGGCCGAGCGCGGCCGCGGCCTCGTGCTGGCCCTGATCGACCGACAGGATGCCGCCGCGGATGATTTCGGCGGAGAAGGCGGCTTGGTTGAGGCTGAGGCCGATCACTGCCACTGAAAACGGGCTGAGGATGTCGACGGTTTTGAACTGGGCGAACAGGATATTGGTGAAGGGAACGCCCAGGTTCACGCTCTCATAGAGATAACCCAGATTGTTCAGCACCAGCAGCAGCACGATCAGCGGGATGGAGCGCAGCAGCCAGATATAGCCCCAGGACAGCCCCGACAGCAGAGGCGACTTGGAGACCCGGGCGAAGGCGAGCAGCCCGCCGATCAGGAAGCCCAATACCGAGGCGAGCAGCGTCAGCAACAGCGTACGGCCAAGTCCGACCAGGACCGGCTCGGAGAAGAAGAATTTGGCAAACACATCCCAACCCCAACGGGGATTGGTGAAGGTGGAATGCAGCGAGACCAGGATGACAAAGGCTGCCACAACGGTGCCGACGATGCGCCACGGATGACGCGCCGGAATGATACGATAGCGCGCATAATCGCGTGAGGAAGCCGGTTGTGCGCTGTCCTGCTCAAGTCCGATATCGGTGGTCGAAGCCATGGCGGAAATCCTGATGTGGCGGCGCAAACGCGCTTTAGTATATAAGATTTGTAGACATTAAAGTTACAGGACGCCCGGGGCAATGCGGCCGCGTTGCGTCCTTGCGGCCGGCGGAGAATAATTTGCGCGTTCAGCGCGAAGCGGCGACCCGTTCGTGCTGCGGCTGGATTTGGAGCGCCAGCGCCGAAATATCCTTCTCGAATGGCAGCGAGCCATAGACTTCGGGATCGACATTGACGTCGAACAGGGCGGTGTAGCCGGTGCTGAGATAGAGGCCTGAGGCCTCGGGCTGGCGGAAGCCGGTGGTCAGGTAAATCCGGCTGTAGCCCTGGCGGGCGGCCTGCGCTTCCAGCTGGACCAGGACGCGCTTGGCGAGGCCCTGGCGGCGGAAATCGGAATGGGTCCAGACCCGCTTGAACTCGGCCGTGGCCTCGTCATAGCGCTTGAACGCGCCGCCGGCGATCGCTTGCCCATCGCGCAGCAGCAGCAGGAAGGCGCCATCGGGCTGGGCGAACAGTTCGGCCGGATAGCGGCTCATTTCGGTGCCGGCGGACTCGCCGAAATAGTCGCCGTAGCGGCTTTGGTATTCGTGGGTCAGTTGCTCGATCAGCGGCTGCGACAGCGGGTCGTGCGGGGTGGTGTAGTGGAACTGGTCGCTCATGCTAAAGGGTCTCCCCGGCATTGTGATCGATTGAATTGGCCGACAGATAATCCTGTGCCAACCGCACCCAATAGCGGGCGGCATCGGGCAGGATGGTGTCGTTGAAATCGTAGTTCGGGCTGTGCAGGTCCGCACTATCGCCATTGCCGACGAAGAGATAGGCGCCCGGCAGCTTTTCCAGCATGAAGGCAAAGTCCTCGCTGGCGGTAATCGGGCGCAGTTCAGCGTGGATGCGTTGCTCGCCGAAGTGGCGGATGGCGACCTGGCGGGCAAACTCGGTCTGCGCCGCGTCGTTGACCAGCACCGGATAGCCGCGCGGATAGTTCACCTCCGCCCGGGCGCCGAAACTTTGCGCATGAGCGTCCGCCAGCGCAATGATGCGCGCCTTGATCTGTTCGCGCACGGCGCCGTTGAAGGTGCGCACGGTGATCTGAAGCTCGACGCTGTCGGGGATGACATTGGGGGCGATGCCGCCATGGATCGAGCCGACGGTGACCACTGCCATCTCCAGCGGATCGACCGAGCGCGACACCACGGTTTGCAGCGCCATCACCAGCGATGCGCTGGCGACGACCGGATCGACGGTCTGCTGTGGCTTGGCGCCATGCCCGCCCTTGCCGATGACCTTGATGATCACGAGATCGACCGAGGCCATGGCCGGGCCGGGCAAGAAGCCGAATTGTCCGGCTGGCACACCGGGCCAGTTGTGCAGGCCGAAGACGGCGTCTACTGGAAAGCGTTCGAAGAGGCCATCGGCAATCATGGTGCGGGCGCCGCCGCCGTTTTCCTCGGCTGGCTGGAAGATGACCCGCAGCGTGCCGGAGAAGTTGCGCGTTTCGGCCAATTGCCGCGCGGCGGCGAGCAGGATGGATGTATGCCCATCATGGCCGCAGGCATGCATGACACCGGGGGTTTGGCTGGCATAATCGAGGCCGGTGGCTTCGAGGATCGGCAGGGCATCCATATCGGCGCGAATGCCAACGGAGCGCTCGCCGGGACCAACCTTGAGCGTGCCGACAACGCCGGTCTTGCCGACGTTGCGCGCGACTTCGTAGCCCCAGGATTCGAGATAGTCGGCGACCAGGGCACTGGTCTTGTGCTCGTTATAGGCTAGCTCCGGTGCGCCATGCAGCTTGCGCCGCAGGGCGACGAATTCGTCGGCAAAGCCGGCGATCGCCGTGGCGACGGGATCGATCGCCAAGGGGCCTTGAACCGTCATCAGCCGACCGCTTTCTCGTCGCCCAGCGTATAACGGCTCTGGCGGAAGGGCAGTTCGAGATGGTCGCGCAGCGTGCTGCCGATCTGGTCGCGCGTGTGGCGGCCACGCGCTTCGAGGACGGGGAGCACATGTTGCTCAAAATCGTTGAGCCCCTCGGTGATCACCGGGAAACCTAGCACGAAGCCGTCGGCCGCGCCGCCATCGACCCAGGCTTCGATCTCGTCGGCGATCCGTTCGGGCGTGCCGACAAAATTGCTGCGCGGGGTTGCCGATTCCAGCGCCACTTCGCGCAGGGACTGGTTTTTCTCCTTGGCGATGCGCTTGATGCGGTCGGTGCCGGAGCGGAAATTATTCTTGCCGATGTCGCCTAGTTCGGGGAACGGCGCATCCCGGTCGTATTGCGTGAAATCGTGGTGATCGAAGAAGCGGCCGAGATAGAGCAGCGCTTCGCGCACGGTCACGAGATCGCGGATGGCAGCGTATTTGCGCTGCGCCTCTTCCTCGGTGGAACCGACGATGGGTCCGATGCCGGGGAAAATCTTGATCGCATCGGCGCCGCGACCATGGGCGATGGCGCTTTGCTTGAGCTTGGATGCCAGCTCGCGGTTTTCTTCCAGCGAGGCCGCACCGGCAAAGATCGCGTCGGCGTGCCGGCCGCCCAGTGTGATGCCATCGTCGGAACCGCCGGCCTGGAACAGCACGGTCTGGCCCTGCTGGCTGCGCTGGATATTGAGCGGGCCCTCGGCCGAGTGGAACTTGCCCTTGAAGTTGACGCGATGCAGCTTGGAGAAATCGGCAAATTGGCCGGTCTCGCGATCGCGGATGAAGGCGTCATCGTCCCAGCTGTCCCAGAGACCCTTGACGATTTCGATGTGTTCGCCAGCGATCTCATAGCGCAGGGCGTGGTCGGGGTGCTTGTCGCGGCCGTAGTTCTTGGCCGAACCTTCCAGCGGCGAGGTCACGGCGTTCCAGCCGGCGCGGCCCTTGCTGATCAGATCGATGGAGGCGAACTGCCGGGCTACGGTGAAGGGGTCGCTGTAGGAGGTCGAGAGCGTGCCGACGAGGCCGATCTTGTCGGTCGCCGCCGCCAGCGCCGCGAGGATGGCGATGGGCTCGAAGCGGTTGAGGAAATGCGGAATGGATTGTTCGTTGATGTAGAGCCCATCGGCGATGAAGGCGAAGGCGATGCCGGCGGCCTCGGCCTGCTTGGCGGTACGCACGTAGTAATCGAAATTGACGCTGGCGTCGGCTGGGACGCTCTCATGCTTCCAGGCGTTCATATGGCCGCCGGGGCCCTGCAGCATGATGCCGAACGGAATGCGCTTGCTCATGATTGTCTCCTGAAATGAGTTAGGCCGAGGCCACGAGCCGAAGGTCGCGCTTGCGCTTCGGCCAGCAGATCCAATGCGGTGAGACGCGTGGCGCCCGCATTGGCGAAATCGATGATGAATTCGGTGATGGCATGGCGGCCGGCGAGGTCATCCAGCGCGTCCAGCACGTCATGGGCCGATCCTGCCAGGACGCTCGAGGGCTTGCGCTCCACCGTGTATTCGGTGACGCCGGCCTGCCGCGCATATTCGGCGGCCTGCGCCTCGCTGCCGACGGTGACGCTTTGCGCGCCGGGAATATGCAGTTTGAAGGGCGTGAAAACTTCGGCCTGGCTGCGGGCGTCGTCGCCATTTTCGGCAATGATCGCGGCCACGGCGACGATGGGCGCCCTGCCCGTGGCGCTGCGGAAAGCATCGACGGCTGCGGTCAGCGTCGCGTCGTCGCCATTGAGGTGACGGGCGAAGACGAAGTTCCAGCCGAGTTCAGCCGCCAGTTTGGCGCTTTCGACGCTGGCGCCCAGCAGGTGGCGCTCGGCGCTCGTGGCTGGGCGCGGCGTGGCGTCCAGGCCTTCGGTGCGGCCGACGGCGTCCTCCGCCAGATAGGCGTTTAGCTCCGAAAGCTGTTGGGCAACAGCCGGCTTTTTCGCTGGGTCCTGAGCGCCCTGCAATGCCCGCGTCGAAAGCGGCAGCCCGCCGGGCGCCTTGCCGATGCCGATATCGATCCGACCGGGCGCCAGCGACGCCAACAGGTTGAAATTCTCCGCGACCTTGTAGGGGCTGTAATGCTGCAGCATCACGCCGCCGGAGCCGATGCGGATATGTTTGGTGTGCGCCGCAAGAAACGCGATCAGTACCTCGGGCGAGGAACTCGCCAGATCAGGCGTGTTGTGATGCTCTGCAACCCAGAAGCGATGGAAGCCCAGCGCTTCGGCGCGTTGCGCCAGGGCGACGGTGCGCTGCAATGCAGCATTGGCGGCTTCGCCGCGGACGATTGGGCTCTTGTCCAGAACACTCAGGGCATAGCTCATGTGGGCTTCCGATCCATGCCAAAAGGCAACTCGACACGGCAAAATCTATATACTACTAAAACTATAGACAATGGCCGCTGCCTCACTGCATCATTATTAGGCAGAGTTTTTCCCTCCCGCTGACGCGGAAGGAATGCACGGCTAAGGATGTGTCGCTGCGGGCGGTTTCGTTCTCGTTTGAGAGCATTTGGACGGGAAACGAATATGAAAGTTGCAATTGTCGGGGCGGGGATCGCCGGGTTGTCGCTGGCTTGGGCGCTGAACAAGCGCGGCGTGGCGGTATCGCTGTTCGATCAGGGGGCGATACCCAATCCGGTTTCGTCTTCGGTCGATGACCACCGCATCACCCGCCACACCTATGGCAGCCTGACGGGCTATGGCGATTTGATGCCCCATGCCTTTGCGGCCTATGACCGGCTGTGGGCCGATCTCGGCGTCACGCACTACCTGCCCACGGGCATGGCCTATATCGCCCGCACGGATGTGGATTGGCACGGGGCGGCTGCCGAGGAACTCGACCGCCTCAAGATCAGCCATCGGGCGCTTTCCCTGGGCGAGATTGCCGAACGCCTGCCAATGATCCGGCAGGAGGGCATTGTCAGCGCCTTCGAGGCGGGTGGCGCTGGCATGCTGTTTGCCGGTCGTATCGTTGCCGATCTGGCGCGCTGGCTGGAAGAGCATCTGGTTGAACTGCATCCGCATAGCCGGGTGGAACAAGTCGATCCGGATGCTGGATATCTGATCGCCAATGGCGTGCGCCACGACGCCGATGTGGTGGTGATCGCCGCGGGTGCCTGGCTGCAGGAACTCCATCCGGCGGCGGCCGGCCGCATAGTGCCGTCGCGGCAGACGCTGCTCTATCTCAAGCCACCGGCGGCGTTTGCCAACGCCTGGGCGAACGCGCCGGTGATCGTTGACCAGGGAAGCGGCCACGGCGCCTATATCCTGCCGCCGCGCAACGGCACCCGGCTGAAGATTGGCGACCATACCTTCACCCGTATCGGCACGGGCGGTGACGATCGCATCGCCACCGCCGCCGATATTGCGCCGGTACGAACGGCCGCAGAGGGCATCCTGGCGCAATTCGGCGACTATGAGACGCTCGAAACCAAGGTCTGCTACTACACGGTCACCGACGATGAACGCTTCGTGGTCGAGCCAATTGGCGGCGCCGGCTGGGTACTCAGCGCCTGTTCGGGCCATGGCTTCAAGCTCGGCCCGGTGATTGCATCGGGACTGGCTGATGCGATCGTAGGCGCGCGCCCGGCCGGAGAAATTCCGGCCTGGGCGGCAGCGAGAGGCTGACGCTGGTGGCGCGCTACGCCGGGCGGAGGCGCGAGCCCGGTCAGACCGGGTCGAGCCCGTCGCGGAAGTCATTGAGCTCGGCATCAACCGATGAGGGCGTATCGATCCACTGCTGCATGGGCTCGCCGGTCACCGGATCGCGCGACGGAATGGGCAGCATCATGATGCGCTTGGCGGCAGCGCGGCGGCTCTCCTCGGTTAGGTGGTCCTCCTGCATGTTGTCCCAGTCGCGCCCGTCCGGATACCCGCCGACCATCATGATGTCGTCGGACTGCCCCACCATCATGTGCGAGACGCCGGCGGGCATGACAACGATGTCGCCCGCTTCAACGCGCACGCGAATACCGCCGCGACCGAACAGTTCCAGTTCCATCCATCCCGTGGCCACCGCGAGGCATTCATGCGTCGTGGAATGGAAGTGGGGGTAGGTGTAGACGCCCGGATATTGCCAGTTGTTCAGCCAGGAATTGGTGCGAAGGCGCGTACGCACGGCCTCGACACCGCCGCCCGCGACAGCGCCGCGGTAGACCAGCAGCGGGAACCGGCTATTCGGGAGCATTCCCTTGGGCTTTGACCAATGCAGTTCAGGGTCCGTTTTGGACATGGCGTCTCCTCTCTTGTTTTGAGTGAACCATAAGGCGCTCATCGGCTTTGGAAAGCCGGCAAATTGTTTATCCAATCCAGTATTTGAGCCATTGCGGTCGAAGGCGCTACGCCTGTTCGACGGCCAGCATGTGCTCGAGCCGGCTGACAGCCTCGGCAGCCAGTGTTCGGCAGGTCGCCTCCTCGATGCTCGCCTCGGTGCAGAACATTCGCAGGATCGCGGCTTCCTTGTCGGCTCGCCTGACGGTGAACAGCAACGGCTTGCCGCTGGGCTTTTCGCTCCCCGGCGATGCGGAGAAACGGGCCAGCGTCTGGTAAGTCGCGCCGTGGCAGGCTTGCAGCTCGACCCCCGCATTGGTCTGGTCGCGCAACCACGTCAGGATCGGGGCCGCGCGGCCGTGGAGGGGCGCCAGATTACTGGCCGCATAGGCAAAAGCGCCGGCGGCGGTCCCTGGGACGAGATGTCCATCAGGCTGCTTGCTGACGAGCCCAGCCTCGACCATGCGCTTGACCACCGCAAAGGCCGTGGAGCGCGCCACACCGCCATCAGCCACGAGGGCGCCGACGCTCAGGGGCTCCCCCGTCGCCATGCGCGACAGAATCAGACCGAGCGTCGCCACGCCGGCCGACTGGTCCTTGCTCATCAGGTGGCAGTCCCCAGGCTTGCGGCGGACCGGTTATAGCTGTTGCCCGGATAACTGACGCGGAAGGCGCGCGGATCGTAGGCGGGTCCGAGGCCAGCGCCGAATACGAGGTCGTCCGGCATGTCCCAGCGGACGTGATCCTCGGCCCATAACTGCGCGCGCAGGGGGTTGTTCGCCGAGGTGCGGGAGGCGACGAAGCGCGATGCCATGCTAATCTGCTTGGGCACCCACGCTCCGTTGATCGCCGCGAGCAGGACCTCGAAAGCCCGTATGCCCATGGCGGGTGGATAATCGATGGAGGCCATGAGGATTTTTTGGCGCACGGCAAGCTTGTAGGACAGGTTGAGGTCGCCGCCTGTGTGGGGTGGGATATGTCCCGGCTCGAACCCTGCACCGAGGAAGGCCTGGATGGAGCCGGCGCTATTGAGCCCGCTGTCGCACCACACGCCCGATATGGCCTCGCCATGGCGCGCGATGGCATCGGCGGCTGTCGCGTAGGCCAGTTCGCGGTTGAAGCGGGTGGCGTCGGTGTTGACCACTTTGATGCCGGGGAAGCGCGCGAAAATGTCCATTGCGGTGGCCTGCCGGCTCTGGGTCATCTCGGCATCGGCGTGACCGTACAGCATCAGCACGGTGCCCTTGCGGCCAATGGTATCGGCCAGCCATTGCGCGGTAATTTGCCCGATGGCGGTATTGTCGGAGGTGACGAAGCTGGCGCAGGCCAGGTCGGCGTTGCCGCCCCGCTCGACGAAAACCACCGGCAGGCCGGCAGCATCCATGCGATTGGAGACGCCGACCAGCGCGCGCGGCGATACTGCACTGATCAGAAGACCGTCGACGCCACTGGCGGCGAGGTCCTCGATGTCGTCGACCTGCTTGCGGGCGTCTCCATGCGCGTGCACCACGGTGACGGATTCCAGCTCCCCCTGCAGGCGCGAGGCGGCAAACTCGATGCTGTGCAGCATCGCGACCTGCCAGGGATTGTCCATGGCGCCGTTGGAAACGGCGATGCGAAAGCGGCGGCGCGGTGGCTTGATGAACGGGCTGGTGAGTTCGGGCGCGCGCGCACGACCAACGGTGTATGGATTGACGATCGGGCGGACCGCTTCGCCGAGCACCCGTTCGCGCCTGCGATCCTGTTCATCGCCCGCCTTGGCCAAAGCGGAAGCGAGGCCCGCCGCGACCGGGCCGATCGCAATGCGGCCCCGCATCCGGGTCAGTACCCCTTGATCGGCCAGCATGCCAACGATGCGGTGAAAGCTGGCGCGCGGAATGCCGAGTTCGCCGGCAAGTTCGACATTGCGGGCGCTGCCGCCCCGTCGCGTCAGCGCAATGATGAGGTCTATGGCGGCATCGACACCGCTGCGCTGCGTTCCCGGCATCATTCTCCTCCCAGAGACTTCAGCTGAGAGCCACGAGATTCCCGAACGCCATCCAAGTCAACTCGTCCGTCTCAAATGCAGAGCCACGCTCGCGAAATTGACCGGGAATTCCTCCGCGCCCTACACACCCGGGCGCAGGCGGAGCGACGTACCATCGACGGCGAAGATTTGCAGCCGCTCCGGCCTAAAGGTCAGCCCGACATCCTGGCCGATGGCAACGGCGGAGTCGCGCGGCGCTCGCACCGTCACCGCATGGGCACCGGGCACTGCCACATAGGCGAACGTATCCGAACCCAGCCGCTCCACGACATCGACCTTGCCGTGGATCAGGCCTGTGCCATCGGGCGAAATTTCGATGTCGTCCGGCCTGATGCCGACATTGGCCACGTCGGTGCCGGTCATCTTGCCCGCCTCGATCCCCACGCCGCCATTGATGGAAATCCTGCCCTCCTTGAACGCCGCTGGCAGCACATTCATCTTGGGCGAGCCGATGAACTGGGCGACGAACAGGTTGGCGGGGTGCTCATAGAGTTCGAGCGGCGAGCCGGTCTGCTGGATGATGCCCTTGTCGAGCACCACGATTCGGTCGGCCAAAGTCATGGCCTCAACCTGGTCGTGGGTGACGTAGATCATGGTGGCGCCGAGGCGCTGGTGCAGCTTGGTGATCTCGATGCGCATATCGACGCGCAGCCCGGCGTCGAGATTGCTCAGCGGCTCGTCGAACATGAAGGCGACCGGCTCGCGCACGATGGCGCGGCCAATGGCGACGCGCTGGCGCTGCCCGCCCGAGAGTTCGCGCGGCTTGCGTTCCAGATAATCCGAGAGCTGGAGGAGGCGCGCCACCTCATCGACGCGCTGGCGGATTTCGTCTTTGGGGAAACCAGCGACCTCCAGCCCGAACGACATGTTGCCGCGAATGGTCTTGTGCGGATAGAGCGCATAGGACTGGAACACCATGGCCAGCTCCCGCTCGGCGGGCCCCAGATTGGTGACATCGCGCCCATCGATCAGGATCGTGCCGCCGCTGGTTTCCTCAAGTCCGGCGACGAGCCGCAACAGCGTGGATTTGCCGCTGCCGGAGGGGCCGACGAAGACGACGAATTCGCCATGCTCGACCTTGAGATCGACGCCGCGGATCACCTTGACCGAGCCGAAGCTCTTCTCGACGCCCTTGAGTTCGATTACCGCCATGATGGACTCCAGATTGTCGTGTGCATCACGCCTTGACCCCGCCGGCGCCAAGGCCGCCCTGCCAATAGCGTTGCATGATGAGGAAGGCGGCGATCACCGGCACAATGGAGACCAGCGAGCCGGCCATGACGATGCTGAACAGCACCGCACCGCCGCTGCCCGAAGTTGCCAGCGCATACCATTGCGACAGGCCCACGGTGACGGGAAAATTGTCCGAGGAATTGAGCAGCACCAGCGGCAGGAAGTAATTGTTCCAAGTGGCCACGAAGGCCAGGATCAGCACTGTCGCAAACCCCGGCGTGAGCAGGCGGAAAGCGATGTTGAAGAAGATATGCACTTCCCCGGCCCCATCGACACGACCGGCCTCGATCAGCTCGTTACTGAGCGCGTCATCGGCATAGACCTTCATCAGGAACACGCCGGGCGGAAACACCAGCGAGGGCAGGATGACGGCCCAGGGCGTATTGACCAGCCCAACCTTGGACAGCAGCAGGAAAATCGGGATCACCAGCGCCGTCTGCGGGATCATCACCGCACCCAGCACCAGGGCGAAGCTGAGCTTTTTGCCGACGAATTCGAACTTGGAGAAGGCATAGCCCGCAAAGGTGGCGAACAGCGCCGCGCCCACGCCCGACACCACCGAATAAAGGATGGTATTGAGCAGCCAGCGCGAGAAAATGCCATCCTGATAGGTAAACAGGTCCTGCAGGTTCTGCCAGAAATGGAAATCGCCCGAGAACCACAGCCCGAAGGTGCCGAACAGATCGGCATTGGACTTGGTGGAGGACACGATCACGTAGAAGATCGGGATGAAGGTGTAGATGAAATACAGCGCCAGCGCGACGGTGAGCCAGCGGCGGCTGTTGCGGAACGAAGCCGAATTGGCGGTCTTGGAAACGATTGCCATTATGCGGCCCTACGGTTGGCGAGCAGCATGAACACATAGGACACCACCGCCACGACCCCGCCCAGCACGAAGGAGACGGCGGCCGAATAGTTGTATTGCTGGTTGGTGAAGGCCAGCGTGTAGGCATAGAAATTGGGCGTGTAATGGCTGTTGATGATGCCCGGCGCCAGATTGCGCATTAGATAGGGCTCGCTGAACAATTGCAGCGTGCCGATGATCGAGAAAATGATGGTGACGATCACCGTCGGCATGATCAGCGGCAGCTTGATGCGCAGGGCATATTGCAGCCCGGTCGCGCCATCGACAGACGAGGCCTCTTCCAAGTCCTGCGGAATGGCCTGCAGCGCGGCGAAATAGATGATCAGGTTATAGCCCATGAACTCCCACACCGCGATATTGGCGATGGAGCCCAGAATGGTACCGTCGAGCAGGAATTGCGGCTTGGGCAGGTGGAAAAATTCGGCCAGTTGGCCGAACGGGCCAAAGGACGGGCCATAGAGATAGCCCCAGAGCAGCGCGGCGATGACCGAGGGCACCGCATAGGGAATGAAGAACGCGATGCGGAAGAAATTGCGCCCATAGACGCGGCCGCTGTCGAGGATCAGCGCATAGAGCAGCGCCAGGCCGAGCATGATGGGGATTTGCATCAGGCCGAATTTGAATAGCAGGACGACCCCGTCCCAGAACGAGGGATCGGTGAACACCTTGAGGTAGTTGGCGGCGCCGACGAACTGGGTGCCAGCCACCATGGTGGTCTTGAACAGGCTGAGGCCGAAGGCATAGCACAGCGGCGCGATGAGGAACGCGATGAACAAGGCCATGAAGGGCAGCAGAAACAGGTAAGGGGCAACGGACTTGGTCACATAGACCCGTCCGCGCCGCCTGGTCGCGACGGCATCCGGCATGAGCGATCCTTGGACGTGGCTTGACGAAAACGAAGGTTGATCCGGCGCGCCCGGGAGGGTTACGCGCCGGATCAATGGGGTCAGGAGACCGTGTAGCCCTGGTCCGTGGCGTAGGCGACGACCTTGTCCTGCAGGCGATCGAAGGCATCGGCGAGGGTGCCGGTGCCGGCGATCGAAGCCGACATTTCGTCCTGCATCGTCTGGTTGACGAAATCCTGGAACGGGGCGAACTCGAAGCTCGGATCGACCTGGTTTTCGGACACCACAAACACCTCGTTGACCGCCTGGCCGCCGTAGAACGCGTTCGGCGCGCCCATCAGGGCCTTGTCGTCGATCAGGCTCTTGAGCACCGGGAACAGGAACTGCTTGGAGTTCCACAGTGCCGCCGCTTCCGGATCGCTGCCCATGAAGGTGGCGAACAGAGCCGCTTCTTCCGGGTGCGGCGTGGTGGTCATAGCCGCGAAGGTCGAGCCACCCCAGTTGGAGGTGACGGTGCCGCCCGCAGTCCATTGCGGCATCGGCGCGGCGCGCCATAGACCGACGCTCTTCTTCATCGAGTTCTGCATCAGCACCGGTGCCCAGGCCGCTGTAACCCAGGACGCATGCACGCCGTCATCGAGCGCGGCGAACCATTCGGTGGTCCACATCGGCTTGGTATCGACGGCCTTGGCATCGATCAGCTTCTGCCAATAGCCAGCCCATTTCTTGGCGATGTCGTCGTTGAGCTTGATCTGGATATCGGTGCCTTCGGTGTGGAACGGACGCCAGCCCGCCTGCCACAATACCGCCGCCACCCAGCCCGCATCGGAGACGCCGAAGTTGGACATGTAGGTGCCGGGTGCATCGGTCGCCAGCTTGAGGGACGCTTCCGAATAGGCATCCCAGGTGCCGGGGATTTCGATCTTGTTCTTCTCGAACACGTCATTGCGATAGAGCAGACCCATCGGGCCGCTATCCCACGGAATGCCATAAACCTTGTCGCCGTCGCTGACGGCCTTCCAGGTCCAGTCGATGAACTGGTCCTTGACCGGGTTGGCGGCGGCGCCCAGATCGGCGAGCACGCCCAGCTGCTTGAAGCTGGGGATGGAGTTGAATTCCATCTGCGCCAGATCGGGCAGGCCGGTGCCAGCCTGGATGGCGTTGCGCAGCTTGACGTAGTGCGGGCCACCCTGCCCGACATTCTCGACCTTGACCGATATGTTGGGGTATTTCTTGGTGAACATGTCGGCCTGCACCTGGGTATCGGGGGTCCAGGCCCAGAGCAGCAGTTCAACCTTGTCCTGCGCGACCGCCGCGAATGGCAGGCCGGCAACGGCCGTGGCCGCAAGACCAGCGCCGGCGGCCTGCATGAACTGCCGGCGATCGAGCGTCATGCGCTTACTATCTTTTTCCAATCTTTCCTCCTCAGGGGCGTCGGCCGGCGCAGTCTTCGAGGACTGCTATTGTTGCCATGGCCAAATGACGACACTGCCTAGGCCAACAGAGAAGCGCCTTAGTGTCAAAGGGGCAAATGCAGAAGCCGGTTGCTTTGTCCCATAGGCTGGACTCGCCACGGCAAATCTTCGTGTTCAATCCGCTGTCGGGCCGGTATCGCTCAATCAAGGCCAAAGGCCATGCGAGGAGCAGCGAGATATGAGCAAGCAGTGGAACGTGGGCGTCATCGGCTGCGGGCATATTTTCGACGCCTATGCGCGATTGGCAAAGATATTCGCGCCGATCAAGCTGGTGGCCTGCGCCGATATCGACATGGCGGCGGCGCAGCGCCGCGGCGCGGAATACGGGCTCGACGCGTTGAGCATGGAGGCGCTGCTGGCACGCCCGGATATCGACGCGGTGATCAACCTGACCAATCCCGCCAGCCACGCGGCGGTGACGGGGGCGATCCTGGCTGCAGGCAAGCACGCCTATTCGGAAAAGCCGCTGGCACTGAGCCTTGAGGATGCGAACGCTCTATTGGCGCAGGCCGACAAGGCAGGCCTATTGATCGGCTTCGCGCCGGACACTTTCCTCGGCGGCGCGCACCAGATGGCGCGGCGGCTGATCGACGAGGGCCGCATCGGCACGATCAAGAGCGGCAGTGCCCATTTCATGAATCACGGCATGGAGGATTGGCACCCCAATCCATCCCCGTACTATCAGGTTGGCGCCGGACCGGTGCTGGACATGGGCCCGTACTACATTTCGGCGCTGGTGAACCTGCTGGGGCCGGTCAAGCGCGTGGTCGCTTTGGCGTCCAAGTTCTTCGAACAGCGAGAGGTCACCGCTGCGGGACCGAACCAGGGGACCGTCGTGAAGGTCGGCACACCGACCACCAGCCAGGCGTTGCTGGAATTCGCTTCGGGCGCGCAAATCCATTTCTCCGTTAGCTACGACAATTGGGGCCATGGGCATTCCAATCCCATCGAGCTGCATGGCACCAAGGCGTCGCTGATGGTGCCCGATCCCAATTTCTTCGGCGGCCAATTGCAGATCATCGATGCCGATGGAAGTCACATTTCGAACGTCGAGGAGACCACCTTCGGGCGCCAGAACTGGACCTGGCCATCGGGCAACGTGGTCGGCAATTATCGCGGGCTCGGCCTGGTCGACCTGCTGGACGCAGCCGACAAGGGCCGCCAACCGCGGGCATCGGGGCTATTCGCCCGCCATGTGCTGGAAATCCTCTTGGGCATTATCCGTTCCGCCGATGAGGGCCGCTTCGTCGATATCACCAGTACGGTCCAGCGCCCTCCCCTGCTGGCCGAAGCCGATGCGGCGCCGTTCAAGGCCGCAAACGCCCCCCTCGCATTTGCCGGCTAAGGAGGCCAGCCATGTCGCGCTACGACGTTTCGTTCCAGATGTATTCCTCGCGCCTGTTCGCCGCAGAGGGGCAATTGGCCTACCTCGCCGAAGTCGGCTACGACGCGGTGGAACTGTTCCTGCCCAACTACGAGCACGATGCCGCCGGCTTCAAGCGACAGGCCGACGCGGTGGGCCTGAAGGTTTCGGGCATCCACATGCCCCTGACTGGTCTCGACAAGGAGCCCAAGCGGTTCTTTGACTATGCCCACATGCTGGGCACTACGACGCTGATCCCGCCCTATGTCCCACAGGCGGAGCGACGCCCGACCGCCGCGTTCTGGCAATCGGTGGGCGAAATCCTGCGCAGGGGCGCCGAGGGCGCCAAGGCCGAGGGACTGCGCGTCGAGTGGCACAACCATGACTTCGAATATGTGAAACTCGAGGACCGGACGCGACCGATCGACCACATTATGGAAGCGGCCGGCCCCGACGTGACACTAGAGCTCGATATCGGCTGGGTGGTGCGCGGCTGGGCCGATCCGGCGCAGGAATTGGTGAAATACGCCGATCGCATCACCACGATCCAGCTCAAGGACACAGCCCCGGCCGGGACTGCACTGGACGAGGGCTGGGTGCCCACCGGCGACGGCATCATCGACTGGAAGGCGCTCTATCCGCTCTTCGGGAACACGAAAGCCACGACCTTGGTGGTCGAGCACGATAACCCGTCTGACTGGAAAGTGCTGGCCAGGCGTTCGATAGATCATATTCGCGCCCTTATCGCCTGACCGACCCGCGGGGATCGCGCCGGCGCTGCGGGCACTTCAGTTCGGTCGCGGTTGCAATGCCGGCTGCGACCTGCGGGAAAACAGGCTCCAGGCGGCGGGACGGGCTGAGGGCGGGACGCGGGGCATGATGGCGATGTAGACCGGGGCGGACATGCCCGCATCGCTCGTGGGGAGGCAGCCCACCACGAAGGCGAAGGCCGTGGCGAGGAAGCCCACGCCACCCACGATCCAGACACCGCAACGCCGCCGGGAATACGGTAGGCGCGGGGTGTATCGGGCTGGGTATAGCGCAGGCGGATGACGGCGGCGAAGACCAGCATATAGGTGATGCGGAGCAGCAGTACCGTCATCGCCGACCAGTGCGAAATAGTCGTAGAAGATGCGGCCTACTGCGGTCTTGAGAAAGGCGGTGCCGCCGGTATGGCCCGGCGTGTGCCAGGAATATTCATGCACGTCGTTGCAGCGGATCAGATCGGCCAGCATGGAGGCACGATGGCCCTGATATAACGCTCCGTGGCCGCCCTGATGCGCCCGGCGACGAAAAGCGGCGTGTCCTCCAAGAGCCAGACGATTTCATCGACCTGCCGCATGACCTTGATGGGCACCGAGGCGCTCGAGCCGCGTTCGAGGAGCAGGAAAACTGGCCGTGATGTGGGCTCCGCACGTGTTGGTTGCTTCTCGCCGCCGGCATTTCGCGCCGGCGGCTTTGATGCAGCCTGGTGGATCAATCCACCCTGTCGAAGCTGCCGTCGAGATTGAACCAGCAATTGAAGAACGTGCTGCTGTCGTTGTCGTTATCGAACGAGCCTTGGGAGACGTATTGGTTACCGCTCCGGAACGCCATATTGGTGGTTATGTCCTGCGGGCGCACGCCGTATTCGGCGGAGGCCTCGCCGGCGCAGAAGCGTGGCATCTGGCTGGTCGATACGCCGTTCGCGGGCGGGCTGGATGGTATCGGCACGGGAAGCGGCGTCGGCCGGGGCGTGGGGCGCGGTGAGGCGCCGAAGGATTCGTGCAGGTAGCGGCCGGCGACCCAGCCGCGAGAGCCATTTGGCATGCGCACCTGGCACCAGCGCGTGCTGCCACTCATGGTGCAGCCGAAATTCTGCAGCACATCGCCGTTGCGAACGGTGCCGATAACGGCGTTGCCCGTGGAGGGGCCGGACCGCACGTTGAGCGTGTCGCCGCCCGCCAGGCCCTGAACCTGCCAATAGTCGGGGCCACCCTGCAGCCCGTCGGCAAAATCGGGCGCGGGCGGCGTCGGCCTGGGTGCAGCCGCCGCCGCCCCTTCGACATAGAGGCTGAGCTGGTAGCTGGCGGTTTCGTTGCGCCGGGCGGCGTTGCGCATCAGGTAGACGCTGACGACGTAATTGCCGCTCGAGGGGATGACCACGCTCGTGCTGTTGCCCGAAATCGAGCTATTGAACAGGGCCTGGGACGCGCCGGGCCCGGTGATGTTGAAGTAGTTGCTGGCATTGCTGGTATCGAGTTGCACGCTCATGCGCTGGCCGGCGGAAACGCCGATCCGATAGTTGACGCTCTGGTAGCCGCTCACGCTGCCATTGATGGTGGTCCCGGAGGCGCCGCGCGGAAAGCGGACGTCGACGCTGCGCGCATCCTGCGCCAAGGCTGCCCCGGGCAGCAGCACGATCATCGTGAAAATCAGGCGGAAAACGATTTTGATGGCATTCATCTCGTGTCTCGCTTCGATTGTTGGCCGGCCACTACAGGCAGCCCCTGTGCCGGGCATATCGCCACTATCCCCGCGCCGAGCGCCATGAGAATGCGATGTTCATTCCGTCCAACGACGGTTTAGGAGCCGAGCAATAATTTGGCACCTGGGATTGCGGGAGTCGAGGGGGCAGTTTTGCCTCCGACCGTTAAATGTTTATGGGAGAAGCGCTTTTTGTTGACGCCCCGCCAATGCGCTGAATAATTGGACCCAGGCAGACGGGTTGATGGTGCCGGCGCTTTCACGCTGACCATAGGGCTCGATGCCAAAACCGCTTCGGAGATCACCGTACAGGGCGACTAGCCAACAGGGTCAATCAGCCATCGGAGCCGGACATGGATTTTGCACACCTGCTGAAACTTATCGCCGCCCTGTCGGGGCATGCGGACACCACAGCGTTTGCGCAATTGCAGGCAGGCGGCGCCGATCCGGCCTATCCGGTGACCATCGAGCATTGCATGCAGCCCCTGGGCTATGAGGAAATCGAGGGCCGGACGGTCATTTGCGGCACGGTCAACGTCCCCGAAAACCACGACGCGCCCGACGGACGGCGGATTGAGCTGAAGTTTGCGGTGCTCAAGGCCAGTTCGAGCTACCCCGAACCCGATCCGCTCGTGCAGCTGCATGGCGGTCCCGGCGGGGGCCTCGTGGACCAGATTGCCGGCTATGCGCAGATTTTCGACCCCTGGCGCAAGACGCGCGACATCGTGCTGTTTGACCAGCGCGCTGCCGGGCTTTCGGGCAGTTCAGTGGCCTGCTACCAGGCGCTGGGCCGCGATGCACCCAGCATCCTGGCGCTGCCGGGCCAGAGCGACAGCAGCGACCAGGCGATGGCCGACTGCATCGGCGAACTGCAGGCGGCCGGCGTCGACCTGGCGGCCTACAACACCACCCAGAATGCCCTGGATGTCAGCAGCATCGTCAAGGCGCTGGGCTACCACAGCTACAATCTCTACGGCATTTCCTATGGCACCAAGCTGGCGCTCGAAGTCATGCGCTCCGCGCCCGAAGGCCTGCGCGCGGTCATCATCGATGGCGTGGTCCCGGCTCAGGTCAAGGACTATGACACCACCGCCGTGCCGGCCGACGAGGCCACTCATCTGGTGACCGAGCAATGCGCCGCCGATGCCGCCTGCAATGCGGCCTATCCCGACCTGGGCAGGATTACCCGCGAGCTGCTCGACAAGGCGGCCGCCGGCACCCTGATCCTCGGGGGCACTGCGGTGCCGCCCAGCGTCATCGTCAAACCGATCCTGGCGCGAAACGGCCAGCGCAACATGGGCAGCCTCACCCCCTATATCCCCGCCTATATCTACGAAATCTATCGCGGCACCCAGAACGCCTCGGCGGCCACCCCCACCATCGACATGCTGGACGCCAAGAACTTCACCCTGCCCGCCCCGGATGCCGCTGCGGTGACTGAAGCGGCATCCGTGCTGCCCGTCGACCAGCGCAAGCTGGTGGCCGACGCGCTCTCCGGCTTTGCCGCCGACATTGCCGCACGCACCAGCCTGCAGCAGGCGCTGTGGGACCTGTTCGCCGCCAACCGCGCCGATGCCTATGGGCCGATCGTACAATTGTTCGATGCCGAGCTCACCGGGGCCACCAAGGAGCTGGCCGCGGCCGACGGCAAGGACAAGGCGGTGGCGACGCTGACCGGCATGGTGGCCGACTATATCGGCCTGCAGAATGCCCAGCCGTCGCGCGAGGCGCTGCTGGGCTTCGTGGACAAGTACTTTACCGGCGCATCGCAAAGCCGGCTGCGGGCGCTGATCGAGGCGATGCGCGAGAGCGAGATCGAAGGATCGTTCCAGTTGATCGGCACCAGCGCACATGATGCCGAGGCCGATTTCCTGCTCGGCACCCACCTGGCACTTTACGCTTGCCAGGAAAGCATACCGTTCAACTCCCCAGCCGGCTTCGCGGCGGTGACGCCGACGCTGCATTTCCCGGGCCTGGCGGCCGTCTATCAATCGACCATCGACAGCTTCTTCGGCATCTGCGCCAAGGTACCGCCGCAGCCCCGGCAGGGATTCCACGATCCAGTGGTCAGCGACATTCCCACCCTTGCCATCGGCAGCGCGTGGGATGTGCAGACGGCTTCGAGCTGGGCCGCGCTGGCGGCTTCGACGCTGGCAAACGGCCAGTCGGTGCTCATTCCCGAGGCGGGGCACGGAGCCGTGCTCTACCAACCCTGCGTGGCGGACATGGGCGTGGCCTTCATCAACAATCCGATGCGCCGGATCGACGACAGTTGCGCCAGGAGCCTGACCCCTACGTTCTACATCGCGCCCTGGGTGGGCCAGGCGGCCGCCAAGCCGTGAACGCGATGAAGCCCTAAACGCCGACCAGGACGGCCTGGATTGCGGGCGCCACGAGGCGGATCACACTCTCCCTATCCGTGCCGACAAGCACGGGCACTTTGACAATGCCGCGTCCGACCACAATGCCGATCAGCATCGCCGCCGCAAACCCTGCCCGTGCGGCGGCATCGTGGCCATCTGGCAGCTTCGGGCTGAGCTGTTCCAACAGGCGTGTCTGGATGAACTCCCTCAGTGTGGCCGCACCCTGATCGTTGGAAATGGCGGCCCGCAACATTGCCAGCAGCGGCTCCGAGACCTGCGACTCGCCCTCCCAAAGATCGAGGAACGCATTGGTGACACGCTCACCAAGGGTGGGCGGCGGCCCGTCAAAGGCTTGCGACAAGTGTGTGAGCGCCGTCGGCGAAAGCGACATGGCGGCGGCAAAAAGGGCGTCCTTGGATCCATAGAACTGAATAACGAGGGACGCATCGACGCCCGCATCGGCTGCGATCTTGCGGATCGTCGCCGCGGCATAGCCGTCTTGCGAGAACCGGGACCGGGCCGCCTCGAGCACCGCCTGGCGCGTCACACTTGATCCGGGTCGCCGGCCACCCCGACGGGGTGCGGCGGCAACGTTTTTTACATCTTTGGACATGCTGCGTTCTTACATTAGAAACCTTTTCTCAACAAGTGGTGAGTTTTTAACTCATCGGGTGTTGAGTTATTGGATGGGCAGGCATATATCTGCCTTCAGACGCCGGCCGCGACGTCCGTTGCCATGAAAGGAACCACCGATGAAGACCGAACCCATTTTCGTCCCAGCCTTTGAAAAGAGCGAGAAATCGGATGGCCTGTTTGTCCCCTTCGAGCCCGGTACGCGCGTCTTGCCCGCCGGATGGCAGGCTAAGCCGCAGTTCAAGGCCATTCCCGTCGACATCGTTTTCGAGAAGGACGTGGCGGTCACCATGCGTGACGGCAAGACGATCTATGTCGACGTGCTGCGCCCTGTGGGGGCCGAGAAGGTGCCGGTCATCGTCGCCTGGAGCCCCTATGGCAAGGCGGCCGGAACCGGCACCTTCACGCCGGCACTGTTCGCCTCGCTCGGCATGAAGCCCGGCCAGTTGTCCGGTCTCGAAAAATTCGAAGGTCCCGATCCCGCATATTGGGTCGCCCAGGGCTATGCGGTGTGCAATCCGGACAGCCGCGGCATCGACCAGTCCGAGGGCGACATCGCCGTGCTGGGACACCAGGAGGGCGAAGACTGCCACGACCTGATCGAATGGCTCGCCGTGCAGGATTGGTGCAATGGCAAGGTCGGCATGACCGGAACCTCGTACCTGGCGGCTGCGCAGTGGTACACCGCAGCCGAGCAGCCGCCGCACCTGGCGGCGATCAATCCGGTGGAAGGCTTCAACGATATCTATCGTCACCTCGTACAGCGCGGCGGCATGCCCGACCATGCCTTCTTCCGTGTGCTCGAAACCAATTATGCCGGCAAGAACCGGCGCGAGGACGCGATTGCCGAAGCCGTGCGCTATCCACTGGTGAACGATCTTTGGGACAGCAAGGTCGCGCAGCTCGAAAAGATCAACGTCCCCGCCTATATCGTTGCCAGCTACAGCAACACGCTGCATACGCCGGGCACGTTCCGGGGCTGGCGGTCGATCGCCTCCGCCGAAAGGTGGCTGCGCATTCACAACAGCATGGAATGGCCCGACTATTACGACGACACGAACCGCGAAGACCTGCGCCGGTTCTTCGATCGTTTCCTCAAGGGCCAGAACAACGGCTGGGACGAGACGCCCCGCGTGCGCTATTCGGTGCTCGATCTCAAGGGCGGCGATCGCGTCAACCTGCCTGCTGCCGACTTCCCGCCCCAGGGTGTGGTCGACACCAAGTTCTACCTCGACGGCCGCATGCGGGCGCTACAGACCGAAACCCCGGCTTCGCCTTCTACCGCAGCCTATAACGCCGAGACCTATCCGGGCCTCGCCTCGTTCACGATCCGGTTCGACAAGGAAACCGAACTGGTGGGCTATCCCAAGCTTAGCCTGTTTGTCGAAGCCAAGGGGACCGACGACATGGACCTGTTCTTCGTCGTGCAGAAACTCGATGCCGGCGGCAATCCGCTCTGGGCCTTCACCATTCCCAATCAGGGGTCGATGATGATGGACCTGACCGATCGCGGGGCATCGATCATGCGGTACAAGGGGCCCAACGGCCGGGTTCGGGTGTCGCTGCGGCACCTGGATGAAACCCAGTCCACCGACGCGGTGCCGGTGCAGAGCTTTGCCCGGTCCGAGAAGCTGGCGGCCGGGCAGATCGTGGAAGTCGAGGTCGCGCTCAGCCCGCTCGGACTGGTTGTCTATCCTGGCGAGCAATTGCGGCTGGTCGTCAGTGCGACGGAGACGCTGGGCGCCATGATGCCTGGCCAGGCCGAGTATCAGCCCGGCAACAAGGGACAGCATGTCATCCACACCGGTGGCGAGCACGCGTCCTACCTGCGGCTTCCCATCAAGACCGCTTGATGGTCGATGCGGGCGCTCTACCGGCGCCCGCATCCGGATCGGCGGTCACTTGCTCTGTTGCGGCAGGTTGGCCAGCAGCGATTGCCAGGCGGCAACGATATGCTCGCTCAGCAAGCGGGCGGCCAATTCGCCGTCCCCGGCCTTGCAGGCCGCCAGAATGGCGCGATGTTCGCTATCGGCGGTTTTTTCGCCGTGCGAGAGGGTGAGCTGCAACCTGATATAGCGCTCGATCCGGTCGTTGACCGAACGAATCAGGTTCATCAGGTAGGCGCGGTTGGCGTCCTGATAGAGCGTGGAGTGAAAACTCCAGTTCAACTCGGCCCAGCGGCCGACATTGGATTCAGCCTGGAATTCGTCGCAGATCGCCTCGGCCCGTGAAAACGTGGCCTCGGTCATGTGGGGCACGGCCAGGCGAATGGCGTTGGACTCCAGCATGGCGCGAATTTCGAAAATCTGCGCCAGCTCGGTGTCGCTCATGCTGGTGACCACGGCGCCCTTGTTGCGCTGGAACAGCACGAGGCCCTCCGCCTCAAGACGCTTGAGCGCTTCGCGGACCGGAATTTTCGAGACGTTGAACAGCTTGGCGACATCGTCCTGCCGGATCGGATCATTCTCCTCCAGCACGCCCGAAACGATCGCATCACGCAAGTGATTGGCGATAACGTCGGACGTGGTCGGCGCGGCTCCCAGATCGGGGGTTTCCAAGCCCTGTAGAGGCACGGTCAATACTCCAAAACAATTTCAGGCTGCGGTGCAGCAATACTGGGTTAGCCCGAGAGTCGGCAGCTCTAAAACACGACCGCTGCGCGAGTTTTTGTCGCCCTCGTGCTCAGGCACCGGCCGACCAGTTCCATGGGGCTCACACATCCCACATTCATTCCTGTCGACAAATTGCGCACAATGTGCGGCAGAGGGCTTGACGGCGTTAAGAGATGGTATACGTTTCTCTTCGGTTTAGGATATCGTATACGAAAAGTCGAGTGTCGTGCTCGGCTCAACGATAAGGGGACACTATGAAACTCTTGCTGACCGCCGCCGTGGCGCTTGCCTCGCTAACGACCGCTCTGCCTGCATTTGCGGACAAGCTGGACGACATTATCGCCTCCGGCACCCTGCGCTGCGCGGTGGTGCTGGACTTCCCGCCGATGGGTTCGCGCGACGCCAACAACAACCCGATCGGCTTTGACGTCGATACCTGCAACGACCTCGCCAAGGTGCTCGGCGTAACCGCCGAAATCGTCGAAACGCCGTTCCCCGACCGTATCCCTGCGCTGGTTTCCGGCCGCGTGGATGTGGGTGTCGCCTCGACATCGGACACCCTGGAACGAGCCAAGACCGTCGGCTTCTCGATCCCCTACTTTGCCTTCGAAATGGTGGTCCTGACCAAGGACGGCCTGGGCATCGCCGATTATGACAGCCTCAAGGGCAAGAAGGTCGGCTCGACCTCGGGCACCTATGAGGCCATCGCGCTCGAAAAGAGCGTCAACGAATGGGCCGATCCGGCCGGCTCGTTCCGCTCCTACCAGACCCAGGCCGACGTGATGCTCGCTCTGTCGCAAGGCCAGATCGACGCCACCGTGGTGACCTCCACCGTCGCCGGCTCGACCATCGCCACCGGCAATTTCCCGGGCTTCGTCATGGGCGGCAAGGCACCCTACGAGATCGATTATGTCGGCCTGATCGCGCTGCGCGAAGAACAGGGCCTGCTCAACTATCTCAACCTGTTCGTCAACCAGCAGATCCGCACCGGCCGCTATGCCGAGCTCTACAAGAAGTGGGTTGGCGATGGCGAAGCGCCGAACCTGACCGTGCCGGGCGTGTACTACTGATCTGAGCCTGGGGGCGTCCTTCGGGACGCTCCCTTCTCCATCAGGCAAACCTTTAAGCCGCTGCATCCTGATATCGCCTCGATCCACGGAACGCGCCCTTAATGTTCAACTATACCTTCCATTGGCGCCCTGCCTTCCAGGCCCTGCCGCATATGCTGAGCGGCGCAGTGGTGACGCTGCAGATCGCCATCCTGTCGATGATCATCGGGGTTGCCATCGGCGTGCTGCTGGCATTGATGAGCGGCTCGGGCAACAAGATCTTCCGCGGCATTGCCAGCACCTGGATCGAGATTGCCCGCAACACGCCGGCGCTGTTCCAGATTTACATGGCCTATTTCGGCCTCGGCCAGTTCGGCATCCACCTCGATAGTTTTGTGGCGCTGCTGGCCGGTATCGCCTTCAACAATGCCGGCTATCTGGCCGAGACCTTCCGTGGTGGCCTGCGCGTCGTGCCGGCGACCCAGGTGCGCGCCGCGCGCTCGCTGGGCTTGGGTTCGGTCAGTGCGTTCCGGCTGATCGTGCTGCCGCAAATGTTCCGCGCCGTGTTCTACCCGATGACCAACCAGATGGTCTGGGCCATCCTGATGACCTCGCTGGGTGTCGTCGTGGGGCTCAATACCGACCTGACCGGCGTGACGCAGGAGCTCAACGTCAAGACCTTCCGGACCTTCGAATATTTCGCCCTCGCCGCGGTGCTGTACTACCTCATCGCCAAAGCCGTCACTCTGGGCGCGCGGGCCTTTGCCTACCGCCTGTTCCGGTATTGAGGGGCGGATCATGTTTCACACCAGTCTCAGCCTCAACGATCTCGGTTTCCTGGCGCAGGGCGCGGGCGTCACGCTGCTCATCACCTTCTGGGCCATGCTGGGGGGCACCATCCTGGGCATCGTTTTCGGCGTGTTCCGCGCTACGACGCCCTGGTGGGCTACGGCGCCGCTGGCCTTCGTGCTCGATATCTTCCGCTCGGTGCCACTGCTGATCCAGCTGGTGCTGGTCAATGCCTTCCAGGCTATCGCCGGCCTCAATGTCAGCGCCTTCATGGTCTCCTGCGTCGTGCTGGCGCTCTATACCTCGGCCTATTGCTCGGAGCTGGTGCGGGGCGGCATCGCGGCGGTGCCGCTGACCACAAGGCGCGCGGCGCGATCGCTCGGCCTGACCTGGTGGCAGGACATGACCCAGATCGTCTACCCGATCGCGCTGCGCATCATGTTGCCCAGTTGGATCGGCCTGACGCTGGGGGTGATGAAGGATACGGCGCTGGTATCCTGGCTCGGCATTATCGAGCTGCTGCGCACCTCGCAGATCATCGTCACCCGCATTCAGGAGCCGCTGTTCGTGCTCACCGTCGCCGGACTCATCTACTTCATCATCAGCTTCCCGATCTCGCGCCTGGGCGCGCGGCTGGAAAGAAAATGGCGCGAAAATGATTGAGATCGAGAACGTTCAAAAATCCTACAACGAGCTCAAGGTGCTCGACGATGTGAGCCTAACCGTCCAGACGGGCGAAGTCGTCTCCATCATCGGCGGCTCGGGATCGGGCAAATCGACGCTGTTGATGTGCATCAATGGGCTTGAGGCCATCCAGGGCGGCAAGATCACGGTCGACGGCGTCGAGGTGCACGCCAAGGGCACCAATATCAACAAGTTGCGCACCAATATCGGCATCGTGTTCCAGCAATGGAATGCGTTTCCCCACCTGACGGTGCTGGAAAACGTGACGCTGGCACCCCGCAAGGTTTTGGGGAAATCCAAGGCCGAGGCCGAAGCCATCGGGCGCAAACAGCTCGAACATGTGGGGCTGGGCGACAAGCTGAACGTCTATCCGGGCAAGCTGTCGGGCGGCCAGCAGCAGCGCATGGCCATCGCGCGGGCGCTCGCCATGAGCCCCAAATACATGCTGTTCGACGAGGTGACCTCGGCGCTGGATCCGCAATTGGTGGGCGAAGTGCTCGACACCATGCGGCTCCTCGCCAAGGAGGGCATGACCATGATCCTCGTCACCCACGAAATGGCGTTTGCCCGCGAAGTGTCCGATCGCGTCGCCTTCTTCAAGGCCGGCAAGATGCACGAGATCGGCACGCCCGATCAGATTTTCGGCAATCCGCAGCGCCCGGAAACTGCGCAGTTCCTCGCCTCCGTCCTTTAGGCGACCTTCCTTCTCTCAGGCTTGAAGAGACTCAAATGAAAATCACCGCGATTACCGCCTGGCAGGTCGACCTGCCGCTCAAGGAGGGCCGCTATAGCTGGTCGGGCGGCAATTACATGGAGGTGTTCGACACCACCGTGGTCGCCGTGGAAACCGATGCGGGCATCACCGGCTATGCCGAATGCTGCCCGCTGGGATCGGCCTACCTGCCGAGCTACGCGCTGGGCGTACGCGCCGGGCTGGGCGAAATCGGCCCCAAGCTCATCGGCATGGACCCGACCGACCTTGGCCCGCTGAACCGGCATATGGACGCGGTGTTGCGCGGGCATCCCTATGTGAAGGCGCCGATCGACATTGCCTGCTGGGACATTCTGGGCAAGGTTGCGGGCCTGCCGGTCTACAAACTGCTGGGCGGGTTGGAGCAACGGGACATTGCGCTCTATCGCGCCATCTCGCAGGAAGACCCTGAGATCATGGCCCGCAAGATCGATGGCTATCGGGCCGAGGGCTATACCAAATTCCAGCTCAAAGTCGGCGGCAATGCCAATGACGATATCGAGCGGATCCGCGCCTGCCGGAATATCCTCAAGCCCACCGATATTCTCGTGTGCGATGCCAATACCGGCTGGACCATGGCCGATGCAGCGCGGGTGGTGAACGCGGTGCGTGATCTCGACGTCTATATAGAGCAGCCCTGCATGAGCTACGAGGAAAGCCTCTCCATCCGCCGCCGCACCACCCTGCCCTTCGTGCTGGATGAGGTGATCGGTGGTGCGGATAGCTTGCTCAAGGCCATTGCCGAAGACGCGATGGATGCGATCAACCTCAAGATTTCCAAGGTTGGCGGGCTGACCAAGGCCAAGCTGATGCGCGATCTGTGCGTGGCCTCGGGCATTCCCATGACCATCGAGGACACCTGGGGCGGCGATATCGTTACCGCCACGATTGCACACCTGGCCGCCTCGACGCCGGAGAAATTCTATCTCTCGGCCACCGATTTCAATTCCTACGGCACCGTCTCAATCGCCGAAGGCGCGCCGCAGCGCGTCAATGGCAACATGTCCGCGTCGAACGAGCCCGGCCTTGGCATCACCCCCAGGTTCGACGTTCTGGGCGAGCCCGTCATGATTATCGGAAACCCCGCCTGATGCGTACCAGCAAGATCATTCAGACCATTTCCTGCCATGCCGAGGGCGAGGTGGGCGACGTCATCACCGGCGGCGTGGCTCCACCGCCCGGCGACACCATCTGGGAGCAGCGCACCTTCATCGCCAACGACGAGACCCTGCGCAACTTCATGCTGCAGGAGCCGCGCGGCGGCGTGTTTCGGCACGTCAACCTCCTGGTGCCGCCCAAAAACCCGAAGGCCCAGATGGGCTGGATCATCATGGAGCCGCAGGATACCCCGCCGATGTCGGGCTCCAATTCGATGTGCGTGGCCACCGTCCTGCTCGATGCCGGCATCATTCCGATGACCGAGCCGGAAACCCGGATGGTGCTGGAAGCGCCGGGCGGGCTGATCGAGGTGGTCGCCCAATGCCGCAATGGCAAGGCGGAGCGGGTCGCGATCAAGAACCATCCCTCGTTCGCCGACAAGCTCGACGCTGTTCTTGAGGTCGAGGGGATCGGCACGCTGACCGTCGATACCGCTTATGGCGGGGACAGCTTCGTCATCGTCGACAGCCATGCGCTTGGCTTTGCCATCACGCCCGATGAGGCACGCGACATCGCGCTGACGGGGATGAAAATCACCAAGGCGGCCAATGAGCAGCTTGGCTTCAACCATCCGACCAATGCCGACTGGAACCACTTCTCGTTCTGCCAGGTGGCGGCGCCGGTGACACGCGACGAGAATGGCGTGCTGACCGCCGCCAATGCGGTGGCGATCCGCCCCGGCAAGATCGACCGCTCGCCCTGCGGCACCGGCTGTTCGGCGCGCATGGCGGTGCTGCATGCCAAGGGCCAGCTCAAAGTGGGTGAGGCCTTTATCGGGCGCTCGATCATCGGCTCGCGCTTCGATTGCCGCATCGATAGCGAGATCATGCTCGGTGATCGCAAGGCGATCGTGCCGATCATCGCGGGCAGCGCCTGGATCACCGGCACGCACCAGCACATGCTGGACCCCATGGACCCCTATCCCACAGGCTATCGCCTGTCGGACACCTGGCCCATGGAGGGGCGCTTCTGAGCGGCGTTAGCCGCTCAGTTCATCAGATCAAACGCGTCGCCCCAAGTGTCCGAGACTGAATAGCCGAGCTGATAAGGATCGGTCGGGTCGACGCCGATCTGGTGGATGCCGTGGATCCAGCCGCGTCCTGAAATGATCGGTTGCACGGCGGGCCGGCCGGCGACTGTGGTGTCGCTGGCATAAGTGACCTCGAACGTGGAATCGATGATCGAGCGCGCGGTGAAGCGATCGCCGGGCTTGGCAAGACCACGCGCCGCCGCCACAGCGAGGCGCGCCGAATTGCCCGTGCCGCATGGTGAGCGATCGATGCGGCCCGGTGGCATGATGGTGGCGCCCTTAAGTTCGCCCGCCGCGTTGTGGCTGACAAACATCGTATAGGAAATGCCCTTGATCGCCTCGATCTCAGGATGGGCGATGGTCAGTTGCGCATTGACGGCGCGATGAATGGCGCTGCCGGCCTCGACGAGCTTCTTGGCCTGGTCGGGGCGGATTTCGAGGCCGAGCTGCGCCGGGTCGATCAGCGCATAGAAAATGCCCCCATAGGCGATATCGACCTTGACCTTGCCATAGCCTTCCACGTCCACCACCGCATCGAGCTGGTCGGCATAGGACGGGTTCATGGTCAGCGTCACGCGCTCGCACTTGCCGTTGCGACAGGTGGCGCGCGCCGTTACGAGGCCAGAAGCGGTCTCGATCCGCACGATGGTTTCCGGCTCCACCATCGGCAACATCCCGGTCTCCAGCAGCACCGTGGTCAGGCAGATGCTGTTGGACCCGGACATGGCATGGGCCTTGTCGCCCTGCAGGATGATGAAGGCGATATCGGCGTCGGGGCGAGTGGGCGGAAAGATAAGGCACGTGCTCATCTGCGCCGAGGCGCGGGGCTCGAATACGAGGAAGCGGCGCAGGCTGTCATCGACCTCGTTGAGATGACGCAGCTTGTCCGCAATGGTCGCGCCCGGCACGTCGATGACGCCGCCGGTGACGATGCGCCCCACTTCGCCCTCGGCATGCGCTTCGACAAGGGTAACCGTTTTTGACCAGCGCATGCGCCTGTCCTTTCCGAGCAGATGAGTGTCTAGGCCGCGAGTTGCTGATGCAGCGGCGCGGTGGCAGCTTCGAGATAGGCGGCCGCGCGCGGCGAGAGGCGCCCCGCCAGTGCGGCGCGGACGCGAGCATGATAGGCGTCGAGGAACGCGATGTCGCTGCGGTTCAACTGTTCTGCATCCACCATCGACAGATCGATGGGCACCAGCGTCAGCGTATCGAAACGCAGGAACCCCGGCGCACCCGCAACGACCTCGACCTGGTTCTCGACACGCAGGCCGAAGCCGCCTTCAGAATAATATCCCGGCTCGATGGTCATGATCACCCCGGGCTCGAAGGTGAACGGGTTCACCACCTTGCCGAAGCGATGGGGATGTTCGTGCACCGAGAGGAAATGCCCGACGCCGTGGCCGGTGCCGTGATCGAAGTCGAGCCCCAGATCCCAGAGTGGTCGGCGCGCCAGGGCATCGAGATAATGGCCCGTGGCGGTGGTCGGAAACTGGACCGTCATCAGCGCGATGAAGCCTTGCAGCACCGCCGTATAGGCACGGCGGATTTCACCACTGGGCTTTCCGAGCATGAAGGTTCGCGTAGCGTCGGTGGTGCCGCCGAAATATTGGCCGCCGGTATCGAGGAGAAACGGCAGATCGCCCGTGATCGGCGCGTTCGTCTCGGGCTTGGACGAATAGTGGCACATGGCCGCGTTGCTGCCGGCGGCCGCGATGGGGGCAAAGCTGTCTTCGACGAAGTTTTCGCGCTGCTGGCGGAACTTGAGCAATTCGGCCTGGGCCTCCATTTCAGTAACCGGATTGCCGGCCGCAAGGCGCTGGGCGCCTTCCGTCATCAGCCAGGCGATAAACTCGACCCAGGCCACGCCGTCTTCAACATGGGACTGGCGGAAGCCGCTCAGCTCGACCGGGTTCTTGACCGCCTTGGCCAGCGTGACCGGGCTGAACTGGGAGAGTACCGCGCCACCCGCCACTTCGACTGCATGCCGTACCGCGACCGGTGCAAAGGCAGGATCCACAGCGACGACAACGTCCCGCGCCCGCTGTGCAATAGCATCAAGCAGCCCGTCGGCAGGACGCAGCGACAGGCCGTCAATCAGAATCTCGCCCTGATCATTGGGCAATTTACGCTCGTCCACGAACCATTCGGCAGCCCCTGTCCGGTCTAGCAGCAGCGTCGAATGAGCGACCGGGGTTCGAGCAATGTCGCCCCCGCGAATATTGAGCAGCCAGGCAATATTGTCCGGCTGGGTCTCGACCAGCAGGTCGGCCCCGATCCGCTCCAGCGCCGCCGCGATCCGGTTCCGTTTGGTAGCGCTATCCTCGCCCGCAAAGGCGAGGGGAAAGGGCTTGATGGCGCCCAGAGGCGGCTCGGGTTGATCGGGCCAGACGGTGTCGATCAGATCGGCCTCAAGCCCCACCAGTTCGCCACCGGCACGCCACAACCCGGTATGGAGCAAGTCGAAGAGCTTGCCGGGCACCAGCATGGTATTGATGCCGAACCGTTGCCCCGCCGCGGCGTGGCGTTCGAGCCATTGTTCGATCGGCGCATCGTAGAAATGTTCGATTTCGAACGCCGAAAGGTCGACCTCGCGACGCACCTGCACCTGATAGCGCCCATCGACGAACACGACTGCGCGGTCGGCGGTGACCAGCGCTATCCCGGCCGATCCCGTGAAGCCTGTCACATAGGCCAGCCGCTCATCGTGGGGCGCAACCACCTCGCCCTGATACGCGTCGAAACGGGGAATGATCACGCCATCGAGCCCCGCGGTGTGGAGAGCGGCGCGCAACGCGGCAAGACGCTGACCGGGCTCGATTGCGGCGGGACTGGACGACATGTGGACACTTCCGAAATTGAAGATTCGTGGCTCAATCGATCTTGTCGACAAATTGAATACCATCTACCTTGCATAGCGACATCGAAATTGCAATGTGCTGGCCTGCGCGGGCTCGAACGGGTAATTGAGGTGGGCCGAAGCGCGCGGCGGCCGAGCAAATTCGGTCGCAATTGCGGCCGTGCCGATTGGGGAACCACAACGTGAAAACGCGAGACGCAGTGGACAAAGCGACGAAGGCCGAGCAGCCGGGCAAGCCCGATCGGACCCGCGGCTCGGGTGCGCAGACGGTCTACCAGCAGTTGCGCCAGTCCATTCTGGAACTGGCCATCGAGCCGGGTAGCCCGCTCGACGAAGTGACGCTGTCCGAGCAGTTCAAGATGTCGCGCACGCCCATTCGCGAAGCACTGGTGCGCCTCGTGGCCGAGGGCCTAGCCAAGACGCTGCCGAACCGGAACACCGTGGTCGCGACCATCGATTTCGCCCAATTGCCGGTCTATTTCGAAGCCTTGACGCTGATGTATCGCGTGACCACCCGCGCCGCCGCCGTCAACCGGCGCGCCGAACATCTGGTGGCCATCCGCAGCTTCGAGGCCGCCTATGCGGACGCCGTGATGCGCCGGGATGCGCTGGACATGATCCAGGCCAACCGCGATTTCCACGTCGCCATCGCCGAGGCCGGCGGCAACAGCTATTTCACCCACCTGTTCTCCCGGTTGCTGGATGAGGGCCGCCGCATCCTGCGCATCTATTATCAGTCGTTCGATGATCGACTGCCCCACCAATATGTCGACGAACACGGCAGCATGGTGCAGGCCATCGATGCCGGCGATGCCGACCTGGCCGACGCGCTGGCGGCAACCCATGCGGCCCAGATCGTGCGGCAGATCCAGAGCTACATCGCGCGCGATACCGTCGCCGGCATCAAGCTCTAGTAGGACATCCGCATGGCTCGCATTGGCGTTGTAGGTGCCGGGATTATCGGCGCGGCGATTGGCACCTGGCTGATCGGGGATGGCCATGAGGTCACCGTGTTCGATGCCGACCCGGCAGGCCTGCCGACCTCGGCTGGCAATGCCGCGCTGATCGCCCTGCCCGAAATCGCGCCGATTGCGAGCCCCGGCATGCTCACGGCAGTGCCGAAATGGCTGCTCGATCCGCTGGGGCCGCTCACCCTGCGGTGGCAGGACCTGCCGGCACTGACTCCATGGCTGCTGGCTTTTCTGGCCGCATCGACCCCGGCCCGAGGGGCGCGCGCCCGGCTGGCCCTGACGAGCCTGATGCAGACCGCGCTGGCCGATCACGAAGCGCTGGCCCGGATTGCCGGCATAGCGGGACATCTGCGCCAGACCGGTTTTATCTCCCTGCATGACAGCCAGGCCAGCCTCGATGGTGCGCTACGCGAAGCGCAGTCCGTCAAGCAGGTTCTCGGCTACGACTATGAGGCCATCTCCACCGAAACGGCGCGCAACATGGTCCCGCAATTGGAGGGACAATTCTTTGGCGCGATGCATCAGCCGGGCTACTGGATGGTCTCCAATCCACTGACGGTGCTGCGCCAGTACCAGGATTTCGTCCGGGGCCGCGGCCGCCTGGTGGACGGCAAGGTCACGGGCGTCGAGCGGCGCAGTGATGGGATTGCGCTGCGCGTCGCGGGACAGAATGAGCAGGTGTTCGACAAGATCGTGGTCGCGGCTGGCGTCTGGTCGCGCGAGCTGGTGCGGGGAATGGGATTGCGGGTGCTGCTCGAAGCCGAGCGCGGCTACAATACCACCTATACGGGGCTAGGCTGGAATCTCGCCGTGCCGGTGGGCTTTGCCGATCACGGCTTCATCGCCTCGCCACTGATCGATGGCCTACGCATCGGCGGCGCCGTGGAACTGGCAAAGCCGGCCACCAGCCCCAATTTTGGCCGCGCCAAGGCGATGCGCGAGAAGATGCGGCGCTATGTGCCGTCCCTGCCCGAAGGCGGCGTCGAGTGGATGGGTCGTCGGCCGTCCACACCCGACTCGCTGCCCGTCATCGACCGGCATCCGGACGACAATCGGATCGTCTTGGCCTTCGGGCACGGGCATCTGGGGCTCACGCTCAGCGCGGTCACCGCGCGCCTGGTTGCCGACGCCATTGGCGGAACCAGCCCGACCCCGACGGCGCTCTCCATCGCGCGCTTCCAGTAGACCTGCCGAAACGAAAAAAGGGGACGGCCGAAGCCGTCCCTTTGAATGCGTAAATCCGTAAACTAGAAGCCGTACTTGGCCAGGTTCGGACGGTTCTTGAGCCCGTCCTCGACCACTGCGCGGATATGGGCGGCTTCGGCGCCCACCAGCTCAAGCCGGGGTGCACGCATGACGGGCGAGGTGCCGCGCACGATGTGCTCGGCCAGTTTGATATTGTGCACAAACTTTGCCCCGATATCGAGGTGCAGCAGCGGCAGGAACCAGCGGTAGATTTCCAGCGCTTCGGGAATGCGGCCCTCTTGCACCAGCTTGTAGATGGCGACGGTTTCCTTGGGGAAGGCCACGACGAGACCGGCGATCCAGCCATTGCAGCCCAGGATCAGGCTTTCCAGCGCCAGGTCGTCGACGCCGGTCAGCAACTGGTAGCGGTCGCCCAGAGCCTTGATGGTCTCATTGATGCGACGCGTGTCGCCGGTGGATTCCTTGATGGCGACGAATTTGGGCTCGTCGGCCATTTCCTTGAGCATGGCTTCGCTGATGTCGATGCCATAGGCCAGGGGATTGTTGTAGACAATGATCGGCAGGCTCGACGCCGCCGCGATGGCGCGATAGTGGGCCACGACTTCGCGGTCATCGGCCAGATAGCGCATTGCCGGCAGGACCATCAGGCCCTTGATGCCGATCTTTTCGGCTTCGGCAGCCAGCGCCGCGCCGGCGCGGGTGGAGTCTTCAGCGATGGTCAGCAGCACGGGCACGCGACCGGCGGCTTCCTCGATCGCGGCCTTGGCGATCGCTAGCTTCTCGCTGGCAATCAGGCTGGATGCCTCGCCGAGCGAGCCACACACGATGATGCCATCGACGCCCGCTTCAATCTGAAAGGCCACGTCGGCCCGAACGCCGGCGAGGTCCACTTCCTGGTCGGCAGTCATCTTGGTGGTGATCGCGGGGAGGACGCCCTTGAAGTCGCTCTTGTTCATAAAATTCTCCATGCCGCAGGGTGTGTGTTTGAGGCCATGTTTAGCGTCTTGTATTTAGTTTGTCGACAAGAAAATCATATCTCTGCACAGAGAGATTTTGGTGAGCCTCATGACCTTATTTCATTGTCGCCAAACTGTCGACAAATGGGTTGACAGCAAGGATTTGTTTTGTGTCAATGCGACCACAGCCGCTCTCGGGCGGATAGAACGACGAGACTGCAATTGCTCGGAGGGAGCGTTCATGATCAGGAAATTCCAAAAACTTGCCTTTGTGGGGGCACTGGTTGCCACGACGGCTCTGGCCGGTATTCCCGCCATTCAGGCACAGGAAGGCCAGCCCGGCGGCACGCTGCGCATTCTGGGCACCGAAGATCTCGACCACTTCGATCCCACGTCCGCGGCGCTGGTTACGACCAACAATTTCCTGCGCGCGACAACGCGGCAGCTCATTTCATATGCGGCCTCGACGGACGAGTTGGTGCGCGTAACGCCCGCCGGCGATCTGGCCACCGAAGTGCCGCAGCCGACCGATGACGGGCTGACCTACACGTTCAAGCTGCGCCAGGGCGCCAATTGGAACACGCCAGCGGGTCCGCGCCAGATTACCTCGGCGGACTTCGAGCGCGGCGTCAAACGCATGTGCAACCCGGCTTTGGGTTCGGCAGCGCTCACCTACTATACCGACCTCATCACTGGCCTCTCCGCCTTCTGCGAGGGGTTCGCCAAGGTCGAGCCGACGGTCGAAGCCATGAAGGCCTATATCGAAGGCAACGACATTGCCGGCATCGAAACGCCGGATGACGAAACCATCGTCATCAAGCTGACCCAGCGGGCCGGCGACTTCATCTTCATGCTGTCGCTGCCCACCTCGTCGCCCGAGCCGATCGAGGCGCTCGACTATCTGCCCGATAGCCCCGATTACCGCACCAACTTCATCGCCAGCGGCCCCTATACGCCGGCCGCCTATACGCCGGACAGCGCTCTGCAGCTCGTACGCAACCCGGCCTGGGTCGCCGAGACTGATCCGCTGCGCAAGGCCTATGTGGACGAAATCCAGCTCACCTTCGGCCTGCCGGTCGACGCCATCATGCAGCAATTGCAGTCCGGCGACGGCGACATGACCTATGACGTCACCATCCCGCCCGCCGTGCTGCAATTGCTCAGCGCGCAGGGCGACGAGAAGCTGATGACGGTATCGTCGGGCAATACCAACTTCATCTTCATCAACACCGTCTCGGACAACAACAAGGGTGCCTTGCGGGATATCCGCGTTCGCCAGGCGCTGAATTATGCCGTCGACAAGGCGGCCGTGGTGCAGCAACAGGGTGGCCCGGAAATCTCCAAGCCGGTCAACGGCATCTTTGGCGTTGGCGTGCTCGGCTATCACGAGTTCAACCTCTACCCCACCGAGGGCGACAAGGGCGACATCGAGAAGGCCAAGGCCCTTTTGGCCGAAGCCGGCTATCCGAACGGCATTACCTTGAAAATGCCCTACCGCAACAAGGGTATCGAGCCCACCATCGCGCAGACCATCCAGGCCTCGATGGCGCTGGCCGGCATCACGCTGGAACTCACCCCGGTTGCACCGGCCGACTATTATTCGAAGTTTATGACCAATCAGGTCAACACCAAGGACGGCACGTGGGACATCGCGCCCGTCGGCTGGACTCCGGATTGGGCAGGCGGCGCTGCGCGCTCGGTGTTCCAGCCGCAGTTCACCTTCAACGGCACGCATCAGACCTACAACTACACCGACTACAACAACGACAAGGCCAATGAACTGGCCGACCAGGCCATCAATGCCCCGACCGCCGAAGAAGTCGGCAAGCTCTGGGGCCAGGTCGACGAACTGGTAATGGCCGATGCGCCGGTGGTGCCGCTCATCGCCAACCTCATCGTGCTCTATCATGGCGAGGCCGTGCAGAACTTCCAGCCGTATTCCCTGGGCGTACAGGGCGACTGGACCAATGTCTGGCTGCAGCGCTAAGCGATAAATCTCCCGCGGCCCGGACCAATCCATGGTTCGGGCCGTTTTCATTTGCCTCCAGCAGAAAGCGGTGCGGTTTTGCCAGTGCTCGAAGCGCGCCATCTCAGCGTTTCCATCCCCACCGAGGATGGAACAATTCACGCCGTGCAGGACGTGTCGTTCAGCGTCGAGGCCGGCGGCCTGTTCGGCATTGCGGGCGAGTCAGGTTCCGGCAAGAGCGTGATGATGCAGGCCATCCTGGGCCTTCTGCCCTTCGCCGATGTCACCGGCGAAGTCATTTTCGAGGGCCGCAACCTGCTGACCCTGCCGCCGCGGCAATTGCAGAAATTGCGCGGCGCGCGGATCGGTATGATCTTTCAGGACCCGCTCTCGAGCCTGCATCCTTATTACAGTATCGGCGCCCAGATCACCGAGGCCATCCACGCCCACGAAAAGGTCAGCCCGCAGGCCGCGCGCGCTCGCGCCGTCGACATGCTGACCAAGGTCGGCATTGGCAACGCGGCTGAACGGTTCGACAGCTTTCCCCACCAATATTCCGGCGGCATGCGCCAGCGCGTGATGATCGCCATGGCGCTGGTGCTCAATCCGCCGCTGATTATCGCCGACGAACCCACGACCGCGCTCGACGTCACCGTGCAGGCGCAGATCGTCGCCCTGCTCGACCAGATGCGCAAGGAACTCGGCACCACGGTCGTGATGATCACCCATGACCTGGGGCTACTCTCGAACGTGGCCGACCAGGTGATGGTCATGTATGCGGGCAACCGCATGGAATTCGGCTCCAGTGCCGCCGTATTTCACGCGCCCAGCCATCCCTATACGGCGGGCCTGCTGGCCTCGTCGCCATCCAATTATGCGGCCGGCGAAGAGTTGGTGGCCATTCCCGGCCGGCCGCCCAGCCTGTTGCACATGCCGGCGGGCTGCGCCTTCGCAGTGCGCTGCGCCTATGCCATGCCGAAATGCGCAACCCAGCGCCCGCCCCTTCGGCGGTTCAGCGACGGCGTAGAATCCCTCTGCTGGCTCGAAGCGCCGGTCGAGCCGATCCACGCGGAACGTGCAGCGGTCAGTGGACGCAATGCCGACGCCACGGCTCCGGTCGTGCTCAAGGTGGACAATGTCGAGTTGAGCTTTGCTACCGGTGGGTTTTTCAGCAAGGCGGGCAAATACGAGGTGCTCAAGGGCATCGATATCGAGTTGCGGCGCGGCGAAACCCTTGGTCTCGTGGGCGAAAGCGGTTGCGGCAAGTCCACGCTGGCGCGCGTCATCGCCGGGCTGATCCCGGCCACCAGCGGCTCCGTGCTGCTCGATGGCAAGGATATGGCGACCCTCGATCATGCCGGCTGGAAGGAGATGCGCAAGCGCGTGCAACTGGTGTTCCAGGACCCATTCGGTTCGCTCAATCCCAGGCGGCGTGTCGGCGCCATCATCGGCGATCCGTTCCGCCTGCATCAAGTGGCCAGCGGGGCCGACCGCAAGTGGCGGGTGCAGGACCTCATGGAGACCGTGGGGCTCAATCCGGAGCACTATAACCGGTTTCCCTCCGAATTCTCCGGCGGGCAGCGCCAGCGCATCGGGATCGCTCGAGCATTGGCGCTCAATCCCGCGCTGATCATCTTCGACGAGCCGGTCTCGGCGCTCGACGTCTCGATCCAGGCGCAGGTGCTCAACCTGATGCGCTCGCTACAGCAGGAGCTGGGCCTGACCTACCTGTTCATTTCCCATGACCTCGCCGTAGTGCGGCAGGTCTGCGACCGCATCGCCGTCATGAACAAGGGCAAGATCGTCGAACTGGCGGAGGCCGAGGCGATCTATACCGATCCGCAAAACGACTATACGCGCACCCTGCTGGCCGCCTCGGTGGTGCCCCCACCGCAAAAGGGCCGCGGCACACGTCAACTGGTCGAAACTATCTGGGGAGCTCCGGCATGAGCACGTCGGCAACCACCCCACCCACCGTCGTCCAGCGCAGCTCGCTCGACCTGACCCTGCGCCGCCTGATCCGCGATCGGGCGAGCCTGGTCGCTTTCATCTTCATCGTGCTGCTGGTGGCCTTTGCCGCCGCGGCGCCGCTGGTCGAGGCCTGGATCGGCCATTCCCCGATCGAGCAATTCCGTCAGACGGGCCTCTCGCCCACCGGCCTGCCGGTCGCGCCCAACGCCGAATTCAGGCTCGGCACCGACCAATTGGGCCGCGACGTTTTGGTGCGACTGGCCTATGGCGCGCGTGTCTCGCTGCTGGTGGGCGTCGTGGCTTCGCTTCTGGCCGCGTTCATCGGGATTACCGTGGGCATGCTCGCCGGCTTCCTGGGTGGGTGGGTCGATGCCGTCCTCAGCCGCGCCATGGACCTTATCATGAGCGTGCCCTTCCTGCTGTGTGCGCTGGCGTTGGTCTCGGTGTTCGGGCCCAGTCTGTCACTCAGCATCGGCGTCATCGTGTTCTTTAGCTGGACCACGATGGGCCGCGTCATTCGCGGCCAGGTCAAATCGCTGCGGGAACGCGAGTTTGTCCAGGCCAGCCGCTCGCTGGGCGCCGGCTCGCTCTCCATCATGATCGTCGATATCCTGCCCAATCTCAGCGTCCCCATCATTGTCTACACCACGATGATGATCCCCGGCTCCATCGTGTTCGAAGCCACGCTGTCCTTCCTCGGTCTCGGCATCGTGCCGCCGGCGCCGAGCTGGGGCGGCATGTTGGCCGATGCGGGCGCCAACTCGATCTATCTGGTCGCCTGGTGGCTGGTGCTGTTTCCGGGGCTGGCGCTGTTGTTCACGACGCTCTCTTTCAACATCCTTGGCGATGGCTTGCGCGACGCGCTCGATCCCAAGGCGCGGCCGATCCGCGTCAAGCCGAAGGGAGCGAAACCGTGATCCGCTTTCTCGCCGGCCGCGTCGCTTTTGCGGCACTGATCCTTCTGGTCCTCAGCACCTTCGTGTTCTTCCTGTTCTTCGTCGCCCCCGGCGATCCGGCGCGCATGGTGGCCGGCGACAAGGCCACCGAGGCGCAACTGATCCAAATCCGCGCCAATCTGGGGCTCGATCGACCTATCCACGAGCAATATATCAACTTTATCGGCAAGGCTGTGCGCGGCGATCTAGGCTTTTCCTATCGCAACCAGCAACCTGTCATCTCGCTGATCGCCAACCGACTGCCCGCCACGCTGTCGCTGGTGGCCGGCGGCGTCATCCTTTGGCTGGCGGTCGGCATTCCCATCGGCATCATGTCGGCGCGCCATCCCGGCGGCTTCCGCGACCGGCTGGGACAGGGGTTCATCCTGATCGGGCTGAGCTTTCCCACTTTCGTGCTGGGGATGATGTCGCTCTATGTGTTCTATTTCCTGCCGCGCCAGGCCGGCTTCACGCTATTTCCTGCCGGCGGCTTCAAGGCCTTCTGGCCCAATCCAGCGATCTGGGCCTGGCATATGGCCCTGCCCTGGGCAACGCTGGCGCTGACCACGGCCGCCGTCTATGCGCGCCTGACCCGCGGGCAGATGCTGGAGGTGATGGGCGAGGACTATATCCGCACCGCCCGCGCCAAGGGCCTGTCCGAGACGAAGGTCGTGTTCAAGCATGGCCTGCGCGCAACCCTGACGCCGCTGGTGACCCAGCTCGGCGCCGATATTGCCCTGTTGCTGGGCGGCGCCATCGTCATCGAGCAGGTCTATGGCCTGCAGGGCGTGGGCGCGCTGGCAGTGCAGGCGGTCAATAACCAGGACCGGCCGATCATCATCGGCGTGGTGTTGCTGGGCGGCTTCTTCATCGTCCTCTCCAACATCATCGTCGACATTTTATACGTGCTGCTCGATCCGCGCGTGCGCTAGGAGAAGCTATGCTCATCTCGCAATACACCATGCCCGGCCGCCACATCCGCGACCATCTCGTCGATGTGCCGCTGGACTGGTTTGGCGACCGCGACGGCCCGACCATCAAGCTGTTTGCTCGCGAGGTGGTCGATCCGACCAAGAAGGATGAAAAGCTGCCCCTGCTGGTGTTCCTGCAAGGCGGCCCCGGCGGCAAGTCGCCCCGGCCGACGACCACCAGCCCGGCCTGGCTCGGCGAAGCGCTCAAGACCCACCGGGTGATCCTGCCCGACCAGCGCGGCACCGGCCGCAGCACGCCGGTGGATGCCGCCACCATGGCGGGCTTTGCCAACCCGCAGGCGGCGGGAGACTACCTCGCCCATTTCCGCGCCGATTCCATCGTTGCCGATTTCGAACACCTGCGCAAAACCGTGTTCGACGGCGTGCGCTGGCAATCGCTGGGCCAGAGCTATGGCGGGTTCCTGACCATGACCTATCTGAGCCAGGCGCCCGATGGCCTGGGCGCCTGCTATGTCGCCGGCGGCCTTGCCAGCATCACGCCATCGGCCGAAGCGGTTTATCGGCTGACCTATCCCCGCGTCGAAGCCAAGAACCGGCGCTATTACAAGCGCTACCCCGATGATACAGCCACCGTCGCGGCCCTCGCCGACTTCATCGACAACAATGAAGTTCGCCTGCCTGATGGCGACCTGCTCACCGTCAGACGCCTGCAGACCGTGGGCATCGATTTCGGCATGGCGCCGGGCTTCGAAAACATCCACTGGCTGGTCGATGAGGCCTTCGCCGCGCCGAGCCGCGATCGCCTGTCCGACCATTTCCTCGCCGAGGTCATGCACGCCACCAGTTACGACGGCAATCCGCTGTTCATGGTGCTGCAGGAGAGCATTTACGGCGCAGGCGCCGGGGCAACGGCCTGGGCGGCACAGCGGGTGCGCGACACGCTGCCCCAGTTCGCCACCACGGCCCGTCCCCTGCTGTTTACGGGCGAAATGATGTTCCCCTGGATGCTCGACGACATCCGTTCGCTACGGCCCTTCCGGGCCGGGGCCGAAGCCCTGGCGCAGCGTGCGGAATTCAGCCCGCTCTACGACCTGCCTCTACTCGCCGCCAACGATATTCCGGTCGCCGCGATCATCTATCACGACGACATGTATGTGGATGCGGGCCTGTCGCTGGAGACGGCCGGCAAGGTGGGCAACCTCAACCATTGGATCACCAATGAGTTCGAGCATGACGGCATCCGCCAGAGCGCCAATGTGTTCAAGCGGCTGCTCAGCATGGTCGCCGAAAGCGGCGGTCCCCTCGCCTCAAGCTGATCGTGCCCAGCTAACCGCGGGCTCGGATCGCCTGGAGTTCGTCAAACAAACGCTTGGGTACCAGCACGCCCTCGCGCGCCGATTGCGCGCGAGCAGCCAGCCGGCGATCGCCCGGCAGGCGCACGCCGTCCTGCTGGGAAATGCTGGAGAACAGCGTCTCCGCCCGGGCCATGTGCTCGGCGGCATCGTCTCCCAGGAACCGCACCGGATCGAAAGCGATGATGAGTTCACCGCCCAGGGGCGGGCTGCCGCGTCCTTCGTCCTCGGCGAACGATTCCTGGCTGGTGAGATCGCCGATCATCGGCCCGGCCAGCAGCTCGACCATCAGCGCCAGTGCGGTGCCTTTGTGGCCCCCGAACGGCAACATGGCGCCCGCAAGCCCCAGCGCCGGATCGGTCGTCGGGCGGCCCTCCGCGTCGACGGCCCAGCCCAAGGGAATGGATTTGCCGGCGCGCTGATGCAGCTCGATTTCGCCCCGCGCCACGGCGCTGGTGGCAAAATCGAACACGAAAGGCTCGCCGTCCGGTCGTGGCCAGCCAAAGGCGAACGGGTTGGTGCCGAACACCGGCTTGCTGCCCCCATGTGGCGCCACGCTGCGCTGCCCCGCCGTTAGGCCGATCGACACCAGGCCGACCTCCGCCAGTGGCTCCAGATCGACCCACATTGCCGAATTGTGATAGCAATTGTTGATGGCCAATACGGCGATGCCCAATGATTGCGCCGCTGCGACCAAGGCGGGCCGCGCCAGCTCATTGGCCAGCGGCGCGAAGCCCCGGCCCGCATCCACCTTGACGATGGCGGGCGATGTCTGGGTCACGACCGGCACCGCCTCGCCGTCGGCCTTGCCGCTGGCCACCGCCCTCACATAGCCGAGCAAACGGTAGACGCCATGCGAGCGGCACGCGTCGGCCTCGGCCGCCGTCACATTGCGCGCGATCGCATCCGCATGGGCCAATGAAACCCCGCTGGCAAGCAGCACATCCCGAGCCAGGGTCTCGATATCGGCTAGCGAAAGACGCTGCTCTTGTTCGGGGTGGGTCATGGCTGCACTCCATTGCGACAAACTGTCGACACACTGTGCACAATCATCTCATTCAGTCAAACTCTGTACCCATCGAGCCATTGTCATCGCCTTGATCGGTGATGGGAGACTGGCTAAAGCTGAAGCATGCAGTTTCAGGTAACCTGGGCGCGATATTCACAGCGGTGGCAGCGGCTCGAATTCGCCGCTTCGGGCGAGCGCAACGGCGCCCGGTTCACCGTCGTCACCCATGTGAAATGCCGTGAGCCGAAGACGGCCGAGAACACGCATCTGGTCGCGATGATGCGCATTATCGAGGTCTTCAAACTGCCTAGCGCCTCGGGCCGATGAGGATTAGCGCGTGCCAGGCAGCGGCATGCGTTCGACCTCGGCTAAGACTTCCAGCATCCCCTCCGCATTGGCTTCGGCGATGATGCGGCCTTTTTCGACCGTGGCGAGGGTCGCATCGCCCACCGCGCCGCCCGGATTGATGTCCGAGGCGATCCAAGCATAGACGTGGCCAAAGGCGCCTGTGGGGCGGAGGTATTTGAACTCCGCCTCATCGCGGGCGGCGATGGAGACGAAATTCTGCGCCTTGGACATGTCGACCAGATCGGCCCGGAAATGCAGGATCAAGGAGGTTTCGGCGTCGCCGCCATGGATGCCGTGGCGGCGTTCGAGGTCGCTCAGCACGCCGGGCGGGGTGAACCGCCAGCCGCTCTTGACGGCCAGCATGCCGGCCTGCACGCGCAGCTCGCGCGCCACGATGCCCATGATCTCTTCATTGCCGCCGTGGGAATTGACGAAGACGATCTTCTTGATGCCGGCGCGGGCGACTTCGAGCCCGATCTGCGTCCAGGCGTCGATCAAGTTGCCGGCCTTGTGGCTGATGGTGCCCTTGGCCCAGATATGCTCGTTAGACTTGCCGACCGCCTGCACCGGCAGGATACGCACGTCCATGGTGTCGGGAATTTTGGTGACCAGCAGGTCCAGCATGGACTGGTTGATGATGGTGTCGGTGCCCACCGGCAGGTGCGGGCCATGCTGTTCCACCGCCGCGATCGGCATGATGGCTATGGTCTTGTTGGGGTCGAGGCCCTCGAAGTCGGACGCGGAAAAGTCGGTCCACCAAATCTTGCGCGCCATGTTTATTCCTTCATTGGACCAGCGGCGACTGCCTCGATCTCGACGACGAACTCGGCCCGGGCAAAGCCGCTGACGATCATCAAGGTCGAGGCCGGATACGGCTCGGCAAACAGCCCATTGCGCACGCCCATATAGGCGCTCAAATGCTCGCGGCCGGTGACATAGGCATTGATGCGCACGACGTGTTCCAGCCCCAGTCCGGCCTCGCGTAGCACCGCCGCGATATTGTCGAAACAGATGCGCGCCTGCCCGGCACAATCGACCGGGACAACGCCTTGGGCATCGATCCCCAATTGGCCGGAGACGAACACAAGCTGCTGCCCGGCGGGCACGCTCATGCCGTGGCTATAGGGGGCAAAGGGCGGATGAATATCAGGGGGAGCGAGCGACGTGGCCATGCGGGTGGGGTTCCTTGAGGCGGGAATGTTAGCTGCACTAAAACCGATTGCAAGCCCGTCGCGCACGATTTGCACCCAATGCAGGCAATATTTCCATATGCCGCATTTTTAGCTTTCCATGGCCCCGATATGACGCAAAGAATGGGCATGCCTCATAGGCGCACAAGAATTCACCACGACCGGACGGGTGCACGTCCGGAGCTTTGGAGATCGAGATGAAGTTCATGACACTGGCCGCCACGACCACATTGGTCTTGGGGAGCCTGACTGGCCTCGCCGCCGCGCAGGACAAGGTGACGTTCGGCACCAACTGGCTCGCCCAGGCCGAACACGGCGGCTATTACCAAGCCGTCGCCGACGGCACCTATGCCAAGTATGGTCTCGACGTGACCATCCGCCAAGGCGGGCCGCAGGCGCCGAACGGGCAATTGCTGATCGCCGGCCAGATCGATTTCTACATGGGCGGCATGTCCACCATCGACGACGTCAAGCAGGGCATCCCCGGCATTACCGTCGCGGCCATCTTCCAGAAGGACCCGCAGGTTCTGCTGGCCCATCCCGAAGCCGGCTTCACCGATGTCGCCAGCCTGGTCGGCGCCAGCAAGCTGATCATGGGCAAGGACAGCTTCTTTGCCGGTTACTGGCCATGGATGAAGGCCAAATTCCCGGGCTTCAAGGACGAGATGTACGAGCCCTATACCTTCAATCCGGCCCCGTTCATCGCCGATCCCAAGGCCGTGCAGCAGGGCTACCTGACCTCCGAGCCCTATGAAATCGGCAAGCAGACCGGCACCGAGCCACAGGTTATCCTGCTCGCCGATGCCGGCTATGCACCCTATTCCACCACCATCGAGACGCGCCAGGAGATTGTCGAAAAGACCCCCGACCTGGTGCAGCGCTTCGTCGATGCCACGGAAATCGGCTGGTACAATTATCTCTACGGCGACAACAAGGCCGCCAATGACCTGATCAAGAAGGACAATCCCGAAATGACCGATGGTCAGATCGAGTACTCCATCGCCAAGTTGAAGGAATACGGGATCGTGGTCTCCGGCGATGCCGAGACCAAGGGCATTGGCTGCATGACCGACGCGCGCTGGAAGGAATTCTACGACAGCATGGTGGAAGCGGGCGTCTACGAAGCCGGCATCGATATTTCCAAGGCCTATACGACCCAGTTCGTCTGCAAGGGCGTCGGCATGGACCTCGCAACAGCCAAGTAACCCGACGACCATCGGCGCGGGCAATCCTGTCCGCGCCGTTCAGCCCTAACGTGGGTTCGCTCGTGACCGATTTATCTCTTGCCGAAGCCCCGTCTTCGGTTACCCCGCAGCGCCGCCTCGTCGTCGCCATGAACAATGTCAGCAAGGTGTTTTCCAACGGCACGCTGGCGCTCAAGGGCATGTCGCTGGATGTGCGCGGTGGCGAGTTCATCTCGCTGCTCGGCCCCTCGGGCTGCGGCAAGTCCACTGCCCTGCGCATCATTGCCGGCCTCGGCGCCGCCAGTTCGGGCAGCATCGATTGGCCCAGTTCCAAGATCAATTCGCACGGCCTGCCCGAGGGCGATGTCGGCTTCGTGTTCCAGGAGCCGACGCTGATGCCGTGGGAAACGGTATTCGGCAATGTGCACCTGCCGCTCAAACTGCGCGGCGTGCGCAAGGCCGAGGCGCGCGACAAGGTCATGGAAAACCTGACCAGCGTCGGGCTGGCGGATTTTGCCGACGCCTATCCGCGAGAGTTGTCCGGCGGCATGAAAATGCGTGTCTCCATCGCCCGGGCGCTGGTCACCCGTCCAAAGCTGTTGCTGATGGACGAACCCTTCGCGGCGCTCGACGAAATCACCCGCCAGAAGCTCAACGACGATGTGCTGACGCTCTGGCAGCAGACCGGCATCACCGTGATCTTCGTCACGCACTCGGTCTATGAATCCGCCTACCTGTCGAGCCGGATCGTGGTGATGCGGGCACGGCCGGGCCAGGTGTTCACCGATCTCGAAATCGCTCAGCCGGCTGTGCGCGACGGCGCTTATCGGGTCTCGGAATTCTACCGCGCCAATTGCCAAAAGGTGTCGGACGCGCTGCAGAGCGCCATTCAATCGGCGGAGAGCTGACATGACCGATCTCAAGGCCAGTGCCGAAAAAGGCACCGACAGCGCTGTGGCGGTGCTGCTGCCGCGCATGTCGAGCAATGAAAAAGTCATGCAGGTCGTCGTGCCGCTGGTGGCGCTGGCACTGGGCATCGCTGCTTGGCAATGGATCGTCACCGCCAATGGCATTCCCAAATATATCCTGCCCGGCCCGGGTGACGCCGCTGTGGCTTTGTTCACCGACTCATCGACGCTGTGGCCCGCGCTTTGGGTGACCCTGCGCATCACCGTCATGGCGCTGGCCATCGCTTTGGTCGGCGGGGTGACGCTGGCCATCATCATCGTGCAGTCCAAATGGCTGGAGCTGGCGCTGTCGCCGTTCACCGTCATCCTGCAGGTGACCCCGATCATCGCCATCGCGCCGCTGATCCTGATCTACGCGCCCGATACCCAGAGCGCGCTGATGATCTGCGCTTTCCTCGTGGCCTTCTTCCCCATCCTCTCCAACATGGTGCAGGGGCTCAAAAGCGTCGATCATAACCTGCTCAACCTGTTCGAGCTCTATGGCGCCAATGGCTGGCAGACGCTGCTCTATCTCAAGATTCCAGCCTCGATGCCCTACTTCATGGCCGGACTGCGCATTGCCGGGGGATTGTCTCTGATCGCCGCCGTGGTGGCTGAGTTCGCCGCGGGCTCCGCCGGGCAAGGCTCGGGGCTGGCGTTCCGGCTGCTGGAAAGCCAGTATCGGCTCAATCTGCCGCGCATGTTCGCGGCTTTGATCATGTTATGCGGCACCGGCATCGCTATTTACGGGCTGACCTCGTTCGTCTCCTGGCTGGTGCTGCATCGCTGGCACGAAAGCGCCATTCGGCGGGAGAACTGAGCGTGGCCGACAAATCCTCCTTTTCCGCCACCGGCACCTTCCTGCTCAAGAATGCGCGTATCCCGGTCGCCGCCATGGGCGGGACCGGCGGGCGGGTCGAAAAGCTCGATATCTCGGTGGTCAATGGCGCCATCGCGGCCATCGAGCCCAGCATCGATGCCTCCGTGGGCGGGACCGTCTATGATTGCGATGACGGGCTGGTGCTGCCGGCCTTCGTCGATATCCATACCCATCTGGACAAAGGCCATATCTGGCCGCGCAAGGAAAACCCGAACGGCACCTGGCTGGGCGCCCTGCTCGCCGTGCAGTCGGATCGCGAAAACCTGTGGGCCGCCTCGGACGTCGAGCGGCGCATGGATTTCGCCCTGCGCTGTGCCTATGCCCACGGCACTGCGGCCATCCGCACGCACCTGGATTCGGCGCCGCCGCAGCATGAAATCAGCTGGGCTTTGTTCGAGAAGATGCGCGAGCGCTGGGCCGACCGCATCGAGCTGCAGGCTGTGGCCATTATCGGCCCCGATACCATGCTCGATCCGGTTGCCCTCGACACCATCGCGCAGCAAGTCAAAGCCTCTGGCGGCCTGTTGGGCGGCTCCGTTGCGGTCTATGACCGCGCCAAGCAGGCGATGCTGGCCGTGGTGGAAAAGGCCGGCAATCTTGGCCTCGATCTCGACCTGCATACCGACGAAACCGGAGACCCCGCCGCCCATGCCCTACTGCATCTGGCCGAGGCGGTGATCGAGACCGGCTTCAAGGGCAAGGTCATGGCCGGCCATTGCTGCGTGCTGACCGTGCAGGACGAGCAGACCGTCAAAACAACCATCGACAAGGTGGTCGAGGCCGGCATCGCCATCGTGTCCCTGCCGATGTGCAACATCTACCTGCAGGATCGCGAAAACGGCAATGGCGCGGTGCGAACGCCGATCCGGCGCGGGGTCACCCTGCTCAACGAATTCAAGGCGGCCGGGGCCACCGTCGCCATCGCCTCCGACAATACGCGCGACCCCTTCTACGCCTATGGCGACCTGGACGGCGCCGAGGTGTTCCGCGAGGGCGCGCGCATCCTGCAGTTCGATCACCCGCAGGACCAGGCCTGGGACTGGGTCCGAGCCGTCGGCGCATCGCCGGCCACTCATGGCGACTTCGCCTATAAAGCCAGCATTGCCGTTGGCGAACCGGCCGATTTCGTCATCTTCCGCGCCCGCGCCTGGAGCGAGTTGATGAGCCGGCCGCAAAGCGACCGCATCGTCATCCGCAAAGGCATGCCGATCGACACCACCCTGCCCGACTATCGCGAACTCGACGACTTGATGGGACGCCCACAATGAGCATTGCCGCCTTCCGCGCCGACCTTGGCGATATTCCGGTCGAAGACCATCCCCGCATCGTGCAACAGCGCAGCCGCGACCATTACTGGTATTCGCCGATTCTGAAGGCCAAGCTCGACCACGTTACCGCCGAAATCGTCGTGTCGCCGCGCACCAACGAGGAGGTCAAGACCGTCCTCGCCGCCGCCTACAAGCACAATGTCGCCATCACCCCGCGCGGCGCCGGCACCGGCAATTACGGCCAGGCCATGCCACTAGCGGGTGGCGCCATGCTGAACCTGATGAACATGGACAAGGTGCTCGAGATCAAGAGAGACCGGGTCCGCGCCCAGGCCGGTGCCATTCTCGAACAGATCGACCACCAGACCAAGGCTGCCGTTGGCGGCGAGTTGCGTTTCCATCCCTCGACCTATCGCATGGCCAGCCTTGGCGGCTTTATCGCCGGCGGTTCCGGCGGGGTCGGCTCGGTGCGCTGGGGCGGCTTGCGCGCCCTGGGCAGCATTCTGGGTCTCAAGGTCATCACCTGCGAGGCAGTCCCGCGCGAGCTCGACCTCAAGGGCGAGGACATTCTCAAGGTCGCCCACGCCTATGGCACCAATGGCATCATCGTCGAAGCCGAGATGCCGCTGACCACGAGCTATGAGTGGATCGACATGATGGTGGGGTTTGATGACTTCATCGACGCCTGCCGCTTCGGCGAGGCCGTGGCCTTGCAGGATGGTCTCCTGGTCAAGGAAGTTTCCCCCTGCGCCGCGCCGATCCCAGAGGCCTATTTCAACCGGCACAAGCCCTATATCAAAGACGGCCAGTCGGTCGTGCTGCTGATGGTCGCGCCGGTCGCGCTTGAGGCGATGACGCTGTTCGTCGGCCACCACGGGGGCGACATGCTCTACCGCGCCGACGAAGCCACGCCCGAGGAACTCAAGCGTCTGCCCCCCATCTATGAGCTGGCCTGGAACCACACCACCTTGCGCGCGCTCAAGTCCGATCCGACCATCACGTATCTGCAAACCCGCTATCCAACGCTGGCGCATGTCGAAAAGATCGTCGCCCTGCTCGGCGATGAATTGCCGATGCATATCGAGATGACCCGGCAGGATGGCCAGGTGACCTTCGCCGGCCTGCCCATGGTGCGCTATACCACCGAGGCGCGGCTCGACGAGATCGTCAAGATCCACGAGGACAATGGCTGCGCCGTGTTCAATCCGCACCGCTATACGCTAGAGGAAGGCGGGATGAAAAAGACCGACCTCAAGCAGCTCGATTTCAAGCGGGAGGCCGATCCCAAGGGCATGCTCAATCCCGGCAAGATGATTGCCTGGGAAAACCCGGATTTCGATTTCAACGCCGGCAAGGCCTGGCTGTTCGACGGCCTCAATCCGGTCAATGCCGCCTGATGCGGGTCCATGTCATTCATGCCCATCCGGTCGAGACCAGCTATAACCGCACGCTGTTCAACACCGTCGTCGAGACGCTGACCGCCAATGGCCACGAGGTCGATGCGCTCAACCTTTATGACGAGGGTTTTGGCGCTACGCTCAGCCGCGAGGAACGCCTCAATTATCACGAGGTACCGGGCAATCTGACCCCGGCAATCAAGCCCTATGTCGATCGCCTGATGGCGGCCGAAGCTTTGGTGTTCGTCCACCCGGTCTGGAACTACGGCTACCCCGCCATTCTCAAGGGCTATTTCGACCGGGTGTTCCTGCCCGGCGTGTCCTTCATCCTCGAAGGCGGCGGCGATCGCGGCAAGCTGCTGCCAAATCTCAAGCACATCAAGAAAGTCGCGTTCGTGACCACCTATGGCGGCAATCGCTGGCGCACCATGGTGATGGGCGATCCCCCGCGGCGGCTGGCGAGGCGCTGGGCCTGGGTCACCTTCCGCACGCCAAAGCCGCCGAAATACCTGGCGCTGTACGACATGAACAATAATACGGCCGAGCAATTGGCGGGGTTTATCGAGAAGGTACGGGTGGAGATCGGACGGTTTTAGGCCCGATCAGCCTTCGGGTTTTCACAGCCGTTCGAGAGCCACCGCACCGTCCCCTCCCCCTTGAGGGGGGGGGCTAGGGTGGGGGGAAGCCGCAGCGGGAGTGGAGCTGAAAAACGGATTTCGCCATGCCGCGAATTCCCCCCACCCCGGCCCTCCCCTCAAGGGGGAGGGCCGGGGTGGGGGCTCGCCGACATCGCGCTATTTGCAGCGAATACCGTCCGGCTCTCACCACACGATCCTATGCGTCGCCCCCGTCGCCACATTCACAAACCCCTCCGGCGCCAACGGGGACGGCGCCACCAGCACCCAGCGCCATGGCGCACAGGTCAGTGTCGCGAACGCCAGCCGTTCGGGAAATCCCGGCCACCAGCGCGGCGAGAAGGTGGGCTCGAACATCCAGTCCACTTTCGCTCCCTCGGCATAAAGCGCCTGCATTTCGGCATCCAAGTCCTCAGCCGGCCGGCAGCTCATCAACCCGCCAACCTCGTAGCGCACCGTGGCTACCAGCTTGCCCTCGCGCACCAGCGCCCAGCCGCCCTGGATGTCGCGTAGCGCATTCACCGCCGTCGCCATCGCTGCGTCGGAGGAACCCACCGCCCAGATGTTGTGCTTGTCATGCCCCAGCGAAGCCGCCAGCCCCGTATCCGGCGTGCGCGGCCCGGTGCCGAGCCAGAACATTTTTGACGTCTGTCCCTCCCCCGAAAACCGGTCGACGATGGCGAACTTCGTGACATTGCGGCTCTCGTCGCGCTGCATCTGCCCATCACGCACCGGCAGTTCCATGGTGATAAAATCATCGGCCCAGTGGAATGGCCGCAGCACCGCCGCCTGCATGGTCTCTCGGCCCGGCTCCCCCGCGATGGCGAAGTCGGCGGCGGTCATCTCACGGTCGATTTTGACCGTCTTCGTCGCCCAATCCGGCCAATCGATCTTGGGCACCGGCTTGAGGAAACTCTTCCCCTCCGACGCTAGTTCGCCATCGGCCCACACCTTGGCGATAGACAGGCTAGCCACATCATCCAGCAGCACCATATCGGCAAACCGCCCCGGCGCGATCGAGCCCACCCAGGGCGTGAGCCGCATATGCCGCGCCGGATTGATGGTCACCAATTGGATGGCGATTTCCGGCGCCAGCCCCGCCTCGATCGCCAGCCGTACATTGTGGTCGGTGGCGCCCAGCTTGAGGGTGTCGGTGCAGGAGCGGTCGTCGGTGCACAGCGCAAACTGGCTCCAGTCGTCAAAGCCCTCGGCCAACAATCCCTTGACGATATCGGGCAGCGAATGCGGCCGGATTTCCATGAACAGTCCACGCCGCAGCTTGTCCTTGACCTCCTCCAGCGTCCACGCCTCATGGTCCGACGCCATGCCGGCAGCGGCGAAGGCGTTGATATCGTCGATCCCCCGCATCCCCGCCGCATGGCCCTCGACCACGCCGCGCTGCTCGAACGTCGCGCGGATCATCCCCCACAGCCGCTCGTGGGATGGGTTCTCCGTGTTCCACACGGCGGGCCAGTCCATGACCTCGTCGAGCCCGCTCACCATCAGGCTTTGCTTGAGGAAACTTTTCTGCTCGTCATAGCCAAAGTGCCCGCCGCCCCACTCATAAGCCGTCGGCGGCACGGCCGAGCCCGGCAGCGGAAAAATCTTCATCGGCGAGCCGGCCAGCCGCGCCGTCAGCCAGAATTCGAGATTGTTCGGCCCGTTGACGTTGGAAAATTCGTGGCTGGCCTCGCACACCCAGGTGCAGCCGCGCGGCATCACCAGCGCCGCCTCCCATTCAGGCGTCAGGTGGCTCGATTCGATATGCTTATGCACTTCGCCGAACCCCGGAACGGCCGAGAGAGCCAGCTCCTCGAATCGCTCCCCGACCTCGCCCGGATAGGCCCCGGCCGGCCCCACCCACGCGATTCGCCGGCCCGAGATGACAATTTCCTGATCCTCGTGCCATCGCCGCCCATGCACATCCAGCAGCCGACCGACCCGCAATGACCGGTCCGCCTTGGCCTTACCGAGCGCAACCAGCGCCAGATGCTGGCGAATCCGCACTTCGTCATCGGCGGTGATCAACAGGTCGGCGGGCAAGGCATCGGTCATGGCGTGATCCAGGCTTTGGTTTGAGCTTTAGTAGCACTGTAAAGCACAACTATTGGGCTTGAATGGGGGACGCCACAAAAATAGGCTGGGGGTCGGGAAGCCGTCGTCATCCGCATCGCCTGGCCTGCCCGCCGGGCTGCAAAGGAAATCGCAATGAAGAAGATTCTAATCGCGCTGGCGCTCTCCGCTACCGCGCTGATGGCCGCGCCCGCTTTTGCGCAAACCAAGACCCTGACCATCTCCTGGTGGGGCTTCAATGGTGAAAAGCTCGATGCGCTGCTTATCGCGCCATTCAAGGCCCAGTGCGGCTGCGAAGTGGTGTTTGAAACCGGCAATGCCGGCGAGCGGCTGAACAAGCTGCAGATTCGCAATGGCGAAGGCGTCGACGTCATTTATCTGTCCGACAGTTTTAGCCAGACCGGTATCGAAGCCGGCCTGTTCCAGAAGATCGATCCGAGCAAAATCCCGAACCTGGCCGGTCTTTACGATCTCGCCAAGGACCCGCAGGGCGGCTACGGCCCGGCCTATACGCTGGGCCGCGTCGGCATCGTCTATGACAGCGCCAAGGTCACGACCCCGATCACCTCGTGGAACGACCTGTGGCGCGCCGATCTCGCCTCCTCGATCTCGCTGCCGGGCATCACCACCACGGCCGGCCCGATGACCGTGATCAAGGCCGGCGACCATGCCGGCGTCGATGCCTATGCGGACGCCGATGGGGCCTTCAAGGCGCTGGCCGATCTCAAGCCGAATATCGTGAAAAACTACAATACCGGCTCGGAGATGATCAACCTGTTCTCGACCGGCGAAATCACCACCGCGATCGCCCAGGACTTCACCCTGGCCCAGATCCAGGCCGCCGTACCGACCGCCAAGTGGGCGGATCTCAGCGAGGGCGCCATCGCCACCGTCAACACGGTCAACATCCCGACCGGCGCGCCTGAGCCGGAGCTGGCCTACCAGTTCATCAATTTCCTTTTGACCCCCGCCATCCAGCAGAAGCTGGCCGAGGAAGGCGTCGATGCCCCCGCTGTCAAGTCGGTGACACTGACCCCCGAACAGGCCGCGATCTGGACCTATGGCGCGGAGATGATCGAAGGCCTGCAGCGCGTCGACTATGTCAAGATGAACGCCGCCAAAGCTGGCTGGATCGAAAAGTGGAATGAACTGTTCGGGGGCTAGTACAGGCCGCTGATCGCGCCGCATTCGCGGAACGGTCTCCTCCCCCTTGAGGGGAGGGCTAGGGTGGGGGGAACTCGCCACCGGGTTAGGGATCGGCAGTCGCCACTCCAACCCATGTCCCCCCACCCCAACCCCTCCCCTTAAGGGGAGGGGCTCTGCTCCACTCAACGCTGCCGCATCGATGACTTAAGGCCCTTTTATGAAACGCTTCGCCGGCTGGACTTTGAGCACTCCCGCGACCCTCCTGGTCCTGGTTTTCCTCATCCTGCCCGTCCTCGCCACGATCGTCACAACCTTCGCCACCACGGCGGGGCCGTTCGCCCCCTACCTCACCTTCTTCGGCAGCGGCTTCCGCCGTACGGTCTTGTGGCGCACCATCCAGATATCGCTGGCGACGACGGCCATATCGCTGGTGATCGGCTTTCTCACCGCCTATGTGGTCTCCCGCTCGCCCGGCTGGCTCAAGTCCATCCTGATCGTCGCGGCGGTGTTTCCGCTATTGACCGGGGTCGTGGTGCGCTCCTTCGCCTGGCTAATTATCCTGGGCAAAAACGGCATTCTCAACTCGGCATTGCTCTCCACCGGCCTGATTTCCGAGCCGCTGAGCATGCTCTACACCCAGGGGGCCGTGATCACGGCCATGGTCTACCTGTTCGTGCCGCTGATGGTGCTGACCCTGGTTGGCGTGCTCGAAGCCATTCCCGATGACCTGCTGCAGGCCTCGGCCTCGCTTGGCGCCAAACCCACGGCCACCTTCATGCAGGTCATTTTGCCCCTCGCCGTGCCCGGCCTGATCGTCGGCGCCGTCCTCGTCTTCACCGGCAGCTTCACCGCTTACGCCACCCCCCAATTGCTCGGCGGCGAGGCGCAGATGGTCATGGGCACGCTGATGTATCAGCAGGCCATGGTCACCTTCGACTGGGTCTCGGCCTCCACCATCGCGGCGATCATGGTGGTCATCACCATCGCTATCGTGCTCCTGATGACCCGCGTCGCCCGCCGCCTCAACCCGATGGCCGTCTGATGACCCGCAATATCCACCCCGTCCTGATCGCCCTCACCGTGCTGGTGTTCATTTTCCTCGTCGGCCCGCTGGTCATCGTGCTGGGCGCGGCGCTGAGCGACACCAGTTATCTGACCTTTCCGCCGCAAGGCCTGTCCCTGCGCTGGTTCGAGAACATCTTCAAAATCGAGGCCTTCCGGCGCACCATCGTCACCAGCCTCGAAATCGCGTTCCTCTCCACCGGCATTGCGCTGCTGGTCGGCGTGCCCGCCGCCTATGCCCTCAACCGCTACCGCATCCAATTGCCCGGCTGGCTCTCGACGCTGTTCATCCTGCCGGTATTGGTGCCCGAACTGGTGCTGGGCTTTTCGCTGCTCAAGAATGTCGCCACCCAATTCCACGCGCCGATTTTCGTGTCGCTGGTGCTGGGCCATTCGCTGCTGGTGCTGCCCTATGTCGTACGCGTCATCAGCGCCTCGCTCGCGGCCTTCGATTTCTCCATCGAGGAAGCCGCGATCAGCCTGGGCTCGCCGCGGCTCAAAACCTTCTTCACCATCCTGCTTCCCAACGTGCGCTCCGGCGTCATCGCTGCGTTCATCCTGGCCTTCATCACCTCGATCAACGATGTGTCGATTTCGATCTTTTTGACCGGGCCGGGCATTTCCACCCTGCCCATCCAGATCCTGGCCCATATGGAACAGTTCTTCGATCCGACCGTGGCGTCGGTCTCGGTGCTGCTGATGGGCCTGACCGTCGCCGTCATGGCCGCCGTCGAGCGGACGCTGGGCCTGACCTTTTTTGCCAAATAGAGTAGCGCCGTGACCCAAGCTCTTTCGATCCAAAAAATCACCGCGCATTACGGCACCACCAAGGTGCTCGAGGACCTGTCGCTCGAGGTTGCCGAGGGCGAACTGGTGTCCCTGCTCGGCGCCAGCGGCTGTGGCAAGACCACGACGCTGCGGCTGGTCGCCGGCTTTCTCGAACCGACTTCGGGCAAGATCGAGCTGGGCGGCAAGGACCTGACCCGCTTACCCCCGCATCAGCGCAATATTGGCCTCGTGTTCCAGAACTATGCGCTATTCCCGCATTTGTCGGTCGCCGACAATGTCGGCTTTGGCCTCAAGCAGCGCGGCATTTCGGGCGAGGCCAAGACCAAGCGCGTCAATGCCATGCTGGAGCGCGTCGGTCTCGCCCCGTTCGGCGATCGCCTGCCGGGTGCGCTGTCCGGCGGACAGAAACAGCGCGTCGCCTTGGCCCGCGCGCTCGTGATCGAGCCGCCGCTGCTGATGTTCGATGAGCCCCTTTCCAACCTCGATGCGAAGCTGCGCGTCGACATGCGGGTGGAAATCCGCCAGCTCCAGCGCGCCAATGGCACCACCTCGGTCTATGTCACCCATGACCAGGAAGAAGCCTTTTCGATCTCCGACCGCGTCGCCATCATGCATGCCGGCCGCATCATGCAGCTCGATACGCCCGAGACGCTGTATCAGCGCCCCGCCAATGCCTTCGTCGCGCGCTTCGTCGGCTTTGAAAACCTGATCCCAATGACCGTCGCCGCCCGCGATGGCGCCGGCGTGACCGCCGAAGCCGCCGGCGGCGTGCGCCTCACCCTGTCGCAAGACCAGTTCGGCGCCATCCCCGACAACTTCACTCTTGCCTGCCGCGCCGATGGCCTCGCCGTCACGGCTGGCGCGGATGGCATCCCCGCCACCCTCGGCCTGCGCACCTATCTGGGCCGCGCCTATCAATATCAATGCGACACCCCTGCCGGGCACTTGACCGCCAACGGCCCGCTGACCCGCCCGCTCGACATCGGCGCCACCGCCAAGCTGGTGCCGGTCCCCGAGCAATGCACGATCCTGGCACCGGAATGACTATCCTCCTCACCAACGCTTGGCTGCTCACGATCGACCCAGCCATGTCCGCCCACCAGTCCGGCTGGCTGCAAATCGATGGCGCCACGATCACCGCGCTCGGCTCCGGCACGCCACCGACTATCCCCGATGCCAAGATCGTCGATTGCGGCGGCGATATCGTCATGCCCGGCATGGTCAATACCCATTGCCACATGGCCATGTCGGTATTCCGTGGGCTGGCCGAGGATATCGACGACCGGCTCTATCGCTATATCCTGCCGCTCGAGCGCAAATATGTGACGCCCGACATGGTGCGCGCCGGCTCGGCTTTGTCTGCACTGGAGATGATCCAGGGCGGCGTCACCACTGTGGCCGACATGTATTATTTCGAAACCGAAGTTGGCCGCGTTGCCGCCGAGACCGGCATGCGTGCCGTGGTCGGGCAGACCCTAGCCGATTTCAACGCCCCGGACCACGCCACCTTCGATGAGGGCTTCGAGCGGGTTGAACAACTGGTCGATGAGTTTTCCGGCCATCCTCTCGTCACCCCTTCGATCGCGCCGCACGCGCCCTATTCGGTCGGCATCAAGATGATGGGGCAGATCGCCCGCTGGTCGGACGCGCATCCCGATGTCGTGGTGCAGATGCATCTGGCCGAGAGCGACATGGAGGTGAAGTGGGCGCGTGAGACCTACGGCGCCTCTTCGACCGAGCTGGTCAAGCAGTCGGGTCTCTTGAAACCCGGCTTGGTCGGCGCCCATTGCCTACATTTGGGCGACAGCGATATCGAGCTGATCGCCGAGGCCGACGTGCGCATCGCCACCAATCCGCGCTCCAATGGCAAGGCCGGCCGCGGCATTCCGCGCATCGAGTCGCTGCGCAAGGCCGGCGTTCCCGTCGGCATCGGCACCGACGGGCCGATGAGCGGCAATACGCTGGACCTATTTTCCCAGCTCGCGCCCATGTCGATGTTCGCGAAGCTGCGCGGCAAATCGCGCCTGCCCTTGCCGGCAGCCACCGTGATCCGCATGGCCACCATTGAGGGTGCCAAGGTGCTCAGCCTTGAGGCCAAGACCGGCTCGCTGGAACCCGGCAAGCAGGCCGACCTGATCCGTATCAGCCTGACCGCACCGCGCCTGCATCCGATCTACGATCCCTATGCCATGCTGGTTTTCGCCGCCCTGCCGACCGACGTGACGGACACGATGGTGGCCGGCCGCTGGCTGCTGCGGAACGGCGAGGTGCAAACCCTCGAGCCGCAAAAAACCCTGCGCGATGCATTGCAGATCGCCCATCAGTTCAAGGCCGAAATGACCCGTATCGACGCGTCGCCCCAATGAGTGCGCCATCCACTCGCCGCGTCATCATCGATACCGATCCGGGACTGGATGACGCCGTCGCCATCCTGTTCGCGCTCAATAGCCGTCGCTTCGACGTGCTGGGGCTGACATCAGTGGCGGGCAATATCGGCATCAACATCACCACGAAAAACGCCGGCCGCCTGCTGGCATTGCTCGATCGCGAAAGCATTCCGGTCATCACTGGGGCCGCCGCGCCGCTGGCCCGCAAGGGGATCGAGGAGGCCGGCATTCACGGCAATGACGGGCTGGGCGGTGTGGTCCTGCCCGAGCCCCTCGCCAAACCCCATGGCTACGCGCCGTTCTGGATGGCCGAACAGCTTCGCGCCAACCATGCCGGCAGCGTCGATATCCTGGCGCTAGGCCCGCTCACCAATATTGCGCTCTTGCTGCGCGACCACGCAGACGCCGCCCGTCGCATCGGCAGCCTGATCGTCATGGGCGGCGTGGTGCACGACAAGGGCAATGTTGGCCCCCATTCCGAGTTCAATTTCGCCTGCGATCCCGAGGCCGTCGACGCCGTGCTCCGAAGCGGCCTCGACGTCACGCTGATCCCGCTCGACGTCACCCGAAAAGTCCGCGCCAGTGTGGAATTCGTGCAGGCGTTGCGCACCGGCATTGCCGGCAACGCCGCCGCCGATTTGATCTCCGCCTATTTCCAGGACGGCCACGAAAGCCGCCCCCTCCACGACCCCTGCGTGATGCTGCTGGCTTTGGCGCCGGAATTGTTTGGCATCGAAACACGGAACGTGTCGGTGGATTTAAGCGATGGGCCGGATGCTGGGGCGCTGGTGGCCGGCATGGCATCGGTCAAGATCGCCATGAGAGTCGATGTCGAAGGGGTGCTGGGGTTGTTGGCGCAAGGGCTCGCCTGACGCCTTCTTCACCTCTCCCTCTGGGGGAGAGGTCGGATCGCTCTTGCGGGCCGGGTGAGGGGGCCTTGTCTTGTTGTCGAGCGAGAGGAAGGCCCCCTCACCCGACGCTGCGCGTCGACCTCTCCCCCAAGGGAGAGGTGAAGACTGCCTCACCCCAGCTCCTGCTCCACCAACGCCGTCCAGAACCTCGCCCCGGTCAAAATCGCCTCATCATTGAAATCATACCGCGAGTTATGGTGCAGCGCGCCATCGACCGCCGTTCCGTTCCCCAGCCACACATAACACCCGGGCACCGCTGCGCCGAAAAACGCGAAGTCATCCCCCGCCGTCGAAGGCGGAAAATCGGTCACCACTGGCCGCGTCCCGGTTGCCGTCTGCGCCGCTGCCAGCGCCCGCCGCGTTGCGTCCACATCGTTCACTACCGGCGGAATGCGTCGCAGGAAACTATACTCCGCGGTAATCCCGAACGTCGCCGCTACGCCCTGCGCCAATTGTCCGATCTCAGCTTCAAGCTGGTCGCGCACCGCCGGCGTATAGGCCCGCGCCGTGCCTCCGATCCGCACGTCATCGGGGATCACGTTCAGCGCCCGGAAATCACCGCCCGTGATAGCACACGCACTCACCACCGCCGGCTGCAGCGGATCGACCCGCCGCGCCACCACGGTGTGGATCATGGACAGGAAATGCGCCGCGGCCGTCATCGCGTCGCGCCCCAGATGCGGCTTGGCGCCATGCGTGCCCACGCCGTGGAACGTCACCTCCCAGCTATCAGACGACGCCAATTGCGGCCCCGCAACCACCGCCATTTCATCCACCGCCAGCCCCGGCATATTGTGCAACCCATAGGCTGCATCGACCGGGAACTGCTCGAACAGCCCATCGGCAATCATCGCCTTGGCGCCGCCGCGCCCTTCCTCGGCGGGCTGGAACACGAAATGCACCGTGCCCGAAAACGACCGCGTCCGCGCGAGATGCCGCGCCGCCGCCAGCAGCATCACCGTATGCCCGTCGTGCCCGCAGGCATGCATGGTGTTGGCCACCACGGATTTGTACGGCAGGTCGGACAATTCCGGCATCGCCAGCGCATCCATGTCCGCCCGCAACGCGATCGCGCGCGTGCCGTCGCCCACCCGCAGCGTGCCCACCACTCCGGTCTTGCCGAGCCCGCGATGCACCTCGATCCCCGCTTCCGCCAAATGCGCCGCGACGATATCGCTGGTGCGCACTTCCTCGAAACCGAGTTCGGGATGGGTATGCAGGTCGCGCCGCAGCGCGATCATGGTATCGATCTCGAATGGGTCGTTGTCTCGGGCCGTCATCGGTTGCTAAGCTCTTGAAAATCCAGTCACGCCAATCCCTACCATAGGACGCATCCCATTTCGCCGCTTGAACCGCATCACTTCTGGCAGACCATCGATCCCACCGACACCCACGACAGCGCCCCAGCCGATGGTTTCACCGACAGCTATCCGACCCGCCTCCCCGATGGCCGCCAATTGCTGCTGCCGCTGCGCGTCCTGCCCGGCGATGGCACGCAGGCCGTCGCCTCGCTGATCGTCAACCAAGCCAGCTTCGCGGTCGAGGATGCGCTGTCGCAGGCGATGACTGAACTGATCGCGCCGCTCGCGCCCGAAGTTATCATCGGCGTCCCCACGCTCGGCCTGCCGCTGGCCAACAATGTCGCCCGCCGCCTCGGCCATCCCCGCATGGTGGCCTTGGGAACCTCGCGCAAATTCTGGTACGTCGACGCGCTTTCCGCCCCGATGTCCTCCATCACCAGCCCAACGCATCAGAAAACCATCTTTCTCGATCCGCGCAGCCTGCCGCTCCTGGCAAACAAGCGCGTCGTTGTGGTCGATGACGTGATCAGTTCAGGCACCTCGATAGTGGCCGTGCTGACCCTTCTGGCTCAGGCCGGCATCACCCCCGTCGCCGTCGTCGTCGCCATGCTGCAAGGCACCCGTTGGCACACCCCGCTCGCCGCCCATCGCGACAAGATCGTGGCCCCAATCGCCTCGCCGCGTTTCGCACGCACACCGAACGGCCACTGGCTGCCCGATTAAAGCCCAATGCGCGGGTCCGCTAGCGACTGGCTGACCTCGACCACGATATTGATCAAAATGTAGAACGTGCCGAACACCAGCGACACGCCGAGCACCGCTGGCAGGTCGGAGGTGGCGAAGGCCTGCACGGTATAGAGCCCCAGTCCCGGCCACGAAAACACCCGCTCCACGATCAGCAGATTGCCAAACAGCAGCCCCACCTGCAGGCCGATCATGGCCAGCGGCGCCGAGGCGGCATTGCGCAGGCCGTGGCGCAGGACGATGGCGGTTTCGCTCAGCCCCTTGCCGCGCCCGGTGCGGATATAGGTCTGTTTCATCACGTCATGCAGCGCGCCGTTGAGGCTGCGCCCCACCGCCACCGCAATGGGCAGTGCCAGTGCCAGCGCCGGCAGGATCAGGTGCAGCAGCGCATCCAGGCTGACTTCGGGCCGCCCCACCAGAAACCCATCCAGCAGGTTGAACCCGGTCGGCCCCGAAAACCGCCTGATGCTCAGCCGGCCGGCACCGGGCAGCCAGCCCAGCCGGAACCACAGGAAATAGACCAGCAGCAATGTGCTGAGAAATATCGGCGTCGAGCCGGCCGCGACGATGGCCAGCTTGACCCAGCCCGAGTTCTGCATGGTGTTCTGCACCAGCGCCAAGAGCCCAGCCAGAGCGATGCCGAACACCAGCGCCACCAGTGCCAGTTCGGCTGATGCCGGCAGGTACTTGCGCACATCCTCGGCGATCGGCTGGCGGGTGCGCACCGAGGTACCGAGATCGCCATGCACCAGATTGCTGAGGAACCGGCCATACTGGACTAGCATAGGGTCATCCAGCCCCAATTGCTGGCGCACGACCTCCACGGTCGCCGCCGGCGCCGTGGGTCCGGCAATGGCGCGTGCCGGATCGGCCGGGATGATGCTTTGGAGGCAAAAGACGATGAAGCTCATCGCCAGCAGCACGACGACAAGGCTGACGGAGCGCTTAGCGAGATAAGGCAACATGCTCAAGCTCCCCGCAACGCGGCGCGAATGCCGTCACCGGCCAGATTAGCGAGCAGGCACATGAAAAAGATCACCACGGCCGGCAGGATGGGCAGCCACCAATAGACCGTCAGGCTATCGAGCGCCCGCGAGGTCATGGCCCCGAGTTCTGGCGCAGGCGCCGGCTGGCCGAGCCCGAGAAAGCTCATCAGCGACATGGTCATGATGATATTGGCGACATCGAGTGTGGCCGCGACCAGCAAGGATGGAATGGCGCCCGGCAGCAGGTAGCGCAGCAGCAGCCGCGGTCCCCGCACTCCCGCCACGCGCGCCGCCTCGACATGCGGGCGCGTCTGGAGGCGGCGGATTTCATCGCGGGAAATCCGCGCATACCAGGGCCACCAGAAGATGGCGATGGCGATCATGGTGTTGAACAGGCCCGGCCCCAAAGCCGCGACCACCGCCAGGGCGATCAGCGTCGAGGGCAGCACGAGGAAGAGCTCGATCACCCGCTGGATCACCATATCGATCCGCCCGCCCGCAGCCCCCGCGACGAGACCGATGATCGAGCCGAACACCAGGCTGAAGACGATCACGCCCAGCCCCGGCAGCCAGGTATATTGCACGCCCAGAATGACCCGCGAAAACAGGTCGCGGCCGATCTCGTCGGTGCCGAACCAGTGCGCCATCGTTGGCGGCAGATATGCCGCGTCAACGCGCAATTGCGGATCGAACGGCGTCAGCCAGGGCGCGAACAGCGCCACGAGCGTAATCAGCAAGACCCCGGCAATGCCCACAGTTTCAAGCCAGCCCACGCGGCGGAAAAAGTTGGCCCAGTTGAAGCGGTGACGGGCCGGTACGACAGCAATATCGGTCATTGGGCCAGCTCCGTGTGCAGGCTGGGCATGGCGGCGATCAGCGCGCGCGTATAGGCGGCCTTGGGCGCCGCGATCAGCGCATCGGGATCGCCATCCTCGACCAGTTCGCCATGTTGCAACACGGCAATGCGGTCGGCGATGATGCGCGCCGCCGCTAGATCGTGGGTGACGAACAGCATGGCCATACCGAACCGCCGCCGCAGGTCACCCAGAAGGTTGAGCGTCGTGGCCGCCAGCGACACATCCATGGCGCTGATCGGCTCATCGCAGAGCAGCAGTTTCGGCGGCACCACCACGGCCCGCGCCACCACCGCGCGCTGGCACTGCCCGCCCGACAGTTCGGACGGCAGCGCCTGCATCAGCCCCACATCGAGGCCCACCAGTTCCATCGCTTCGGCAACCCGGCGGCGACTTTCCTCGGCACTCAGGCCAAGCGGGCGCAGCCGTTCGCCGATCTGCTCGCCCACGCTCAGCCACGGCGTCAGCGCGGCGACGGCATCCTGAAACACCACCTGCGGGGCGATCTTGTCGACCCGCGAAACGTCGCCGCTATCGGGCTTCAGCAGCCCCGCTGCAATGCGCAAGATGGTGGATTTGCCCGAGCCGCTTTCGCCCACCAGCGCCACGCACTCGCCCTGCCGAATAGTGAGATCGACCGATTTCAGCACGGGCCGCGGTGCCCGCACGCCCCAAAAATTCTTGGCGCCAGTGGCAAAGCCCTTGCTGATCTGGAACAGCTCCAGCGCCACGGCACTGCGCTGCACCACCGATTCCGGCCACAGCGGACGAGTGCGGCTGGTGTCGGTGGCCGCCGGCGTTTGCTCGGCATGGAGGCACGCCGCTGCGCCCGAATGATTGCCCACAGTCCGCAGTGCGGGACGGATCGTCGTGCAATCCTCCTGCACGATCGGGCAGCGATGCGCATAGGCACAGGCATTAGTGGCGTCGCGCGGGCGCGAGCGCTCGACAGGCAGCGTCGGCAGCGGCCGCAGCCGGTCGGAGGTAAAATCGAAGCGCGCCGAGAGGAGGCCCGCCGAATAGGGATGGGCCGGATTGCGGATCACATCCCGCACGCCGCCGATTTCTGCGACCCGCCCGGCATAAAGCACCAGCACCCGGTCGGCCAAGGAGGCGGCAACACTCAGGTCGTGCGTCACAAACAGAATGGCGGTCTGCTGTTCGCGCGCTAGCTTGCGCAGCAGGTCGAGAATCTGCGCCTGGATGGTCACGTCCAGCGCCGTCGTTGGCTCGTCGGCGATCAGCAGCTTTGGCCCGGTCATCATCGACATGGCGATCAGGACGCGCTGGCGCTGCCCGCCCGACAGGCGATGGGGAAACGAGTCGGCAATGCGCTCGGGGTCCGGCAGGCCGGTACGGCCCAGCCAATCGACAATATCGCCCACCCCAGATTCCCGCATTTGCCGGCCTATGGTCATGGTCGGGTTGAGCGAACCCATCGGGTCCTGCGACACCGCCCGCACCAATTGCCGCCGCGCCGCGCGCAACACGCCCGGCTTGGCACCGACGATCTCGACGCCATCGAGCAGCACCGAACCCGATATTTTCGGTTCGCTCTCCTTGGGCAGCAGCCCTTGCAGCGTCAGCCCGATGGTGGATTTACCCGAGCCGCTTTCGCCCACCAGCGCGATGATCTCGCCCGGCGCCACATCGAAGCTGATGCCGTCGAGCACCCGATTGGCTCGCCCGTCGCGGCTCAGCACCACGGACAGGTCTTTGATGGTGAGAACCGGCTCAGTCATAGTATTCAGGCGCCAGCTTGATCTGCTGGATCAGTTCGGGATCGTGCGTCAAAAACAGCATGGCCTGCTTTTCGGCCACCACCGTATTGATGCGACGGATCGAGGCCAGCGCCTCAGCCTGGTCGGTCATGCCGCCGGGGAGAATTTCGTCGGTGAAGTTAATCATCAGGTCGCCCACATCGGCGGCGATTACGACTGGGCCGGTGTTGGGCAGTTCGAGCACCAGCGACTGATGCCCCGGCGAATGGCCGGGCGTGGCAATGATGGTCAGCCCATCCATGAGCTGGGTATCGCCGCTGACGAATTCCCAGTTCAGCCCCGGCAGATCGTAGTCGGAGTCGAAGAAGTAATACGGCGCTTCACCCGATTTGACGAAATCCCACTCGCGCTGCGCCACGATGAATTTCGCCTGCTTCATGTGCTTGATATGGCCGGTATGGTCGGCATGCAGATGCGACAGGATCACCGTCGAGATATCGCCAAAGCCGATGCCGATCTCGTTGAGCTGGCGCTCCAGTTCATGGTGCGGCTTGATCACCGGTTGCGGGTCCCAGCCCTTGGACAGATAGAGCGCATCGAGCTTGTCGCGATCGCGCAGATTGGCTTCGTCCAGTCCGGTATCAAACAGCACCCAGCCGCTATCGGTGTCCAGCAGATAGGCCGAGATCGGCACCGAGATGATGAACCGCGCGCCGATCTGATAGGTCGAGACGGTCTTGGGAATGATTTCGAAGCCGCACAGCAGCACGAAAAGTCGCTTAACGCTGGTCATGAAACGGCCCTGTTTGTTGAGAGTGGTGCCGCGCTGGAAACCACCAGCGCGGCAGGCTGGCTCAATTGGCCCAGTGGACCGTGGCGAAGTCGATATTGCCGGGTGGGAACACCGGGCGCAGCCCCAGATCGGTCAGGCCTTCGGCGCTGACCACCACGTCCTGCACATCGGCCAGCGGGATGAAGAAACCCGCGTCGAAATACATCTGCCCGGCCTGTTCATAGAGCGCATTGCGTTCGGGGATATCGGTCTTGGTGCCGGCCTCCTTGACCAGCGCATCGGCGGCAGGCAGTTCCACGCCATAGAAGTTCAGCGGTGCGCCGGCCGTATAGAACACCGTGGCCTGGTTTTCCGGATGCGCCGCATCGGGGCTGGAGCGCGAGATATAGAGATCGGGCGCGCTGGCATCGCCCTTCATGGCATAGGCGGCACCCGAGGGCAGCACGTTGACAGTCGCCTCGATGCCGATCAGCGCCAGTTGCGCGATCATCAGGTCGGCGACGCGGCCAACATTCTTGGCCTCTTCGCTGGAATAGCCCAGCACCAGCTTGATCGGCCCAGCCGCCGTGATCGACGCCTTGGCGGCCTCCATGTCGGAGGGGAACGCCACCGGCGTCTTGGGATCAAGCATCGTCACTTGATAGAGCGACTTGGCCGGTGTCGCGTATTTGCCAAAAGCGTCCTTGACCCAAAGCGCCGGGTTGATCGCGGTCAGCACCGCCTTGCGCACTTCGGCATTATCCAGTGGCGAGCCTGGCTTCACGAAAGCCTCGACCAGCGCCATGCTGGGCATTGCGGTGACTTCGACGCCGGCCGGCAGGCCGCTCAATTGCGCCCAGGGATAATTGTTGGGCACGGCGTCGATCTCGTCGGCCTGCAATTGCAGAATCTGCTGGCCGACATCGGCGATGACCGGGATCTGGATTTCGCTGAAGAAGGGCTCGGTGCCCCAGTACTCGTCATTGCGCGTCAGGGTATATTCCTCGCCGCGCTTGAATTCGGTCAGCTTGAACGGGCCGGTGCCCACCGCATTCTCGTTCAGCCAGGTCTTGCCGACATCGTCGCCGCCATGTTCGGCCAGTGCCGTCGGGCTGATCACCTTAGGCCCCCATGGGCTGGAAAAGGCATCGAGCAAGGAGGGCTGGGGCTGGTTCAGCGTCAGCACAAGCGTGGCCTCGTCCGGCGCCTGCATGTCTTTGACATTGGCGAGGAAGTAGCTGAGCACCAGCTCGTTATCGCGGCGGCGGGTGAACGAGTTGATCACCGCATCGGCGTTGAACGGCGTGCCGTCATGGAATTTTGCGCCGGTCACCAGATGGAACGTATAGGTCAGCCCATCGGGCGACACGTCCCAGGACTTCGCCAGCAACCCGACGATCTCGGTGGTGCCGGGCTTATATTCGACCAGGCCCTCATAGACGTTGTTGATGGCGCTGAGCGCCCCGACCTCGAAGGCATTATCGGGGTCGAACGAGCCGATATCGGTGAAATAGGGGATGCGCAGGGTTTCCTGCGCCAGGACCGGCGCCGCCGATAGCAGCAGCATAGCGGCCAGGCCCAGCAGGCGCTTGCCGCCGCGCATCGAAGCTTTCGGATCAAAGATATTGGTTTGCACGTCACATCCCTTTCGCATTTCAAAAGGGATTGGTGACGGACCATACGCAGCCAATCCCTTGGCTAACGAGGTCTCCCGGGCTTTTCTCCCGCCGTGTGTCCGGCCGGATGTCTCCCGAACCGGTGGTAGCTCTCGGACCAGACGTGGCATGCCACCGGAACCCTAGCCCCCAAACTCACCCGCTAAATTGCAAGCTTCGTGCCAGAAAATTATCGTTATGAATCAACGCCGATCCGTTTGACTTGTGCCGCAAGTCTATGCAGTGATGCGGTCCATGGGCAAAATATAGGCATCAAACGCAGCCGAACAAACTTTAGGCTGGAAGGACAGAGCGTGGCTTTCGAACTCGGATCGACGATGCAAATCCTGCGCCCCTATCCCAATATTGTGGGATTTTACGACGGCCGCATTCCCGGCATTCGGGCCCACTCTGCCGCCCCGAACTGGCTCGACGATGGCGCCTTTACCCTGGGCACGTGTTCCTACGCGATCGTCGAGGGCAATGAGGCTCTGGTCTACGACACTCACATGTCGATCCCCCATGCGCAATTCATCCGCCGCTCGCTGGAGGCACAGGGCGTCACAAGCATGCGCGTGGTGCTGAGCCACTGGCACACCGACCACGTCGCCGGCAATGCCGTGTTCGCCGATTGCGAGATCATCGCCAATACCCTCACGGCCCAGGCCTTGGTCGACAACAAGGACTGGCTGGAAAACAACGATCCGCCGATCAAGCCCCTGATCATGCCCAATTCGATCTTCAAAGCAGAAACAGAGCTGCGGGTGGGCAACACCATCGTCCAATTGCGGCTGCTCGACATCCACAGCCACGACGCGACCGTCCTGCTTCTCCCCGCGCTCGGCGTGCTGCTGGCCGGAGATACGCTCGAGGACACGGTGACCTACGTGACCCAGGCCGATCGCCTGTCGATCCACCTGCAAGACCTGACGCGCATGGAAAGCTGGGACTTTACCCGCATCCTACCCAATCACGGCTCGGTCGAAATGATCGAGTCGGGCGGCTATAGTCGCGAGTTCATCACCGCGACCCGCCTATACATCCAGAAGCTGCAACGGCTGAAGGCGGAGCCGGACCTTGCCAACCTCAGCCTCACCGACTTCGCCGCCGAAGTCCTCGCCACCGGCGGCGTATTCTACTTCGGCGCCTACGAGCCGGTGCATCGCCACAATGTCGAAGCGGTCCTGGCTTTGCCCGGCTGAGTCGCTGCCTATATTCTCATCACCACCACAGTCACGCGCCCATATTTTATCCACCCTTGGCATTCCCCGATTTCCAACCCCTTGATTCCGCGCGCTTTTCGCTCTGGCACGGCTCTTGCTGTGTACTAACCGAGTAAGGAGCTAGGGTTCCGGCGTTCGCTGAACGTGCCTGGTCCGAGAGCTACCACCACGCGGGAGACATCCGCGCGGATGCACGGCGGGACAAAAGCCCGGGAGACCTCGATAGCCAAGGGATTGGCGCGATGGTTTCTGCCGATCCCTTTTTGTGAGACACGCAAAGGGGAATTGAGATGCACCTTCTTTCCAAAATCGCCGCCACACTGGCGCTTTCGGCTTCCCTCGCGGGCGGCATGACCACGCTGGCGCAAGCCCAGGCCAAGACCGATTTCAAGGTCGCCTGGTCGATCTATGTCGGCTGGATGCCCTGGGGTTATGCCAGCGATACCGGCATCGTCAAGAAATGGGCCGACAAATACGGCATCACCATCGAGGTCACCCAGTTCAACGACTACGTCGAGTCGATGAACCAATATACCGCCGGCGCCTTTGATGCGGTGACGCTGACCAATATGGACGGCCTGTCCATCCCCGCCGCCGGCGGCGTCGACACCACCGCCGTCATCATCGGCGACTTCTCCAACGGCAATGACGCCGTCATCCTCAAGGACAAGACCAGCCTCGCCGATATCAAGGGCCAGCCGGTCAACCTCGTCGAATTCTCAGTGAGCCATTACCTCCTCGCCCGCGCGCTCGAAAGCGCCGGCATGAGCGAGCGCGACGTGAACGTCGTCAATACGTCTGACCCCGACATGGTCGGCGCCTTCCAGACCGCCGACGTGACCGCCATGGTCACCTGGAACCCGATGGTTTCGGAAATCCTGGCTCTGCCCGGCGCCACCAATGTGTTCGACAGCACCAAGATCCCCGGCGAAATCATCGACATGATGGTCGCCAATACCGATGTGCTGAAGGACAACCCGAACTTCGGCAAGGCGCTGGCCGGCATCTGGTACGACACCATGGCCGCCATGACTGCGGACACGCCCGAAGGCGCCGCCGCCCGCACCGCCATGGGCGTCGCCTCCGGCACCGACCAAGCCGGTTTCGAAGCCCAGCTCGCCGCGACGAAGCTGTTCGACAAGCCGGCCGATGCCGTGGCGTTCACGTCGTCTCCGGATCTGGCCACGACGATGGATAAGGTCCGCACGTTCCTGTTCGACAAGGGGCTGCTCGGCTCCGGCGCCCCCTCCGCCGACATCATCGGCATCGAACTGCCCGATGGGAAAGTGCTCGGCGACTCCGCCAACGTAAAGCTGCGGTTCACCGATGAGTATATGGCCGCAGCGGCGGCTGGGTCACTGTAACCGGTCCATCCCGCTCCATCGCCCCTCCCCCTTGAGGGGAGGGCCGGGGTGGGGGGAATCCTCCCCCCGAGTGGCGCTCCACTCCCGCCCAAGCCTCCCCCCACCCTAACCCTCCCCTCAAGGGGGAGGGGATCAGATCGTGGCTCTCAAAATCTTCACAACCAAGCGACACAAGCCCATGCGCTGGATCAACACCAAGCCCACCCGCGCCACGCAGATCGCGCTGATGCTCGCGCCGTTCGTGCTGCTGATCGTGGCCTATGGCTTCACCTCGGCCGCGCGCCTGGCCGATAACCCCGCCGACAAGCTCCTTCCCGCGCTGCAAACCCTCACCGACGCCGTCAACCGCATGGCGTTCCAGCCCGATCCGCGCACCGGCGAATATCTGCTGTGGTCCGATACCGGCGCCAGCCTCGTCCGCCTGTTCTCCGCCCTCGGCATTTCCACGCTGATCGCCCTGTTCTTCGGCATGGTCATCGGCATGCTGCCTTATGTCCGCGCCCTGCTCGCCCCCTTCGTCGCCACCATTTCCATGGTGCCGCCGCTGGCGCTGCTGCCTATCCTGTTCATCGTGCTCGGCCTCGGCGAAACCTCGAAAATCACCCTGATCGTCATCGGCGTCGCCCCCGCCATGATCCGCGACCTCGCCCTCAAAGTGCTCGAACTGCCGCGCGAGCAGACTATCAAGGCCGAAACCCTGGGCGGCTCGTCATGGCAGATCGCCCTGCGCGTCGTGCTGCCGCAAGTGCTGCCCCGGCTGATCACCTGCCTCCGCCTCCAGCTCGGCCCCGCCTGGCTGTTCCTGATCGCCGCCGAAGCCATCTCGTCGGATTCCGGTCTCGGCTACCGCATCTTCCTCGTCCGCCGCTACCTCTCCATGGACATCATCTTCCCCTATGTCCTGTGGATAACGCTGCTCGCCGCGATCACCAATTTCGCGCTCGATCGCCTGCGCATCGCCGTCTTCCCCTGGTCCAACCTGGAGGCACGCTGATGAGCGAAATCGTGCTCGACAAGGTCTGGAAGGAATATGGCGACCAGATCGTCCTGGAGAAAATCTCCCTCACCATCGCTTCCCGCGCTTTCGTGGCGCTGGTCGGCCCCTCCGGCTGCGGCAAGACGACGTTCCTCAAAATGCTGCTGGGCGAGGAAGCCCCCAGCCAGGGCGTCATCACCCTTGATGGCGTACCGCTGATCGCCGAACCCGGCCCCGATCGCGGCGTGGTGTTCCAGCGCTATTCGGTGTTTCCGCACCTGACCGTGCTCGGCAATGTGCTGCTCGGCAAGGTGTTCAAGCGCTCCCCCATGGCCGCCCGCTTGTTCGGCGCCGAGCGCCGCGCCGCGATCGACGAGGCCATGATGCTCATCGCCGAAGTCGGCCTCAACGGCTCCGAAACCAAATATCCCGCCCAGCTCTCCGGCGGCATGCAGCAGCGCCTCGCTTTGGCCCAAGCGCTGATCATGAAGCCCAAAGTGCTGCTGCTCGACGAGCCCTTCGGCGCGCTCGATCCGGGCATTCGCGCCGAAATCCACGTGCTGATGAAGCGCCTCTGGCACGAAACCGAACTCACCGTGGTCATGGTCACCCACGACATGCGCGAGGCCTTTACCCTCGGCACCCGCGTCATCGCCTTCGAGCGCCCCCGCGACCGCCCGGAGGAACGCGAGCGCTACGGCGCCGTGCTCAGCCGCGACATCGATATCTGGCCGCCGCGCATTGCCGGCGAGCCGAGCATTTTTGCCCCCGACCGGGACGACCCGGTCATTGCCTTGGGACTTGGCCAGGACGACCTGGCGCCACAAGGAGACATTGTTCCATGAGCCGCACCCAAGAGCAGATCGCCGCCGACCGGGGGCGCTATGAGGAGCATCAGCGCAAGGGCCTGCAAAATGCCCCCAAGGCCCTGCCCGGCCCCAGCGCCATTCCGGCCGCGCCGATCGCCAACCCGATCCACGCCGAAACCATTCCCGGCGGCTGGTACTGGTCGACCACGCTCAAGGCCGGCGACACCATTCGCCTCAGCCAGACTAGCGGTCCTTCGGCCCTGTCCATGATCGCCTGGAGCGAAGCCGATACCAGCGAACGCCTCAACCTGCCCGATACGGTCAAGGTGCAGTGGACCACCGCCATCGCCAAAGGCCGCGTGCTGTTCTCCGACATGGGCCGGGTCATGTTCTCGGTCACCGAAGCCGCCTCGTCCGCTCATGACGGCCTGGTGGGTGGCTCGACCGGCGCCTCCAATGCCGCCAAATATGCCGGCGACACCCGCAACACCCGCGACAACTTCATCCTCGTCGCGGCCAAGCTCGGCCTCGACCGCCGCGACATCCCCTCGGCCCTCACCTTGTTCGCCCCCGTCCGAGTGCTGGATGACGGCACCTTCGTCTGGCGCGAAGACCTGCGGATGGCCGGCGACTATGTCGAACTGCGCGCCGAGATGGACCTCATCATCGGCCTCTCCAACTGCCCGCATCCACTCGATCCGAACCCGGATTACGCACCCCAGCCGGTCGAGGTCATCCGCTACCGCGCCGCCGCGCCCGCGGCCGACGACCTTTGCCGCACCGCCACCGCCGAGGCCGTTCGCGGCTTCGAAAACAACGCCATGCAACTGGTTTGAGGGGACACAAAATGGATCATCTCATCCCCGCCGAAAAGCCCTGGTCCGGCATCGTCCGCAAGGGCCAGACCATCCGCATCATCGACAGCGAGGGCCAGCAGGCCGTCGATACGCTGTTCTATAAGGCCGACGATTTTTCCGAACGCTATAGCGGCCAGGATACCCTGCGCGTGCAGGGCAATGCCTATGTGGGCATCGGCACCAAGATCATGTCCAACGAGGGCAATGTCATGCTGACCGTGACCGCCGACAGCTGCGGTCGCCACGACACCTCTGCCGGCGCCTGTTCATGCGAAAGCAACACCGTCCGCTTCGGCCACGACACTAAATACCTGCACGCCTGCCGCGACAACTTCGTCCTCGAAGTCACCAAGCACGGCATGAGCAAGCGCGATATCGTGCCCAACATCAATTTCTTCATGAACGTGCCGATCCAGCCCTCCGGCCAAATGACCATCGTCGACGGCCTCTCCGCCCCCGGCGACCACGTCGAGCTCGTCGCCGAAATGGACGTCCTCTGCGTCATCTCCAACTGCCCCCAGGTCAACAACCCCTGCAACGGCTTCAACCCCACCCCCATCCGCGTCGTGATCTCGGGTGGGCCGAATGAATAATTTCTCGCTCGATCTAGCCCCATTCACCGGGTTCACCCTCCCCTTGACGGGGAGGGCTAGGGAGGGGTGTCGAGAGCCCCGGTATTTCGGCTCAGCGCAGACGGCGACCCCATCGTCTCCCTCCCCCTTGTGGGGAGGGACGGCGCGCAGCGCCAAGGGTGGGGGTTCTCTCCGCCCGCTCAATGCTCGCCATACCCCCACCCTTAATCCCTCCCCACAAGGGGGAGGGAGACGGCCCCGTGCTCGTCTGAGCTTGGGAGCCCTCTGATGTTCAGCAAAGTCCTCATCGCCAACCGCGGCGAAATCGCCGTGCGCATCATAAAAACCCTGCGCCGCATGGGCATCGCCTCCGTCGCCGTCTATTCCGACGCCGACCGCTTCACCAAGGCCGTATCCCTCGCCGACGAAGCCGTTCGCCTTGGCCCGGCTCCAGCCACCGACAGCTACCTCAACGTCGACGCCGTCATCGCCGCCTGCCGCGCCACCGGCGCCGAAGCGGTCCATCCCGGCTATGGCTTCCTCAGCGAGAACATCGCCTTTGCCGAGCGCCTCGCCGCCGAGGGCATCGCCTTCGTCGGACCGACCCCGGCCAACATCAAAGCCTTCGGCCTCAAGCACACCGCCCGCGAGCTGGCCAAAGCCAGCGGCGTCCCTCTGCTGCCCGGTACCGACCTCCTCGCCAGCGCCGAAGAGGCCCTGACCGCCGCGCAAACCGTTGGCTATCCCGTCATGCTCAAATCCACCGCCGGTGGCGGCGGCATCGGCATGCAGCTTTGCGCCGACTCCCCCGCCCTCGCCGCCGCCTTCGCCAGCGTGCAGCGCACCGCCAATGCCAGCTTCGGCGACGCCCGCGTCTATATCGAGCGTTTCGTCTCCGATGCTCGCCATGTCGAAGTGCAGATTTTCGGCGACGGCAAGGGCCGCGTCATCGCCCTGGGCGAGCGCGACTGTTCCCTCCAGCGCCGCAACCAGAAAGTGGTCGAGGAAACCCCCGCCCCGGGCCTGTCCGACACCGTTCGTGCCCGCCTGCACAAAGCCGCTACCGATCTCGGCTCAGCGGTTCAATACGCCTCGGCCGGCACCGTCGAATTCATCTACGACCCCATCCGCGAGGACTTCTACTTCCTCGAGGTCAACACCCGCCTCCAGGTCGAACACCCGGTCACCGAGACAGTGTTCAACATCGACCTCGTCGAATGGATGATCCGCCAGGCCGCCGGCGAAGATGTCATCGGCACCGCCGGCCCGCTGATCCCCCATGGCGCCGCCATCGAGGTCCGCGTCTACGCCGAAATCCCGCATGCCAATTTCCAGCCCAGCGCTGGCCTGTTGACCGAAGTCAAATTCCCCGACTACGCCCGCGTCGATACCTGGATCGAAACCGGCACCGAGGTCACGCCGTTCTACGACCCGATGCTGGCCAAGATCATCGTCGCCGGCATCGACCGGCCAACCGCCATCGCCAACCTCCGCGCGGTGCTGAAACAAACCTCGATCACCGGCATCGAGACCAACCTCGCCTATCTACGCGCCATCGCCGCTTCCGACCTGCTCGCCAGCGGCCAGGTCGCGACCACCGCTTTGCGCGACTTCGCCTTTATCCCCGATGTGGTCGAAGTCCTCGCCCCCGGCGCGCAATCGAGCATTCAGGAACTCCCCGGCCGCCTCGGCCTCTGGCATGTCGGCGTGCCGCCCAGCGGTCCGATGGACGAATACAGTTTCCGCCACGCCAATCGCCTCGTCGGCAACAATGACCTCACCGCCGCGCTCGAACTCACCATGGCCGGCCCGACCCTCCGGTTCCACGCCGATGTGGTCGTCGCCCTCGCCGGCGCAAAAATGCCGATGAAGCTCGACGGCGTTCCCATGGCGCATGACGCGGCCATCGCCATCAAGGCCGGCCAGGTCCTCGCCATCGGCACCATCGATGGTCCCGGCCAGCGCAGTTACCTCGCCGTCGCCGGAGGCTTCGCCGCGCCGGTCGTCCTCGGCTCGCGCGCCACATTCGGGCTCGGCCAATTCGGCGGTCACGCCACTGGCGTCGTGAAAGCGGGCCAAGTGCTGCATCTCGCTCGCCAAAGGCAACAAGAAATCCAGCATGCTGGTTCACCAGCCCCCCTCACACGCCATTGGGAGGTGGGTGTTCTATACGGTCCGCATGGCGCCCCGGACTTCTTCCAACCCGGCGATATCGAGACCCTGTTCTCCACCGACTACGAAGTCCATTTCAACAGCGCCCGCACCGGCGTTCGCCTCATCGGACCCGCTCCGAAGTGGGCGCGCACCGACGGCGGCGAGGCAGGATTGCATCCCTCAAACCTGCACGACAACGCCTATGCCGTTGGCGCCATTGACTTTACTGGCGACATGCCGATCATCCTCGGTCCCGATGGCCCCAGCCTAGGCGGCTTCGTTTGCCCCGCAGTGATCGCTCGCGACGAGCAATGGAAAATGGGCCAGTTCAAGCCCGGCGACACCATCAGCTTCCATCCCTTAGCCCGCGAGGGCGACCCCATCGCCGGCCCCGCCATCCGCCGTCCATCGGACTTGGGCTCACCCATCGTCGGCCAAAGCAGTTCCGGCCCCGTTCCAGTGGTCTACCGCCGCCAGGGCGATGATAATCTCCTGGTCGAATACGGCTCGATGTCACTCGATATCGCGCTGCGCCTACGCGTTCACCTGCTGCTGGAGGCCGTAAAAAGCTCGCGTTTACAAGGCATTATCGACCTCACGCCAGGCATCCGCTCGCTGCAAATCCACTACGATGGCACCACGTTGACCCGCATGCGCCTCCTCGGCCTGCTGGCCGAAATCGAGGCCACGCTGCCGCCTGCCGAGGCCGTCACGGTGCCCAGCCGCATCGTGCATCTTCCGCTATCGTGGAATGATCCAGACGCAAAGGTGGCGATGCTGAAGTATCAGGAACTGGTGCGTCCCAATGCGCCCTGGGCGCCGGATAACATCGAATTCATTCGTCGTATCAATGGCATAGAGAGCACTGAGGCGGTCAAGCGCATCGTCTTTGACGCCAGTTACCTCGTGCTCGGCCTCGGCGATGTCTATCTCGGCGCCCCGGTCGCGACCCCGATGGACCCGCGCCACCGCCTCGTTACGACCAAGTACAATCCGGCCCGCACCTGGACACCCGAAAACGCCGTGGGCATCGGCGGCGCCTATATGTGCATCTACGGCATGGAAGGTCCGGGCGGCTACCAGCTCGTCGGCCGCACCATCCAGGTGTGGAACACTTGGCGCTCGACGCCGGAGTTTACGCCGGGCAAGCCGTGGCTGCTAAACTTCTTCGACCAGATCCGGTTTTTTCCCGTTGATCATCAGGAGCTTACCGAGGCCCGCGCAGCATTCCCGCATGGCGCCTACCCGATCAAGATCGAGGAAACCCAGTTCTCCTATGGCGACTATGCCCGCGATCTGGCGGCCAATGCCGAGTCGATCACGGCGTTCAAAACGGGCCAGCAAGCCGCCTTCGATGCCGAGCGACAGCGCTGGAAGGAGCAGGGGCTCGATAGCTTTATCGCCGACGATATCGGCAATGACGTGCAGGTCAGCGAAGTCCCTGCGGGCTGCTTCGGCGTCGCCAGCAGCGTTCCCGGGAACATCTGGAAAATCCTCGTCGAAGATGGCGCGCCGGTCGCTGCGGGGGATGCCATCGCCATCATCGAATCCATGAAAATGGAAATCACCGTCACCGCCCATGCCGCCGGAAAGGTGCGCGATATCCGTGCCTTACCCGGTCGTAATGTCAAAACCGGCGATGTCATCGTCGTGCTGGAGGAGCTTTAACATGCTGCCAATCATTCTCGATCTCGCCAGCCTCAAGGCGCTGTACGCCGCTGGCACCGTGACCCCGCTCGACGTCATCGAAGTGGTGATCGAGCGCCGCGCCGCCTGGCCCGACAAGGCGGTGTTCATCACCCCGACCAGCGATTACGATCTGCGCGCCGCCGCCAAGTCGCTGATGGAAAAATCACCGCAGCCTAACAGCCTGCCGCTCTGGGGTATCCCCTTCGCAGTCAAAGATAATATCGACGTCGCCGGCCTGCCGACCACCGCCGCCTGCCCGGCCTTTGAGTACCGCCCCGAGGCCGACGCAACGGTGGTTGCTCGCCTGCGCGCGGCCGGCGCCATCGTCATCGGCAAAACCAATCTCGACCAGTTCGCCACCGGCCTCAACGGCACGCGCTCACCCCATGGCGCACCGCGCTCGGTGTTCGATCCGGCCTATGTGTCGGGCGGTTCCAGCTCCGGCTCGAGCGTCACCGTCGCCGCAGGTTTTGCCACCTTCGCGCTGGGCACGGACACGGCCGGCTCGGGCCGCGTCCCGGCGGCGTTCCAGAACCTTGTCGGCATCAAGCCGACGCCGGGCCTGTTGTCCAATATCGGCACGGTGCCGGCCTGCCGCAGCGTCGATTGCATCACGATATTTGCAGCGACGGTGGGCGATGGCGTTGCCGTGCGCAAGGTGGCTGAAGGGTTCGACGCCGCCGATCCGTTCTCGCGCCGTGCTAATTGGGCTGAGCTGCCCACCACCGGCCTGCGAGTCGGGGTGCTTGACGGCGCGGAACGCGAATTCTTCGGCAATGAAGAGGTCGAAAAACTCTATGACGCGGCCATCGAGAACATCCGTTCCCTCGGCGCGACCATCGTGCCGTTCGACTATACCCCGTTCCGCGAGGCCGCTGCGCTGCTTTATGACGGCCCCTGGGTCGCCGAACGGCTGGCAGCAGTGGAGGGCTTCATCGCCACCAATGCCGATGATTTCGATCCGACGGTGCGGGGCATCATCGAAGGCGCCAAAGGCAGGACGGCCGTCGAGGCTTTCAACGGCAAGTACAGGCTGGAAGAGTTGCGTCGCAAGACCGAGGCGACCTGGGCGAAGGCCGATGTGCTGCTGCTGCCGACCTCGCCGACCACCTATACGGTCGAAGAGATGCTGGCCGATCCGGTGCGCAAGAACAGCCATTTCGGGCGCTACACCAATTTCGTCAACCTGCTCGATTGCGCCGCCATCGCCATTCCCGCGGGCTTCGATAGCGAGGACCATCTGCCGGCCGGCGTGACGCTGATCGCTCCCGCCTTCACCGATGACGCGCTTGCGCCGCTGGCCGACGCACTGCATCGCCTCGCCGCGCGGGGCATGGGCCGCGACAAGGCGGCGACCCTGCCGGAAGCCAGCAAAGTGCCAGCCGCACCAAGCAGTTTGGTTCCCATCGTCGTGGTCGGTGCGCACCTGACCGGGATGCCGCTGAACAAGGAGCTGACCGGCCCCGGTGGCCGCCTGATCAAAAGCTGCCGCACGGCTGGTGATTATCGGCTCTATGCCCTGCCCGGCACGGTGCCGCCCAAGCCGGGCATGGTCCGCGAGCCCGGCTTTGCGGGTGAAGGGCTGGCAGTCGAAGTTTGGGAGTTGCCACCCGCGGCCTTCGGTCAGTTTGTTGCCCGCATTCCGGCACCGCTGGGCGTGGGCAAGATTACGCTCGACGACGGCAGCGCGATCTCCGGCTTTCTCTGCGAACCTTACGCCTTGGTGGGCGCCGAGGAAGTCACTCATCACGGCGGCTGGCGCGCCTATGTCGCCTCGCGCGCCTGAACATGGAGATAAAAATGCTCACCTGGTTCAAAAAGTGCCGTGCCCTTATCGTCCAGGGTCTGATCGCGCGCGCCAAGGCGATCGGGCTGCGCTAATTGCATCCGCATGTGGAGGATGAGGCCTGCCGATGGCCTCATTGAGCGCTCGGGGCTTGTGGTTTGCCATCTGGTTTCATACGTGAATGGGGTATGGCGAGCGGCCGACCTCTGGCCCGCGCCGCCTCTTTTTGCAGGACAGAGCATGACTATCGATCCCAAGCTGCAGTCCATCGTGGCCGTCCGCGCTACCATTCCCGATGATGCCTTCACGGCGGGAGGTCTTGGCACCTTGCGCGAGGGCAGTGGCGTCGTCATCAGCGATACCGGACTTGTGCTGACCATTGGCTATCTCATCACCGAGGCCGAGGAAGTCTGGCTGACAACCCATGACGAGCGGGTACTGCCCGCCCATGTCATGGCCTATGATCAGGAAACCGGCTTTGGCCTGCTGCAAACGCTGGGCCAGCTCAACCTGCCGGCGCTGGAGCTGGGCAGTTCAGCCGACGCGGCTTTGGGCGATGCCGTGGCGTTCACCGATGGCACCGGCAATTCGGTGCAGTCCCGGATCGTGGCCAAGCAGGAATTTGCCGGCTACTGGGAATACCTCTTGGACGAGGCGATCTTCATTGCGCCGGCGCATCCGTCATGGGGTGGTGCGGCGCTGGTGGGAGCCGATGGCAAGCTGTTGGGCATTGGCTCGCTGCGGGTACAGATGGTTCACAATGGCGCGGTGACCGACATCAACATGATCGTGCCGATCGACCTGTTGCCGCCCATTCTGGACGACATGCTGAAGCGCGGCCAGGTCAGCACGCCGCCGCGTCCATGGCTTGGAGTGTTCTCCGCCGAAAGCAATGGCGACGTCGTGGTGATGAGCGTTTCCGAGGATGGACCGGCCGAGAAAGCAGGCCTGCGCCGGGGCGACGTGATCTCCGATATCGGGGACGGGGAAATCGACAGCTTGGCCGATTTCTACCGCAAGGTGTGGAAGAGCGGCCCTGCCGGTGCGGATGTGCCGATGCGGATCGTGCGCGACGGCAGGGAATCCTGGTTGCGCGTCAAGTCGGCCGATCGCAACAGCTTCCTGCGCAAACCGCAACTGCAGTAATCCGGCATAGCAGCGCCGCGTCGTCGGCGCTTGCGCCGAGGCGCCGTGGATGCTTTACGGACACCATGTTTCATGGCCGCCTCCCGATCAGGGGGCGGCCATCTCTCTCGTCAGGTTTAAAAAACATGATCCGTCTCGAAAGCATCGGCAAGCAAAACGGCAAGCAGATCGTCTTCATCGATGCTTCCGCCGCCCTGCAGAAGGGCGAGAAGATCGGTCTCGTCGGCCCCAATGGCGCCGGCAAGACCACGCTGTTCCGCATGATCACCGGTGAAGAGCAGCCCGACGAGGGCCAGGTCTCGGTCGATCGCGGCGTCACCATTGGCTATTTCAGCCAGGATGTGGGCGAAATGGCTGGGCGCAGTGTCGTCGCGGAAGTGATGGATGGCGCCGGTCCGGTCAGCGCGCTGATCACGGAGATGCGGGCGCTCGAAGCCGATATGGGCGACCCCGACAAGGCCGACGACATGGACGCCATCATCGAGCGCTATGGCGAAGTGCAGCATCAGTTCGAGGAACTGGATGGCTATTCGCTGGATGGTCGCGCCCGCGAAGTGCTGGACGGGCTGGGCTTCAGCCAAGAGATGATGGATGGCGATGTCGGCGCGCTGTCAGGCGGCTGGAAGATGCGCGTGGCTTTGGCCCGCATTCTTCTGATGCGGCCCGATGCGCTGCTGCTCGACGAGCCGAGCAACCATCTGGATCTGGAAAGCCTGATCTGGCTGGAGGATTTCCTGCAGAATTACGGCGGCGCACTGTTCATGACCTCGCATGACCGCGAGTTCATGAATCGCATCTGCACCAAGATCATCGAGATCGACGCCGGCTCGCTCACCACCTATTCGGGCAATTACGAGTTTTACCAGCAGCAACGGGCCATTTCTGAAAAGAACCAGCAGGCGCAGTTCGAGCGCCAGCAGGCCATGCTGGCCAAGGAGCTGGACTTCATCGCCCGCTTCAAGGCCCGCGCCAGCCATGCCGCGCAGGTGCAGAGCCGGGTCAAGAAGCTCGACAAGATCGACAAGGTGGAACCGCCCAAGCGCCGCCAGGTGGTGGAGTTCGAATTCCGCACGCCGCCGCGTTCGGGCGAAGACGTTGCCCTGCTCAAGGGCGTCGGCAAGAGCTATGGTAGCCGCACCATCTATGACGATCTCAACTTCCATGTTCGCCGCCGCGAGCGCTGGTGCATCATGGGCGTCAACGGCGCTGGCAAATCGACCCTGCTCAAGCTGGTGACAGGAACTGCCGATCCCGATACGGGCTCGGTGACGCGTGGGCCCAGCGTCAAGATGGGCTATTTCGCCCAGCACGCCATGGATGTGCTGGATGGCGACCGCACTGTGTTCGAGCAGTTGCAGGACAGCTTTCCGGCCTCTGGCCAGGCTCCGCTGCGGGCGCTGGCCGGGTGTTTCGGCTTTACGGGCGATGACATCGACAAGAAATGTCGCGTGCTTTCGGGTGGCGAGAAGGCGCGGCTGGTGATGGCGATCATGCTGTTCGATCCCCCGAACTTTTTGGTCCTCGACGAGCCGACCAACCATCTGGATATCGCCACGAAGGAAATGCTGATCGAGGCGCTGTCGCAGTTCGAGGGGACCATGCTGTTCGTCAGCCATGACCGCCACTTTCTCGCGGCGCTCTCTAATCGTGTGCTGGAACTGACGCCCGAGGGCATCCATACTTATGGCGGCGGCTATACCGAATATGTGCAGAGCACCGGGCAGGAAGCGCCCGGCCTGCGCAGCTAGCTGATCGAATAGCCACCGTCGACGACGAGCGTAGTACCCGTCACGAAGGCAGCGACCGGGGAGCAGAGGTACAGCACCGCATTGGCGATGTCCTCCGGGGTGCCCCAGCGCTTGAGCGGGGTGCGCGCCAGGATGGGGTCGGAGCGGGCGGGATCCTCGCGCAGAGCCTGCGTCAGCGGCGTGGCGATCCAGCCGGGGGCCACGGCGTTGACACGTATGGCATCGGGCGCATAGGCGATGGCCAGCGACTTGGTCAGTTGCGAAATGCCGCCCTTGCTGGCGGAATAGCCCGGCACCAGGCCGCCGCCAAAGATCGACAGCATCGAGGCCAGGTTGACGATGGCGCCATTGCCGGATTGCGCCAGCAGCGGCCGGGCCGCCGAGCAGCAGCGCATGGTGCCGTTGAGGTTGACGTCGATGACCTGCTCGAACACGGCCGGATCGAGTTCGTCGCCACGCCGGATGATGCCGGCACAGTTGACGAGGATGTCGAGCGATGGCAGTCCGGCAATCAGGGCGTTCACCGCCTCGCCATCTCGCACGTCCAGCAGCTTGAGGCTGGCCCTTGCGAAATCGACATCGCCCGCCAGGGCATCCGCCTCGCTCTGCGCTACGCCGGCTGCCGTGACCTTGGCCCCAGCCCGCAGGAAAGCGCGCGACACGGCCGCGCCGATGCCGGAGGTTCCGCCGGTGACCAACACGGTCTTGCCGCCGTACCAGCCGGAAGCCCATTGATAATCGAGATTATCGGTCATAATCAGCGCACGAACTGGTCGACGTAACCGCCACCGAGTCCCACTTTTTCATAATGGGCGCGGCACATGTCGATCTTGGTGAACACGTCCTCATAGCCCACATGCTTGTTGTTCTCGTCGAGATAAACCATCGAACCGGTGATGTTGAAGAAGGTGATCATCTCCGGGCAATCCTCGGGCACCATCAGCGTATGCACCTCGCCGGGCGGCTCGAACACGTAGGAGCCGGTTTCCGCCACCCAATCGTGTTCCTTGTAGAACCATCGGCCCTTGATGACATAGCCATGCACTGGATTGGGATGCAGATGGCGCGACAGCACACCGGCGCGGCGCACGCGCAGCAGATTGCACCACTGCCCCGCCAAAGTATTGAGCATCAGCGGGCGAAACCACACGCCTTCGGCTTGCGGCACCCAGACGCGCTCATCTTCGGGCATGGCCGGCACTGCGATTTCGCTGGGCGCCAGGGGGTGGGCCGATCCGGCCATGTTCTGGTACATGCGGCGTTTCCTCTTATCGTTGGCTGACGCTTCCGGCGTCGCACCGGCAATATAGCCGTCTTACCGCACATCCTCCATTTGAATGGCGGGCCAGCGCACAAATTTTGGCACGAGCCGCGAGCGCTCGGCCGATTTCATGATCATGGCGCTGGAATGAAGGCGACTTCCCGCTAGCCAGAGCGGCTGCCAAGTGCTTGGCGGGGCGAGCTTATCTAGCGCCAGATTGCGTGTCAGGGGCCCACCGGCCCGCCCTCAAAAATAATGATCGGGTGAACGGATTCTGAACTCCGGGTTCAGTCCTGGTTCCTTTGGGCGGGCCTAGTCTCAGGTCATCGAAACAGCGGCGCCACACGGGCCGCACCCCAACAGGAGAGACAAAATGAGCCGCACCTTCCTTATTTCCGCCGCCGTCGCCGCTGTCCTCGCCTTCGCCGCAGCACCGACCATGGCCAATGACGTATTCATCAACCAGGCCGGCTGGGGCAATGCCGCTGGCGGCGCGCAGATCGGCGCTGGCAACACCATCGGCGTCCACCAGGATGGCATCTGGAACCAGGCCGTCGGCCACCAGAACGGCAATGGCAATGTCGGCGCCATCGGCCAGCAGGGGTTCAACAACTACGGCGAAACCAATCAGCTCGGCGACAACAACGCCGCTGGCGTCGGCCAGTTCGGCTCCAACCACACCGCGATCCTGACCCAGGACGGCAATGGCAACGTCGCCGCTGGCGTCCAGGTCGGCAACAACTGCGCCGCCAACGTCGCCCAGTCCGGTTCGGGCAATGTCGCAGCGTTCGTTCAGGCCTGCCCCTGATCCGGCCTCCACTTGAAATTCTTGGGGCCGGGAGGACACAGCGCCTCCCGGCCTCAGTCACATCAACCCGAACACAGGAGACTCAGATGAGCATTTTCGATTCCCGCCTTCGCATTATCGCCGTCCCGATCCTGCTTGGTCTCGGGCTTGTCAGCGTCGCCGCCAGCAGCGGCCAGGCCAAAAGCCAAGACCCCACGACCTGCGGCATCAATGCCACTAGCAATGGCGGCATGATCGCGTTGCAGGCCGCCTTCACCTCCGATGTTGCCGTTAACGGCAGCTATCAGTTCCAGGTGGTCAGCTCCGGCCCCGGCGGCAATTCCAATATCAGTCAGGGCGGCGCCTTCGCCGCGCCCGCCAACGAGACGGTCACGCTCGGCCAGGTTTCGATCAACGAGGGCGCGACCTACCAGGTGATGTTCAAGGTCACCGCCGATGGCATGGACATGGATTGCTCGCAGACCATTCCCAGCCGCACCTGAATAGTGATCTCAACGCCGACGATGGGCTCCGGGCAACCGGGGCCCTTTTTTTTGCCACGGGCCGCGCCAAAACCGTGAACGAAGTCTGAATGCCTCGCTCCAGATCGGTTCAGTCCGGGGGTGCCAATGTGTGGTCATCGGCTGGAACACCAGCATCAACGCTAACGCTAAGCACCCAGGAGAGACATTATGACCAAGACCTTCAAAACCGCCATCGTCGCCGTCCTCGCCCTCACCATGGGCGCTTTCGGCCTTGCTGCCCCGGCCATGGCCAACGGGCAGGTTTCCGTCAGCTATACCCCCACCGACCCGGACGAAGCCCAGGCGCTCGGCACGGGCTTGCAACTGTTCTCGATCTTCAACGGCATGAACGCACACGGTGCCAATGTCAGCCAGAACGGCAATGGCAACTCGGCCGGCGTCGACCAGAATGGCTCGGGCAATGGCGGCGTGGTGTACCAGGAAGGCAATGGCCACACCGGCACCATTCACCAGAACGGCAACAACAACAATTGCGGCCTGTTCCAGTTCGGCGAAAACACCGATGCCGAATGCGTCCAGAATGGTGATAACGGCTCCAGCGTTACCGGCGTGTTCGGGTTCTGATCGAGCCAATATCGCGAGATTTTGCGACGGCGTCCCTCGGGGCGCCGTTTTGCTTTGCCCGGAGGATCGTGCTCATTCCTTGATCGTATCGCGTATCGGCACATTGATTGTGCAGAGATCACCGTGAAGCGCTTGCTAAGCCCATCCATATTTGTCAGACATATGTCATCTGACACACTTCGGTGCCTGTTGGGGGAACGCAGCCGGGCGGCAAACTATCGTCGCCGGATGTTGCGAGGGGACGCAAATGAATTGGCTTTGCAACAAGGAGGGAGCTGAATGAACGCACTGCTCAAAATAGCGGGCGCGCTGGCGCTGGCGGTCGGACTGGCCGTGCCGGCACTGGCCCAGACGACGCTGGTCGCGCCGGGCCAGAACACGTCTGGCACCTATATGGACTACATGAAGACGGTCTATGCGCGTGCCACCTATGCCGAAGTGCTGCAGATACCGCTGACCAGCTTCGACAAGGACTTCACGCTGACCGCGCTTGGCGCCGAAAGCTGGGACCAGTCCGAGGACGGGCTGACCTGGACCTTTCACCTGCGTCCGGGCCTGGTGTGGAGCGATGGCGAAAAGCTGACGGCGGAAGACTATGTCTTCGCGCTGCAACGCGCCGCCACCACTGGCTATGATTTCAACTGGTATTGGGATTTTGCCGGCGGCATCAAGAACTGGAAGGAAGTCACCGAAGGCAAGGCCGACGTGTCGACGCTTGGCCTCAAAGTGGTCGATGACCTGACCATCGAAGTCACCACCGGCGCGCCCAAGCCCTATCTGCCGAGCGTGGTCAGCCTGTGGTATCCGGTGCCCAAGCACCAGTTCGACAAGTATGGCGATGACTGGGCGACCAATATCGACACTGTGATCTCGTCGGGCCCCTATCTGCTCGATAGCTGGGAGAAGTCGAACAACTCGGTCGTGCTGGTCAAGAACCCGACCTATACGGGCCCATGGCAATCCGAAGTCGATCGCATCGAAATCGATCCGACCCTGGGTGCGCCTGAAGTCGGCCTGCCCGCCTTCCTCGCTGGCGACGCCGATTACTCGTTCCTCAATACCGGCCAGGTGCCGGTAGCGACCCAGCGTTATCCTGATGGCATTCGCAAGAATGCGGTGTTCGCGGTCTCCTATATCTCGTTCGACCTGAACTCGGCGCCGTTCAACGACGTCAATGTGCGCAAGGCGTTCTACTACGCCGTCAACCGCGACGAGCTGACGTCGACCGTGCTCAAGGACATCGCTATCCCGGCCGGTTCGATCCTGGCGCCCGGCTATCCTGGCTACAATGCCGAGATCGCGGCCGAAGCCGTGTTCGATCCCGCCAAGGCCAAGCAGTTCATGGCCGATGCCGGTTTCCCGGATGGCAAGGGCTTCCCCGAAATCGAGATCTGGTATCGCGACGAGGGTGGCTATAACGGGGCGATCGTGCCGCCGATGGCCCAGTACCTTCAGTCTCAGTTCAAGGACATTTTGGGCATCACCATGAACATCAAGGTGTTGCCGACCAAGGACTGGATGGACGGGCTGCTGAACAAGAAGAACAACATCTTCATCGCACCCTACGAATACGACTATCTCGATCCGTCCAACTTCTTCGGCATTTTCTACAATGGCGGCCGTCATGACCACCATGTGCCTGCATACGATAAGCTGGTGGCAGAAGCCGACAGCAACCCGGTCTGGGAAGAGCGCCTCAAGCTCTATGCCCAGGCTGAACAGGTGTTGATCGACAATGCCTCGATCGTGCCGTTGGTGCATCCGATCACCATCGCAGTGCTGTCCGACCAGCTCGGCGGCGATGCCTCTACACCCAACAAGCAGGGCTTCACCCCGCTTGACCGGCTGGCCCACTACTTCTTCACCCACCTGACCAAGAAGTAGTCGACCCAAGAAAGCGCTTCCCGGATCCTCCCCGGGAAGCGCGCCTCTGAAAGAGTCCTTGTTGGTCGCGTTTCCGAACCGGAAAACCGCTTGGCACTTTTCCTGGAAACGCTCCGCCGGAACCTGCTTATGAAGCTTGTCGAAATCAACGGACTGACCGTCGACTTCAGCCAATATGGCGGGAGTGTCGCAGCGGTCCGCGGCGTCAGCTTCCACCTCAACGAGGGCGAAAGCCTGGGCATTGTGGGCGAATCCGGCTCCGGCAAATCGGTGACCTGCATGGCGTTGCTGCGCCTGCTCGGCGCCAATGCCAGGATCGGCGCCGACAGCATGATCCTCGATGGCGTCAACGTGCTCGATGCCGATGCAGAAGGTCTGGCGCAATTGCGCGGCCGCTCCGCCGCAATGATTTTTCAGGACCCGATGACGGCGTTCGACCCGGTGTTCAGCATCGGGCATCAGATCGTGGAAACCATCCGGGTTCATCGCAAGACCAGCAAGCGCGAGGCCTGGGCGGAAGCCGAGCAGTTGCTGCTGCGGGTCGAAATCAAGAATGCCAAGGACGTGCTGCACTATTATCCGCACCAGCTTTCAGGCGGCATGCTGCAGCGCGCGATGATCGCCATGGCGCTGAGTTGCCGGCCCAAAGTGCTGATCGCCGACGAGCCCACGACGGCGCTCGACGTGACCATCCAGGCGCAGATCCTGCAGCTGATCAAGAAGGTGCAGGCCGAGTTCGGCATGGCGCTGATCATGATCACCCATGACCTCGGCGTGATCGCCGAGACGGTCGATCGCGTGCTGGTCATGTATGGCGGCGAGGTGATGGAAGAAGGGCTGGTACAGGACATTTTCGACGCGCCTCAGCACGCCTATACCAAGACGCTGCTGGCGAGCCTTAAGGCTGGCGCGACCAAGCCGGACAGTGCCGCCGAGGCGGATGAGACCGCCGTACCGGCTCTGGAACTACGCGGACTCTCCAAGACTTACCGCGTGCATCAGGGCCAGGGCTTCTCCCGCAAATATGCTGATTTCCGTGCCGTGCGCACCGTCGACCTGGTGCTGCCGCGCAACAAGATCGTTGGCCTCGTCGGGGAGTCGGGCTCCGGCAAGACGACGACCGGCATGATGGCGCTACGCCTGACCGAGCCGAGCGGTGGGCAAATCCTGGTCGATGGCAGCGATATCTCGACGCTGGAACCGACCGCGCTCAAGAGCTTTCGCCGCCGCATGCAGGTCATATTCCAAGACAGCTATTCGGCGCTCGATCCGATGATGACGCTGGCGCAGATCGTCGCCGAGCCGTTGCATATTCACGGCATCACGCCGGGTAAGCAGCAGACCGAGACGGCGCTGGACTGGCTGGAAAAAGTCGGGCTCGACCGCAATTTCGGCCAGCGCTATCCCCATGAACTCTCAGGCGGCCAGCGCCAGCGCGTGGCGATTGCGCGGGCGCTGATCTTGGGGCCGTCAGTGCTTGTGGCCGACGAGCCGACCTCGGCGCTGGACGTGACCGTAAAGGCGCAGATCATCGGGCTGCTCAAGCAATTGCAGCGCGAGATGGGGCTTTCCATGTTGTTCATCAGCCATGATCTCGGCACTGTGCGCACCCTGACCGACACGGTGGTGGTGATGTATCGCGGCCGCGTGGTGGAGCAGGCGCCGACAGCACAGATTTTCGAGAATCCGCAGCATCCCTATACGCGGGCTTTGCTCGACGCGATCCCGGCCAGCAATCCACGCGACAAGCGGCTGCGGACGTTCCTCTCGGCGACAGACATCGAGGCGGCGACGCCGCGCTATACGGTGATCCAGACCGGGATGGCGCCCAATGCCACGCCGCAACTGGTGAGCATCGCGCCCAATCATCTCGTGGAAGCGGTGGTGACCACATGATCATGTTCATCCTGCGTCGGCTGATATCGATCGCTGTGACCTTCATCGTGGTCTCGATCATCATTTTCATGATGATGCACGCCATTCCCGGCGGCCCCTTCGACGGCAATGATATGCCGCTATCGGACGCCGTCCGCGCCAAGCTGATGGCCCGTCTGGGCCTCGATCAGCCGCTGCATGTGCAATACCTCAACTATATGTGGGGCGTGCTGCATTTCGATTTCGGCGTGCCTTATCAGAGCCCTGGCGACACCATTATTGGCCTGTTGTCACGTGCCTGGGTGCCGAGCCTGGTGCTAGGTGGCGCCGGCGTTTTGATCGGCGCGCCACTGGGCGTGCTGCTCGGCATGGCGGCGGCGTTGAACCGCAATACCTGGATCGATTATCTCGCCTCGACCTTCGCGACGCTGGGGCTGACCATTCCTGTCTTCGTCATCTCACTGATGTTGATCCTGGTGTTCGCGGTCTGGCTCAACTGGCTGCCGGCGAGCGGCTGGGGCAAGCCGGAGCGCTGGATTTTGCCGATCATCGCCTATGCGGCCATCCCGCTGGCGACCTACGCGCGCTACACCCGCTCGGCCATGCTCGATACTCTCAACCGGCCATTCGTCACGGTACTGCGCGCCAAGGGGCTGAGCGAACGCCGGATTATATTCCAGCACGTGCTGCGCAATTCGGCGATTCCGCTGGTCACGGTGTTCCTGCCCATGTTCATCGGCACCGCCACCGGCTCGATCTTTGTCGAGGCGATGTTCCGCGTGCCGGGCCTGGGCGCCTACTTCGTGTCCAGCATCGAAAAGCGCGATTATCCGCTGGAAATGGCGCTGATGCTGATGATTACCATGATGTATTGCCTGGCCTATCTGTTCTCCGACATCGTCTATGCGCTGCTCAATCCGCGCATTCGCGCCGGAGGCAAGCCATGACCGCCGAGACACTGATCCCCGCAGTGATCGCGCCAAAGTACCGGCAGCGCAGTCCCCTGTATTTCGCCTGGCGCCGCTTTACCGGCAACAAGGCGGCGCTGGTGGCGGGCGCGATCGTGCTGGTGCTGATCCTGATGGCGATCTTCGCGCCGCTGATCACCCCGATCGGCCCGGAGGCTCAGGCCTATCTGACGCAGGCGCTGGCCTTTCCCTCGGGCGAGCACTGGTTCGGCGTCGATGACCTGGGCCGCGATTTCTATACCCGCATCGTCTATGGGGCGCGGGTGTCGCTGACGATCGGCTTTTCGGCGGCGGCGTTTAGTGTTGTCATCGGCATTCCGCTGGGTGCGCTGGCGGGCTATTATGGCGGCAAGGTGGACTGGTTCATCATGCGCGTCATCGAGCTGTTCTCGGTGGTGCCGCCTCTCTTGGCCGCGATGCTGCTGGCGACGCTGACGCATGGCGGGTTTTTCACCATCGTGCTGATCGCGGCGCTGTTCGGCTGGGTCAATGTGTGCCTGCTGGTGCGGGCGCAGGTTAAATCCTTCCGGGAAAAGGAATTTGTCCGGGCGGCGCAGGCGCTGGGGGCATCGCCGTGGTACATCATCAGGCGGCATCTGATCCCCAATTCGATCTCGCCGATCATCGTGGGGTTCGTGCTGGCGATTCCCTTGGCGATGATGCTGGAGGCGAGCCTGAGTTTCCTTGGGATCGGGGTGCCGCCGCCGACGCCGAGCTGGGGGCAGATGATCAGCATCGGTTTGAATTTCATGTTCTTTTACTGGCACATGGCGGTTTTTCCGACTGCTGCGCTGGCCATCACCGTGCTCGCGACCACGCTGTTCGGCGATGGGCTGCGCGATGCCCTCGATCCCACCCTGAAAGGGCGTTGAATTGTCCGAAAACCTAGCCCGGCAGTTCCTCATTCGCGAGGATGTCGTCTTTCTCAATCACGGCTCGTTCGGTGCCTGCCCGCGCCCGGTGTTCGCTGCCTATCAAAACTGGCAGCTGGAACTAGAGGGCCAACCGGTCGAATTCCTTGGTCGCAAGCTGACCGAGAATATGCGCGGCCCGCGTGTAGCGCTGGCCGACGAACTGGGCACCAGCTCGGACAATATCGTCGGACTGACCAATGCGACGCTGGGACTGAACATCGTTGCGCAATCGCTCGACCTCAAGCCGGGCGACCAGATCCTGACGACCGACCACGAGTATTCGGCGCTGGAAAAGACCTGGGCCTATGTGTGTCGCAAGACAGGCGCAGAGGTCGTTGTGGTTAGCATTCCGTTACCCTTGACCACCGCAGAACAGTTCACCGATATGCTCATTGCGGGCATGACGGAGCGCACCAAAGTGTTGTTCCTTAGTCATATCACCTCGCCAACGGCTTTGCTGTTTCCGATCGAGCCGGCCATCACCGAAGCGCGGCGTCGGGGCATCTGGAGCGTGATCGACGGCGCGCATACGCCCGGGCATATCAGACTGGATTTGGATTCCATCGGCGCCGATTTTTATGCCGGCAATTGCCACAAGTGGATGATGGCGCCCAAGGGTTCGGCGTTTCTCTATGCGCGCCCGGAGCTGCAGGGCCTGCTCAATCCACTAGTAATCTCGCATGGCTGGACGGCAGACTCCAAGCAACCCGGCGCCAAGGGCGCGTTCGGCAATTCGCCGTTCATCGACGAGATCGAAATGCAGGGGACGCGCGACCCCTCGGCTTGGCTGGCCGTGACTGCGGCACTGGATTATCGGCGCGACAATGACTGGTGGGACGTGTCGGCCCATTGCCAGGCGCTGGCGCAGGATACGGCAAGGCGGCTGGCGGACATTACGGGACTGCCGGCGCTGAGCAGCCCGGAATTTTCGGCGCCGCAAATGGTGGCGATGCCAATTCCGGATTGCGACACGGATTGGCTCAAGATTGCCCTGCTCGAGCAGTACAGCATCGAAATTCCGGTGTTCAAATGGCAGGACCGCTGCATCGCCCGCGTCTCGGTGCAGGGCTATAATTCCAAAGGCCAGATGGATTTGCTGATCGAGGCGCTGAGCACTCTATTGAACCTCAACAAGAGCGCCGACCGCTCGGCTTAGTGCCGGGCTGACACGACGCCAAAAACATGATGAATGTGCCGCCGTTGGCTTCCGCCGACGCAGAGGAGATTCGAGCCGGTGACCCAGGGTGGAGCGCTCAGCTATCTCGTGCCGCTGGAAACCCGCACGCGTGGCGTGGCGGTGCTGGATGCGCTCGCGGCGATGATCGAAAGCGCCGGCCTGACCATTGGCGACCGCCTGCCGCCCGAAGTGTCGTTGGCGGCGACGTTGGGCGTTGGCCGGTCGACCATGCGTGAGGCGCTGAATCGCTGGGAAGGCTTGGGCATCATCAAGCGCCGGCAGGGCGATGGGACGTATCTGACGGCGCGGGTGCAGACGTCGCGCGGGCTGGTGCCAACCATGGTGCGGCTCGAGGGCGAAGCGCTACTGCGGCTGATGGAAGTGCGCCGGACGCTGGAAAACGACGTGGTGCGCAAGGCGGTAATTGCCGCGAACCCCAGCCAGCGGGCGGAAATCGGACGGCTGTGTACGCTGCTGCTGATCGAGGTGGATGCCGGGCGGCCGTGGCGCAAGGCGGATCACGCGTTTCATGGCGCGATCTACGATGCCTCGGGCAATCCGATGTATGGGCAGATTTTGGCCAATCTCGATCATGCGCTGGAACGCGGCGGGGATTCGCCGTTTGGCGCGGATGCGTTCGGGTTGGAGTCCTTCCCGATCCACCGCACGCTGGCGGATGCGATCGTGGCGGAGGATGTCGAAGGGTCGGTGGCGGCAATCAATGCGATCCTCGATACGGTCGAGGATGAAGTGAAGGCGATCGTGGGGGGCGGGCTCTCGGGCGTTTAATCACCTCGACGGCGAATGGGCACCGGATCACCTCGCCCCTCAGGGGAGAGGTCGGCGCGTAGCGCCGGGTGAGGGGTGCGGCCCAGTCCAACATTGTGGCTCCGAGCACCCCCTCCCTCCTCCCCCATCAAGGGGGAGGTGTCTCTCCACTCTTGGAACTCGATCCAGTTCAACCCACCGGCAGACACCTCCCCCTTGATGGGGGAGGTTGGGAGGGGGTGATCCTGGTGGCCTCAAGACCCCCTACCCGCCGTGATTGATCATCACGTGGCGCACGACTGTGTAATCCTCCAGCGCGTAACCTGACAGGTCCTTGCCGTAGCCGGACTGCTTCAGGCCACCATGGGGCATTTCGTTGACCAGCATGAAGTGGGTGTTGATCCAGGTGCAGCCGTAACGAAGCCGCGCGGCGGTTGCCATGGCCTTGTTGACGTCGCGCGTCCAGACCGATGAGGCGAGGCCGTAGTCGCTGTCATTGGCCCAGGTGACGGCGTCTTCCGGCTCCTTGAAGCGGGTGATGGAAATCACCGGGCCAAAGACTTCGCGGCGGACGATTTCGTCGGATTGCAGAGCGCCGGCGACCACGGTGGGCTGGAAGAAGAAGCCCTTATCGCCGGTCGATTTGCCGCCGGTGGTGATTTCGATATTGGGCAATTCGGCGGCGCGGTTGACGAAGCTTGCCACCCGGTCGCGTTGCCGGCCGGAGATGAGCGGGCCGATTTCGTTTTTGGTATCGTCGGGATCGTTGAGCGTGATGGTGGAGACGGCCGAAGTCAGGTCGGCAACAAGCTTGTCGTAAATCTTGTCGCCGGCATAGACGCGGCAGGCCGCCGTGCAATCCTGGCCGGCATTGTAGAAGCCGAAGGCGCGGAGGCCCGAGACGACGCTGTCCAAGTCGACATCGTCATAGACGATGACGGGGGCCTTGCCGCCCAGCTCGAGATGGGTACGCTTGACCGATTTGGCGGCGGCTTCGATCACCTTCTTGCCGGTGCCGATATCGCCGGTGATGGAGATCATGTTGATCTTGGGGTGGTTGATCAGCGCATTGCCTACGGTAGCGCCGCGGCCGAGCACGATATTGACCACGCCTTCGGGCAGGGTATCGGCGAGGAGCCTCGCGAATTTGAGCGCGCTGAGCGGGGTCTGTTCGGAGGGCTTGAAGACAACGGTATTGCCGCCGGCCAAAGCGGGCGCGAGCTTCCAGGCCATCATCATCAGCGGATAATTCCACGGCGCGATGGAGCCGATAATGCCGACCGGATCGCGGCGGATCATCGAGGTGTGGCCGGGCAGGTATTCGCCGGCAACGGTGCCGGTCATCGAGCGGACGGCGCCGGCGAAGAAGCGGTAGCAATCGACGATGGCGGGAATTTCGTCATTGATGACGGCATTGATGGGCTTGCCGCAATTGAGGGCTTCAAGCGTGGCGAAGCCCAAGGCATCGCGCTCGATGGCGTCGGCGATTTTGAGGAGATAATTGGAGCGCTGGCCGGGCGTGGTGCGCGACCAGGATGTGAAGGCCCGTTCGGCGGCGTTGACGGCGGCATCGATCTGGCCGAGCGAGGCTTCGGGCAGCAGCAAGATATCTTCGCCGGTCTTGGGATTGAGGATGTGTTCCTCGGCTTCCGTGCCAGCCTCAAAGGATGAGCCGATCAGCATATTGGTATCCAGGATAGCCTCCTCTTATTTGCCGCTGCCGGCGATCTGGTCGCCGTCGCGGGTCAGATAGAATGCCAGGAGCATGGGCAAAGTGGTGACCAGCACCACGACCATGGCGACGACATTGGTGACGGGACGCTGGCGCGGCCGGATCAGCTCTTCGAGCATCCAGAGCGGCAGGGTCTGCTGCTGCCCGGCGGTGAAGGTGGTGACGATGACCTCGTCGAAACTGAGCGCGAAGGCCAGCATGCCGCCCGCGAGCAGCGCCGTTCCGATATTGGGCAAGATGATGTGGCGGAAGGTCTGGAAGCCGTCGGCGCCGAGATCCATCGAGGCTTCGATCAGCGAGCCGGACGTGCGGCGGAAACGGGCGACGGCATTGTTGTAGACCACGACGACGCAGAACGTGGCGTGGCCAAGCACGATGGTCCAGAAGGAAAACGGGATTTCGGCGATGGAGAAGGCTGAGCGCAGCGCCATGCCGGTGATGATGCCGGGCAGTGCAATGGGCAGGATGACCAGCAGGGAAATGGTTTCGCGGCCGAAGAACTGGGTTTGCGACACGGCGGCGGCGCAGAGGGTGCCGAGGATGAGGGCGATAAAGGTTGAGATCAGGCCGACCTGCACCGACAGGGTCAGTGCGCTCCACAGGTCGGTGCGGCCCCAGGCGACGGCAAACCATTTCAGCGTCAGCCCCGGCGGCGGCCAGGCGAAGCTGCGTTCCTCGGTGGTAAAGGCGTAGATGAAGATGATGAGGAGTGGCACGAGCAGGAAGGCGAGGCCGGCAGCGGCGGCGAGTTTGAGGGGCCAGGGGGCGCGGGTGTCAGGGGACATGGTTGTCTCCCTTCACCTCTCCCTGGGGGGAGAGGCCGGCGCAGATGGCTCTTATTCTTCTCCCCATCGGGGAGAAGGTGGCGCGTAGCGCCGGATGAGGGGGTGTTGTGGACAGCCCAAGACGCTTGAGCTTGCGGATAGATTCCCCCTCATCCGGCCCTGCGGGCCGACCTCTGCCCGATGGGGAGAGGAAAAGCGCGGTGATGATCCTAGAGCGCATTGAACGCTCCCAGGCGTTTGGCCATCCACAGATAGAGCCCCATGATGACAATGGGGACGACCGTGAATGCCGCTGCCAATGGTATATTTCCCGCGCTGCCCTGCTGGGCGTAGACGGCCTGGCCGATAATCTGGCGGGAGGAGCCGACGATGTTGGGGATGATGTAATCGCCCAAGGTCAGCGAAAAGGTGAAGATGGAGCCGGCGACGAGGCCGGGCAAAGCCAGCGGGAAGATGACGTGCCAGAAGGTTTGACTGGGGGTGGCGCCGAGATCGCCCGAGGCGTCGATCAGGTTGACGGGGACGCGCTCCAGCGCCGCCTGCGTCGGCAGGATCATGTAGGGCAGCCAGATATAGAGGAAGACCAAGAAGGTGCCGGTGTAACTCACCGAGAGCGAATTGCCGCCAATAACGGGGATGGCGAGGAAGGCATCGAGCAGCGGCGTCAGGTGGAGACCTTCGAAGACCCAGTTAAGGATGCCCTCCTTGGCGAGGATCAGCTTCCAGGCATAGACCTTGACCAAATAGCTCGACCAGAGCGGCAGCATGACGCCGAGATAGAACAGGGCCTTCCATTTTCCCTTGGCATAACGCGCCGCCATATAGGCGATGGGGAAGGCGACGACGCCTGAGGCAATGGTCACCACCGCTGCCATCAGCACGGTCCGGACGATGATGTCGAAGTTCGATGGCCGGAACAGTTGGGCATAGGTGCTGAGCGTGAATTCGGGCACGACGAGGCCCGAGAATTCGTCGAGCGAGTAGAAGCTCTGCAGCAATAGCGCGAGGAGCGAGCCGAGATAGATGATGCCAAGCCAGAGGACAGGCGGCGTCAGCATCAGAAAGACCAGCAGTTTCGGATGACGCCAGAACGCATCGGACAGGGCGCCGAAGATGCCGCCGCGGCGGGGCAGGATGGCGCCGCCTTCGAGCGCGGTCATGCTTCGCGCCCCATCAGGTGGAGGGCTTCGGGGGCAAAAGCGACGCCGACCGTATCGCCGATAGCGGTGGTGTTGGTCGAGGCTGGGACGACGGCGTGCAGCGATACGCCATTGACGTCAAGGCCCAGCCGCACGGTCGAGCCCATGAAACTGCGGGCGACCACCCGGCCCTGCATCGCCGCGCCATCGGAGGGCGTAATGCGGATCGCTTCGGGGCGCAGGCTCGCCCAGGCGCGCTGACCGGTAATGGCGGCGGTGAAATCGGGCGGCAGCACATTGGACGAGCCGACAAAATCGGCGACGAAGCGCGAATTGGGGTGGTTGTAGATGTCCTCGGGCGTGCCGACCTGCATGACCTTGCCGTCGCTGAACACCGCGACCCGATCCGCCATGGACAGGGCTTCGCCTTGATCATGGGTGACGAAAATGAAGGTGATGCCGAGCGAGCGCTGCAGGCTTTTGAGCTCATCCTGCATGCGTTCACGCAGCTTGAGATCGAGCGCGCCGAGGGGTTCGTCGAGCAGCAGCACTTTGGGCCGATTGACGATGGCGCGGGCGAGCGCTACGCGCTGGCGCTGGCCACCCGAGAGCTGGCCGGGGCGGCGGGTGCCGTAGCCGGAGAGCTTGACCAAGGCCAATGCGTCTTCGGCCTGGCGGTGGCGATCGACCTTGTCGACCTTTCGCAGCATCAGCGAATAGGCGACGTTGTCGAGCACATTGAGGTGCGGGAACAGCGCATAGTCCTGGAACACGGTATTCACATTGCGCCGATAGGGCGGCACGCCCTCGGCGGTTTCGCCGAAGATTTCGATGTGGCCGGAGGTCGGTTGCTCGAAGCCCGCGATCACCCGCAGGCACGTGGTCTTGCCCGAGCCCGAGGGCCCGAGCATGGCGAAGAACTCGCCGGGTGCGATCTCCAGATCGACGCTGTCCATGGCGCGGACGGCGCCGAAATGGCGCGAAACCTGCTGGAGGGAGACGGCTGAAGTCATGCTATCTCCCTCCGACCGCCGTCAGCTGCCCATGACGGCGATGTAGTCCGAAACCCAGCGCGAATAGGGCACGCATTGCTCGCCCCCTTCGCATTGTGCTGTCGGAGTCTTCCAGAATTTGATCTTGTCGAAATTGTCGAAGCCATTGGTGGCGCAGCCGGTTTCGCCGAGAAGTTCGCTGGCGGTGCAGGCGGCGGGGACGGTGGGGACCGAACCGAACCAAGCGGCGACGTCGCCCTGTACTTTCGGGTCGAGCGAGTGCTCCATCCACGCATAGGCGCAATTGGGATGCGCTGCGTCAGCCGCGAGCATGGTGGTGTCGGCCCAACCGGTGGCGCCTTC
>NZ_JAQGJV010000017.1 GCF_028290435.1 Devosia sp. | reverse complement strand
GTGGCCTCCACTGTTTCAGGAGACGAACGTCGCGCTGGCCCAGGGATCGCGCGACCGCATTCCCCTCCCACCAAACTCCCCACGGCCGTTCGTCGCGAACCCGCAGCCATTGTGGAGATATCGGGGGCGAGTATGGGGGCGGTTTTGGGGGTGGGGATTAGTTGGGTAAGTTGGACGATCGGGGCTGAACGACACCCTCCCAGCCTCCCCCATCAAGGGGGAGGTGATGGCGGCACTCTTGGGTTGGGATGGAGGTCAATCTAGTCGTGCTTAGGACCCAGCCCACCGGGAGACACGTCCTTTGATGGGGGCGTGTGATGGGAGCTACGATGTTGCGTAATCAGCACCACCTAGCGGTGACGCGGGCACTCGGGGTGGCTACCGGGCTCAGTGGACGCGAAAGCGAGCAAGACAGGGCCATCATCTTGCCGGCGCGTTGGATCGCTTTGATCAGCGCCAGTGCTTCGGGCTAGCGTTGGGTTATGAAGAAGATTTTCGCCATCATGGCACTGATCGTCACCTCCATACCCGCTGTTGCGGTGGCCTCGCCGCTTGAGGCGGAGGACGCCGTGGCTTACCTGCTCGCGGGCATACAAGTGTCGAAGACGACAAACGTCGCCGGCACTGATTTGCTTTGGACGCAGAATGCCTCCGGCCGCTTTGTCGGCATTGGTAGCCACGCCGATGGCCCGGTCCACATGATCATGAGTGTCAGGAAGCTAACCGACTGTACTTATGAAACGTCCGGCAACGTTACCGTCGCCGGCGAGGTGGTGGCTAGCGTTGCCCCTGCGGTCTATGATTTCACAAAGATCATCGGGATAGATCTGCTCCGGCCAAACCTTGCCGGTGTCGATGCCGCCAAGGGCTTCTGCACAAGCAACGAGCCGAGTATGTGCGGTTCATTTATCGATCTGGCGGTGCCCACCGATGCAGCGACATACAAGCAGGTCTATCAAGACTTTCGAAGCGACCACTGCCCGTAACGTCAGCTACTGAATCGCCTTGAGTTCCTTGAGCAAAGCCGGCTGGATGTATTCATTGCCGGCGACGATCTGGCCGTTCCAGACGGAGCCGGGGGCGCCGGCGTAGTCGGAGACGAAACCGCCGGCTTCCTTGACCATCAAGAGGCCCGGCGCCACGTCCCAGGGGGACAGGCCTGCTTCCCACAGGCCATCGAAGCGGCCGGAGGCGAGCCAGGCCATATCCACCGAGATCGAGCCCGAGCGGCGGACGCCGGCGACGGCGGGATTGATATGTGCAAGCTGGCGCAGTTGCAGACCGTCATTGGCGGTGCCCTGGGTCTTGATGCCCGTGGAAATCACCGCGTCGGCCAGGTGCTTGCGGCCGGCGACGCGCAGGCGCTTGCGATCGTTGACCCAGGTGCCGCCGCCCTTTTCGGCGGTATAGAGCTCGTCCATCACCGGATTGTAGATCACCGAGGCGACGATTTCGTTGGCGCGCTCGAGGGCGATGGCCACGGCGAACAATGGGATCGAGTGCAGGAAGTTGGTGGTGCCATCGAGCGGATCGATGATCCAGCGATGCTGGCCATCGGTGCCGGCGACTTCGCCGCCCTCTTCCATCAGGAAGGCGTAGGTGGGACGGGCTTTCTGAAGCTCATCGAAGCAGATCTGTTCGGCGCGCCGATCGGCGTTGGAGACGAAATCGGCCGGACCCTTGCGGGAGACCTGCAGGTTTTCGACTTCGCCGAAATCCTTGGTGAGCGACTTGCCCGCCTTGATGGCGGCCTGAACCATGACGTGAAGAATTGCCGAGCGTGCCATGGCTAGTCAGCCCGACGCATATAGGTGACTTCGGTAGTGTCGACGACGATGCGCTCGCCGGTATTGACGAACTGCGGCACCATCACCTTGAGGCCATTGGAGAGCTTGGCGGGCTTGAACGAGTTGGCGGCGGTCTGACCCTTGACGGCCGGATCGGCCTCGACGACTTCGAGGATGACGTTGGCCGGGAAGCGGACGCCCAGCGGGGTGTCCTCGTGCATTTCGACGGTGATCTTCATGCCGTCCTGCAGGAACGCGGCGCGGTCGCCGACGAATTCCTTGAGCAACTCGATCTGCTCGTAGCTGTCCTGGTCCATGAACACCAGGCTATCGCCCTGCTCGTAGAGATAAGTGAAATCGCGGAATTCGAGATCGACCTGTTCGACGGTCTCGGCCGAACGGAAGCGCTCGTTGAGCTTGGTGCCACCCAGAATGGCCTTGAGCTCGACCTGCGCATAGGCGCCGCCCTTACCGGGCTTGACGTGATCGACCTTGACCGCGACCCACAGACGATCCTGATGCATGATCGCCATGCCGGGGCGGACTTCATTGCCGTTGATTTTAGCCATTGTCTCGTTTTTCGGGTGTGGGTTGGCAACTGCCGCTGGGGAGCATCCGCGCAGCGGCAGGCTCTAAGCAACAAGTCTATAGGGGCGTGGGGGGCTTATTGCCCCAGAACGGGCGCCGGTTCAAGGGCTTTGCCTTATCGCGGGCACCGGGGCGTCGGTGCTGCCGGGCGCCGGCGCTGGTGCGACGGGCGGCGCCTGGCTCGCGTCGGTGGGGGCGGGCAGGGTGGTCTGCCCATCGGCGGCAGGGTCGACCGCCGGCTTGGTGGTAGCGTTGGCGTCGGGCAATTCGGAGGGCCAGAAGCGGGCGCGCTCTTCGGCACGCGCCAGTTCGGGCCCCGGAATGGAGACCAGAAGGCGGTCGAGCGCCGGATCGCTCAGGCCCTGGCGGCGGGCGAGGGCGCGCCACATGGCGGCGTCTTCGAGATTGAGCGTGGTGCCTTCGCCGACCGCGAGCAGCTTGGCATAACGGTTCTGTGCGACGGGACTGCCGGCTTCGGCGGCGCGCTGATACCAGCTGGCGGCGTCGGTGGCGTTCTTGGCGATGCCCTGGCCCATATAGAGCAGGGTGGCGTAATCGATCTGGGCGTCGATCAGGCCGGCTTCGGCGGCCAGGCCGATATATTTGGCGCCGCCGACCGGGTCGGGAACGGAGCCGGCGCCTTCGATCAGCATGGTGCCGTAATCGTATTGGGCTTCGGGCAGCTTGGCGTCGGCGGCTTCCTTGAGCAGCTTGGCGGCTTCGGTCAGGCTGGGGGAGGCATAGGTGCCTTCGACATGGAGCAGGGCCATATTGTACTTGGCGGGCATGTAGCCGGCGTCGGCGGCTTTCTTGAACAGGTCCGCGGCGCGCTGGCGATTGAGCGGTACGCCGGCGCCTTCCTGATAGAGCAAAGCCAATTCGAAACTGGCGAGCATGTCGCCGTTATTGCTGGCGAGCTGATACCAGCCGGCAGCGCGGGAGGGATTTTCGGCGACGCCGAGGCCTTTGGCGTAAATCTCGGCGATCAGGGTCTGGGCGGCCGCATCGCCCGTTCCGGCGCGGGGCAGGGCCAGTTCGAGCGCGGTGAGGAAATAGCCGCGCTGGAAAGCGCCGAAGGCTTCATCGACGCGCTGGCGGGGCCCGAAGATTTCGTTGCTGATCGCCTCGGCGGGCGTGCTTTGGGCGAGGGCGACGGACGGGATCAGCGCGGTCGCGAGCAACAGCAGGGGGGCGAAGCGACGCATCAGGCTTGCTCCATCGCTGCGGCGAACTGGGCGGCGGTGGCGGCAGGCTGGGCGGTCCAGAGGCTGGTGGAAAGCGCCACGAACTCGACAGCGGCGGTTTGGGCTAGGTCCGGGGTGGCACCGGGATCGCTCAGCACGGCTGGGATTTCGAAGGTTTCGGCCCACCAAAGGGCGAGGTCGTTGGCGGCTTCGTCACTGGTGCCGTCGAGGGGGCCGAAGAACACGTAGTCCACGTCCATCTCGCCCATGGTCATGGCATCGTGGCGGGATTGGACATTGCCGGCGCCGACGATGAGGGCGGGCTTGAGTGCCTTGATGGCGGCTTTGACGGCTGCGGCGCCACCGGAGACATGCACGCCATCGGCGCCGAGGCGCTTGGCGAGGGCGGGGTCTTCCTCAATCAGCACGGCGCAACCGGCGCCCTGGCCGACATTGATGATAGCGGTGGCAAGCCTGGCATAGTCGGCCTCGCTGCGATCATCGCGGCGCACCAGGATGGCCGAGACCTGCGCTGCGGCCAGTACGGCCATCAGCGTTTGCGGAAAGGCTTCCGGATCGGCGGACGCAGGGGTGACGATGAACAATTGTGCGGCCATGGGCTTCCGGAGAGTTGACGCAGTGACGCTCTATGCAGCGCCATTTGGGCGACAAAAGGGACGACTGTCTCAATATGGAAAAGCCGGGGCGGGCGCAATCTGGAGTTGGCGAGCAAAAAAACGCGCCCGGGCAGGGGCGCGTCGAGTTCGACGTTGGGACGTCTAAAGGTCAGGCGGCCTGGTCGAGCGCCGGCTCCCACTGGCCCAGGGCGGCCAGGGAATTCATCTTGGCGCGGTGGGTAAAGGCGGCTTGGGCGGCGGGGAAGTTTTCGCGGCGGCCGGCCCAGGTGCGCAGGGCGACGTTTTGCAGGGCGCGGCCATAGGAGAAGGTCAGCGGCCAGGGCAGGCCCTTGATCTGGTTGATGGCCGAGAGATGGGCGGTGGCCTCCTCATCGGTCTGGCCGCCGGACAGGAAGGCGATACCGGGGACAGCAGCGGGAACATGCTCGCGCAGCACTTCGACCGTGCGCTTGGCGATGTCCTGCACGGTCGGGCGGTCGCGCGAATTGATGCCGGGCATGATCATGTTGGGCTTGAGCAGCATGCCGCCGAGATCGACGCCGGCGAGGCGCAGTTCCTTGAACACGTTTTCGAGCACTTCGCTGGTGACCTGGGCGCAGCGTTCCATCGAGTGATTGCCCGGATCGCCATCGCCGACCACTTCGGGCTCGACGATCGGAACGATGCCCGATTCCTGGCACAGGATGGCGTAGCGCGCGAGCGCATGGGCATTGGCGCGGATATTGTTGCGAGTTGGGGCCACGTCGTTGATGGTGATCACGGCGCGCCATTTGGCGAAGCCTGCGCCCAGGGTCGCATAGCGCTGCAGGCGCTGGCGCAGGCCATCGAGGCCTTCGGTGATCTTTTCGCTGGCATCTCCCGGCATGGGGAAGGCGCCGCGATCGACCTTGATGCCGGGGATGACATCGGCATCGGCCATCATGGCGCGGAACGAAGTGCCATCGGCGGCGGATTGTTCCAGGGTTTCCTCGGTGAGGATGACGCCGGAGATGTAATTTTTCATCGCATCGGTGGAGCGGAACAACATCTCGCGATAATCGCGGCGCAGGTCCAGAGAATTGGGCAGGTTGATCTTGGCGAAGCGCTTGGCGATGGTGCCTTCGGATTCATCGGCGGCGAGGATACCCTTGCCCTGCTCCATGAGTTTTTGGGCGATTGCATTCAACGACATCGGTGGCGTCCTGACCTTGCTGAAGATTGAGCAAGATTAGACTTTCGTTTGGGCCGAGGCGATTAGACCTAGGGTTATTAGACGAAGGGGTTAGGGAACCAAAATCAGTCTTTCTCGGGCCAAGCTCGTGCCGTGTGCAGCACCCTAACTATCCAGACCAGATCAATTTCCACCCGATAAACCAGCAAGTAGCTACTGCCTGGGATCGAAAGCTCGCGGGTGTCAGGCATACGGCCCGTCCTGCCTACCTGCGGGAACTTGGTTAGTTGGTTGGCGCGCTCGCCAAAGCGCTCGTCGAGTCGTAGTGCAGCTTCCGGTTGCTCTGCTTCGAAAAAGGCATAGATGCTTTCGCGATCCCTCCGGGCGGCCCGCGTCCACCGCAAATTCATTCGCTATCGAGTGTCCGGCGTGTTGCGGCACGCTTTTCTGCGAAATAGGTCTCAACTTCGTCGGAAGAGTAACCCGGATGAGGATCGTCCAGGGCTTCCTGAACCTTTGCCCTGAACCATTTGTCATAGGCCTCGGGATCGGTGGTCAGGCCGGCAGGCAGCGCGCCTTCGTTGGCGACGCGCGTCAAAAGGATGCGGACGGCGTCGGATACCGTCAGGCCCATCGTGCTGAGAACCTCGGTGGCGCGGTCCTTGATATCGGCGTCAATGCGGGTTTGGACGAGTGCGTTTGTGGCCATAGAAGCCTCCTATAACCACAAACGTAATGCAAATGCATTACAAATCAAGGGGTCACTTCTTCAGCGCATCCACCCCCGGCAAGGGCTTGCCTTCCATCCACTCCAGAAACGCGCCGCCGGCGGTGGAGACGTAGGTGAAATCGTCCTTTACGCCGGCATGGGCGAGGGCGGAGACGGTGTCGCCGCCGCCGGCCACGGAGACCAGTTGACCGGACTTGGTGCGCTTGGCGACGTGGCGGGCGATTTCAACTGTTCCGGCGTCGAACGGGGTCATTTCGAAGGCGCCCATCGGGCCGTTCCAGACCACCGTATGGGCGTCATCGATGGCGCCCTTGATGCGTTCGATCGAAGAGGGGCCGATATCGAGGATCATGCCCTCGGGGTCGATGGCTTCGGCGCTGTAGAGGCGGGTGGGCGAATTGGCCTTGAAGTGCCAGGACACGACCGCGTCGATCGGCAGGATGATGGCGCAGCCGCTGTCGATGGCCTTGTCCATGATGCGCAAGGCGGTTTCGGCGAGATCCTTTTCGGCCAGCGACTTGCCGACGCCAAAGCCCTGGGCATGCAGGAACGTGTTGGCCATGCCGCCGCCGATGACGAGGCCATCGACCTTGGTGACAAGATTTTCCAGAAGATCGATCTTGGAAGAGACCTTGGCGCCGCCGACAATGGCGACGACCGGCTTTTTCGGCTTGCCGAGGCCAGCTTCGAGCGCTTCGAGTTCGGCCTGCATGGCGAGGCCGGCGGCGGCGGGGAGCAGGCGCGCCAGGGCTTCGGTGGAGGCATGGGCGCGGTGGGCGGCCGAGAAGGCGTCGTTGACATAGACATCGCCGAGGCTGGCCATGGTCTTGGCCAGTTCGATATCGTTCGTCTCTTCGCCGGGGTGGAAGCGGGTGTTTTCGAGGATGAAGACGCTGCCAGCGGGGGCGGCATCGATAGCCTTTTTGGCACCCGAGACATCGGTCCAGTCGGTGGGAATGAAGCCCACGGGATGGCCGGTCAGGTCGGCGACGGTGGAGGCGACCACTTCGAGCGAAAATTGGGGATCGACCTTGCCCTTGGGGCGGCCGAAATGGCTGAGCAGGATCACCTTGCCGTCGTGGCGGACGATCTCGCGGATGGTGGGGATCAGGCGCTCGATGCGGGTCGCGTCGGTGACCTTGCCATCGGCAACCGGCACGTTGAGGTCGGCGCGCAGCAGCACGCGCTTGCCTGTCAGATCGAGTTCATCGAGAGTCTTGAAATGTGCGCTCATGGTGATCCCGCCCGCTGCCGAAGTTTGCCCGTGCGTAGCAGAGACCAGGGCAGGGCGGAAGCCCCAAGCACGGCGCGATCAGACGAGCGGCAGCACAGCGCGGGCCAGTTGGCCGATGAAAAATAGCGGCGCGCTGGCAAGGGTGATGGTGGCCAAGGTTCCCAGGTCGTCGGTCAGCACGTGGCGGGCAAAGCCGTCGCTGGGCCAGGCGGCGAGGCCGACATGGCGCCGGATGGCGCGATCGCGCCAGAGCAGGAAGCCGGTGGCAGCAGCGGGCGGAAGCAGCAGGATCAGGGGTTGGCCGATCCAGCCGCTGATGACGGCGGTGGCGGGAATGGCGGGCAGGACCCGGCGCATGACGCGAAACATGATGGCTCCCGAAACGCTTGCGTGCGGGAGAAGTAGCGCGAGTCGGTGACTCTGGGACGACAGGGGTTAGTCGGCGCGCTCGAACAGGCCGGGATAGGTCACGACCAGCCGGTCGGCATCGACTTCGATATCGCGTTCGAAGTCGGCCGATTGATAGCGGAAATGGGTGGCGTCGAGCTGGGTGTAAATCTGCTCGGCGCGCCGGACCGTCATGTCGTCGCCGTCGATCCAGGCCATGGCGAAGCGTTGCGGCGTCCCAATGGTCCATTGGCAGCGCCAGATCGGCAGCGAATTGGTCAGCGGCGTCGGCCAGATGTCGATATCGATGCAGCCCTTGAGCGCCGATAGCGGCTCGGCTCTGTCGTCGGACCAGTTGCCGGCGCCGTCGGAGAACAGTTCGAGGACTTTGCCGTCAGTGCGCTCGATCTTGAGCGTGCGGACATGTTCGGTGTCATCGAGCTTGATACGGTAAAAGAGGCCATAGCTGGGGGTGATAATGGTGCCCCGGATGCGGGTGTCGCGCTCGGTGGAGATGACGTGGCAATGCTCGAAGGTGGCGGGGTCAAGGCCGCGCCAGCGGACGGAACGGTCAAGGCTCATGCGGCGTCTGCCCTCGGGGAGCGGTGAATTCGGCAAAGATTAGGGGCGCAGGCATCGCGCTGGCAAGCGCTCAGGCTGGTTTGACCGGTTGGCGCAGGATGGTCTTGAGTTTGTCAGGCGCGGTCTTGCGGGGGTCGTTGAGATAGATCTCGTGGTGATGCCCGTTATGCACCAGCTTGCGGCCGGGCATCTCCACCTCGTGCAGGTGCTCCAGCGCGGGGCCTTCCTCGTCATAGCTGCCCAAGTGCATGATCTGCAGGGCGCGGCCCTCCGCGAAGGTTTCAAGACGCAGGCCGGCTGGCGCGTCGGTCAGTTTTTCGGCAGTTTTTTCGACTGCGGCGTCATACATGGCGCGGTCTATGAAATCGGGCACCATGATCATCATGGTCCAGCGCCAATTCGCCTTGTTGCTGGCGACGAAATCACTGGGATCATCGGCCCACCACAGGCCCTCCAGCGGTGGCACGAAATAGTCCTGCCCCAGGTCCTTGGAGGCGAATTTCATGGCGTAGCTCACGCCATAGAGCCATTCCACGGCCGTGCGATAGCTGTCGGCGGTGTTGGGATCGCCTTGCCCATCCACCATGACAAAGTCCATTGCGGGCACATCGACAAAGACAAAATCCCGGGTTCCGGGCTGGTAGAGGTGTTTCAGCTCGGCCTTGAAATCGATCTTGTCCATGCCAGTCCCTCCTGATTGTCACTGACCAAATCGGGGTGAAAAAAAGCCCCGCCGCAGAGCGACGGGGCCGATTCTTGCGCAAATTCGGCAGATTAGAGCGTCTTGCCCAGCGCGACGGCGGTATCGGCCATGCGGTTGGAAAAACCCCATTCATTGTCGTACCAGGAGAGGACCGCGACGAAATTGCCGTCCATGACCTTGGTCTGATCGAACGCGACGGTCGAGGAATGACTGTCGTGGTTGAAGTCGATCGACACATTCGGGTGCAGCGTATAGCCGAGGATGCCCTTGAGGGCGCCATCGGCATAACCCTTGACGATCTCGTTGATTTCGTCAGCCGTCGTGTTGCGCTTGGCGATGAACTTGAAGTCCACCAGCGACACGTTCGGGGTCGGCACGCGGATCGAGATGCCGTCCAGTTTGCCCTTGAGGTCGGGCAGCACGAGGCCAATGGCCTTGGCGGCGCCGGTCGAGGTGGGGATCTGGCTCAGGGCGGCAGCGCGGCCGCGATAGAGGTCCTTGTGCATGGTGTCGAGGGTCGGCTGGTCACCCGTATAGGAATGAATGGTGGTCATCATTCCCTTTTCGATGCCGACGGTCTCGTTCAGCACATAGGCGAGCGGGGCCAGGCAGTTGGTGGTGCACGAGGCGTTCGAGACGATGATGTGCTCGTGCGTCAGCTTCTGGTGGTTGATGCCATAGACCACGGTCAGGTCGGAGCCTTCGCCGGGAGCCGAGATCAGCACGCGCTTGGCGCCGGCCTTCAGATGCATCGCGGCCTTGTCGCGTGCTGTGAAGATGCCGGTGCATTCCAGAGCGATATCGACGCCCATGGCGGCGTGCGGCAGCTCTTCGGGATTGCGGACGGCGGTCACCTTGATGGGGCCACGGCCGACGTCGATGGTGTCGCCATCGACGACAACGTCGCCCTTGAAGCGGCCATGCACGCTATCGAAGCGGAACAGGTGCGCATTGGTTTCGACCGGGCCGAGATCATTGATGGCGACCACTTCGATATCGGTGCGGCCCGACTCGATGATGGCGCGGAGGACATTGCGGCCGATGCGGCCGAAGCCGTTGATGGCGACGCGAACTGCCATGGGAAGTTTTCCTTAGAGTAGTGTGGCGGGGGAGGAGCCGTGGGCTCTCTTACAACTGTGCGGTGGCGGCTTCAACAATGGCTTGGGGCGTAATGCCAAAGTAGGGGTAAAGCGCTTCGATGGGGCCCGAGGCGCCAAAGCCATGCATGCCCACAAAGCGACCCTTGTCACCCAGCAGCTTGTCCCAGCTCATCGAAATGCCGGCCTCGACGGCGACGCGGGCCTTGGCCTTGCCGAGAACTTCGGTGCGGTAAGCGTCGGACTGCTTGGCGAACAGTTCCATCGAGGGCACGGACACGACGCGGGCCGAAATGCCCTTTTCCTTGAGCAGGGCCATGCCGTCGACGGCGATGGCGACTTCGGAACCGGTGGCGAAGATCACCACATCGGCGTCGAGATCACCGACCAGGTTATAGGCGCCCTTGGCCGACTTGTTTTCCATCGTGTATTCGGTGCGCACGGTCGGCAGGTTCTGGCGGCTGAGGGCCAGGATCGACGGCGCCGTGGTGCTTTCCATGGCAAGCTGCCAGCATTCGGCGGTTTCCACCGCATCGCAGGGGCGGAAGACCAAGAGGTTCGGGATGGCCCGCAGCGCCGACATGTGCTCGACCGGCTGATGGGTCGGGCCGTCTTCGCCGAGGCCAATGGAATCGTGGGTCATCACATAGATGACGCGCTGGCCCATCAGCGCCGAGAGGCGGATGGCGGGGCGCGCATAATCGGTAAAGCACATGAACGTGCCGCCATAGGGGATCAGCCCGCCATGCAGCGCAATGCCGTTCATGGTGGCGGCCATGCCCTGTTCGCGAATGCCGTACATCATGTAGCGGCCGGCGCGGTTGGTGGCAGTGAAGGGCACCATTTCAACGGTGTTGGTCAGGTTGGAATGGGTCAGGTCGGCGGAGCCGCCCTGCACTTCGGGGACGATCTTGTTGATGACGTCGAGTGCCATCTGGCTGGCCTTGCGCGAGGCAACCTTGGGCTTGTCTTCGGTCAGCTTGCGCTTGTGGGCGTCCATGGCTTCGAGGAAGCCTACGGGCAATTCGCCATTGGTGCGGCGTTCGAACTCGGCCTTGTTGGCCGAGGCGGCAAGGCGGGACTGCCATTCGCCACGCACGTTCTGGCTGCGAGTGCCGGCGGCGCGCCAGGTGGCGAGAATCTCGGACGGGATTTCAAAGGCGGGGTAGGTGATGCCCAGCGCGGCCTTGGCGCCGGCCAGTTCTTCGGCGCCGAGCGGGGCGCCATGGGCCTTTTCGGTGCCGGCTTTCTTGGGGGCGCCGAAGCCAATCGTGGTCTTGGCGGCGATCAGGGTGGGCTTGTCCGACTTCTTGCTATCGAGCAGCGCCTTTTCGATGGCGGCCTGGTCGTGACCGTCAATGGCGATGGTGTTCCAGCCCGAAGCCTTGAAGCGGGCGATCTGGTCGGTGCTGTCGGAATTGGAGACGGCGCCGTCGATGGTGATCGAATTGTTGTCCCAGATCAGGGTCAGCTTGTTGAGCTTGAGGTGGCCAGCCAGCGCGATGGCTTCCTGGGAAATGCCTTCCATCAGGCAGCCGTCGCCTGCGAGGCACCAGGTATGGTGATCGACGATATCGTCACCGAATTCGGCGGCGAGCTTGGCTTCGGCGACCGCCATGCCGACGGCATTGCCGACGCCCTGGCCGAGCGGGCCGGTCGTGGTTTCGATGCCCTGGGCGAAGTGATATTCGGGGTGGCCGGCGGTCTTGGAGCCGAGCTGGCGGAAGTTCTTGATCTGCTCGATGGTCATGTCCTCGTAGCCGAGGAGATAGAGCGAGGAGTAGAGCAGCATCGAGCCGTGGCCGGCCGACAGGACGAAGCGGTCGCGGTCAGCCCATTTGCTGTCGGCGGGATCGAACTTCATCACCTTGGTGAACAGGACGGTCGCGATATCGGCGCAGCCCATCGGCAGGCCCGGGTGGCCGGAATTGGCTTTTTCGACCGCATCCATGGAGAGGGACCGGATCGCATTGGCCAAATCGTTCTGCTGGGCTGTGTTCGTCATCTGCCGTTCCGCTTTCTCATGTCGCATAAAACTGTGGAGAAGCGGCCCCGCGAGCCCGCTTCCAGAGGCGGTTCGAGGCATAACAGGTTCCGATTGCCTGTCAATGACGGTGGGGTCGGACGTTGCATCGGTGGCCCCCTGGGGCTAACTGATACGGGTGACCGACTAAGGTCGAGGTGCGGCGGACCATGAGCGAGAGCGGACAGCAGGACGGCATGGAGGCGGCCAATGGCCGGTTCGATCAGGCCATGGCGCGGCTCGATGCCAGCGTCAAGAACCTCAATGGCCGTATTCGGCAGCTCAACCGCATGGAAGTGGATACCCAGCGGCTGGTGACCGAGCGCGCGCGGCTGGCCACCGAACTCGACAAGGCGGCAGCGCGGGCCAAGCGACTCGATGACAGCGCCCATGACGTCTCGCGACGCCTGGTCGAGGCGATGGAAACAGTGCGCGAAGTGCTGGCAAAGTAGGATTTTTTCCGATGCCTGAAGTCAATGTCGAGATCAATGGCCGCAAGTATCGCATGGCCTGCGAAGAGGGTCAGCAGAAGCACCTGATCGGGTTGGCGGCGCGGTTCAATGCGCAGGTCGAGGGGCTCAAGGGCGCGGTCGGCGAGATCGGCGATAACCGGCTGACGGTGATGGCCGGCATTGCGGTGGTGGACGAGCTGGCCGAAGCCGAGCGCAAGATCAAGGAATTGCAAACCGAAGTCACGGTGCTGACGCGGGCTGGGCAGGAAATTTCGGCCGAGATCGAAGCGCTGGAAGAGCGCTTTGCCGCCAAGCTGGATGAAGCCGCGCGCAAGCTCGAATCGGTGGCGGCGGCGCTGGATGACACCGGGCTGGTGCATTAGGGGCCGTTCTTTTGGACGATACAATTGCCGCCAGCGGCCAAGAGGGCATCGCAAAGCTGTTGGGCGTCCTTGCGGGTTGGGCGACCGACCATGGCTGAATAGCGGGTGCGCGGGCCGAAGTTGGAATTGCGCACTGAAATCAGCATCAATTTTTCGGGCCCGAGGACGGCGCCATAGCTGGCCTGGGCGCGGGTGAAGCGGCGCACGACCAGGTCGCGGCCGAAGTTTTGCGCGATCAGGATGCCCCAGGGCTGCCAAACCGCCGGATCGGGCAGGAATTGCGGCATCGGGGTGGCCTTGGCCATCTCGACGCAGGCGGCAATGAAAGACCTTTCGGGCCGCAAGGCGTAGTCAATCGCCTCGGGCGCATCCCCGAGCCAGTAGTCGATCGGGCGGCCGGTGATGATCGACACATAGTCGCGGGTTTCGAACGGCACGCCGCTACCAGCAGTGACGACGCGGGTCATGCGCCCCTCCCCGGCGTTATAGGCTGCGGCAGCCAAGCCCAGATTGCCGTATTTGAGTTCGAGTTCGCGCAGGTATTCGGCGGATTTCGCCAAGGCCTGCGCAGGATCGAACGCGTTGTCCAGGCGCCGAAGCCTTGCGGTGCCGGCCGTGAATTGGGCAATGCCCTGGGCGCCGGCCGGGCTGATCGCGGCCGGATCGAAGCGGCTTTCCTGCCAGATCAGGCGGGCGAAAAATGCCTCGGGCAGCTCGTAGCGCCTGGCAAGCGTCGCGATGGCCTCGCAGACATCGACGACATAAGCCGCGGGGCGGATGCAGATTCTGGTGCCGTCGAGGGTGGTGCAGGAGGCGGATCGGGCGTCGTCGGCCATGGCGGCTGGTGCGCTGAATGCCAGCGCCAGGATGATCAGCCAGAGGTGGATCAAGGTCCGCACGACATATCCTCGAGAGCCGGTGCAGACTATTGCGGCGTGGCGAAGCGGGCAAGGAAAGCGCTTATGGCAAGCTTTGCCAAAATGTGCTATTGGTTTGGAAAAGGAGATTTGTCATGGCCACGATGAATGTATCGCTCCCCGACCAGATGAAGGATTGGGTTGAGACACAAGTGCGGGATGGAAAATACGGAAATTCTAGTGATTATGTGCGCGATCTGATCCGGCATGATCAGGAGCGGGCGGCAGCTCTCGCTGAATTCGATCGGCTGATTGAAGAAGGCTTTGCCAGTGGGATCAGCGATCTCACAGCCGAGGAGATTTTTGAAGAAGCTCGGCAAAGCTACTTAGCTGGAGAAGCCGATAGCGATGCGGCTTAAGTTTTCGCAGGCGGCGCGCCGCGATCTCAGGTCAATCTTTATCCAGAGCGCAAGGAAATTTGGTCTGCAGCAAGCGGAGACCTACCGCGACGGATTGCTGGCTTCTTTAGCATTTGTCGCCGAGCGCCCATTTGCGGTGCCGGAGTACCGAAACTCCAAGCGAACGGTGCGGGTGCATCGACATCAGTCGCATGTAGTGATATTTGAGGTCCGCGAGGACGAAGTTCTTATTGCTCGTGTGGTTCACGGATTGCGCGATATCAACAGACTGCTCTAACTCCCTTTGCACTCCCCGTCCGAACGCACTATATCTATCTGTGCTGCCCGGTGCGTGTTGGATACCTATATCCCCGGGGCCTTAACGATCCTTAGGGAGCTGTCCCTGACTGGGCTCCTGGGCTCAGACATACGGCGCCCACCTACGTAAAGTAGGTTCCCGGGATCGTGTATCCCACGGCCAGGGCGGCACCTATTTTCCGGCGGACGGACCAACGGCGCGGCATGGCTGACGACACAATCGAAAATGCCAAGGCAGCGCTGCGGCTCAAGGCGCATGCGGCGCGCGCGGCCTTGCCGCAGGGTGTCCGCACCGAAGCGGCGCAGGCCGTGGCCGAGCATTTCTTCAGCAAGATCGACCTTCCATCGGGCGCCGTCGTGGCAGCTTATTGGCGCATTCGCGACGAGCTGGATTGCCAGCCCATCCTGGTGCGGCTGATGGATAGTTTCCAGCCCGTGGTGCTGCCGGTGGTGCTGGGGCCTGACGAAGCGCTGGAAATGCGCGTCTGGGAGCAGGGCGCAGCACTTTATCCGTCGGGATTCGGCACGTTGGCGCCGGCCGAACTGGCGCCGCAGGCCGAGCCGGATGTTGTGTTGATGCCGCTGTTGGGGTTCGACCGGTTGGGCACGCGGCTGGGCTATGGCGGTGGCTATTATGATCGCACCCTGGCGCAACTGACCAAGAGACCGCGCCTTATCGGGCTGGCTTTTGCCGCCCAGGAACTCGATGCCATCCCGCGCGAGTCCCATGACATTCCGCTCGATGTCGTGGTGACCGAAACCGGCGTGCGCCATTTCGGATCGCCACAATGAAATTTCTGTTTTTGGGTGACGTCGTCGGCCGCGCGGGGCGCGACGCGGTGGCCGAGCGGCTGCCGGGCATCATCGCCACCTATGGGTTCGATTTCGTGGTGGTCAATGGCGAGAATGCCAGCCACGGCAATGGGCTGACCGAGCCGCATTTTACCGGCATTCGCGATGCCGGGGCCGATATCGTGACGCTGGGCGACCATGCCTTCGATCGACGCGAAACGCTGACCTATATCGAGCGCGAAACCACTTTGGTGCGGCCAATCAATATGGCCCCCGGCACGCCGGGACGCGGCGCGATGTTTATCGAAGGCCGCAATGGCCATCGGGTGCTGGTGGTCAATGCACTGGGCCGGGTGTTCATGGGGCCGGCCGACGATCCGTTTCGCGCCGTCGAGGCGGCGGTGGCGGCGTGTCCTTTGGGCGAACAGGCCGATGCGATCATCGTGGATTTCCACACCGAGGCAACTTCGGAAATCCAGGCCATGGGGCATTTTCTGGATGGCCGGGTGTCGCTGGTGGTGGGCACGCATACCCATATCCCGACCTCGGATCACCGCATTCTCAAGGGCGGCACGGCACTGATGGCCGATGCCGGCATGTGCGGCGATTATGATTCGGTGATCGGGGTGGAGGCGGACGAACCGCTCAACCGGTTTTTGACCGGCATCATGGGTGGTCGCTTCTCGCCGGCCGAGGGCGAGGCGACGCTGTCGGGCGTGGCGGTGGAAACCGATCCGCGCACCGGGCTGGCCGTCAAGGTGATGCCGGTGCGGATCGGCGGGGTTTTGGCGCAGGCGCTGCCGATCTTCTAGGCCTGCTTGCCCGGCCACAGGAACAGCCAGAGAGACGCCACGACCGCCAGGATGATGGCGATGACCGGCGCGAACAGCATTATTGCGGCCACCAGGATATTGGCGCCCACCAGATAAAGCCAGGAATAGCCGAGGTCGCGCAGGCGCTTGACCTGTAGCGTCAGGGTCGGCCAGGCGGTCAGCACATAGGCCAGCATCTGCGCTTCGGTCTGGGCCATGGTCAGATCGTCAGCGTTCCATGGCTGGCCCGCATTGGTCGGGCCGACCATGTTCTGGACCAGGATGCGGCCGGCCAGATAGGTCACCAGCACCAGGAAAAAGAAGGCGAGCGCGAATTCCTGCCGGTTCAGCCGGCCGCGCCACGAGAAAAAGCACCAAAGCAAGGGTTGCACACACAGTCTCCAATAGCGGCGCATGGTGCATATCACGAGGCGCGCGCCAAGGGGGCTTGGCAGATGTGGTTATCGATTGCGCGTGCGGCGGAGGCGACGTGCAAGCTTCACAATTGGCTTTCGTGCCCCTATAAGCCAAGCAAAATCTCGATAAGCATAGATGGGGACCAGAATGGCAGGCCATTCACACGCCAAGAATATCATGCACCGCAAGGGCAAGAGCGACGCGGTTCGCTCCAAGGTTTTTTCCAAGCTGGCGCGCGAAATCACTGTCGCTGCCAAGCTGGGCATGCCCGACCCGGCGTTCAATTCCCGCCTGCGCCTGGCGGTCAACAATGCCCGCGCCCTCTCCATGCCGCGCGACAATATCGAGCGCGCCATCAAGAAGGCCATGGGCGGCGAGACCGACACCTACGAAGAGATCCGCTACGAGGGTTTCGGCCCCGGCGGCGTCGGCATCCTGGTCGAGGTTCTGACCGACAACAGGAACCGCACGGCCGCCAATGTGCGCACCGTCTTCGCCAAGAACGGCGGCAATATGGGCGAGACCGGCTCGGTCTCCTTCATGTTCGATCGGTTGGGCGAGATCAGGTATCCGGCCTCCGCCGGCTCTGAAGATGCGATCATGGAAGCGGCCATCGAGGCCGGCGCCGAGGACGTCGAATCCGACGCCGACGGCCATGTGATCCTGACCGCCTTCGAGAGCCTGAACGAGGTCGTCGAGGCCCTGACCACCGCGCTCGGCGATCCGAAATCCACGGCCATCATCTGGCGGCCGAAGTCCGAGACCCCGGTCACCGGCGACGCCGTCGCCACCCTGATGAAGTTGATCGACAGCCTCGACGACGACGACGACGTGCAAAACGTCTGGGCCAATTACGACATCAGCGACGAGGACATGGCCAAGCTGGCCGGTTAGGGCGCAATTCAGCGCTTGGGGCTTGGAAGGCGCGGCGCATGCTGTAGCTCTAGGGCAATCGCTCGCGCGCCGTCGCGCGAACCCATTCAAGGACCGCCATGCTTCCAGTCCGTTTGCTGTTGATGTGCGCCGCCGTCTGCGCCCTCGCCGTCAGCCAGGCCGCCGCCGCCGCCCCGAAGACCCCGCACACGCGCCCGCCGAAGGCCACAGCCCACACGGCCGTCCCATCCGGCCCCGGCGCCGTCTTCGCCAAGCCCAGCTCGCTGTTCCTGCATGCGCCCGATTTCAGCCGGATCAAGGACACCGACTTCCAGCCGGCCATGGCCGCCGGCCGCGCCGCCCAATTGGCCGAGGTCGCCAGGATCGCCGGCAATCCGGCCGCGCCGACCTTCGACAACACCATCGTCGCCCTGGCCCGCTCGGGCGAGCAACTGAGCCGGGCGAGCAGCGTCTTTTCGGCCCTGACCCAGGCCAACACCAACCCCGCCCTGCAGAAGATCCAGACCGAGGAATCCCCCAAGGGCGCGGCCCACCGCGACGCGATCGTGCTCAATCCCAGGCTCTTTTCCCGGGTGAAGGCGGTCTACGACCAGCGCGAGCGTCTGAAGCTCAACGCCGAGCAGAAGCAGCTGGTCAAGGTGACCTATGACGACTTCGTCCACTCCGGGGCCAACCTGTCGCCGGCCGACAAGGTCAAGCTCAAGGCGCTGAACGAGACGCTGTCGGTCCTAGGCACGGCCTTTCAGCAAAAGCTGCTGGCCGGGGCCAAGGCCGGCGGCCTGGTCATCGACGACAAGGCCAGGCTGGCGGGCCTCAGCGACGGCCAGATCGCCGCCCTCGCGTCAGCCGCCAAGGCGCGCGGCCTGGACGGCAAGTGGGTCATCCCGCTGCAGAACACCACCCAACAACCGCTGCTCAAGGACCTGGCCGACCGGTCCTTGCGCGAACAGCTGTTCAACGCCGGCTGGACCCGCACCGAGCGCGGCGACGCCAACGACACCCGCGAGACCATCGTCACCCTCGCCCAATTGCGCGCCGACAAAGCCAGGCTGCTCGGCCATCCGACCTACGCCGACTATGTGCTGGAAACCCTGATGGCCGAGAACCCGGCCGCGGCCGAAAAGTTCATGGCCCAGCTGGTCCCGCCGGCCCGCGCCCGCGCCGCCCGCGAGGCCGCCGACATCCAGAAGGTGATCGACGCCGACGGGCCGCACTTCGACCTCAAGCCCTGGGACTGGGACCGCTATGCCGAGCGCGTACGCCTGGCCCGCTACAATCTCAGCGACGCCG
>NZ_JAQGJV010000089.1 GCF_028290435.1 Devosia sp. | reverse complement strand
GGAATGCCTTGGAAGACGCCCTTGTTGTCGAGGTTCGGAAGGCTCGAAATCAGCGCCTGAGAATAGGGATGCTTTTGATCGGTAAACATCTCGCGGACGCTGGCCACCTCGACGAGGCGCCCGGCATACATGACCGCGACCTTATCGACGAACTGGGCCATCAGACCCATGTCGTGGCCGATCAGGATGACGGCGGCGTTGATCTGGTCCTGCACCCGGTCGATGGTTTCCATCACCTGCCGCTGAGTCACCACGTCGAGCGCGCTGGTCGGCTCGTCGGCGATAATGACCTTGGGTTCGAGCAGAATGCCGATGGCGATGCAAACGCGCTGCTTCATACCGCCGGAGAGTTCATGGGCGTACATACGGAACACGCCCGAATCCAGATCGACCGAGCGCAGCGCGTGCATGCAGCGATCCATGATCGCCGAGCGGCCTTCCCGCGGCATATGGGATTTGATCGCATCGACCATCTGCGCGCCGATGCGCGTCACCGGGTTGAGCGAGTTCATCGCGCCCTGCGGAATATAGGCGATCTTGTCGAGACGGGCGCGGCGCATGGTATCGTCGTCGAGCGCCATCAGGTCGGTGCCGTCGACGATGACGCTGCCGCCTTCGATGCGCCCCGGTGGCTTGATCATGCGCATCATGGCCAGGGCCATGGTGCTTTTACCGGAGCCAGACTCGCCGACCATGCCGAGTTTTTCACCCGCGCCGAGGGTGAAGCTGACATCGTCCAGCGCCTTGGCCCGGCCAAGGTCGGTGTAGTAGGTGACTTCGAGGCCTTTGACCTGCAGTACGGATTTGGCGCTGCCTGCGTCATACGCCGCGGTGGCATTGCGCGAGCCGGCCTGCGCGCCTGCGGCTTTTGTGTCCATCATCATTGCTATTCCGACCTGCGTACGCGGGGATTGGCGAGTTCGTCGAGGCCCATATTCACCAGAGCGAGCGCGCCCAGGATCAGGATCATCGCGAAGGCGGGCTCCAGAGGCCACCACCACCAACCGTTGAAGAAGGCACCCTGGCTTTGCGCGGCCCAGATGATATTGCCCAGCAGCGGCTCACGCAGCGGCCCGAGTCCGAGAACGGCCAGGTAGAACGAGGCAAACACCGCCGAAAACACCTGGCCCACAAAGGCTGCGGCGATGAACGGCAGCAGATTGGGTAGGATTTCGCGGAAAATGATGCCCATGTCGCTGACGCCCGAGAGCTTGGCGACGGCAACGAATTGCCGCTCCTTCATGGTCATCACCTGGGCGCGGATCACCAGGGTCGGTCCCATCCAGGCCAGCATGGCCACGATGAGGGCCATGGTGAAGATGGTTACGTCGCGCTTGTCGAGCGAACCGGCCACCACGACCTGGATCAGCAGCACCGGGATCGGCGTCAGGATCTGGCAAACGGTGCGAACCGCCGCGTCGATCCAGCCGCCAAAATAGGCCGAGGTGAACCCCAGGACCACGCCAACAAGCGTGCCGATGCCCCCGGCGAGCAAGCCGATAAAGGCGGTTTGCCACATGCCCACCACCATCGCCGCCAGCAGGTCGCGGCCGAAGAAGTCGGTGCCGAACGGATATTTCAGGCTCGGGGGCTGCTTGAGGCCGGCTGAGAGCGGATAGGCATGCTTGGGATTGACGACCAGGAGGCCAATCACCGTGAACAGGAACAGAGCGACGAGGATAATGACCCCCAGCGCCAGACCCTTGTTACGCCGCAAATAGCGGAAGAACAGGACGACATTGCTGGGCTGGCTGATCGTCGGGGATGGGGAAACCATGGTGATGTTTGCCATCATGCGCTCCTAATTTTCCCGAATTCGAGGATCGAGCAGCGGGTAGACGAATTCCAGGATCGTCATCAGCGCCGCGATGGCGATGGTGATGAAAATCACGATGCCGTAGATCACCGGGAAGTCGTTGGCGCGGATGGCCAGGTTCAACGCCGTGCCAATGCCCGGCAGGCCGAATATGCCCTCGACAATCACCGCCGAGGTGATGACGGTGCCGAGCGCCAGCGCGAGGCCCGTGACCTGCGGCAGCAGGGCATTGCGCAGGTAGTAATCCCTGAAAATGCGGCCGCCAGTCAGTCCCTTATGCTCTGCGAAATTGACGTAGTCCTCGCCCTGGATGGTAATGCCCATACCGCGCATCGACAGCACCCAGCCGCCGACCGATCCGAGGATCAGCGCCAGAGCCGGCAGGATTTGGTGTTGCATCAGATCGAGGAAGAACGACCACGACCAGGTCGGCACGATGCCCGCCGAATAGGCGCCGCCAAGCGGCAGCCATTTGAGGCGGAAGCCGATGAAGAACAGCAGCAGGATGCCCATGATAACGGGCGGCACGCCGGTCAAAAGGATGAATGGCGTCGCCAAAGACCGCAGCCAACCCGGTGCCTTGGGCCAGGCGGCAACGGCGCCGAGCAGGGTGCCCATGACGAAACTGAGGACGGTGGTGACCAGCAATAGCCCAATGGTCCAGGGCAGCGCCTGGGCGATCACCTCGGTTGCCGTGGTGGGATATTTGCTGAGCGAATAGCCGAAATCCAGCCGCATGATATTGCCGAGATACTGCCAGTACTGCTCGAAGATCGGCTTATCGAGGCCGAACTGCTGCTGCATCGAGGCAATCATTTTTTCGATATCACCGGGCGAGAAACCGCCGGTGCGGGCCAGTTCGCCGAAGCGTTCGCGAATGGCGTTGCGCGATGACAGGCGCGGTATGAAGAACACTATGGTCGAGGCGGCCCAAACGACCAGGACGAAAAACAGCAGGCGTTTGACGACGATCTTGAAGCTCAATGGACTAATCCCGAAAGGTCTTGGCCGGCAGGAGGGGTTACGCGCCACCGGCGCGTAACCCTAGAGTGCTGACTACTTGGCGCCTGAAGGCTGCAGTCCGGTGATGACCAGCATGCCGGTGTGAGCCCAGAACGCGCCGTTGGTGCCCATCCCGACATTGGTCGAGGACGGCCAGTTCTTCCAATAGTGGTTGTTGTACGGAATACGGTGCAGCCACTGGATGACCGGAACGTCGATGGTATCGCGCCAGTAGATCCCCAGAGCCTGAGCGGCGCCGGCGATGAACTTCGGATCCTTGGAGTCGAGCGGTGCAATGGCATCGATCAGCTTGTCGTATTCAGGGTTGGAGTAGCGCGAGAACCGGTTATTGCCGGCCGACGAGCCAATGCCGCTGCTGTATTTGCCGTCGAAGAGGTTGAGCGCTTCGAAGGGGTCGAACAGGCTGGCGCCATGACCGAACATGTAGAGGCCGGCTTTGCCGTCGACCATGTTCTGATAGGCGTCAGTACCGAAGTTCACGTTGGAGTCGAAACCGGCCTGGCGCAGCATTTCGGCCAGGATCGGAGCGATGTCGCCATGGATGTTTTCGAAGGCCTGGATGGTGGCGTCGAACGTCTTGCCGTCCTTCTCCCACAAGCCGTCGCCATTCTTGGCCCAGCCAGCCGCTTCCATCAGCTTGGCGCTTTCGTCGAGGTCGTACTTGCCGGGTTCGTACTTGGCTTCCTCGGCCTTGACTTCAGGCGAGTCGGCGAAGGCCTGCAGGTTCGGGTAGAGCGGGAACGGGTAGATCGTGGCGATCTTCGCACCCTCGTAGAGCACTTCGTTGATCTGATCGCGGTTGATGGCCAGGCTAATGGCCTTGCGCACGTTCGGATCGCTGTAGGGCGCGAGTTGGTCGTTCATCCACAGCGAGTTGGGCCACCAGTCGAGATAGCCATAGGGCGACTCGGTGCCGGTCCAGGACTGAACTTCGGGGTTCTGCTGCAGGATGTTGCCGATGATCTGGGCCCGCATGTCCACCGACGAGTCGAACTCGTTGTTGACGATGCGCTGGGCGACCGTATCCATCGGCTGGTTGAGGATGTTGACCACAACCACACGCTTGACGGCCGGTGCCGTCATGCGGCCGGCCTTGATGGCCCACCAGTCTTCACGCAGGTTGAAGATCTTCTGGGTGTTGTTCCAGGCAACGATATCAAACGGTCCCGAATGGGGGATTTCGTCGCGGCCCGGGGCCTTGGTCGGATCGGCCTGAGCCGACAGGTAGCCAGCCGGCACGATCGGAATGCCGGTGTCGAACTTTTCCGTCAGCACTTCGAACTTGAAGCGCGGCGCGGGCTGATTGAACGTCACCTCGATGGTGAGATCGTCCTTGGCGGTGACGCTTTTGACCAGCTCGGCGAACTGCACATGGTATGGCAGCGTCTCATACTTGATCTGGCCTTCGAACGTGTAGACCACGTCCTTGGAGGTCACGGGCGAGCCGTCCGACCACTTCGCGTCCTTGTTGAGCTTGATTTCCAACGCGGTGAAGGTGTCGTCGGTATAGTCCATGCTGTCGGCCAGCCACGGGATGAACTCGTTCTTGTAGATGCCGAAGTACATCAGCGGCTCCCACAGCAGGTTGTTGCCTTCCTGATGGGTGTAGCCGGGCAGAACCCATGGATTGGTGGTGCCGATGGATGAGCCGCCAGAGACGCCCCAACCCAGAATGACCGTCTCGTTGCGCGGCACGTCCGCCAACGCACTGGTGGGCACGATTTCGGTAGCGGCGACGGGCGCGGCATCCTGCGCGAACGTCGCGACTGGCGTAAACGCCAGTGCAAGCACTGCTAGTGCTGTAGCGAGTTTGAATTTGACCATGTGACAGCTCTCTCCCTTTGTCTGCCAGCGGATGAAGACGCTTGACGCGTCGAATGCTTCAGAAATTGCCGCTCGTGCGCGGCGCTCGTCCTCCCCTGCCCTTGCAACGCTATGTTGCTTCGGGTGTTTGTCGCCTGATGACCGCCAAGAATATACTCGTGGCGTCCAGTTTAATTTTGCTGATTTGACAGAAATTCGGCCAGCAAGACATCATCTGCCAAACTTACGTTTGTCAGCTCAAGCAAACCTTAAGTCAAAACAACACACCTAGCGCCAACCATCGCAGGCTATTCGTATTGCGATATTTGGCCTGGCACTCCTCATATCAGTGTTGCTAGCGCCAGCCTCGCAACCCGATTTTCTTATTATTATATCAATGATTAGCCGTAGGGATATCCCGAGTCAACGCGCGAAGTTGTAACGTTGCAATTCACGCTCTGGCCGAGAAAAAAGTGATCGCCGCAGCCTCCTTCAGCTCGAAAATGCCACCACACTGTGGCGAATGATGGTGGGTGTTTCTGGGGCGATATCGATGGCCGTCGCGACGCCGCGCCGGTTGATCGGATTGGGCCCGGTCGAGATGGCGTCGTTGAGATCGAATGCCGCAGCGATCGGCTCCAGCCCGAGGCCGCGATACTGACCATTCCAGGGTGGCACATCGACCCCGCGATCGGTGTGCCAGATCTGCAGCGACGGCAATTGCGCACGATCCCAATCGAGGATCATGCCCGCACCCTCATCCAGCCAGGTGGCCTTCATCGGGCTGCGCATGCCGCAGAGCTGGACGTTGAGGTTCTTCTGGCTGCCCAGCGGCGAGTGGCTCAGGTCGACCGGTCCATTGGCTTGCGGCACGGTGGCCAAGCTGGAAAACTCCTGTTCCCCCGCAACTTGGCGCGGATGCACCAGCCCGAAATCGAACGCCGCCTCAAGCCGCAGCCGCCCGGGTTGCTCGGGCAGCCGGAAAATCGGATGCAGGCCGACCGAGATGGGCGCTGCCCGGCGCGCAAAGAGGGTCAGCGTCGAGTCCAGTGCAGGCGCATCCGGACGCGCCGCCACGCGGCGTTCGAGGCGCAGCACCGGCGAGGTTTCGGGATAGTCGAGCGCCAGCGTCACCGAAGAGGCATCAGCGGAAACAATGGTCCATTCCTCGTCGGCGGCCGGCCCGTGGATCGGCCAGTCGCGCGGCCGGTCCATCAGCGCGGCCCATTCGGGTGGCGCCTGCGGCGCCGGTCCGCCCGAGCCCATCGGCACGCAGACGAAATCGCCGCCCAGTTCGCGCAGATGGCCGATGATCGACATATCGGTCACCGTCCCCATCCACGGCGCACGGGCAAACGGCAGGAACGCCTTGCCGCCCAGATTGAAGCGGCAATCGGCCAGCACCGCGGCGGTCGACAAGACCACCGCTTCGCCATGCGCCCATTTGAGGACATGTTCGCTCACTGAGACGCACCTGCGGTGATGGTCATGCCGTCGAGTGTCGCCGGATCGGCCGGTAGTTCGGCGTCGCCCGCGGCAAGGCCGTTGACCGACAGCACATAGGCGATGATGTCTGCGTAATCAGTGGCCGGCAGCGCCCCCGGCCGCGACGGCGGCATGGTGTCGTGCGCCTTGCGGTAGAGGTCCCCGACCGGCTTGCCATTCCAGTTGCCGGCAAAATACTCCCCGGCCAGGGGCGTGCCATAGGTCGCGCTGATCAGGTTCTGGCCATGGCAGGACACGCAGTTGGCGTTATAGGCAATCTTGCCACGATCGGCCTGTGCGGCGGTGAAGCTCGGCGGCAGGCCGGTCGCCGCATTAGTTTCGCCCGGCACTACTATGAGGGCCTCCGAAGTTGGCGCAGTGGTCGAAGCACTATTGCCGGTATAGCTGAACACCAGGATCGAGCCCGGATTCTGCATCGTGGTCGTGGTGCCGCCGGCCAGCGCTTCGGCGAGCCCACCCGGATCGGTCGCGACATAGATCGCCTTGCTATCGGGGCTGAGGGCGACGTCGCGGAAGCGGTTTTCGGACTGGAAATAGCGCTCTATCGGGCCGCGCAGCGACTTGCCATCAGCGGCAAGCGGCAGGCGGTAGATCGAGCCGCGCTTGAGCGTGGTGACGATCAGCGAATTCTCCCAACCGGGGATGGCTTCGCTGGTGGGCATGTAAGTCTGGATGCTGGACGCCGCCACGGTCGGCCAGCAGATGAAATCGACGCCCTTGCACACCGGATCGGTAAAATCCCACTCGCTGGGCACGGTAAACAGTGTCGCCAGCGGGTCCTGCATCGGCTCGGTCCAGCTCGTTTCATCCTCGACGGGAACGGACGGGTCGATGATGATATCGGAGAACTGGAGCTGTTCGCAGGGCGTGGTGGCGTCCTTCCAGCGGGCATATTGATAGGCCTTGTCGTCGCGGAAGCCCGCCACGTGCGGCCAGCCGAAATTGCCACCGGGGACCAGGATATTGACCTCATCATCGGTCTTTGGCCCCTGCTCTGAGGCATAGAGCGTGCCGTCCGGCGCGAAGTCGATGCCCTGCATATTGCGGTGGCCATAGGTGAAGATGTGGCTCACCACGTTGCCAATGCGCGGATTGTCGTCCGGAATTGTGCCATCGAGATTGAGCCGCAACGACTTGCCTTGATAGGCGATGTAGTCCTCGGCTTCGAGCTCGCCTGTCGTGGGCAGGCGCTGCGCCTCGATCGGCTGGCACCAATTGCCGAGCTGGTCTTTGCCGCCATCGCCGATGGTGTAATAGAGCTTGCCATCCGGCCCGATTTTCATGCGCCCCGAATTGTGGTCGCTGCTGGCCGGCAGGCCGACAATGAGGTCCACCGGATCGATCAGTTTGCCGGCCGCGGCGTCGTAGGTCAGGCGGACGATCTTGGTGTAGAGGAAGCGATAGGGGCTCGCTGGATCGGTGACCACCGGATCGGCGCCGCGCGCTTCATCGACGTAGGTATAGGCGGTGTAGACGTAGTCGTTGCCGCTTCCCTTGAGCAGATCGGGATGCAGCGCCAGGCCGAGCAGGCCATCCTGCCCGCCGGGCGCCGAGACTTCGCCGATGTCGATTAGCGTCGTTTTGCTGCCGTCGGCAGGATTGATCCGATCGATACGGCCGGCAGTGCGTTCCGTGACCCAGAGATAATCGTCGGGCCCCCAGGTCAACTCCCACGGACCTTCAAGGCCGGTGGTCAGCACCTTCATTTCAAAAGGTACGGTTCCGGCGACGACGGCATCGGGCGTGTCCTGCGCCAGGGCCGGAGCGGCCATAGCCAGCAGGGCGACGGCAAGAGCAACGTGACGTTTCATCTCAAGAACCTCCCTAACGCGCCGGTTGATCCGGCATTTTTCGTTCAGGCTACCAGTTGGTCACCGACCCGTCACGCCGTCGCAGATGCGGCGCCTCCCAGAACTTGAAGCTTGCCGCCGTCAGGGCAGCTTCATTGACTTCGATGCCCAGGCCGGGGCCGTCGGGCACTTTGTACACGGCACCATCGAGCATCGGCATTTGCGGGAACATCTCCGCGGTCGGTGTGCCGTTATAAAGGTCGGTGGGATTGGCCCGCGTCTCGAGCGCGAAGAAATTGGCCACGGCAGCCGAAAAATGAATGGTCGCCGCCGTGCAGATCGGCCCAAGCGGATTGTGCGGCATCAGGTCGACATAATGCGCCTCGCTCCAACCGGCGACCTTCATCGCCTCGGTGAAGCCGCCGACATTGCACAGGTCGAGCCGGTTGAATTGATGGATGTCGCGTTCGATGTAGGGCAGGAACTGCCATTTGCTGGCAAATTCCTCGCCGATGGCGAAAGGTACATCGGTGAGCTTGCGCAGGGTTTCGTACGCCTCGGGCGTCTCGTCGCGGATCGGCTCTTCGAGGAAATCCAGAGTGCCGGAGGGCATTTTCTGGCAGAAGCTGGCGGCTTCGGCGACCGAGAGACGGTGGTGGTAATCGATGCCCAGCACGACCTCATTGCCGAGCGCCTCACGGGCCTTGGTCAGGAATGTGGCGCTCTTGCCGATGGATTCCCGTGGCTCGAAAATGCCGCCCGGATTTTCCCAGGCGGCGGGGAAGAAACGAATGGTGGACCAGCCCCGCTCGATCAACGCGCGTGCGGCATCCAGCGTTTCCTCGCCATTGATGGAGCCGGTGGAGGCAAAGGTGGGGATGACATCGCGGTGCTTGCCGCCCAGCAATTGATAGACCGGCACGCCGAGTGCCTTGCCCTTGATGTCGTGCAAGGCGATATCGATGGCCGATTGGGCGGCGAGCAGCACCCGTCCGCCCTCGAAATACTGGCTGCGATAGAGTTCCTGCCAGATCGCCCCGATGGCCATCGGATCGCGGCCGATGAGGAATTCGCGGTAATGCTCGATGGCGCCGACGACGGCTTTTTCGCGCCCGGAGAGGCCACTTTCGCCCCAGCCGAAGACGCCTTCGTCGGTCTCGATCTTGACGATAAGCTGGTTACGATGGCCGACCCAAACCGGATAGGGCTTTATTGCAGTGATCTTCATGCCCTACCCTCACCAGCTCGTCATCGAGCCGTCTTGCAGACGGGCGACGGGGAGATAGGCCTGTTGGTAGGGGTGCTTGGCGGCGAGGTCTTCGTCGATATCGACGCCGTGGCCGGCCACTTCGCCCGGCTGCAAATAGCCGCGATCATAGCTCCACGCGCATTTGAACACGTCGTGCATCAGCTCGGTATAGCCGGAATATTCTTGGATGCCGAAATTGGGAATGGCGGTATCGACATGGATATTGCACCCCATGGCAATGGGCGACACGTCCTGCGGGCCGTGGCAGGCCGAGCGCACGTGATAGATGGCGGCCAGATCGAAAATCTTCTTCAGCCCGGTGACGCCGCCGGCATGCACCGAGGTGACGCGGGCATAGTCGATCAACTGCTCGGTGATCAGGGTGTGGGTGTCGTAGATCGAGTTGAACACCTCGCCCACCGCCAGTGGCGTCGTGGTGTGCTGGCGAATGATGCGGAAGC
>NZ_JAQGJV010000087.1 GCF_028290435.1 Devosia sp. | reverse complement strand
GCCTATTCGGCCATCTTCCGGCTGATGTTCAGCCTCGATTTCGGGGTGGTCAACAAGCTGCTGATGGGCGTCGGCCTGCCGCGCGTCGACTGGTTTTCCAATCCCAATGCCGCCATGGCGGTGCTCATCATCGCGGTCACCTGGCGCTGGGCGGGCTATAACGCCATCATCATCCTGGCGGGCCTGCAGTCGGTGCCCGAGGATGTCTATGAGGCGGCCCGGCTCGACCGCGTCAGCAAGGTGCAGCAGTTCTTCTTCATCACCGTGCCACTCATCAAGCCGGTGCTGATCTTCTGCACCATCCTGTCGATCATCGGCTGCATGCAGCTGTTTGCCGAGCCGTTCCTGATCACCAATCGGGGTGGTCCGGGCCAGGCCACCGAAACCCTGGGTCTGTTCCTGTTCCGGCAGGGCTTCCAATCCGGCAATTTCGGTTATGCGTCGGCCGTCGCCTACGCCATCGCGATCCTGGCCGTGATCATCTCGCTTGCACAACTCTGGCTTGGGAGGGAACCGAAATGAGCAAGTCCCAACGCGACCGCCTGCAGTCGATCCTGCTGCATCTGGTTCTGACGCCGCTCGCCATCATCTGGGTATTTCCGCTCTGGATGATGGCAGTCTTTTCCACCATGCCGGATCACGGCATTTTCTCGCCGGACCTGCAGCTGTGGTTTTCCGACCAGTTCATCGCCAACATCACCAACATGCAGGCCGATACCGATTTCGTCCATGCGCTGAGCGTTTCGGTCGGCGTCGCGCTGATCTACACGGTCCTGTCGGTGTTCCTGACCTCGATGGCCGGCTGGGCCCTGGCGCGCTACGAATTTATCGGCAAGCCGATCGTGATCGCCATCATCCTCGGGACCATAACGCTGCCATACTTCGTGGTGGTCATTCCCCAGTTTGTCATGGTGGCCCGCGATTTCAGGCTATCCAATACCTGGATCGCGCTAATCGTGCCGCCGCTGTTCAATTCGCTGGGCGTGCTGTTCATGCGCCAGGCCTTTTCGATGATGCCCGCCGACCTGTTCGATGCAGCCCGTGTCGAAGGGGTCAAGGAATGGAAAATCTACCTGCACATCGCGCTGCCGCTGGCCCGGCCGACCATTGCGGCGCTGTCGATCATTCTCTTCCTCGCCAGTTGGAACAATTACCTCTGGCCGCTGCTGATCGCGACTGACCGCAGCATGTTCACCGCCCCCGTGGCGCTGGGCTCGTTGATCGGGCTGACCAAGGTTTCCTGGGGCGGCATCATGGCCGGCGCCGTGCTGCTGACGGCACCGATGCTCGTCGTCTTCGTCCTGCTGCAGCGTCATTTCATCGCCGGCATCGCCGCCGGCGCCATCAAATAGGAGCCGCTCATGGCCGGCGTCGCACTGAACAATGTGGTCAAGAATTTCGGTAGCGTCGAGATCGTCCACGGCGTCTCGCTGGATGTGACCGATGGCGAGTTCGTGGTGTTCGTCGGCCCCTCGGGGTGCGGCAAATCCACTTTGCTGCGCATGATCGCCGGGCTCGAGGATATTTCGGGTGGCGATATCGATATCGGCGGCAAAATGGTCAACGATGTCGAGCCCGCCGACCGCGGCATCGCCATGGTGTTTCAGTCCTATGCTCTCTATCCGCATATGACGGTTGAACAGAATCTCAGTTTTGGCCTGCGGATGAACGGCAATGACAAGGCCGATACGGCCCGCCGTGTGGCCAATGCGGCCCGTATCCTGCAGATCGAGCCATTACTGCAGCGCCGGCCGAAACAGCTTTCGGGAGGCCAGCGCCAGCGCGTCGCGATCGGGCGCGCCATCGTGCGCGAGCCGCAGGTGTTCCTGTTCGACGAGCCGCTGAGCAATCTCGATGCCGAACTGCGCGTGCAGATGCGTGTCGAGATCGCCCGCCTCCACAAGGAGCTGGGCACCACCATGATCTACGTCACCCATGACCAGACCGAGGCCATGACGCTGGCCGACAAGATCGTCGTGCTACGCGACGGCATCATCGAGCAGGTCGGTTGTCCGCTCGACCTCTATGACGATCCGGCCAACCAGTTCGTCGCCGGCTTCATTGGCTCGCCCAAAATGAACTTCATGGCAGCCACCGTGGTCGCTTCGGGCAATGGCAGCCTGACTGTCGAACTCGACAAGCAGGGAAGGGCTCGCCTGGCCGCTCCCCTACAGGGCGCCGTTCCTGCCGTCGGCAGCAAGCTGACGGTGGGCGTACGTCCCGAACATTTCGGCGCGGCCGGCGCCGGAGGCACCGATATCGCGCTCGATATCGATGTGGCCGAACATCTCGGATCGACCAGCTACATCTACGCCAACACCGGCTCGGGCGAACAACTCGTCATCGAACGCGAGGAATCGCGGCACGTGGTCCGCGGGGTGGGGGCTTCGGCCAGCATCGATGCGGGGCGCGTCTATCTCTTCGACATCACCGGCAAGCGCCTGCGCTAGCCTTCTTCAGCCTTTCTCCAGGCCATGGTTCAAACCGTTATGCAACAGACCAAAGAACTCGCCCTCCCGATTTACGCGCCGCTGCCGCTCGATCCGACCGGGAGCATGTCGCTCGACCTGTGCGGGGCGTGGAACTACCTCCAGCCGATCGCCGATCCCTTCGCTCGCCAGCCATTGCCGTCGGATGTAACGCTGCAGGTGCCCGGCGAGGTCATCATGCAGGGCCTGCCGTTCGATCCGGCGGCTGCCTTCGCGCTGGAGCGGACCTTCGCGGTTCCCGCGGCCTGGGCTGGCCGGGTCGTTCGCCTGCGCTTCGAAGCGGTCTACAGCCAGTGCACCGTCTGGATCGATGGCCGCCCTGCTGGTCACCATCTCGGCGGCTTCACGCCCTTCGACCTCGATCTCACCGATCAGGTCAAGGCGGGCGAGCAGGCACGGGTGACGCTGCACATCACCAACAATTCGATTGCCGATACACTGGCCCAGCAGACCAACTATGCGTTCCACCCGCTGGCCGGCATATCACGCAAGGTGACGCTCTTCGCGCTCCCGTCCGACCATTTCGAAGTCTTCGACGTCGCCACCATCTTTGCCGCAGGGGACCTTTCCAGGGCGACGCTGCAGCTCGATCTGCAGGTCAGTAGGCCTGGTCCCGTCGATGTCGAGTTGGTCACGCCAGCCGGTGATGTCCGGCCCTTGGGGACCCGTCATATCGACGGAACAGCTCGATTGGCGTTTGCGGTCGAGGCGCCTGAGCTGTGGCACACCGAGCATCCCGCGCTTCACACAGTCAGGCTGTCCTATGCCGGTAGCACATATTCCCGCCGCATCGGCTTCCGGGATGTCCGCGTCGACGGCGGCAAAATCTTGCTGAACGGCCGCAGCATCTACCTGCGCGGTGTCTGCCATCACGAAACCCACCCGCTGACCGGCCGCGCCGACACAGCGCGCTGGGCGCAAACGGATGTCAGCCTGTTCCGCGCTGCGAATGTCAACTTCATCCGCACCTCACATTACCCGCCGACCAAGGAGTTGGTCGAAGCCTGTGACGAAGCCGGCATGTTACTTGAAGTGGAAGCGCCGTTCTGCTGGTCTTTCGGCCGGTTCGAAAAGATGTCGACCTGGGAGGAATTATCGGCTGCCGAGCAGGCCGCAGCGTCGGATTATGTGTCCGCGGTCTCGCTGGAAATGGTGTCCTATTACCGCTCGAACCCATCGGTCATCATCTGGTCGGTGGCAAACGAGTCCAACTGGGCGCCGCCATTCGAGAGATCCGCAGCGGCCATCCTGCGCGCCGACCCGACCCGGCCAACCACTTTCAACTGGGACAAGCTCGGGCCCGAATGCACAGGCCATGTCGACATCGCCAATCACCACTACCCGGAAGCTGGCGAGACGGCACGATTTGCCGTCGAGCCGCGGCCCGTCATGTTCGACGAGTTCGCCCATCTCTACTGCTACAATTCGCGTGAGATGGTCACCGATCCCGGGCTGCGGCAGCATTGGGGGAAGTTCCTCGGCCAGCAATGGGACGAAATCCGCGCGCTGCCCAACGGCATCGGTGGCTCGATCTGGGCGGCCATCGACGATCATTTCTACATTCCCCAGCGCGACGGTTCGCGCAAGTGGGTGGGTTACGGCGAGTGGGGTCCGCTGGATGGCTGGCGCCGCCCCAAGCCGGAATACGAGCAGATGAAGCGCGTCTACGACCCCATCCAGGTCCATCGCGATGGCGCGCTGATCACTGTGGAAAACCGTTTCGACTTCACCGATCTGTCGGCGGTGGACTGCACTTGGCAAGCCGGTGAACAGGCCGGCCGCGCCACACTGTCCGCCTTGCCCGGCCAGGTCGCGACCATCCAGCTGCCGGCCGGCCTCGCCGACAGGTCCTTCGAACTCCATTTCCGCGTACCTTCGCTTGGCTATGACCGCCGGATCTCACTGGCGGCAGCAGCCGGTGCAACGGCGCCCGTCGCGTCGCGCCCCGCTTTGCAGCCTGTGAGGCGGAACGGCGAGGATATGCGCATCGGCTCCTGGCAGTTCCTCGGGGGCGACAACGGTCCTGTGGTAGTCACACCGGGCGGAGAACGCCTGCCGTTGGCTCTGGCGATCGTTCCAAGCTTCCCGTCCTGGGATGCCAACAAGCGGCCGCCGGGCAAGGTCATGCCGCTGGAAAACCTGATGACCGGCTGGCAACTGGCCGACATCCATTCGTCGGCCGACAGCGTCAATTTCGTGGGCAGCTATGGCGCCGCCAAGGGCAAGCTGAGCCTGTCCGTCGATGAGGATGACGGGCTCGTCGTGGGCTACGAGTTCGAGGCGCTCGAGCCGCTCGCCCCGTTGCAGATCGGCTTGGCGCTGGACCTGCCCCCTAGTTGGGACAACTTGCGCTGGCAATTGGCCGGGCCGGCCAATGACCTGCCGGACGACCACCTGTCGCGCAGCCGGGGCGAAGCGCGTGCCCGCGCGCTGGGACCGGACGAGCAAATGCCGGCCGCAGCGCCGAGCTGGCCGTGGAAGGACGACGTCAGCAATCTGGGCAGCAATGACTTCCGCGCCACCAAGCTTGGTATTGAACGCGCGGGCCTGTTCGCCCAGACGGACATCGGCCTTTGCGTGCAGTCTGACGGAACCCAGCACGTGCGGGCCCAGGCGGGCCCCGACGGCATGAGGTTCTACGCGCTCGACTGGACCGGGGAGGGCAGCGAGCGGTTCCTAGCGACCTTCGCGCAGCCCCTTAATCTCGAGACGGGCCACGTCCTCAGCGGTGAAGTCCGCTTTGCCTATGGCCCCTGGGGCTGACATGATCACCGGCCGGCGCTCGGACGCCGGCCGGTCGTAGTTGTATTCGAAAAGGCCAAGGGCTTCGCTATGAGCAAAAGACGGTCCCAGCATTGGTTCGGCGGACAAGACAAGGATGCCTTCATTCATCGCAGTTGGATGAAGAATAACGGCCTGCCCGATGATGCCTTTGATGGCCGTCCGGTCATCGGCATCTGCAACACCTTCTCCGAGTTCACGCCGTGCAACGCCCATTTCCGCGGGCTGGTGGAACACATCAAGGCCGGGGTGCTGGAAGCCGGCGGCCTGCCGCTCGAATTCCCGGTGTTTTCCTGCGGCGAATCCAACCTGCGCCCCACCGCCATGCTGTTCCGCAACTTGGCCTCGATGGACGTTGAGGAAGCCATTCGCGGCAACCCGATGGACGGCGTGGTGCTGATGGCGGGCTGCGACAAGACTACGCCATCGCTGGTGATGGGCGCGGCCTCGTGCGACCTGCCCAGCATCGTGATCTCGGGCGGGCCGATGCTCAATGGGCGTTTCGAGGGCCGCGCCATCGGCTCGGGCACCGACGTGTGGAAATTCTCCGAAGATGTCCGCGCTGGACTGATGACCAACCAGCAGTTCGGCAATGCCGAAAGCGCCATGTCGCGGTCGCCGGGCCATTGCATGACCATGGGCACGGCGTCCACCATGGCCTCCATGGTCGAAGCGCTGGGCCTGGCTTTGCCGGGCAATGCTGCTTATCCGGCGGTTGACGCTCATCGAGCGCGCCTGGCCCGCCTGACGGGCCGGCGCATCGTCGAGATGGTCAAGCAGGACCTGCGCCTCTCGGCCATTCTCACCAAGGCAGCCTTTGCCAACGCCATCCGCGTCAACGGCGCTATTGGTGGCTCGACCAACGCGGTGGTTCACCTATTGGCCGTTGCGGGGCGCATCGGCACGGAGCTTAGCTTGGACGATTGGGATCGCTATGGGCGCGATATTCCCACCATTCTGGACCTCATGCCCTCCGGCCGCTTCCTGATGGAAGACTTCTGCTATGCGGGCGGCCTACCGGCAGTGATGAAGGAAATCTCGCACCTGCTGGATCTCGACGCCCTGACGGTGACCGGCCAGAGCGTGGGTGAAAACATTGCTGGCGCGGTCAACTACAATCCCCAAGTCATCCGCCCCATCGACAAGGCGCTGACCGAACAGGGCGGCATCGCTGTGCTGCGGGGGAACCTGGCGCCCGACGGGGCTATCATTAAGCCCTCCGCGGCCTCGCCGGAACTGATGGTACATCGCGGTCGCGCCGTGGTGTTCGAAGACATCGAGCACTACAAGGCGATCATCGACGACCCCGACCTCGATATCGACGAGGCCTCGATCATGGTGCTCAAGAATTGCGGGCCGCGCGGTTATCCCGGCATGGCCGAGGTCGGCAATATGGCGTTGCCGCAGAAGCTGCTGAAGCAGGGGGTACGCGACATGGTGCGCATTTCGGACGCACGCATGAGCGGTACCGCCTTCGGCACCGTCGTGCTGCATGTAGCGCCCGAGGCGGCCGCGGGCGGACCGCTGGCGCTTGTGCGTACCGGGGACATCATCGAGCTCGACGTGCCCGCCAGGCGCCTGAATCTGGACGTATCCGAGGCTGAACTGGCCGCCAGGCGAACGCAGTGGGTGGCGCCCAAGCCGGCGATGGAAGGCGGCTACCAGAGCCTCTATGTCGAGCGAGTGCTGCAAGCCGACAAGGGCGCCGATCTGGACTTCCTCGTCGGTTGCCGTGGCCATGCCATCCCCCGCGACAGCCATTGACCATGACGCTGCGAATAGATGCGCACCAACATTTCTGGGCATATGGCGCCGATCCCGCCCAATATGCCTGGATGGCCGGCGCCTATTCGGGTCTGCGGCAAAACTTCGGTCCGCCCGACCTCGAACCGCTGCTCAAGCAAACGGGCTTTGCCGGCACGGTGGCCGTCCAGGCGCGCAATAGCCTGGTTGAGAACGACTATCTGCTGGCCTTGGCGGACCGCCACGCCTTCATCCTTGGCGTCGTCGGCTGGCTCGACCTGGCCGACGAAAACGTCGGGGTTCTGGTCGCCCATTACGCCGCCAAGCCGAAGTTCAGGGGGGTGCGGGTGACCCTGACCGGCGCAGAATCCGACGTCGCCAAGCTCAACGGCGTTTCGGCGCTGAATGCCCGCGGCCTGACCCTCGATGTACTGCTCGGACCTGACCAAATCGCGTCGGCAATCCAGTTGGCAGACCGTTTTCCCGGCCAACCGATCGTTATCGACCATATCGCCAAGCCACCCATAGGCGCGACCATGGATCCGTCATGGCGAGATGCCATGGCCGAACTCGCGCTGCGACCGAACGTATCCTGCAAGCTCTCCTCGTTGATCACCCAGGATGATTGGAGCGCATGGTCCGCTGCCCGCATCGAGCCCTACCTCGATCACGTGCTGCGGCTTTTCGGTCCGGGCCGCCTGATGATTGGGTCTGACTGGCCGGTCTGCACCGTGGCCGCGGACTACGCAACGACCGTCTCCGTGGTCATCGACTGGCTGGGCCGGCTGGACGCGATCGAGCGAAACGCAATCGTGGGCGGCAACTGCAGGGCGTTCTACGGCCTGCATATTGCTGACCGTCAACCAATCCCGGCGTCCGGCGCCGCAGCCTAGCGAGATAACCATGTCCCAGCGCTTTACCGGCATTCACGCGGTTCTCTACGCCCTTTACCAGCCCGACGGGCGCTTGTGGCGCGACGGCATGCGCCAGCAGGTCGAGCACTGCCTGGCCTCCGGCGTGGATGGCATCGTCGTACTTGGTCTGGCCACGGAGGTGGCCAAGCTCACCGAGGCCGAACGCCGGCAGGTGATCGACTGGGCCGTCGAGGATGTTGCTGGCCGCACCCCGCTCGGCGTCACCATCTATGGCAATTCGGTCATCGAACAGATCGAGCTGCTCGGCCATGCCCAAGGTGCCGGCGCGAGCTGGCTGATCCTGCAGCCGCCGGTGTTCGGAGCCTATGGGGCGGCCGAAACCATCCGCACCTTCGGTAGTGTCGCCGATGCGGCGCGGATTCCAGTGGCTATCCAGAACGCACCGGCCCTCATGGGGCGTGGCCTGACCGGCGCCGATATCGCCACGCTGGTGGAGCGCCATCCGGTCATCACCCATCTCAAGGGCGAAATGCCGGTCCTCGAAGTTGAACGCATTGTGGCGGCTGGCGAAGGTCGGTTGGTGGTCCTGAACGGCCAGGGCGGGCTGGAAATGATGGACAATATCCGGGCGGGTGCCGAGGGTTTCGTGCTGGCGCCCGATGTGGTGGACAAGGCCGTGCTGATCTGGCGCGCCATGCAGGCAGGCGACGAACAACTGGCCGAAGCGCTCTACCAGCAGATGCTGCCAGCCAGCGTTTTCGGCATGCGCTCGCTTGAGCATCTACTAGTCTATGGCAAGCGCATCTTCGGCCTGCGCACGGGTCTTGAGATTGCCGACCGCGCCCCAAGCCTGCCCACCAGCGAATTCGGCCTGGTGCTGGCAAAGCGCTACGCGGACGCGTTCGGCGCCATGCCAAAGTAAGGCAAGCTCGCAGCATCTCGCCCGTCAGGCGGGGTGCTGCAATTGGCTCAAGCCGCCGTCGACCACAAGGCACGCTGCATTCATGAAGCGGCATTCATCGGAAATCATGAACACTGCCGCCATAGCGATTTCGTCGGCGGTGGCGATGTAGCCGCAGGGCTGCAACGCCATGGTGCGGGCCTTTGCTGCCTCCGGGTCGGGGAAGCTGTTCCAATAATCCGTGGATTTCTGGGTTTCCACGTAGCCGGGCGCCAACGCGTTCACCCGAACGCCCTGCGCGGCATATTCGAGCGCCAGCGATTTCGTCAGTCCCAGCAGCGCATGCTTGGCCACCGGATAAGGAAAAGTGTGCGGGATGATGGTGAAGGCGTGGGTCGAGGCGATGTTGAGGATCGCTCCGCCGCCATCAGCCAGCATGGCCGGCAGCACGGCCTTGCTGCAGTTCCACGCCCCCTTGACGTTGATGTCGAAGTTGCGGTCCCACTCGGCCTCGCTTGCCTCCAATGGCGTCGAGAAGACATTGACGCCGGCATTATTGATCAACGCGTTGATCTGACCGATTTCGGCCGATGCCGTGGCCACAGCGGCGCGAATGGCGGCCGCGTCGCTGATATCGGCGGCGGCGTGCCCGACCCAGCCGGCTGGCGCCCCCAGGCCCGCGACGCTGGTCCGCAGCAGGTCGCCGTCCCGATCGACGAGGAATAGTTTGGCGCCCTCCCTGAGACACGCCTTGGCTATGGCGAGGCCAATGCCCTGGGCCGCGCCAGTGACGAAGATGCGTTTTCCGGAAAGACGCTCACCCATGGATCAACGCCCCAAATCGGCGTGGGTCAGGTCACGCACGATATGCGGGGACAAAACCGGAATATTGAGCAAGTACATCGCATTCTCCGTGATGCTCGTGATTGGCGCCAGCGATGGAACGATGATCGTCGCGGCGCACAGCCAAGTGATACACCGCCCAGACGCCGCAGAAATCACGGATAGCTCAAGTCCCACGGCCGCATGCAAGCGCCTGGGGAGACATCAAACCCCGCGCAGAATTTCCGACAGTTTGCGCTGCGGCCCAGCGCTTTCGGAAACATCAATGCCGGACAGTAGGTCGACCAGATGGCTCGTCATCAGTTCCGAAGCGTCCAGTTCGCTATTGGCGGCGATCGCGTCCACCAGGGCGTGGTGGGCGTGGCTTTCGCAGAAGGTGTCGGTGCGCCGCGAATAAAGCGAGATGATTAGCGCCGAACGCGAGCACAGGGACCGAACGAACTCGGTCAATATGGTCTGGCCGGCGATCTCGGCTATGCCCTCGTGGAACCGCGCCGACAACATCACCGCATCGCCCTGGCGACCGTCGTGGATGGCCTTGTGTTCCTCGTCGAGATGACGGCGCAACACCTTGATGTCGGACGGCTTGGCGATGGCCGCGGCCATGGCAGCGACCTTGGGTTCGATGATGGCGCGGGCCTCGAAGACCTCGCGGGCCTCACGCTTGCTCGGTTTGGCAACAAAGGCGCCTCGATTGGGCTCGAGCTGGACCAGCCGATCATGCGCCAATGCCTGCAGCGCAGCGCGCACCAGCGTTCGGCTAACCGAATAGACCTCGCCGAGCTCATCCTCGGGAAGCTTGGTGCCGGGCGCAATGTTGTGGGCCAGAATTGCGGACTTCAGATCGTCGTAGATCTGTCCCCAGCGACCGCTTGTCACCACTCCGGATGTGCGGTCTTCATTTGCTTTCAGCATGCCTGAATCCTCTTTGCACTACATAAGTTGTCCGCAATGCCTGCGCAAGATTGGATTCATTTGCTCAGCGGTTCGCACACATTATTCCCGTGTCTGGAAGGTTGGCGGAAAGATTTCGTCGGTTGATCGCCGCTTGTAGTCGCGTTGGGAATAGCCTGATTTCATTGTCGCATAGTAGCCCTTGAGGCGCTGCGACATCGCCTTGGCATCCACGCCAGGCAGCTTTTGGTTCTCCATGACCGTGCGGCCATTGATGATGACGGTGGTGATGTCGGCGCCGGTGCAGTTCATGTGCAGGGTGCGGATCGGGTCCTCGATCATGCCGACGCGCGGATTGGTGAGGTCGACAATGATCATGTCTGCCTTGGCGCCGACCGCGAGGCGCCCGAGATCGTCGCGGCCGAGCGCGGCGGCACCGCCCAGCGTGGCAGCCCGATAGATTTCGGCGGCACTACCGGCGTCGGTGCGTCCCTCGATGAGCTTGGGGATATGCACGCCAACATCGATGTTGCGGATCATGTCGGGCGGATAAGAGTCGGTGCCCATCGCGAATTTGACACCGGCCGCGCGGTATTTGGGGAAGCTTTCGAGCGCAGTGCCGTAGCGCAGCGAGGTCATTGGGCAGTGGATGACGGTGGTGCCGCTGGCGGCGAGCCGTTGCAGGTCGCCCTGGCCTTTGTTCGGGTTGCGGCTGTGGGTATCGAGAAAGATCGCGTGGGGAATGAGCAGGTCCGGACCAAGCAGGCCGGTCTCATCGAGCAGATCGAGTGGGCTCTTGCCATAGCGGGCGTCGAGCAGCCGCAGTTCCTTGAGGCCCTGCAGGCAGTGGAGACGCACCTTCACGCCCAAGCGCTTGGAGGCCTCGGCCGTCTTGCGCATCAGCGCGGGCGTCATGGTCTCGATGCGCGCGGGTAGTAGCGCGCCGCGGATCAGGCCATCATGGGCGCCGTCGAAATCCGCGATGAAGCGGATGGCGCCGGCAAATCCCTCGTCGCCCAGCGGCTCGCTCCACAGCACGTCGCGGCTGCCATCGGCGCGGACGACATTGACCCCGGCGCGATAGCTTGGCCCGGCATAGAGGCGAAGCCCAAGCCGGCCAGCGATGCCCGCTGCGGCGGCCCATTCGTCATAGGTTTCGCACCATTCATTGTGCATCTCGCCGCCGATCGGCATGGCCGTGGTGATGCCGTTGCGGATCAACTGGGTGAAGGCAAATTCGTGGCGGAAATCGCGGTCCTCGGGGGAGAACACATCGTGGCGACGATTGAGGAAATAGTCTTCGGACCAGTCGAGCCCGGTGGCGGTCTCGGGTCCGTGCCAGCTGTCGATCAGCGCGTGGTCGATATCGGCGAGCGCATCGAGATCGATGAAGCCGGGGCTGAGGATGGCTTCGCCCGCATCGACGACTGTGTCGGGCGTGCCGAGAAAAGCCTTACCGACATAGATGATGCTGTCACTTTCGTAAGCGACCTCGCCATCGCGGATGATGGCATGGTCGCCTCCCTCATAAGCGATGACGAAAGCGGCCTTGACCAGCGTGATCACGCCTCGATCTCCGGCGGCAGCGGCAGCTCGATCGGCGAATCGAAGGTGCGCTGCACCATGCCCCAGCCGGGATCGGTCAGGTGGTTTTCGAGCCCGCCGCGTTTCACCACGGCCCAGGCCTGCGCCTCGGCTTCCTGCAGCACTGCATGGAGATCGACGGTGAGGATGCGCTTGTCTTCCATCAGGACTTTGCCATCGACGATCACCGTCTCGACATCCTGCCCGACCGCCTGCAGCACGAGGCGATGGATCACCATCCAGTTCGGCGTGAGATGCGGTTTGCGCAGGTTCACGATGGTGACGTCGGCCTTCTTGCCCACTTCGAGCGAGCCGATCTCATCCTGCATGCCCAGCGCCTTGGCGGCATCGACCGTGATCATCTCGAACAGCTTGCCCGCCGGCAGCAGATAGGCGTCCTGATTGCGCCAGCGATGCGCAAGCTGGGCCAGCTTGGCGGCTTGCAGCAGGTCGAACGTTGCCCATGGCGCGGCGCCATCGGTGGTGATGGCGACATTGACGCCCCGCTGCATCATCTCGATCACCGGCGCCCTGCCGCCGGGCGAATGGGTCATGCTGGTGCCGGTTTCGGCCAGGATATCGACTTCTTCGAGGCTGAGCCCAATGCAGTGCTGCAAGTGAACATTGGGCCCGAGGATGGCGGTTTCGGGATCCTGCCAGGCCATACGCACGTGACCGGCAAAGGCATCGGAGTGGATGCGCGTGTTATGCTTGGCCGCCAGTTCCTTGACCCGGCGGCCCTGCATCCGGTCTTCGGGGGTCGAGCGCGTGGCGCGATCGGGTGTGGTCGGATTGGACGGATCGATCGAAGGCATGATGGTGAAGGGCGTCACGAAGGCCTTGATGCGGCCATCGCTGGTGCCGTTGACGGTTTCGATCACCGCCTCGGCACCTGCCATCAGCTCATCGAAACTCACCGAATAGCGAGTCGGCTTGCCGTCGATCCAGCGCGTCGTCGGATGCGGCCAGGGCATGCCGGCCGGGCCAGTACAAACGATGTCGCGCAGCCCGACCGCCGCATAGCCCTTGGTCTGGTTGATGGCAAAGGTCGGATCGTCGCTGCGGGGGGCCGAGCCGACGACGCTGACCGAGGTGGTCACGCCCATCCGCAGCCGATCGGTGGCGGAGATATAGCCATCGGCCAGCCAGAAATCGGGCGTCGTATAATGGAAGTACATCGGCGTCACCACGCGCATCCACACCGATGGCGTGTCGACGCCCAGCGTCTTGACGATGGAATGGCCGGCATGGCCATGCGCATCGACTAGGCCCGGAATCACCGCCCTTCCCGTGCAGTCGATCTGCTGGTGCTGCGGATAAAGCGGCAATAGATCGGCGGTCTTGCCGACTGCGGCAATGCGATCGCCGGTAATGGCCACCGCGCCGTCTTCGATGATGGCACGGTCGGGGCCCATGGTCACCACGGTACCATGGACGAGCAGCAGGTCGGTCATTCGTATCTCCTCACGCCGCCAGATTGCGCAGCGGCAGGTTCAAATCCTGACAAATACCGCGGAGGTGATCGCGGCTAAAAAGGATGTCCTTGACCGCGGCGGCATAGTCGAAATCGCGCACCTCTTCGACCATGGGCGGCACCTCCCCGACGGCCACGCGCTTTTCATAGGCGTGGATCATCTCGACGAAATCGGCATATTCCTCCACCGAGCAGTCCTTGTGCCCGGCGATGAAAGCGGGTTCGGCCAGTTCGAGCGTGTTGAACTTGACGAATTGCGGCCCGTTGGCGAAGGGCGGCGTGTTCTCGATGGTGATGTTGAGCTCCGGCTGCGCCTCGGCGAGAATCTTGAGGATTGCCGCATAATCGACCACGCCCTGCCCACAGGCACGGCCCTGCATCGCGGCATTGCGGCCATTGAAGACCAGTCCAGCATCCTTGAAATGCGTCTGCCGCGTATAGGGCGCCACGCGCTTGGCCACCCAAACCGGATGTTCGAGCCGCTGCAGCCCGTTCGAGGTATCGTAGACGATTCCAAAGGCATCGGTGCCGCACGCTTCCACCAGCCGCACCACTTCGAAGCTGGTGATCTCTTCATGCGTCTCGATATTGATGTGGATGCCCAGGTCCAGCGCGATCGGCTTGAGCAGGAGCAGCAGCTTGCGGATGCCTTCGAGCTGGTCGGCCCAGGTCACGTCGGTGCGGAAACGATCGGTACCGAAGCGTCCTGCATAGTCCTTGTGGTTTGCGGTACCGACCCAGAGTTCGCGGCAGTCGATGGCGGCACAAGCCTCCATCATCCGGCGGAAACCCAGCAGGGTATCGCCATCGCCGATAGCGCGCATTTCGGGCGTTTCGGGCAGAGCATAGGGGTTCACCTTGCCCAGGCCCATTTCGAGATACATGCCCAGCTCATCCGCGCGCTGGCGCACTGCCTTGAGCACGCCCATGTCCAGCGTCGGCGCCACGTCGAGCACAGTACGGAAAAATAGTCCGTCCATACCCAGCTCGCGGCCATGGTCCATGCTGGCCACGCCGCCACGCTTCGCCGCTTCGGGAATTTTGCGTCCGTCGATACCTAGCCGCATCGTTCGCTCCTCAGTCCAGCCGCACGATTTCGCGTGGGCTATTGGTGATCCACTTCGCCCCGGTCGCGGTCACCAGCGCCATGTCGCCGACGCAGATGTGGCCGAGGCCGGGAATGGTGAAGTTGGGATGGATTTCAAAGATCATGTTCTCGGCGACGAGCGGCAGCTGAGCACCCTTGCTGCGGTCGCGTTCGGGATTGACCGCCTGCACATAGCTCGGGTCGGAATAATTGATGCCGAGCGAATGACACGACTGGAAGCGGAACGGGTCGGTGGCGCGGGTATAGGGGCAGAAGGCGTCGATATCGGCTTCGAGAGTATCGACCAGGTTCTGCATCGGCGCGCCGGGGACGAGGGTGGCAAGCGCCCGGTCCTGCATCTCGACCATGCGCGACCAGGCATCGGCCATCGCCGGCGCAATACCGCCACGCACGCCGGTGCGCAGGCACTGGCCGAAATGGCCCTCATAGGTCACCGTCGCGCCCAGTTGCACGCGGTCCTTGGGCCCCAGCGTTTCGTTCAGCTCGAACAGCTCAAAATAGGTGGTCGGCGGTGCCTCCCCGGTAGCGAGCCAGATGCTGGAGGAGTCCGCGCCAAGCTGGCGGCCAGTGAATTCGGCATTGGTCATCAGTTCGGACGGCGTCGTTTCAGGCCGTCGGGCCAGTTCCATGACGCGGTTGATCATCGCGACGGAGATATCGGCGGCGTGTTGGTGCATTCGCACTTCATCGGCATGGCGCACGAGGCGCAGCGCATCGAGGGCATCGCCGAGGAACACCTGCTCCGTGACCATGCCATCGAGGGCCAGCTTCAGCGGCGCACCCATATACGGCGTGCCGGACACCCCGATCTTGCCACCGCTGACGCCAAGCTCGGCAAGACCGGCAGCCAGCAGCTTATCGAGCGCGGCATTGGGTCCGTAGGCGCGGGTATCGGCGAAGAACGAACAGCGCTGGTTAAATACACGGGTATTGTTGGGACCGGCGGCCAGGATGATCCCCCTGCCCTGCTTGGGCAGCAGCATTATGGTTGCGGCCCTTGCAGCCCAGCCGGCCAGGTATTGCAGCACGCCGCCACCGGGACGCGGATGGGAGTAGACCATCAGCACATCGACGCCGGAATCGGCCATGATGGCCCGCGCCTTGGCGATGCGTTGGAGCAGGCAGTCGTCCGCGATGCGGTCGATAGAGGCAAGCAAAGTCATCAGCGAATTCCTGAACTCATGAGGCCGCGCACGTAGTAGCGCTGCAGGATGATGGCGATGGCCACCAGGGGGATGGTCACGACGGTGACGCCGGCAAACAGCGGACCGTCGAGGGGGAAGTTCGGCACGCTCTTGTAGCCGGCGATGGCGACCTGGGCGATCTGCATGCTGGGGTCCTGGATGATCACCAGCGGCCAGAGATAGGCGTTCCAGCTCCAAATGAACTGGATCAGCACCAGGGTAGCGAGCGCCGGCTTCACATTGGGCAGCGCGATGCGCCAGAAGATTTTGAGGGTCGAGGCGCCATCGACGCGGGCGGCATCATCGAGTTCGACCGGGATCGACTGGAAGGCCTGCCGCATCAGGTAGATGCCGAAGGGGCTGCAGGCGAAGGGCAGGAACAGTGCGGGGTACGTCGAGACCAGGCCCATGCCCTTGACCACCTCATAGAGCGGCACGAGGATGACTTCGAGCGGGATGAAGGCGGTCACCAGCAGCAGGCCGAACAGCGCATTGCGCAGCGGAAAGCGCAGCCGGGCAAAGGCATAACCTGCCAGCGTCGAGGTCACCACCGCGATGATCACCTGCCCGGCGCTCGCGATCACCGTGTTGAGCAAAGCGCGCTGGAAGTTCAACTGGAAGAATAGCGCGTAGTAGTTTTCCAGCGTCGGAAACGGCGGGAAAAACGTCCACCAGGTCAGCGGATAGCGGAACTTGACGATATCGTCCGTTGATTTCAGCGACGACAGCGCCGACCAGACGATGGGGAAGGCGAAGAAGACTGCGACGAGCAGCAGCCCCATGGCGCCGAATACAGTGCCCCTGCGGATCTGCGTCAACGGCGCGGGCTTGGCGATGATTTTATCGGCGATCGAGAGAGTGTCGCTGGCCATGGCTCAGATCCCAGAGCGGCTGCGCAGGGCGCGAGCCTGGATAATGGTGATGGCGACGAGCATGAGCAGCATCATGACGACACTGGCCGCAGCCGGTCCGGGCGAATTGAACAGGAATGCCTGCGCGTAGGAGAAGTAGGCGATGTTGGAGGTCTGCCCGTTCGGCCCGCCCGCAGTAAGAATCTGGATCGGGGTGAACAGGCGCGCCGCGGCAATCGTGGTCATGAACAGGCCCAGCACCAGGCTCGGTCGCAGCAGCGGCAGCGTGATGCGCCAGAACTTGTTCCAGCGATTGGCGCCATCCATCGAAGCGGCCTCGAATAGATGCGGCGGGATGGCCTGTAGCGCGCCGAGGAAAATCAGCATCGGCAGGCCGATATCCTTCCAGGCGGTCATGATGACGATGCAGACCACGGCAAGATGCCCGTCGGTCAGGAATGGCTGCGACGGCAGGCCGAACGTCTGGAAGATCACGTCGAGCAGGCCGCTATTGGGCTGGTAGATGGCGTTCCAGATCAGCGCCGCCACCGCCTCGGATGACGCCAGTGCGCCCAGAATGGCGCCGCGCGCCAGCGCCGTGCCCGGCATGCGTTTGTCCAAGAGGATCGCGAGGCCCAGGGCCGACGGAATGATGATGACGATCATCAGGACCATATAAATCAGCGAAACCCAGAACGAGGACTGGAACGACGGATCGGCCAGTACCGCCTGGTAATTGCCGAAACCCACCCAGCCATTGGGCCGGTGATTGAACGGATTGAAGGCACGAAAACTGTTGAGGATGGCGACGCCGAGCGGCCAGAACTGGAAGATGCAGAGGCCAAGTGCCGCCGGCAGGATCATCAGCGGGCCGATGACCAGCTCGCCGCGCCGCGTCGGATTACCTGTCCAGCTTGGAAACTTCATGGCCGCAGTCCCTCTTCAAACAAAGTGGCGTTCCGCCACTGGCCCTCGTCAAATGGAGCGACGCCCCGCCGCCGGTGCAGAGCGGCGGGGCGCCTGGGGTCACTTGTATTTGGCCAGGAGGCCGTCGATCTGCGTGGCCACGTCATTGAGACGGGTCTGCGGATCGGTGCCGAGCGCGATGTCCTTCACTGCCGGGTTGATAGCGCTGAAATAGTCGAACCAGCCGACCGACTTGGGCGGGCCGAAAGCATTGTCGGCAACATTGGTGCCGAGCACGAGGCGCTGGTCGGAGGCATATTCGGGCAGTGCATCGACTAGGGTCTTGCGCACCGGCATCGAGCCCCAGGCATCGTGGAAGGCGAAGCGGTTGGCGTCATTGCAGATGAAGGCGAGCAGTGCCGCGGTCTCCGCCGGATAGGGCGTACCCGAATAGATGGTCGGCGAATCGGCGACCGTGGTGGTGTAGGCGATGGTTCCCTTGGGCGCCGGGGACATACCGAAATTGAAGGGTTGGCCAGTCTTGAGGAAGCGCTTGACCGTGCCGGTGCCGCTGAAGGTGACGGCCGCAGCACCGCCGCGGAACTGGTCGGGCACGACGCCGGTGGGCGTATAGCCGCTCTTGAACACCGTCTGGTAGTTGGCGAGGCCGGCAGCGGCTTCGGGCGTGTTCACATAGCCGCTGGCGGTGAAGCCGTCTTCGGACACCCCCATGAAGGTGTTGTAGACCGAGGAATCCTTGGCCGCTTTGGGATCGCCCATCATGCGCACCCAGATGCTTTCGAGCTGGGTATAGTTGGAGCCCGGCCCGCCATTGCCATAGCCGGATGCGGCCAGCGCGAAGGTCTGGGTATCGCCTGAGGCGCGCAGGGCCTTGGTGACGTCGTCGAAGTTCTGCATATATTGCTCGACGGTCCAGCCGCCGTCGAACTCGCCGACTTCGGGCGGCGGCGTGATCTTGAGCTTGTCATAGATGTCGCGGTTGAACGCCATATAGACCGGGTTGGTCTCCCAGGGCAGACAAACCAGATTGCCGTCGATGGTCGCCGACTCGCGCAGCGGCGCATAGACGTCCTCGATGAAATCGGCGGACAGGAACTGCTGCAGCGGCAGGGTGAGCTGACCGGCCGCATAGGCCGAAGCGAAGTCGTTGCGGCCCATCATGATGTCGGGGGCACTGCCCGAAGTCACATAGACCTGCACCTTGGTGGGCAGGTCGCCATAGGGCACGCGCTCTTCCTGAATGGTGATGTTCGGATAGGCCGCCGAGAAGGCATCGTATTGGGCCTGCATCACCGCGTTCACTTCAGGCGGAAATTCCTGGCGCATGATCTTGAGCGTGATCGGGGCGTTGGTCAGTTCGGGACCGGTATAACCGCCCAGATCGATCTTGTATTTGCCCGGATTGCTGCCAGGCGTAGCGGCAAAGGCGCGCGATGGCAGGATGGCGGGCATCGCCAGCACCCCGGCAGTAGCGGCGATGCCGCGCAGAACCGTACGCCGTGAGAGGCTCGATTTCAGTCCCGGCAGGTCACTTGATTTGGTCATGAGGTCCTCGGAATTCGGGTTGCGTTGGATCTTGCGGGCGCGAGTGAACGCGACCGGCAAAGCGGTTCAAAATCGGGTGGCGATGCGGGGCGGCTGCCTTGCGGCGGAGCCGCCCCGTTCAGCGATGCCAGGCGGTCAGGGGAGACGATGACCGGTCCCAGCATCGAAGCAGTGGACCCGCGCCGTATCGGGCGCGAGATGAATGAGATCGCCGCGCACGATGGAGACGCGGTCCTTGACGATGGCGGTCACGCGTTGGCCGTCTATATCGGCGACCACCTGGGTTTCGGCGCCGGTCGGTTCGACCACCACGACCTTGGCGGCAAAACCGGTGTCGCCGAGCGTCAAGTGTTCGGGGCGAATGCCGAGATCGACTCCAGTGCCAGGCACGACGCCGCTCAAGGCGGCGCCGAGCGGCATGGACTGGCCACCGCCATGCTCGAAAACGAGGCCTTTATCGCCACCCACTAACCGGCCCCGCAGCAGGTTCATCGACGGCGAGCCGATGAAAGTGCCGACGAAGGAATTTGCCGGATGGTCATAAAGCTCCAGCGGCGTGCCGATCTGCTCGACGACACCAAGACGCATCACCACGATGCGGTCGGCCATGGTCATGGCTTCAATCTGGTCGTGAGTGACATAGATGGTTGTGGTCTTCAGCCGCTCGTGCAGGTCCTTGATCTCGGTGCGCATCTGCACGCGCAGCTTGGCGTCGAGATTGGAGAGCGGCTCATCGAACAGGAAAACCTGCGGATTGCGCACGATGGCGCGGCCCATGGCGACGCGTTGCTGCTGGCCGCCCGAGAGCTGGCGCGGATATCGATCGAGCAGTTGTTCCAGCCCCAGAATGCCGGCTGCATGGGCAACCTGCTTTTCGATATGTGCCTTGAACTCGCCGCGCATTTCGAGCGCGAAGCTGAGATTCTCGCGCACCGTCATGTGGGGATAGAGCGCATAGTTCTGGAACACCATGGCAATATCCCGGTCTTTGGCGGCAAGGCCGTTCACCACTTGGCCGGCAATGTGGATTTCGCCGCCTGTGATATCTTCCAGCCCGGCGATCATCCGCAGCAGCGTAGACTTGCCGCAACCCGATGGGCCAACAAGGCTGAGGAACTCGCCATCGACGATGTCGAAATCGACGCCCTTGAGCACTTCCGCCCCAGCGAAGTTTTTGATTACCTTGCGCATCTGAACGCTGGCCATGCTGTTCCCCGGTCCTCGCTATGAGATGAGCCTGCCGTTTTGTATTCTACGTGTCAACAAATCCGATACAAAACGTCCAACGCTATGTTGCACCTTTGGTCGCGTGACGCGTGCGTCGCAACCAGACTGTTAACGAAGAATTATTACCCGCGGGAAGGAAAAATGCCTGTCGCACGGCGGGTTTGGCTGCAATGAGGCAGGTTCAGGTTCCGCTACAAATAGACAGACTACGTTCGCGCGGCAACAAAACGCATTGCAGCCATCCACATTTTGCATGCCAATATGTTATGTTTTGTATACAAGAATTGCCGAGCGGCGACACACCGAGCACCAACCATGGAGACCGACTTGATCGGCGTATTCAACAACAGCCTGCCCGGCTACGAGACCCTGTCCCCCATAGAAATCTTCGACAAGGCCAAGGCGCTTGGCCTTGGAGGGGTGTTGTTCGGCAATATCCTGTCGGTGCTGCCGACGCTCGATCCGGCAGCGCTGGCGGACTTGCGGCGGGCCGCCGAGGCGCGTGACATCATTCTCAATGCCGGCGTCGGCACCTTCAATCCCGCCCGGCCCGAGCGTTGCAAATCACTGATCGACGCCGGTGACGGCGACATGGTCAAGGGCCTGGAAAAGGTGCTGCGCGCCATGCCGACGCTCGGCGCCAAGACCGTGTTCTTCGTCGTCGGCATGATCGAGGACCGCGACGATCCGTTGGTGCCGTGGTCGGCCCAATTGCAGGGCGTAATCGATGGCGTCAAGGCACTTGCCCCCGCGATCCGCGAGAGCGGCACGCGGCTGCTGATCAAGACACACGAGGAAATCTCTACCTTCGAAATCCTGCGCATCATCGACGAGGTCGGAGAAGACCTGCTCGGCATCGCCCATGACCCGGTCAATGTGCCCTGCCGCATGGAAGAGGCGGTTGAATGCACCCGCCGCATCGCCAAGCACGTAGCGCAGGTCCATATCGACGATTGCTACACCACCTTCGACGGCGACCTAATGCGCCGCTACCTGACCCCGCTCGGCACCGGCGATATCGATTGGAGCGAGCTGCTGGCTCTGGTGCCCAATGCCACCCGCTGGATCGAGTTTCATCGCGGCCAATTCGCCATGCCGGTCTTCGACAAGGACTGGCTCGCCGCACAGTCGGATGCGACGCTCGATGAATATCGCGCGCTGATCTCGGCCACGGTGAAGCATGAGCGCGCCAATACACCGGTGCCGGACCAGAAGGATGTATTTGTCCGGCTGGCACCAAGCATCGAATGGCTAAAGGCGAACGCCTGACCTAGCGCAGCAGCCTGCCCCATTTTGCGGGCAGGCTGCTGCCCAGACCCAGCCCGGAGAGTGCGCCCCAGACGCCGGCAGACACGGAATCGAGGACGGGCAGGTCCAACTCTTCCTCAAGCGCGGCGCAGAGCCCGGCTCCGGGCAGGTTAGTGCAATAGAACAGAATCGCATCTGGCTTCGACGCCGCGACCCGACGGGCCATGGCCGTGAGCGTTGCCGGCGCCATGGTCGAATAGCTGAAATTCTCGCTTAGCCCAGCGCCGAGATTGGCCACGCAGTCGTAGCCCGCCGCGCTCCAGCCACGCATGATCTTGTCGTTCACCTCTTGGCGGAAGGGCGTGACAAAAGCGATGCGCTTGATGCCGTTCGAGGACAGGAGGCTGTCGAGCGCCAGCACCGAAGTGACCGCCGGAATGCCGAACTCATCCTCGATGCGCCGGCACAGCACCCGGTCGCGATCGAATCCCAGTTCGCCGCCCTTGCTGCCGTTCCAGCAGATCAGATCGACATGCGCGTCGGCCAACAATTGCGCTGCCCCCATCATCGAGGGCCAATGATAATCCTCGACGACCGTGTCACTGGGGCCCGCAAAACCGAAGCGGGTGAAATGCGGCGACACGTCCGCGATATCGCGCGTCATCGCCAGCGTCACCCGTTCGACGATGATATTGGATGACGGCGTGATGGTTCCGAACGATTTCATGGCGCCAACTGCCGCTCTGCCCGGCGCGCCCGGCCCACCGCCGGATCGGGGATGGGCACCGCTTTGAGCAGTGCCTGGGTATAGGCATGTTGCGGGGTATCAAACACCTGCTCGCGCGTCCCGTGCTCGACAATTCTGCCGCGTTCCAGCACCGCGACCGTGGTGCACAAATGCCGGACCACTGCCAGATCATGCGCCACGAACAGGATGCCGAGACCCAGTTGCTTTTGCATATCCTGCAACAGATTGATCACCTGCGCCTGCACCGAGACGTCGAGCGCCGAAACCGGCTCGTCGCAGATCAACAGCTTGGGCCGGATCACCACCGCGCGCGCGATGGCAATGCGCTGGCGCTGGCCGCCCGAGAACGAGCGCGGATAGCGCGTCAGTGCTTCCTCGCCGAGGCCAACCATGGCCAGCATTTCGACCACTCGGGCGCGCCTTCCGGCGGCGGTGGTTTCAAGCTTGTGGACCAGCAGGCCCTCGCTCACCAGTTCCTCCACCGTCATGCGGGGATTGAGGCTGGCATAGGGGTCCTGGAACACCAATTGCACGTCGCGGCGGAAGCGCAGCGTATCGAAGCGGCTAGAGCGATGCACATCGATGCCGCTGTAACTCACTCGTCCGCTATCGGGCCGGGTCAGCCCCAGCGCGCAGCGAATGATCGTCGATTTACCCGAGCCGCTTTCGCCCACAAGGCCAACCGATTGGCCTTCATCGACATTGAGGACGATGTCGTCCAGCACCATGGTGTGCTGGCCGCGGCCGGCAGGGAACGACTTCGAAATATGATCGATTTGCAGCATCACCCTTCCCCATAGAGGTGGCAGCGGACGCGCGCGCCCAGCGGCGTGATGGTTTCGCCAGGCTCGACGCTGGTACATACCGCCATGGCGTGATCGCAGCGCGGGTGGAAGGTGCAGCCGCTTGGTCGCGCGGCGGGGGCCGGGGGCGCGCCGGATATGGAGCGCAGACGATCCACCGTAATATCGGCGCGCGGCACCGCTTCGAGCAGGCCGCGTGTATAGGGATGCTGTGGCTCGGCAAACAACAATGTCGCTTCGTTTTCCTCGACGATGCGGCCCGAATACATGACCATCACCCGGTCGGCAAAGCCGGCCACGATGCCCAGGTCGTGCGTGATGAGCAGCACGGCCAAGCTTCGGCGGCGTGAGATTTCATCGAGCAGGTCGAGCACGCGTTCCTGCACGCGCACGTCGAGCGCCGTGGTGGGCTCGTCGGCGATCAACAGGTGCGGCTCGCCCACCAGCGCCATGGCCAGCACCACGCGCTGGCGCATGCCGCCGGAAAATTCATGCGGAAAGCTGTCCAGCCGCTCGGCCGCGCGTTCGACCTTGAGCTCATCGAGCACATCGAGCGCCCGCTGGCGCGCCTCGCGTTTGGAGACCCCTCGAATACGCAGTGTCTCGGCGACCTGATCGCCAATCGTCATCAGCGGATCGAGCGAACTCATCGGGTCCTGGAACACCATGCCCATGCGTTGGCCGCGCATCGCCGTCATTTGCCGGGGAGAGAGCGACAATAGGTCCGTGCCGTCGAACTGAACACGACCCGACAGCTTCACCCGACTATTGAGCCGCATCAGCGCCTGGGCGGTGACCGACTTGCCTGAACCGCTTTCCCCCACCAGGGCGACGCGTTCGCCCCGGCCGATGCCGAAGCTGACATTGTCGACCAGCCGCACATTGGCATCGCGCGTCGCGATATCGATCGAGAGTTGATCGACCTGCAGCAGGGATTCGGGTCGGCGCCGGACTTGCGCCGGTACTATGCCATCGGTCAGGATCGTATCCACTCCCATGGTTCAGGCCTGCAACGACGGGTCGCGCCGCACCTGCAGGATATCGGCCAGCAGGGCGAAGGCGACCGCATTGATGACGATGGCGGCGCCGGGCGCCGCGACCGCCCACCAGGCGATCGACATATAGCCGCGCGCGCCCGAAATCATGGCCCCCCATTCAGGACTGGGTGGCTGGGCACCAACGCCGATGAAAGACAGGCCCGCCAGGATCAGCATGGTGAAGCTGATGTCCCCGGCCCATTTGACGATCAGCACGTCGAGCGAATTGGGCAGCACATGTTTGAGCATCAGTCGCGTTCGCGACACGCCCAGGATGCGCGCGCCCTCGACGAACGGCTGCTCCATGGTCTGCCGCATGGTGGTTCGCAAAATGCGCGCGGTCATCGGCCAGCCCGTCAGGGCCAGCGCGATAATGCCCGATTGCAGGCTGGGGCCGAGCACCGTGGCGATGCCGAGCGAGACGACGAGGCCCGGCAGGGACAGGCCGATATCGGTGATGCGCATCAGTAGTTCATCGACCCACCGAGGCCCCACCGTTGCCAGTGTCGCCACAATCATGCCGATAATCGAATAGAGGATCACAACCAGCACGGTCGCAAACAGCGAAAGCCGCGAACCGGCAACCAGCCGCCAGAAAATATCGCGGCCCTGGTCGTCGGTGCCCAACCAATGCTCGGCACTTGGCGGAAGCAACGTCTCCAGCATGTTGGAGGTGTAGATGTCGGCCGGCGCGATCATCGGCCCGATCAGTGCCAGCAGGAACAGCGCGACGACCACGCCGAACACGGTGAGTTCATAGGCGGTGAAATTGGCTTTGCGGCGTGGCGCGGCAGTCGGCAAGACCAGCGTCATTTCGCACCTGCCCGGAATTGCGCGCCACGGATGCGGGGATCGAGCATCAGCGTGATGATGTCGGCCACCAGATTGACCAAACACACCGCGATGCCGACGAACATCACCGCGCCGAGCACCGCATAGGTGTCCTTGAGCGCCACCGAATTGGCGAGAAAGCTGCCGACGCCGCGGCGGGCAAACACGGTTTCGACCAAGATGGCGCCGCCGACCATGCCACCAATCAATACGCCCATGAGGCTAACGGTCGGCAGCAACGAATTGGGCAATGCGTGGCGCAGCACCATGCGCGACGTCGACGCGCCTTTGGCGCGGACCGGCAGCATCATGTCGGAAGCGAGCACGCCAAGCAGTGACGCCCGCAGCAATCGAAACACTTGCGCGGCAAAGGGAATGGCAAACACAATGGCGGGCAGAATGAGGTAGGCCATGGCGTCGAGGAACCCCACCATATCACCGGCCAGCAATGCATCGAGTGTGGGCATGCCTGTGACGTTGGGGGACGAAATCCCGAAGGAGTGCTGGCCCGAAATCGGCGTGATCCGCCACACGTTCCCGAAGAAGAATTGCAGCATCAGCGCCAGCCAAAAGGCAGGCATTGCGCCGCCAGTGACCGCGATAATGCGGGTGATCCCGTCGAACGCTTTGCCGCGATAAGTGGCCGCAACCAGCGCCATGGGAAAAGCGATGACCGTGCCGATAATGCTGGCGAGGATCATCAGTTCGATCGTGCTGGGCAGCACCGCGGCCAGTTCGGTGAGGACCGGCTTGGAGGACACCACCGAGGTGCCCAGATCCCCGCGCAGCATGCGCAGCAGGAAGTTCAGATATTGCTGCAATACCGGTAAGTCGAGACCGAGCCGCTTGGCGACCGAGGCCACCTGCTCGGGGCTAGCGCCTGGGCCGGCGGCCACCTGCGCCTCATCTCCGGGGATGAGCTTGATCATGATGAACACCAGGGTCGCGAGGCCCCAGAGCGTCAGGACCGTCATCACCAGGCGCTGAGAGATGAGGCGCAGGTAGGCCATTTTCGCGCTATTCCTTCTTGAGCAAGGCGTAGTCGAGTGGCTTGAAGTTGCCGTTGACCTGACCCTCGATCGGGTTCGCCAGCCGGTCGGAGCGATAGGCGGCGTAGCTGCCGGCATACCAGATCGGCATGAACGGCGAGTCGTCCTCGATGATGGTCTCGGCCTGCTTGTAGAGTTCGCAGCGGGCATCCGCATCGGCGGTGCCGACGGCGGTGTTGAGAATCTCGTCGACCTTGGGATTGCTATAGCCCGAGCGATTGGTGCCGGTGGCGCCGGTCATGAAGGTCTTGGTGAGGAACACACCCGGATCGGGGAACAGCGAGTTCTCGCCCAGCAGCATCATCTGTGGGATCTGTGCTGGATCCTGCAGCATCTGCAGGTAGTTCGGGAAGGCGATGGGCTCGAGGTTCAGCGTCACGCCAATATCCTTGAGGTTGGACTGTAGCAGCGTTGCCTGCTGCACTTGCTCCTCGAAGGCCGGCTGGAACCGCAACGTCAACGTCAGATTGCTCTGGCCAGCTTCGCTCAGCAGTGCTTTTGCGCCGTCCAGGTCACGCGCGACAATGGGGAAATCGGGCTTGCATGGCAATGCGTCCGGCATCGGACCGGACGGCAGCGCGCCCTTGCCGCGATGGATACCGGCGAGAGCGCCCTCGTAGTCATAAGCCAAGCGGATGGCTTTGCGAACGCGCGGATCAGCGGTGGGGCCGGTGCTGGCATTGAAATAGATGCCATGCACGGTCGGGGCCGAGCCATAGACCACGGTGATACCCGGTTCGTTGGCAATGGAGTCCAGGTCGCGCTGCTGGATGTTCTTGCCGACATCGATATTGCCGATCCGCAGTTCGTCGCGCTTGGGGGCGCTTTCATCGACGCGCCGGAACACAAGCGACATCGGGCGATCGCCACGATCCAGCCAATAGGTATCCGCCCAGTCGATGGTGACGTCGTTGCCGGTGATCGAGGTCAGCTTGTAGGGGCCGCTGCCCGCATCGTTGGCCGCCAGCCACGCCTGCGCGTCATCGCTGCCGGCATTAGCTTCGGCCAGTGCCGAATTGATGATGTAGATACGGCTGAGCGAGGTCAGGAAAAGGGCAGACGGCTTGGTCAGCTTGACGGTGAAATGCGTGTCGTCGGTAACCTCGGTGCTGTCGTAGATGTCCACATAGGCGGCGACACCGGTCGCCAGCCGCTTGATGCGATCCAGCGTATAGGCGATGTCCTTGGAGGTGACGGGCGTGCCGTCGTGAAACTTGGCACCATTGCGCAACGTGAAGGCAATCGACTGGGCATCGTCGGCGACCTTGTACTCGGAAGCCAGATCGCCCACCACGTTGAGGTCGACATCATAGGTGATGAGCGGGCTATAGGTGCGGCTCGTCAGGTCGTTGGTCTGGAAGTAGTTCGACGCGATAGGGTCGAGCGTGTTGACCGATCCTGCGCCCGAGACGATGACGGTGTTGACGCGATCGGCGGCAAAAACCGAACTGCCGGCCAGTAGCGCACTAAGCGCTACCACGCCGGCAAGACCGGCCATTCTGAGCCTTGCCATTGGGCGATGGGCGTATTGCATGTGAGTGCTCCAGTGCACGGTGTTTCTGGTCCCTGCCGCGACGCCCCCGGAACATCCGGCCCGAGCCCGCTTGCCTGATTTGGTGGTCCGATACGTTTCGTATACATAACGAAATTAAAACGAACACATCTTGATTGCGCCGTCAACACGATTAGCCATGCTTTTCTTTCTAACCAAGTCCGCAGTGGCTAGGTTTTTCGCATGTAAATCTCAATTTTGTCTTTCATTTCCGCTATTTAGCTCGGCAGAACGGTCACTGTGCTGGGCAAATCGCCCGCCAACAGACCGTATGGGAACAACAAATTTCTTGTATACAAAACCGTATCATGCATCATTGCATGTGGTCCCGCATGGATTATCGACGCATGGTCAAACCCCATATTCTGCTTATCAATCCAAACACATCGGCCGAAATCACCGAGGCGATCCGTCAATTGGCACTCGCGGAGATCGGCGACCAGGCGGTACTGACGGCTGTCACCGCGCCTTTTGGCGCGCGCTACATCGCGACCCGCACCGCCGTGACCATTGCGGCGCACGCCGTCATCGATGCCTATGCTCAGGCGACCGCCGAAGGCCGCAAGTATGACGCGGTGGTTGTCGCCTGTTTCGGCGACCCCGGCGTGGATGCTCTCAAGGAAATCACGGCCGTCCCGGTCCTCGGCTTTGCCGATGGGGGATTGATCGCTGCCGCTGCCGAGCCGGGCTCCTTTGCCATTGCGACGATCGGCGAGGCTTGGCGCGACATGCTGATCGAGCTGGCATTGCGCCGCGGCTTCGCCGATCGACTGGCGGGCGTCATCCTCATCGACGAGAACGGGCGCTTGCCCGAAATTGCCGGACCACAGATCACGGCAGCCGCAAAAACACTGGGCGTGTCGCGCGTGATCGTGGGCGGCACCGGCCTGATCCCCATTCTCGATGCGATTGCCGACCAGGTGGGCGTGACGGTTATCGACCCTCACCGATCGACGCTGCACGATGCGATCCGCGCCACTGCCGGTGCTCCCGAAGCCGAGCAGCATAGGCCGGCTTCCAACTCGCCCTTCGCCGGCCTTTCCCCTGCCCTGCTGGGCCTGCTTCAAAATCCACGCATTGCGTGACGACAATAGGAGTTCCTGACGTGACCTCACCCAAGCCCAATGGGCCACTCGGCAATGCCGGTCGCGGCCAAGCCTCTGCCGAGGGGCGGCATTCCGTCAGCCCCTTCAACTTCATGCCCGAAGTCACCTCCGGTTACGAAATCCCCACGCCGTTGGGGCTGATCGACAGCACGATCCGCAAGGTCATCTACACTGTGGGCGTAAAGCCGACCGAAGGCGAACTCATCGAGATTTGCGGCTTGCTGGAAGAGCTGGGCGTCGAGGAGGAAAGCCTCAACGTCTGGTGGCGCGGTGGCGAAGCCGATCCGCAGGAACTGGGAGCGGCTCTCGCCATCGCCAAGGCCAGGCCGAAGTTCAAGCTGAATGTCTTCACCGATACCCTGCTGGGCAATGGCGACACGCCAATGCCGCTGATGAAGCAGACCGTCGACATGTTCGCCGAGGCGGGTATCAAACTGCTCAATCCCGGCCTGCTGCAGGCGCCAAGCGAGGACGCCCGCAAGCGCCAAGCCGACGAAATGGCGGTGATGAACGAATACATCAAGGCGGCCGGCATGGAGTGGAACGCGACCGTCGCCAATTGCGCCCGGCGTGACTTCGACCAGTTCATGGCACTGTGCAACACTGCCATCGACAATGGCGTGCGCCGGTTCGACCTGATGGATTCCACCAGCGCGCTCTCGCCCCAGGCCATGACCCATTACGTCAAGACCTTCCGCAGCCGACTCAAGGGCCCGACCCCGCTGACCATGCACACCCATGACGATTTCGGCATGGACACCGCCGGCACCATCGCGGCGGTGCTTGCCGGCGCCTCGCCGGATGTCGCGCTCAATGGCGTTTCCTACCGCTCGGGCTTTGCGGCGATGGAAGAAGTCGTGGTCGCCCTCGACGTGCTCTATGGTACCGAAACCGGCATCCGCCTTGATCGCCTGCAATGGGCTTCCGACGAGCTGGCCCGCATCATGCGTTTCCCGGTGCCGCCGCTGAAGCCGGTGGTGGGTTTCCACCAATTCCTACGCGAGGGGCCGCACGATATCGAAAAGATGCTCGATGGCCGAGCGCCTGCCGATTTCGCCAATATGGGCGGCAGCTACAATCCAGCGCTGATCGGCGCTGAGTTCCACTGGGTCTATTCGCAGCAGGGCAATGGCAAGGTCGTGGCGTCGGCGGCCAGGTCGCTAGGCCTCGTGCTCACCGATAAACAGATCGGCGAAGCGGTAAAAATCCTCGAGGACCAACTCGCCGCGCACCCGGCCTATCCGCGCTGGGCCACGCCGGACGAAGTCTTCACCGTCATCAAACGCGTCGCGGCCTGACCCTCATCGAGGCGCGAACTGCAAGGCCCGCTCAGTGCGGGCCTTCTTTTATCCATCTCGCATGCATGCCAACGAACCAAGAGTTGTCTTATGAAGGCGCAGCCATCTGTCCACACAATCGCGCTGATCGTGGCTGGCGCACTATTCATGCAGATGCTGGATGCCACCATCATCGTCACAGCCCTTCCGAGCATGGGCCAGTCGTTCGGCGTTGAACCGCTGAGCATGAGCATCGGCATCACGGTCTACATGCTGACGGTGGCGATCCTCATTCCGGCGGCCGGCTGGCTTGCCGACCGTGTCGGGGCGCGCAGCGTGTTCCTGGGCGCCATAGTCGTCTTTACCCTGGGTTCGATCCTTTGCGGCCTGGCACAGACCTTGCCGCAATTCGTCGCCGCCCGCGCTATCCAGGGCGCAGGCGGCGCTTTCATGGTTCCGGTCGGACAGATCATCGTCCTGCGCCTCGCCCACCGGTCCGAACTGGTCCGCGCCATATCGCTACTCACATGGCCTGCCCTGTTCGCCCCGGTGATCGGCCCCACCATCGGCGGCTTTATCACCACCTACTTCTCCTGGCGCTGGACCTTCCTGATCAACATCCCGCTGGGTCTGTGCAGCCTGGCTCTGGCGGCCTGGTTCATCCCCGATGACGGCTATCGCAGCAAAACGCCGCTGGATTGGCGGGGCCTCGTCATGACCTCTCTTGGACTCGGCCTGCTGCTGGCAGGGCTGGACGGGCTGGTGCACCACGCCGCCAATATGGCGTTCACGATTGCCATGGTGATCGGCGGCGCGGTGCTCGCCGGACTGGCCGCGCTCCACATGCGGCGTGCCAAGCATCCGCTACTCGACTTTTCTACCATGCGGGTGCCGACCTTCGCGCTCTCCAACCTGCTGGCCGGCAGCTACTATCGCATTGCGCTCAACACCATGCCGTTCCTGTTGCCCCTATTGTTCCAACTCGGATTCGGTCTCGATCCCTTCCAGGCCGGCAGCCTGATGGTGGCCTATTTCGCCGGCAATCTTGCGGTCCGGCTGATCACCACACCCGTGCTCGAACGCTTCGGGTTTCGCCAGGCGATGGTGGTCAATGGTATCCTGAGCGCCGTGGCGATCGCGCTTTGCATCGCGCTGCGGGCAGATACGCCGGTTTATCTGGTGATAGCGCTCATGGTGTTTGGCGGTGCCACGCGCTCGATGCAGTATACCGCGCTTAACGTGCTGGCCTTCATCGATATCAGTCCCGAACAGCGCAGTTCAGCGTCGACCCTGTCGACCATGCTGATGCAGATCACCATCCTGTTGGGCGTCGTGGTTGGAAGCCTTAGTCTCAGCTTCTTCCAGGCTGTTCGGGGCGCAAACGGCCTGGACACCATCGACTTCCAACTCAGCTTCGCTGTCCTCGCTGTCCTGACATTGGTTTCCGCCCTGCAAATGCGGGCGCTCCCCGCTTCGGTTGGACAGACGCAAACGCCAATTGGGCAGCCACCCGCAGGCAGCTACCCGGAAGCTTGAGCCAGTAGGCAAGGCGCGACCCATATGGGCCGCCACCGCGCCTCTTCGAAAATTAGCTGACGTCGACGACCGCAGCTACGGTGCCGCCTCCAGCGGGGCCCTGGTGGGTGGCCGAGGCGGATATCCACACCAGATTGTCCTGAAGGACCGACGCGAACATGCCCCCGAGCGCCGCTTTCACCTGATTGCCGTATTGCGGGTTCTCGGTGATCTGGCGACGTCCGCGCAGCCGGCCTTCGACGGGAAAGCCGAACTTGACGTAAACCGCCACCACGCGGGCCCGATGCTCCGGCGATAGCGGGCCCGGCCCGACATCGAGCCCCGCCCGCCGCAGCGCGCGGGTGAGGGCGTCCACGTCGAGCGCGTCGGTCATGGCGGCGTGGCCAACCCGAAGCCGCCCGCCGGCGCCGACCTTGTTGCCAAATGCCATCAACTGGGTCTGCGGGCCGGCGCCGCCCACCGGCTCCCACTCGTTGGCCGATATCGCAACCTTGGCGGACCACAGGTCGAACCGCGTGCCCACCTCCTCGGCCGCGGGCATGGGCAAACCATCGGCTGCGACCGCGACCCCAAGGCCCGCAGCCCCGCTCGCCTTGCGGAACAGTACCCGGTCGTCATTTTCAGGAATAGAGTGACCGGCCGCCCGGGCGTCGGCAAAATCCTGCCGTGATGGGTAATATGCCTTACCGACGACGTACTCGACCGCGCTGGGGTCGATACCGGCATCGCTCGCCGCCCGCCGGACAGCATCGGCATTGGCCTCGACGATTCTCGTGGTCGCCATCCATTCGGGACGGATGAGGTCGGACCGCGCGACGCCCATGGCCAGCCGGCCGGCACTATCGTTCGACGGCTCCGCATAGGTGCGTGTGTACACCATGATGTGCGGCGTCAATATGCCGATGCCGCCGGTCGTGAACACCATGGGAACCTGGTCGATGGTGCTTGCCAGGCGCGATCCGCGGTCAAGCAAAAAGCGGCGGATCGCCTGGTCGGCGTCGAGCCGGCTGGTCTCACCCTGCTGCCAGCCCTCCGTCTTGCCAGTCACCGCAATGACGTCGTCGGGGCGCAGAGCGCCCTCATTCAACAGCCGGTCGAGGCCGGCAATATCGGTCGTGTTGTCCAGCGGCACCCGAAAGGCGTCGATGGTGGGTACGAGTGCATTGGCCATAGGGGTCCTCTCACATCAGGCGATCTGACTCCGATTTGGGGCAAGATCGCTACCGGCTGACCCATATTGTATACAAATTACTAGCCTATGAAATACAAAAATCAACATGCCCGAGCCGGAATGGTTGTTGACCTGCTGAACCTTCTTTCGGATCTGATTGGCCAGCGGCGGCTCGTGATTGTGACGCCGGACATGGCAATCGTCGGAGCGACCATCACGGCGATTTGCAATCCGTCGACATGCGATGAACGAACGGCGCAGCACATGTTCAAGTGGCTTGAGGCAGGCTTGGCGAAGCGACGCCGGGCTAGCGCTGGAAACAGCGCGCGGCCGAGATTTCAAGGGCTAGTTCAGAGGTCGCCGAAGAGGCGGTCCACCGGGGCGGGCCGCATTTCTTCATCTCACGACCCGAATGGGTCCGTCGGACTATGGGACGGACGGGTGAACCACTGCGGTCCTTCCGCCGTCATGTAGATATGATCCTCGAGGCGTATGCCATATTGGCCGGGAAAAACGATCATCGGCTCGTTGGAGAAACACATGCCTTGCCGCAACCGTGTCTGGTTGCCGCGAACGATGAAGGGTTCTTCGTGAATGTCCAGCCCGAGGCCATGGCCGGCGCGATGGGGCAGACCCGGCAGGCGATAGTCCGGACCCAGCTCGTGACGGGCGAGAACGTTTCGCGCGGCGTCGTCCAGACTGCCGCATGTGGCGCCGATGCTGGCAGCATCGAACACTGCCTGCTGGGCTTCCCGCTCAATGGCCCAACGTTGGGCGAACTGCTGGTCCGGCTCATCCAGCACGTAGGTTCGGGTGATATCGGAATGGTAGCCGTCGACGCGACAACCCGTATCGACAAGGATGGCGTCGCCCGGCGACAGGGTGCGTTCCTGGTCTCCGCCATGGGGGAGCGCCGTCGTTGCGCCGAATGACACGGCGCAGAAGACCGAACCGCCGTCCGATCCGAGCCGCCTGTGCTCCTGATCGATGAAGGCAACGACGTCCGAAGCCCTGATGCCCGGCTGCATCATCGCGTGTGCCGACTTCTGCACATCCAGCGTCAGGTTCATCGCATATTGGATGAGTGCGATCTCGGCGGCGGACTTGCATAAGCGCTGTTCGCGCACGAGTTGGCCGCCATCGACCAAACGCTCGGCACCCAGCACGTGCTGCAGGCGATAAAACTGGGACAAGGGAAGGGCCTCGTCGAGCGCCATTTGGCCGGTCGATCCAAGCAGCGAGGCGATCAACCGCGCGCTGTCCTCGTGCTCCTCCCAAGCCTCGATCTCTGCATCGACCTTGGCGAGGCCTTCTACCCGTGACCGCTCGAAGCCGGGAACCACATAGGTCAGGGCGTCTCGTGTCACCAGGGCGCCGCAGAAGCGTTCGCTCGGATGCCAGTCCAGTCCGGTGAAATACCGCAGGTTTTCGGTTGAGCCCAACAGCAGGGCATCAACGCCCTGCCCGTCCATTGCGGTGCGTAGCAGGCCAAGCCGGCCAACTCGCTCGTCATTGCTAATCCGGCTCGGCTTCATCTCAACTCCCTGAGGCCCAGTCACGGGCTTGCGCTAATCGAGCGCCGACTAGAGGTAGATCGGGTTGCTCCAAGCCAGCTTTCCATCAGCCGATCTGACCATCACGCGGCACCGCTGGCTAGCAAACTTGGTGATGGGTAGCTGTGCTGACGTCAAGCCCGTGCCGGCAAGATAGGCATTCTTGGATGCCGGCCCCACGACCATGATCTCCTCGGCTTGCGAGCATTCGATGTGGATCGTATCGCCTATGATTTCGATATTGTCGATGGTGGGCCCCTGAGACGAATAGTAGTTGCCTTTTTTGAGGGCGGCCACCAGCTCTTCAGGCTCGTTTCGCTCGGCTTTCACCATGACCCAACCACCGAAGGCATCGCGATTTTCATCGCTAGCGAGAAACCAGTGAGCATCATCGGCGGCGACTGCGTTGATGCGGCGCCCTTCGTTCAGCAGTGCGTCCAGCAGATAGGCGCCGCCGCCCCGGCCCTGCCGAACGTGGCTGGTGTGATTATAGACCTCGACAGCGTGGGCATTGGGGATGGATTGGGCGTCGGCAAGCGTCAATCCATACCATTCAGGGTGGGGCATGGTGACGAACGCACCGGCATCGATGCAGCGCTGGGCCAATTTTGGGCCGGTCTCATCGGGACGATTGGGCTCGAAATCCAGCGGCAGGCCGACGGCCAGAATATGCCAGACGTCGCCATTTTCGATGCCCGGCGCATGGCACTCGGCGCCGCTGATCGTGGTAAAGGCATTGGTTCGATAGGCCAGCGTGTCGACTACGGGGTACTCGTAGGCGGCCACGAAGTGATCGGTCAACGAGATGAAGTCGTAGCCGCGCTCACGGTAGCGCTTGCAAACCTCTTCCGGGCCGATCCCGCCGTCCGAGCGGGTCGAATGGGTGTGCAGATTGCCCTTGAAAAAACGACCCGGGGCGGAGAAGGCGTCAGCTGACATTTTGGAAGGTCCTTTTGGTAGAATGCGCGGTGGCGCTGGCGAACGCCGCCAACAGGTTTTTCGTGTATGCCGAGTTGGGATTGGTCAGGATCGTGCCGGTATCGGCGTAGTCGCGGATTTCGCCCGCCTCGAGCACCAGCATCTGGTCCGACATTTCGGCTACGACCGGAAGATCGTGCGAGATGAACAGATAGGCCGTGTTGTGCTCGCGCTGCAGGCGCTTCATCTGCTGAAGCACCTGGGCTTGAACCGTAACATCGAGCGCCGACGTCACCTCATCGCACAGCACCAGGTCGGGCTCGCACGCAAAGGCGCGCGCGATCGCGACACGCTGCTGCTGCCCCCCGGAGAGCTGGCGTGGCGAGCGCGTCAGCAGCGTCGCGTCCAGGTCGAGTTCGTCGAGCAGTTGCACCACCCGGTCCCGGCTGGCGGCGCGGGTCATGCCGAAAAAAACCTGCAGCGGGCGGGCAATGATCTGCTCCACCGTATGCTGCGGATTGAGGGAGGATGCCGGGTCTTGGAAAATGAGCTGCACGCGTCGGCGCAGATCGCGCCCGCGGCCGCCGGCAAGGCCCGAAAGCGGCTTGCCGTCGAACATGATCCTGCCGCCATTGCCGCCCACGAGGCCCGCGACCAGGCTGGCAAGGGTCGACTTGCCGCTGCCCGATTCACCCACGACGCCCAAGGTCGAGCCAGCCGCTATCGACAAGCTGATATCCTTCAAGGTCTGGCGGGCCGGCGGCGCGGCGAAAAATCTCGGAATAAACCGCGAGCGTTTGCCGCCATAGCTGAAATCGAGGTCACGGATGCTCAGAATCGGTGCCGCCGTGGCCAGCCGCACCGGTTCCGGACGCGTGCCGGTGCGCAGCTTGGGAATGGCGGCGATAAGGGTCCTCGCATATTCGGTTTTTGGCGCGTTGAAGACCTCTTTGGTGGGTCCATCCTCCAGCACTTTGCCGTGCTGCATGACCAAGACACCATCGCACATGCGGGCAACCACGTTCAGGTCGTGGCTCACATAGATCAGCGTGGTGTTGGTTCGTTTCTGCAGGCGGCTGACAAGGTCGAGCACCTGGGTTTCAACGGTCTTGTCCAAGGCCGTGGTTGGCTCATCAAGCACGATCAGCTCGGGTTCGGCCACGAGGGCCGCGGCGATGACGACGCGCTGGCGCTGGCCACCCGAAAGCTGGTGGGGATAGCGCGCGAAAATCGCCGAAGGATCGGGCAGTTCCATCGCGGCCAGAAGGTCGAGCGCCTTCTGGGTAGGCGAGATGTTGCCGGCTGCGTTGTGAATCCGGATCAACTCGACCATGTGCTGGCCGATCGTGCGATGCGGGGTCAGTGCCGACAGCGGGTTCTGGGGCACCATGGCGGCGCGCCCGCCGCGATAGCGCCGCAGCGCCTCGCCCGTCAGAGCAAAGACGTCGACGCCGCCCACCACGAGGGCGCCACCGGCGATCCGCGCGCCTGGCCGCGTATAGCCCAGAAAGGCACGCGCGAGCGATGACTTGCCGCAACCGCTTTCGCCGACGATGCCCAGGGTCTCGCCCTTGCCGATGGAAAAGCTCACTTCATCGATGGCGGCCAGTTCGGTCTGCGGGCCGGTTTTGTAGACCAGTTTGAGATTGCGAACGTCGACATGGGGCGTCTTCATCTCAACCGAGCTCCGCTGTGGTGATACCGAAGGCGCGCGAGAGTCCGTCGACCATGAAATTGACGCCGATGATCAGGCTGGAGAGCATGATGGCGGGCAGGAGCAGAAACCACGGATCGGTGAAAATGACGCCCATGGCTTCCTGCACCATCAAGCCCCAATCGGGGGTGGGCTGGCTGATGCCCAGCCCCAGGAACGAGAGCGCACTGATGCGAAGCACTGCCGAGGAGACACGAACCGCCAATTCCACCCCGAGAAGGCCGATAAGGTTGGGCAGGATTTCACGGACCATGACGGCCAGCCGCGTTTCGCCCCGCAGTTCTGCCGAGCGCACGAAATCGAGCGTCGACAGACTGATGGTCTTGGCGCGGATCACGCGGACCACGCCCCAAGTATAGACGACCGCCACGACCGGGATCAGCGCGCCAGGTCCGGTGCCCAGCGCCAGGATCAGAATGGCAATCAGGATCAAATCGGGAATCGCCATCATCGCGTCGACGATGCGCATGATGATCTCGTCAGTCCGGCCACCAATATAGCCGGCGATGATGCCGAGCACGGTCCCGCTCACCACGGCGATGGCGATGCCAAGAAAGGAAACCATCAGGGCGATGCGACCGCCGGCTATGATGCGACTGAAGTAGTCGCGGCCAATCTGGTCCGTTCCCATCAGAAACTCCCAGGAGGGATGCTGCAACGGGGCGCCAACCAGGGCGCTGGTATCATATGGTGCCAATAGCGGTGCCAGGAGTGCCAGCAACAGATGGGCAACCACCAGGATCAGCCCCATCAACGTCGCCGGCTCCGACAGGGCGCGGCGAAGGCGCCGCGACCGCAACCATCCGAGGGACCGGCGAAGCGGCGTTGAAACCGGGATATCAGCCATTTTGGGACCTCGTGCGAACGCGCGGATCAAGGGCGAGGATTGCCAGATCGGCCAGAAGGTTGGCCACAACCACGGCGAGGGCCGCCAGGAACGCTATGGCCTGGATGGTTGGTATCTCGCGTTGCGAGAGCGCGCGCAGCAGTTCGCCACCGGCCCCCGGATATTTGAACACCGCCTCCACCACGACCGAGCCGGACAGCAGGCCGGCAACGAAGGACGCCGTGCCGTTGAGCATCGGGATCAACGCCGATGGCAGCGCGTGGACCAGGCTGATGCGCCAAGTCGGCAGCCCCGCCAAGCGGGCGCGTTCGACATAGTCGCTGTTGAGCGCCTCCACCATGCCGGCGCGGAGCAACCTGTACTGATAGGCGACGCCGTGAACGCAAAGCGCCAGAACAGGAAGAATGGAAGCCGCGAGGATGGTCAGCTTGGGGGCGTTAGTGGGCGCCAGAATCACCGCCGGGGCGAGGCCAAGCCAGACCGCGAACACGATGACGAAGAGGTTGCTGACGACAAAATCGGGCATCGAATAGGTGAACAGCGTCGTCGCACTGATGGTAGTATCCAGGCGTCCGCCAGGCTTGAGACTGGCCAGCGTGCCGAGCGATATCACCAGCGCCAGCATGACGACGAGCGCGACCCCTGCCAGGATCGCCGAATTGATCATGGGATGGAATATGCGCGGCCCGACCGGCTCGTGCTTGACGATGGTGGTGCCGAAATCGAAGGTCATCAGGCGGGCCCACACCTCCAGGAAGCGGACCGGGATCGGGCGATCGAGGCCTAGCTCGCTGCGCATCTCGGCGAGCTGATCAGCGCTATAGAACTGCAGTTCCTCTGTCGGGATAGTGGCGGTCAGCGCATCACCGGGCAGCACTTCGGTGCCCAAGAACACGATCAATGCCGTGATGCTGAGAATGAAAAACGACATCACGAGGCGTCGTACTGTCATGGCTAAGATCTGTGGCATGGCTCGACCCTGCTTGTGGAAAGGGGCGCCTGACGCGCCCCTTTGACTCAGAAGTTAGGATTGGATCCAGACATCGTCAAACCGGCTGCCCCAGTTCTGGAAGTGGGATTTGAGGTTAACCACGCCTGCACTGTGCGCCAGCATGTTGCGCCGGCCGCCGAGGATGATGGCAGGGGTATCGGACTGGGCGATGCGCTGTAGCTCCTGATACATCGAGAGGCGCTTGGTCTCGTCCGGCTCCGCAATTGTCGTGGCATAGAGCGCGCGATAGGCGTCGGCCTTTTCGCCGGTCCAGCCCGCCTCCTCTGATTGGTTGACCGCCATTCGAGACATGTTGGTCGCCGGATTGCGCGGCCCTACGGGCCCCACAGCGGGCCTGCCATAGGGCTTGTTGACTTCCGTCACATAAGCCGAGAAGCCGTCGGTCGGCATTTCCCGGATTTCGATGTTGATGCCGGCCTTCTTGACCGATTCAGCAACGATAGCCATTACCCGCGGCATCTCGGGGAAGGATGGCGAAAACACTACCGGAGGAAGATCGATGCCATTGGGATGACCGGCCTCGGCCAGCAGGGCCTTGGCCTTGTCGATGTCGTAGGCAACCTCGCGGGGCAGGAATTCGGGATTGATCCCGGACATGTGGGTGTCGTTGCCGATCCAGGTCCCGGGATCGTTGTAGACGATCTGGTTGATCGCATTGCGGTCGATACTGAGGCTCAGCGCCAGGCGGATGCGCGGATCATTCCAGGCCATGTCGAGATTTTTAGGCATGGAGATCAAGAACTGGTCGCCGCCAGTAGCCTTATCGACGATGCCGGCGGCGCTCTCATACTGGCCGGCCGTGGTCGGGTCGATGTTGAAGACGGCGTTGAACTGGCCGGAACGGAAACCGTTGATGGCAGTCTGCGAATTGACCACGTATCCCTCGACTTCGTCGATGAAGGGACGCCCCTTGAGCCAGTAATTCTCGTTGCGGATCGCCTTGAAGCCGCGGCGATTGTCGACTTCGACGAGCTTGAACGGACCGGTGCCGATGCCGTCGGTCAGGATGACGTCATCGCCGGCAGCGGGGACGATTGCCAGCCGGTATTCGGCCAGGGCATAGGGCCACTCGGCATAGGCGGCGTTGAGATTGAAGCGAACGGCGTATTTGCCGGTGGCCTCGATGCTTTCAAACCAGGCGTTGATGAAACCACTACCCTTTTGGGCGATGTGGGCATTGATGGAAGCAACGACGTCCGCGGAGGTCATTTCCTTGCCGTTATGGAACAGCACGCCCTCGCGCAACTTGAAATCCCACACCTTGAGCGTCTCATCTGCCTGCCAGCTTTCGGCCAGTTCACCCTGCAGGTTGAAATCATGGTCGACCCAGACCAGGCAGTTCCAGATCGAACGCGTCAGCAGATCGACCCAATAATAAGGGTGCTTGCCGTTGTCGGACGTACCAACCGCCCAGTTGGGATAGGTTTGGCCATAGACCAGCTTGCCGCCCGTCTTGGGCTCGGCGCCAGCAGGCAGCGCGGCCCAGGCCGGCAGGCCCGTCTCCTGCGCAAAAGCAAAGCTGCCGAATGCAGATTGCATCCCCAGTGCCGATGCCCCTAGACCCAGAAGCCTCAAGAATTCTCTTTTGGAAATCGTTGTCATGTCGTGCTCCCGTTTCTACCGCGACAGCGCGGCAAACCATCCCGAACTTTCACTTATGCGACCTGATCTCTGCATCTTTGGGGAGACGTTTTGCCAGGAGCGATGAGGCAGGCTCGCACCCCCCCGCGCTCCGGTCCAATCTCATCTATCAATGACATCGATTGAGCCAGTCTATGGTTCTGCGAGTTACATTGACCGAATGACAGTATTGTGACTATGCCGACGGGGTGTGTTACTGAGACTTAAACGTCTGCAGGATCACAGAATTATTGAGTTATCGGGCAAAGTCGCCCATGGGAGCCTGCGCAAAACCAGCCTGCCGACGGCCGGTTTGGCCGCGACATATGCACGCCCGTGTGGACGCGACGACTGCCAGGTCCAAGCTCACCACGGCAGCGAGAAAGTCTTCACGTTGGTGAAGCTTTTCATGGCCTCGATAACGCCTTCCTTGTAGCCGTTGCCGCTGTCCTTGATGCCGCCGAAGGGGCTCATCTCGATGCGGTAGCCCGGCACTTCCCAGATGTTCACCGTGCCCACTTCCAGCCCGGCAATGTATTTCTGCATGCGCCGGAAGTCGTTGGTGCAAACGCCCGAGGACAGGCCGAAGGCGGTCGAGTTGGACAGCGCGATCAGTTCATCGTCATCGTCGGGCGCACGGATGATGGGGATGATCGGGCCGAAGGTTTCCTCCATCACCAGCTCGGAGCCGTGCGGCACGCGATCGATCACGATGGGCGGTAGCAGCGCGCCGCGGCGGCCCGGATTATAGAGGACTTCGGCGCCCTGCTCCGCGGCCATGTGCACTCGATCTTCAAACAGCTTGGCGGCGCGCTCGCTCACCACGGTGCCCAGATCGGTCGAGCGATCCATCGGATCGCCGAACCGCAATCTCTTGGCGCGTTCGAGCACCAGCGGCACGAAGCGGTCGGCGACCCGCTGCTGCACCAGGATGCGCTTGACCGCCGTGCAGCGCTGCCCCGAGTTCTTGGTGGCGCCGGCGACGGCCAGGTCGGCAGCGCGGGCCAGATCGTCATCGCTGAGGTCGTTGAGAATGATCAGGGGATCGTTGCCGCCCAGTTCGAGCACCTGGCGCTTGTAGCCAGCCCTGGAGGCGATCAGCTTGCCCACGGGAACGCCGCCGGTGAAGGTGATGAGGTCGATATCGGGGTTGGTGATCATCTCGTCGCCGATGTCCTGCGGCAAGCCGGTCACCACCGACAGCATCTCGGGCGGCAGGCCGGCCTCGTACAAAATGTCCGCCAGGATGAGCGCGGTCATCGGGGTCAGCTCCGTCGGCTTGAGCACGACGCAATTGTTGGTGGCGATGGCGGGCGCGATCTTGTGCGACACCATGTTGAGCGGATGATTGAACGGGGTAATGGCCGAGATCGCCCGCAGCGGCTCGCGCGTGGTGAAAATCTTGCGCGCCTTGCCGTGCGGGGTCAGGTCGCAGGAGAAGATCTGCCCGTCATCGTGGATGCACATCTGCCCGGTCAGGGTGAAGACGTCGAAGGCTCGCCCCACTTCATAGAGCGAATCCTGCTTGGAAATGCCCAGCTCCAGCGTGATCAGGTCGGAGAGTTCCTCCTTGCGGGCGTTCAGCGTGTCAGCGGTCTTGAGCAGGATGCGCTGCCGCTCGTAGCGGCTCAGCTTGGGCTTGTAAGCGGCCGCGATCTGGAAGGCGCGCCGCGCGTGTTCGGCGCCCCCCGCCGGAACCGTGCCGATGACACTGTCGTCCCAGGGATAACGGACTTCCACCACGCCGTCGGCGTCGACCTTGTTGCCGGCAATACGCATCGGCTCGTGCCGGACTGCCATTTTCTTTTCCACCGCGTTCATGACCCGCCCCCTAGCTTGCCGGCTGCGCGGCAGCCAGCGTCGCGTAGTAGAACGCGTCGAAATTGCGCAGCGCCGGCGCGTCGGGCTGGTCGGGCAGCACGCGATTGGTGATGAACGGCACGGCCTGTTCGGTGAGGCCGCCATGCGAGCGCAACGGCTCGTTGAGCGCCGCCAGATCGTGACGGTGTTCGCTGGTGCCGATGGTCTTGTTCTCACCCGAGATCATGACGATGTCGCCGATGCGGTCGGGTGGCAGTGCGAAGCGGCGGCACGCCTCCTCCCGGTCAATCACCAGCGTAATGCCTTCAATGGCCTGTAGCCGGGCGATGATGTCCGCGCGATCGGCGTCCTTGGGAAGGTAGGCGGTGGCGAAGGAGCCCAGCGCGCCGTGGTGCACCACATAGGGATCGGTGATCGGCAGGATTACCCGCCCGACATCCTTGCCCAGCCATTCATCCAGCAAATCTTGCACGTAGACCACATTGGGCGAGCCGTCGGCATGATGCTTGGGCTTCATGCCGTGGTCGGCGGTCACCACGATGGCCGCACCCAGTGCATCAAGCTGTGCAAGGTACTTGTCGAACATCTCGTAGAAGTCGTTGGCCTGCTTCACGCCCGGGGCGTATTTGTGCTGCACATAATCGGTGGTGGTCAGGTACATGACATCGGGGTGCCATTCCTTGAGCAGCTCGACGCCGGCCGCGAACACGAACTCCGACAACTCTGCCGAATAGACTTCGGGGACTGGCCGGCCGAGCCATTTCGAGGCATTGGCGATGCCGTGCGCCGCCACCGTGGTGGTGTCGGATTTTTCCGACGAAAAGCAGATCGCCCGGTCCTCGTCGAAGCGCAGGCCATGCCCCAGCAGCGAGCGCAGCTTGTCCTTCGCGGTCACCACCGCCACCCGGGCGCCTGCGTCATAGAACGCCTGGAACACCGTGGGCGCCCGCAGGAACTTCGGGTCGTTCATCATCACCTCTTCACCGGTCTCCGGGTTGTAGAGGTAATTGCCGCAAATGCCGTGCACCGCCGGCGGGCGGCCGGTGGCGATCGACATGTTGTTGGGATTGGTAAAGCTGGGAATGACGCTGAACGCGGTCCGCACCGTACCCTTGGCCTTGATCCGCTCCAGCGCTGGCATCAGCCCGGCCTTGATGGCCTCGTCCAGGTAGGCCGGCTCGCAGCCATCCAGGCAGATGGCAATCGCCGGCACGCGCGGCCAGGGATAGGCGCGACCATTGGCGGACACGCTGGCGGGGGACATCTGGTTCATGAGGGCTCCTTAGCCTTTGAAAAGGTATCGCTTCGGTTGGCTAGCTGTTTGAACCTAACAACTCCATTTGCCAAATCGCATTTCTGAATTGCAACGATAGACGCAGGCTATGGATCAACCCACCTTGGTCAGGCGGCTCTCCAGCAGGTCGCCGCTCTCGGTCAGAATGGGGTAGGCAATGGTGACGAGCAGGGAGTTGATCTCTTTGAGACCGCGGGCAATCTCGATGTGCATCCCACTGGTCTCGATACTCTCAGGAGTTCCGGACTGCAGGCGCTTCAGGTGCTGGCTATGACTATGGCGGTGCAGGCGCCGCATCCGCTCTTTTTCAACGACAAGCTGCCGTGCCGATGACAAATTCTGGGTGACCAGCAGGTTGAGAGCGAGATGCATGTTCTCGATCAGCCGCTCATGGAGCGCGACAAGTTCCGCCCAGCCCTCGTTGGAGAAGCGCCAATTCTTGTCGAGGCGCTCCTGCGCCAGCACAAGCAGGTTTTTGGCGATCACGTCACCGGCATGTTCGAAATTGATGGCGACATCGGTCAACTCGATGCTGCGCTTGGCCTCCTGCACAGTCATCTGTCCCCGACCGAGTTCGGCAAGGTAGAGCTTTATGGCGGTGTGGGCGTCATTGACGGCCTCGTCCATCTCGCGCACACGACAAATGGCTGCACGGTCGCCCGCCCGGATCAATTCAAGGACGGGCCGCACCATCGCTTCGACAAGCTCGCCCATTCGCAGCAATTCGCGTGTCGCGCTGGCAAGCGCCAGTTGCGGAGTACCCTTGGCCGAGCGGTCGAGGGCGCTGGTGCGGTGCGCCATCGGGTTTCCGGGAGTTGCGGCAACGGGGCGGTCAGGCAGCAGCCGCAGTGTCAGATGACTCACCATGCGCACCAGCGGCAGGCTGACCAGGGCCAGCCCGGCATTGAACAGCAGATGAAAATTGACCAATGCCGTGCCGGCGTCTGCGCCCAACGGCTTTGCCGACAGGCCGGTGGCACCGACCACAGCAAGAACGACGATGGCACCGGTCGCACGGAAGATCAGATTTCCCACCGGAAGGCGTCGCCCGGCGACTGGCAGGCCGCGCGATAACCAGACGGCGATCAGGCCGCCGCCGAGATTGGCGCCAAGCACAAGCGGAACGCCGGCCTCCAACGGGATCAGCCCCTGAGCAGCCAGGGCCGCCACCATGAGGATGGTCGCCACGCTCGAATGGACGAGCCAGGTGAACGCGGCGCCGATGAGGAAAGCGGTGAAATAGTCGCTGGCCAAATAGTCCGATAAAGCCGGCAACATGGTGCTGTTGCGCAGGGGACCAATGGCCGCAGCAATGAGTTGCAATGACAAGAGGACGAAGCCTATGCCCAGCACCATCCGTCCGACCTCGCGGACACGTTCGCCGGAAAGCTTGAGGTGCATGATGCCGCCGACAAACAGGCACACCGGCACCAGCCAGCCCAGATCGAACGTCAGAATTCTCACGACCAGCGCCGAGCCGATATCGGCGCCTAGCAGCAGCGCCAATCCCGTGGGCGCCGCCAGCATCCCGCTTGCGGCAAACCCGCAGGCAAGCATGGCCACCGCAGTGGAACTTTGCAGCATGACCGCCATGGCGAGGCCACCGCCTGCCGCGATCAACTCGCCCCGCCTCGCCTGTCCCAGCATAACCCGCAGGGTGTGGCCGAATGCCAGCTCCATCCCCATGCGCACCATGTGCATGGCGTAAAGCAGCAGCATGGTGGCGCCGGCCATATGGAGCACGATGAGCGATAAGGTCATGAACTTGCCTTGGTAGACTAAGCAAGTGTCATGCTGGCCGCGCTTGTGGGTCAATTAGCAAGTTTGAATGCATCGATAGCCTGGGGCTATGGATCGTAGTGGCAGTTCAGGGTTGCAGAACGGACTGCATGAATGCCTCTATCTTTGGCGAGTGACGGCGTTCCAGCAGACAAGCCAGCCTGTATTCGGTTTGAATGACCGCATCGGCGATGTGGATAGTCCTGAGACGGGGGTGTGGGACAAATTCAAAGTCCGCGACGACCCCGATGCCCAGTCCTTGCTCGACCGCCTTCCAGACGCCCTCGCGGCTGCCTATTTCGAGCAGCGGCTCGATCGGAACACCGGCTTTCCGGGCGGCGATTTCGAAGGCGCGGCGCGTGGTCGAACCTGTTTCACGCAGGATGAGGGGCTGGCCGGCAAGTTCAGCCATGGCGACGCTCTGACGGTCATGCCAGGGATGTTGCGAATTGACGAAGACGACGACCTCGTGCGTGCTGAAAGCCACCGAATAGATCCGGGGATCCTCGACCACGTGGGCAAGGATCGCCACGTCCGACTCCAGTTCGAGGATGCGTTGCAGCGTTTGGTCGGAATTGCCCAGCAGCATGCTGACCTTTATCGAGGGATACTTGGCCAGGAAGCGGGCGACCATCTCGGTGGCGTGAAATGGTCCGACCGCCGCGACCCGCAACTGGCCGGTGGTTAGTTGCCCGCTGCTCAGCAGGAGTTCCTCAGCCTCCCCGTGCAGGCTCATGATCCGTCGCGTAATGTCGAACAGCGCTGCGCCCGTCTCCGTGAGTTCCACGCGGCGGCCCCGGCGCACGAGCAGTTCCACACCATAGCGCTCTTCAAGCTCCTTGACCTGGGTGGTGACAGTGGGTTGACTGATGTTCAAAGCACCGGCCGCCGACGTGAAGCCGCGATTTTCGGCGACGGCGTGGAACGAGCGGAGGTGAGTGAATACTATAGCCACAGCCTATGATAATCCGCAGAAATTTGTATTAGTCAATGGATTGAATTTTCGACAGATTCCGCTGACCCAACCAGATCAGGACAGGAATTTGCCGTGTGGTCGTATAGAAACCCCGTAGATGTCCGCTTTGGCCGCGGCAATTTTTCCATGTTGGCCGACGCCATCGGCGGTCGCAGCTATGCGCTGGTAACCTATGGCGAGCCGTATTTTCGTTCGCTCGCGGCGGAGCTTGAGGCTAAGGCCGGCACCCCGATACTGGTCATAGACGATATTGCGCCCAACCCCGACATCGTGCTGCTCGAAGCGCAGGCGGCACGGTTCGGGGGGCTGGGAACACTACCCGAAGTCGTGGTCGCTCTCGGCGGCGGTTCGGTCATCGACTCCGCCAAAGTCTTTGCCGCCGCGCGGGGCGACTTTGGCCTAGTCGACGCCTATCTCAAGAAGCGCAGCGGAGCGACGACGATAAAGCCGTTGCCGCTGATAGCCGTGCCTACCACGGCCGGCACCGGCAGCGAAGTCACCTGCTGGGGCACCATCTGGGACAATGCAGCCAGCCTCAAATACTCGCTGGCGCATCCCGACCTTTATCCTGAAATCGCTCTCGTCGACCCCGACCTGATGATCGGCAAGCCGCGCGACCTGACTATCCAGACGGGCCTGGATGCCTTGTCCCATTCGCTGGAAAGCCTTTGGAACCGCAATGCCAATCCAGTGTCGATGGCCCACGCCGTCGCCGCCGCGCGCGGCGTGCTGTCGACGCTACCGCTTCTGGCCAACGACCTGCGCAATCCCGACTTGCGGGACCGCATGGCGCGGGCGGCGACGCTGGCTGGGTTTGCCTTCTCGAACACCAAGTCGGCAATCGCCCATTCCCTGTCCTATCCAATCACGCTGCGGCATGGCGTGCCGCACGGCATCGCCTGCTCATTCTCGCTGCCAATGATCATTCGCGGGGTGGCGGGAGATGGCGGACTATGCGCCGAGGGGCTCGACGCCATCTTTGGAGGCGACATCGCGAACGCCGCCAATCAATTGACAGCAACTTTGACGAAGCTGGGCGTGGCCACCAACCACAGCCACTACGGCATTGACGACGTCGAATGGCGCACGCTGATCGACCTCGCCTTCGACGGCGAGCGTGGCCAGAACTTCACCGGCAATCGCGAAAAGCTCCTGGCGGAAGCCGGGTTCGCGGAGGGCGCTCGCAGGGCAACCGCGTAGGAGGCCCGAAGGCTTCCCCAACTTCCCACAACGAGAGGCCCGCCGGAGACAGCGGGCTTTCTTATATCCGCCTGTGACTATTTGCCGGACCGCCAAATTCGCTGCCGAAACCGGCAGCTCAGGCGTACCGAGCGCTTTAGACATCTCGCGCCGCTAAAACCGTTTCAAAAACCGTTTCATGTACCTCGGGCGGGTTAACGTGGCCAATATCCGTATCCCATTGAACGATAAGACAATAGAGCGTTGCTATCGCCCGAAAAAGGACGCTACATTGTTCGGGATACCGACCTAAAGGGTTTCTTCTTGATGGTGGGAGCCCTTAAGAAGACATTCATGGTCCAAGCAGACTTCCGGGAACACGGCAAACGCGTTTCCACAATTCGCGTCGCTGTCGGCGACACGGGCGAACTCTCAACACGAGCGGCGCGTGCTGTTGCCAAGGAGTACCTTGTCCAGATCAGCCGGGGCATACATCCCAAGAGCAACGAGAAGGCCGCAAAGGCTTCGAGGGTACCCAGAGCCCGAATAGCACGCGCCTTCGTAGTAGTTAGAGAGGTCAGCCCAAATCAGGGCCTTCGTTGCGCGCGAGGATCGTTTTGGCGGCTTCTGCCGTGAGCGAAGCCTCGAGCTTTGGAGCTCCGTCGCCCTCGTCTCGACCCCAGCCATCATCGAAATCCTCGGCTTGCAGCTTTTCGAAGCGCCCCGAAGCATTCGAAAGGGAAGACCTGCCGCGCGCAAGAACGTTTTGACCGATCGGTTTATGTGCTCCCATTTTGTTCTTTTCGAGCAAAAGCCCCTGCCCGTCGCCCTCCCGCATACGACCTCGGTGCTGACAACGGAACGGCTGGCACGCCACTTCGTTCTGGTCTGACCCCGGAGGACTAATATGGCTGCGCGCGCAATATGGTCTGGTGTGATCAAAATCTCGGAAATCGTCTGCCCGGTAAAAATGTACACTGCGGCGACGACATCCGAACGGATTTCTCTCAACCTGGTCAATCGCAAGACTGGGCACCGGTTGCGCCGCGTCTATGTCGACGAGAAGACCGACAAGCCGGTCGAGAGCGAAGACCAGGTGAAGGGGTACGAAACCAGCGGCGGCAAATACGTTGTTCTGGAGCCTGAAGAGATCAAGGCCGCCGTGCCCAATAGCGACAAGGTGCTGAACGTCGACAACTTTGTCGCTTGCGGCCGTATCGACCCGACCTATTTCGATAAGCCCTACTATCTTCTGCCAGCGACGGACGCGACCGAGGATAGCTTCGTGCTAATCCGCGAGGCGCTGCGCCAGAGAAAGGCGGCTGCCATTGCCCATACCGTGCTGTTTCGTCGGCTACGGCCGGTGCTCATCCGTGCGCACCGGAAGGGCCTCATCGCGACGACGCTGAATTTCGACTACGAGGTTCGATCCTCTCGCGAGGCGTTCGACGATATCACCCAGCGCAAGATCGATCCTGAAATGCTCGAACTGGCCCAGCACATCCTCAAGACCAAGGCGGGCGAATTCGAGCCGGAGAAGTTCGACGATCGCTACGAGGAAGCGCTGGCGGAACTGGTGAAGGCCAAGATCGAAGGCCGGAAGATCATCCCCCTGCG
>NZ_JAQGJV010000082.1 GCF_028290435.1 Devosia sp. | reverse complement strand
CGGCGCCTTCTTCGATGGCACCGCCAAGCCGATGGTTATCGGCATCGCCATCTGCGCCATCATCGCCTTCGCGCTGACGCGGCTGACGATCAAGAGCACGGTCGGGCAGCCGGTCGCCGCGGAATAGCTTCCGATAGGACACAACAAAAGGGGGCGCAGCCGCAAGCTGCGCCCCTTTGTCATGCATGGCCGGTTATGGGTTGAAGTTGAACTGGTTCAGTTCGCACACATTGTTGTTGCGCGAGACGACCTGGTCGTCGTCCTCGAACACAGCCAGGAAATCGAATTTGCAGTAGCCGCTGCCGTCATCGATATTGATGATGACGCTCTCGCCGGAGGGGAGGATGCCGCGGCCCAGAATGTCCTCTTGCCAGTCATTGGTGCCTTTATTGGAGGCATAGAACTGCACGATATCGTAGCCGGTATTGTTGTTGATCTGTACGCGCCGGTCCAGCGCCGAAGCCGATGAAATGCTCAGCGCCACCAACGCGCCGGCGACCGCAAGAGCGGTCAATTGTCGTGTCCACATGATTGTTCCCCAAAGCCGGCCCCCCGGCCCATGACTCATAGGGTGGTCGCGATCGCCGTGCACCCCCAATTCGGGGAGGGCGACAAAGAGTTACCACTGATCGATATTTGCGAACGGTTCGTTCCGTGCCCGAGCTTTATGGTGCTGAAGGCAGGCCCTAGAACGGGGTTCGACGGAAAAATCGCAAGTGGCACCAATACTTACCTTTAGGTGCCTATGGCAGTTCGATGTGCCTGCGCCACAACTTCGTGCCTCCTTGTGAGGATCTGACAAAGGCACATATATCGCCTCAGTTACGATTTGTTACCAAGGAGGGCTCAAATGTCCAAACTCAAGATTGCCGTGATTATCTCCTCGACCCGCCCGACCCGGTTCGGCGAACTGCCGGCCAAGTGGATCCTCGACAAGGCCAACGAGCGTCCCGAGATCGAAGCCGAGATCGTCGACATCCGCGACTTCGACCTGCCGTTCTTTGACGAAATGGCCTCCAATGCCTGGATGCCTTCGGCCAACCAGAACGCCGTCAAGTGGCAGAACAAGATTGGCGAATTCGACGGCTATATCGTCGTTACCGCCGAGTATAACCGCTCGATCACCGGCGCGCTGAAGAATGCTTTCGACCAGGCCTACAAGGAATGGACCAAGAAGGTCATCGGCTTCGTGGGCTACGGCACCGTTGGTGGCGCGCGCGCTGTCGAGCATGCCCGCACCATCGCTGTTGAGCTGCAGATGGTCCCTGTTCGTTCGGCCGTCCACATCGGCGGCGCTGATTTCGCCGCCGTGCATCCCGGCTTCGGCGGCACCAAGGCGATTGCCGACCTTGAGGGTTCGATCGGCAATTCGGCCAAGGACATGCTGGACCAGGTGATCTGGTGGGGCAATGCCACCAAGGCCGCCCGCGCCAATGACGCTGCGGTCGCCCAGGCGGCTGAATAAGCTTTACGAAGACCTCCAAAGTCGTCGTTTACCGGCAAGGGCCGCTCCGAAAGGGGCGGTCTTTGCTGTTGTGGCTTGAACCATCGCGGCGGGAAAGTGTTGTGTGTGTCCGGGGCCGGGTGTAGAGAGGCGCCGCCTTTGACCAAGAGAGCGCACGGTTCATGACGCAGACGAACACGCCCGGCATGACTGCCGGTGTCGATGCGAGCGACCAATCCGGACATTCCCGCAAAGACCTCAACATGCTCATTCTGGGCGCTCTGGGTGTCGTTTACGGCGATATCGGTACCAGTCCGATCTATGCGTTCCGCCAGGCGATGAGCATTCGCCCCGGCGCCTCATCACATACCAGCGAAATCCTGGGGCTGCTGTCGCTGATCGTCTGGGCGCTGACACTGACGGTTGCGGTCAAATACGTGTTCTTCGTGACCCGCGCCGACAACAATGGCGAAGGCGGCACGCTGTCGCTGGTCGCATTGGCCCGCAAGACTTTCACCAAGCCGCCAGCCTGGATTACGGCATTGGGGGTGCTGGGCGCGGCGCTGTTTTTCGGCGACGCCATTATTACCCCCGCCATTTCGGTGCTCTCTGCTGTCGAGGGCCTGGAACTGGTGGCGCCGGACCTGACCCGCTGGGTGGTGCCGATCACGCTGGCGATCATCGTGGGCGTATTTTTCGTGCAGCGGTTCGGCACGGCGAAGGTTTCGGCGGTGTTCGGGCCGATCACCGCGCTGTGGTTCATCGTGCTGGGGGTTTCCGGCCTCGTGCATATTGTTGGCGAACCCAGCGTGTTGCAGGCGATTAATCCGTTGCTCGGCGTGCAGTTTTTGATCACCCATATCGGCATCGCATTCGTGGTGGTTGGGGCCATTTTCCTGGCGGTGACAGGGGCGGAGGCGCTGTATGTCGATCTGGGGCATTTCGGGCGCAAGCCGATCGTCATCGCCTGGTTCGGGCTGGTGTTTCCCTGCCTGCTGCTGAACTATTTCGGGCAGGGCGCCTATGTGCTGCAGGTTGGCGTCGAAAACGTCAAAAGCCCGTTCTTTGAGATGCAGCCTGAATGGGCGCTGGGGCCGTTCGTGGCACTGGCGACGCTGGCCACCATCATCGCTAGCCAGGCGGTGATTTCGGGCACGTTCAGCCTCGCGCAGCAGGCCATCGCGCTTAACATGCTGCCGCGCATGGTGGTGCTGCACACCTCCGAGACGCAGAGCGGGCAGGTCTACATGCCGCAGATCAATTCCATGCTGATGGTGGGGGTACTGGTGCTGGTGCTGGCGTTCCGCAGTTCGGAGGCGTTGTCCAATGCCTATGGCATCGCGGTGTCCGGCGTGATGATCGTGACGCTGCTGCTGCTGCTGGTGGTGATGTGGCGCAACTGGAAGTGGCATCCGTTGGCGGTGATCGCCTTCGGGGCGCTGTTTACAGTGATCGATCTGGGGTTCTTTGCCTCCAACGCCTCCAAGCTGTTCCAGGGCGGCTGGATGCCGGCATTGGTGGCGGGCGTGGTGGCTCTCGTCATGGCAACCTGGATTTCCGGCCGGCGGCGCCTGGCCGACAAGACGCGGCGCGACGAGGTGCCGTTGCAGTTCCTGGTGGATAATCTGTCCAAGAAAAAGCCCACCATCGTGCCAGGCACGGCGGTGTTCCTGACCAGCGATATCGAGGGGGCGCCGACGGCGCTGCTGCATAGTCTCAAGCACTACAAGGTGCTGCATGAGCAGAACGTCATCCTGACGGTCAACACCTCGGCCTCGCCGCGCGTCAACGATGACGAGAAGGTGCGGATCGAGGCCTATAACGAGCTGTTCAGCCGCGTCATCGTCACCTTTGGCTATATGGAAACGCCGAATATCCCCAAGGCGCTGGCGCTGGGCCGCAAGCTGGGGTGGAAGTTCGACATCATGAGCACGTCGTTCTTCCTGTCACGGCGCTCGCTCAAGGCCGGCAACAAGCAGGGCCTGCTGCGGTTCTGGCAGGATCGGCTGTTCACGCGGCTGGCCCGTAACGCCAGTGACGCGACGGAATATTTCCACATCCCGACGGGGCGCGTGGTGGAGATCGGCACGCAGGTCGTGCTTTAGGCTGACAGGGGCGCGATGCCGAAAGTGCTCGACATCGCTGTGTGCGGCGCTGGACCGGCGGGTCTGGCAACAGCGCTCTATCTGCAGCGACTCGGACATGATCCGATTGTTTTCGAACGCTTCGATGCGCCCAAGCCGATCGGCTCGGGGCTGATCCTGCAGCCGACAGGGCAGGCGGTGCTGCACGATCTGGGGCTGCTGCCGGCCATTGTGGCGCTAGGATCGCCGATCGATCGGCTGTGCGGCACCGATGCACGCAGCGGCCGCATGGTGCTCGATGTCGGCTACAAGGCATTGCCGAAACTGGGTCGGGGTCTGGGCATTCACCGGGCAGCGCTGTTCGATGTGTTGCATGAGGCCGTGCGGGCCGCGGGCATTCCGATCCATACCAGCAGCGAGGTCGTGACACTCCGAGACGCGGCGGGGGGAAAGCGCGCGCTGGTGTTTGCTGGCGACCGGCAGTCGGAGGGCTTCGATCTGGTGGTCGATTGCCTTGGTGCGGGCTCGCCGCTCAAGAGCCACTCCCGGGCGCCGGGCAAGGCGCGTCCACTGGCCTTTGGCGCGATCTGGGCGACGCTGCCCTGGCACGGTGTGGGGTTTGACGCCGCCGCGCTGTTGCAGCGTTATCGCGCAGCGAGCGTGATGGCGGGGGTGTTGCCAATCGGGCAATCAAGCGATGGCGCGCCGCTGGCGGCACTGTTCTGGAGCCTGAAGGCGTCGGACTACGAGACGCTAAAGCGCGATGGCCTCGACGCCTGGAAGCGGGTGGTATTGGAGAACTGGCCAGAGACCCAGCCCTATCTCGACGCTATTGCGAATTTTGAGACTATGACCCTGGCGCGCTACGTGCACCACACCATGGCCGATCCGACGGGCGATGGGCTGGCGTTTGTCGGCGACAGCGCGCATTCGACCAGCCCGCAACTGGGGCAGGGCGCCAATATGGCACTGCTCGATGCGCGGGCGCTCTATCTGGGCCTGCGTGATAATGGCGACGACCTGACGGGGGCGCTGGGCCATTATGCGGGGCTGCGGCGGAATCATGTGCGGCTCTATCAGGCGCTGAGCGGCATGTTCACGCCGTTCTATCAATCCGATAGCCGCGTGCTGCCAGCTATTCGCGATGTGTTCGTATCGGCACTGGCGCGAATTCCGCCGGCACCACAGTTTCTGGCGGCCATGGTTTCGGGGTCGCTGCTGTCGCCGATCAGGAAGCTTGGGCTGGAACAGCCGCCGAAGTTTTAGCACCAATCGCCATTCCGCTGATGCTGGCCTGCCCCCAATGACGCAGGGGTTATCTCGACTAGCTAAGTCGGTTGGTGGGTTGGAGCTTACTTTACCATATCGGGGCACAGATAGGGCACGGTGGCCGCGACGAAGTGCTGTTCCTGGATGTCCTTGCCCAGCTTGAGGTTCAGCACGAGTTCGGTGGGGCTAACAGACGCAATATCGGCGTTGATGGTCATGCCGTCCTCGTCCCAACTGATGGCGGTTTCGGAGACCTGCTGCCATTTGGAGAGGCGGTAGGTTTCCCAGCAGCTATCGGTCACCAGGGTTCCGTCTTCGAGGAAAATCTGCATCGGGCCGGGCAGGCTGGGATCGGCATCAGAGCGCACCCAGACCTTGTTGAGCAGGGGGTTATCGGCATCGTCGCCGGCATCGTCGGTCGCGTCCTCGGTATCCTGGCCCAGTGCCGGGGCGGTCGCCGTAGCGCCTACGCCCCAGACGGTCAGCAATGCGATGATGGCTGCCTTGGTATCCATGCCCATACGAAATCTCCCTGTGCCCATCCTGATCTGGTGATCAGTTCGCGACGCTACAAGAGTGGCGTCGCGAAAGCGGCGATTTTGCGTTGCGGGAAGGGTCGTTTGACGATGCTATTGTGCGAAGGCGCGCCGCTGCAGCGAGCGGTCGAGGCTTTCCACACGCTTGGTCGGGTTGGGCCACAGATCATATTCGGCCGAGCCCAGTTCCAGCTTGGCATGGACGGCCCAATTGGGATCGTCCAGGGCACCGCGGGCCAGGGCGACAAAGTCGGCCTCGCCGCTGGCGATGATGGCCTCGGCCTCGGCGGCCTCCGAAATCAAGCCAACCGCCATGGTGGGAATATCGGCGCCCTTGCGCACGGCCTCGGCGAACGGCACCTGGTAGCTGGCGACGGATTTGATCTGGCCGCCGTGGAAGCCGCCGCTCGAGCAATCGATGGCGTCGACGCCGCGAGCCTTAAGTTCCCTGGCCAGCACCACGCTGTCCTCGACCTGCCAGCCATCGGGATGGTTGTCGCTGACCGAGATGCGCACCAGCAGCGGCTTGTCGGCGGGCCAGACGGCGCGCACGGCCTCCACCACTTCGAGGGGAAGGCGCATGCGATTTTCGCGGCTGCCGCCATATTGGTCGGTGCGCTTATTGGCCAGGGGCGAGAGGAACTGGTTGAGCAGATAGCCGTGCGCGGCGTGGATTTCCACCGTGTCGAAGCCGGCCTGTTCGGAGCGGATCGCGGCAGCGACGAAGGCATCGATGATGCCACGGATGCCGGCCAGGTCCAGCTCAGCTGGGAGTGAGAAGCCCGGCTCGTCGCTATGAGGCTCGGCGGTCGGCGCTACGGGCGTCCATTCGGTATAGGCGACGGAGGCGCGCCCCTCGTCGGTGGCCAGCAAATTGCCATTCCAGGTGACCGGGGTCGATGCCTTGCGGCCCGCATGGGCAAGCTGGATACCGGCAGCGGCGCCCTGGTCGTGCAGGAAATCGACAATGCGGGCCAGTGGGGCGATCTGTTCGTCCTTCCACAGGCCGAGATCTCCATAGGAAATGCGGCCCTCGGCGGTGACGCCGGTGGCTTCCAGGATAACCAGCCCGAACCCGCCAATGGCGAAACGCCCCAGATGCACCAGATGCCAGTCATTGGCGAAGCCATCCTTGGCCGAATATTGGCACATCGGCGCAACGACGGTGCGATTGCGCAGAGTGAGACCACGCAGAGTGGCGGGGGAGAACAGTTGGGACATTTTGGAAGCTCGTGGTTGTCGCGGCGGAAGATTTTTGGACCATGCACCGGATGACATCCATCGGCAAGTGCCGATGGAGTGAACCTGCTCTCCACCCTCTGCATGGAACAGGCAGCGGGCTTGGCGACAAGCGTGCGGCGCGGTATCAATGCGCGAAGTGGCGGGGGCCATCTGCTTGCTGAGGGATACGCCACCGTGAAAGTCACGCTCGATCTGGATGCGCTGGTCGCCGCCGGCAAACTTTCCAATGCCGAGGCCGCACGGCTCAAGACCATGGCTGCCGCCGATACCGGGGCCCTTGGCACCAATATTTTCCTTGCCTTCGGCGCGGTTGCGGTGGCGCTGGGTGTAGGGATTTTCCTGCCGACGCCGCAGACGGCGATCGTGATCGGCGCGCTGCTGGCCGGACTGGGACTAGCGCTGACGCTCACGCGCTCCATGCATTGGGCGGTGTTCGCGCAGATCGTCACAGTGATCGGCGCGCTAGGCATCCTGGGCGGCGTGTTCCTGCTTTCGGATGGGTCGATCTGGATCAACCTCGCGATGACCGCGCTGCTGGCCGTCGCGGCGGTGGTGGCATCATCCGGGCTGCTGGCCGCGCTCTCGGTCCTGATGCTGGCGGTGGCGCTGGGCAGTGGTTCGTCCTATTGGCAGGCGGGTTGGTTCCTGGGTTTCGACCGTCCGGCGCTGACGATCGGCGCGCTTTCGCTGCTGACGCTGGCGCTGTATCTGGTGTCGCTGCGGCTGAAGCCGGTGCAGGAGCGGTTGGCGATCATCGCCATGCGCACCGCCATCCTGATGATCAACGCTGTTTTCGCCATCGGCTCGCTGTTCGGCGATGCGCTTCTGGGCTGGCCCGCACAGGTGTTCAGCATCGGCTGGGCAATCGCGCTGCTCGCTGTTGGCGTCTGGGCGATCATGGTCAACAGGCGCTGGCTGGTGAATACTGTCGCGGTGTTCGCGGCCGTGCACTTCTTTTTTCGCTGGTTCGAGCTTCTCGGGCCCAACCCATTTGGTATTCTTGGTGCCGGCCTGCTGCTGATCGGTTTTGGCCTTGGGTTGGCGCGATTCAACCGCTGGATCGGGTTGCGGCGCGAAGGCATCGTTGCTGGTTAGGGTCTACATTCTCCCGGGGGGCGGCTAATCTTTCCCCTTGCGCAGAACCGTACCGTACGGTACGCCTGGGTTCCAGAATGAAGGTGGGATCAGGACAGTGTTGCGCGTGCCGATGATCAGCAAGATCGAAGAAGAGGTGTTCACGCCCCGCCAGCAGGCGGTGCTGACGGCCGCGCTCGATCTGCTGGTGGAGAACGGCGACGGGCTGACCATGACCGCGGTGGCGCGACGCGCCTCCTGCTCCAAGGAAACGCTCTATAAGTGGTTTGGTGATCGTGACGGGTTGCTGACCGCCACGGTGCAGTGGCAGGCGGCCAAGGTGCGCATGCCCCAGGTCAACCGCTCCAGCCTCAACGCCAAGGCGCTGCGCGCCAGTGTCGAGCAATTTGCCCGCGACCTGCTGACGGTGCTGATCGGGGAAATCTCGATCACGCTCAATCGGACCGCCGTGACGCACGCCGCGCAGGAAAAAGACAGCCTGGGGGCCATCGTGCTGGAAAATGGCCCGATGGCGATCCGCCGGCGGCTGAAGCCCATTCTCGAAGCGGGGCGCGATGCGCGGCTGCTGCGGTTCGACAGCAGCGAGGATGCGTATCGCACCTTTTTCGGGCTGGTGGTGCGCGATGTGCAGATCCGGCTGCTGCTGGGCGACAAGACGCTGACCCAAATCAATGTCGAGGCGAACATCGAAGCCGATGTGCAGACCGCGACGGACCAATTCTTTGCCCTCTATGGGGCGGATAAAACGCAATAAAAGGGAGAACTCCAATGCGCGTTTATTACGATCGTGATGCCGATCTCAACATCATCAAATCCAAGAAGGTCGCGATTGTCGGCTACGGCTCGCAGGGCCATGCCCATGTGCTGAACCTGCGCGACAGCGGCGTGACCGATGTCGTCGTCGCCCTGCGCCCAGGCTCCCCGTCGGCCAAGAAGGCCGAGGGCGAAGGCCTCAAGGTGATGTCGGTTGCTGACGCATCCAAGTGGGCGGACGTCATCATGATGCTGACCCCTGACGAGCTGCAGGCCGATATCTACAAGCAGCATATCGAGCCGAACATCCGCGACGGCGCGGCGCTGGCATTCGCGCATGGCCTCAACGTGCATTTCAACCTGATCGAGCCCAAGTCGACCGTCGACGTGATCATGATCGCGCCGAAGGGCCCGGGTCACACCGTGCGTGGCGAATACCAGAAGGGTGGCGGCGTGCCGTGCCTGATCGCTGTGCATCAGGACGCTTCGGGCAATGCCCATGACATCGCGCTGGCCTATGCGTCGGGCGTTGGCGGCGGCCGTTCGGGCGTCATCGAAACCAATTTCCGCGAAGAATGCGAAACCGACCTGTTCGGCGAGCAGGTCGTGCTCTGCGGCGGCCTGGTCGAGCTGATCCGCGCCGGCTTCGAAACGCTGGTGGAAGCCGGCTACGCGCCGGAAATGGCCTATTTCGAGTGCCTGCATGAAGTGAAGCTGATCGTCGACCTGATCTACCAGGGCGGCATCGCCAATATGAACTACTCGATCTCCAACACCGCCGAGTGGGGCGAATATGTCTCCGGCCCGCGCATCATCACCTCGGACACCAAGGCCGAGATGAAGCGCGTGCTCAAGGACATCCAGTCGGGCAAGTTCACCGCCGAGTGGATGCAGGAAATCAAGGCCGGCGGTAGCCGCTTCAAGGCGACCCGTCGCCTGGCCGACGAGCACCAAATCGAGGAAGTCGGCTCCAAGCTGCGCGACATGATGCCCTGGATCAAGGCTGGCGCGCTGGTCGACAAGGCCAAGAACTAAGGGTCTTCCGGGATTTGGAACGGGGGCTTTGGCCCCCGTTTTGTGTCTTAGGCCAGATCAGCAGCCTGCGGACCCGGCCTCATTTTGAGTCCTTCAGCTCTGTAGCAATGGTGGAAACTGCGGTCTGCAAAATTGCGCGGGCCAGACTGGGATCGCGGTATTTTATCATCGCGTGGCTTTTCGACCAGAGCTGGTTCAACTCGTCATCCGAAAGGCGGGCCAGCATATCCTCAAGGCACAGCTTGAGCTCCCCAAGAGAATTTGTGCGTCCAGGCCCGCCAAAAGCGCTAATGCCCCAGAGCACCCGCTCCTCATCGCTGGAGTCATAATCGGGTGCGGGATCAACAACGCTGTCGGCGAACTGGAAGAATATTTTTGGGGCCTGCACCGCAGTCATCGCGTGAACTCTTCATTTGGGATGTTATTTGAAGGGTAGGCAGTAACTACTCTGTACCCCGGATAAACTCCTGGAGTGCGAGCGATTAGGACCGCCACCCAGAATGTTGGTCTGATGATGGGCGTCGAGTGGCCATCGGTCCTATTGCCGCGACAAGAGTCCAGGTTATCGATAATACGATGAGCTAAAATCAAACGGGGAGTGGGTTCGTGTCTGTGCAAAGTGACCTGGAAATCATCGTCGAGCAGGAGCGTCAGCTGGTTTTCACGCAGTTCGACGAGGACGTGGCCTTCGCTATCGGGGCGCATGTGCGCGAGGCGGGCAGGGCGCTGGGCAAGGGCGTGGCAGTGGGGGTGACGCTGTGGGACCGGACGATGTTTTATGGCGTGACGGCGGGCGCTTCGGCAGGCAACCGTGCCTGGGTCGAGCGCAAGAGCAATACGGTGCAGCTGCAGATGAAAAGCACCTATCGCATCGTGCTCGAACGCGGCGACAAGCCACGCCTGTTCGAGGATAGCTGGGCGCTGGACCCGGCGCTTTATGTAATCGCCGGTGGCGCGTTTCCCATCGTGATGAAGGGGATTGGCATTGTCGGCGCGGTGGCCACGTCGGGACTCAGTGAGCGTGACGACCATGAATTGTCGCGCCGCGCCATTGCAGTAGCGATCGGCCGAAATCCGGACGATTTGGCGTTGCCGCCGGCATAGCGGCCTTCTACGCACTCGCGGTTTGGGCTAAGCCTGACGCGGTTCGATCCATCCGAATCGAGCGAGGGAGACGCTGACATGGCCGCTGCTGACGATATCGCGCTGATCAAGAGCCAGGAGCAGGAACTGGTCCTGCCGGCGTTCGACGAACATGTCGCCTTCGCGCTGGGCAGCTCGATCTATCAGCGGGCGACGGCCGAGGGGCTGAGCCTCGTGGTGGATATTCGCACCTGGGACCGGCAGATGTTTTTCGCCGCGACGCCGGGCACCAGCGCCGACAATGCCGAATGGGTGCGGCGCAAGATCAATACGGTGCGCCGCTTCCAGAAGGCGAGCTATCGCCTCGTTGCCGAGCGCGGGGGCGATGCGATGTTCTCCGAGATCGTCAATGCGCCGGCCACCGACTATGTCATCGCCGGCGGCGGATTTCCGCTGCGTGTGGCGGGGGCGGGCATTATCGGCGCCCTGACCATTTCGGGCCTGCCGGGACGCAGCGATCACGGCGTCGCGGTCGACGCGCTTTGCGATTATCTGGGGCGCGACAGGGCTTTGTTTGCTTTAGCGCAGGAATAAGCGCAGCAGCACGTTGACTATAGTGATGCTTTGGGCCGTGTTTATTCGTATCGATGAGGCCTGCAAATGAAACTCAATTACCTGTTGCTCGACGTGTTTACGCGCGAACCGCTCAAGGGCAATCCGCTGGCGGTGGTGCTCAAGGCCGATGGCCTGCTCGATGGCGAAATGCAGGCAATTGCGCGTGAGTTCAATCTCAGCGAAACGGTGTTCATCCAGAAGCCGCATGCCGAGCGTAACACTGCCTCCCTGCGCATCTTTACCCCCACCGTGGAGCTGCCCTTCGCGGGGCATCCGACGGTCGGCTCGGCGGTGGTTCTGGGCCTGCAGAACAAGCTCAGCGCGGTGCGGCTCGAAGAGCAGATCGGGCTGATCACCGCTTTGTTCGAAAAGAGCGACAAGCGCTCGGGCGAGGCCCGTTTCGCGCTGCCGCGCCTGCCCAGCCAGGTCGTGCCGCTCAATGACAAGCTGATCATGGCCCAGGCGCTCGGCATCGAGGTCGAGGATATCGGCTGCGGCTCTTACAAGCCGGGCGTGTACTCGGCCGGTGTCGAATTCCATCTGGTGCCGGTGCGCGACGCCAATGTGCTGCGTCGCATCGAGCGCAATATGGCGATCTGGCCGGTGGCGTTTCCGCATGGGCGGCACTCGGTCTATGTGTTCACCGAGACCCCAAATGAGCCGGATAACGACCTTGCTGCCCGCATGTTCGCGCCGGGCCTGGGGATGGGCGAAGACCCCGGCACCGGTTCGGCCGCTGCCGCGCTGATCGGGCTGTTGTCAGAGCATGTGCCGCTGGGCACCGGACAGGCCGATTTTGTACTGCGCCAAGGCACCGAGATGGGCCGTCCCTGCCGCATCACCATCCAGTTGCGCAAGGACAACGATGTTTTGGTGCATGGCGGGATTGGTGGCCATGCGGTGATCGTCGGGGAGGGCGTGCTGGATCTGGGCGACTGAAGCGCTCAGCTAGCGACGCGCCGTTAAAGGAAAAATCAGGATGCGCGGTTGGTTGTGCTTGCACGGCTGAAAAGATTCGCGCATTCTAGGGATGAACCGGGATCGGACCTATGCAGCGCAAGCGCGCTATCGCCATCGCAATCGAGCAGCAACAGACCCACAAGGTCCGCTTGATCGTGGCTTCCGGCCTGCTGCTCAGCACGGCACTTCTCCTCCTTCTTATCAGCCCCTGATAACCGACAGCTCGTTAGGCGAGCGGGTGGTCAGGGGATTGTGTCACATGCCGAACAGCAAATGTCCGGCCTGCAGAGCTTTGACTCTGGGCCGTTTGATAGGAATTCAGAGATGTCCGCCGTAACCTCCGACACCAATAAAGACCGCATCTTCATTTTCGACACCACGCTGCGCGACGGCGAGCAATCGCCCGGCGCCACTATGACGCTGGAGGAAAAGCTGCAGGTCGCCGAAGCGCTCGACGAAATGGGCGTCGATATCATCGAAGCCGGTTTCCCCATTGCCTCCAATGGCGATTTCGAGGCCGTGGTTGCCGTCGCCAAGCGCGCCAAGAATTCGGTGATCGCCGGGCTGGCCCGCGCCATTCCGGCCGATATCGACCGCGCGGCGGAAGCGGTGCGCCATGCGCCGCGCGGGCGTATTCACACGTTCGTATCGACCTCGCCGATCCATCTGGCCCATCAGATGCGCAAGACGCAGGACGAGGTGCTGGAGATCATTTCCAAGACCGTGGCGCAGGCGCGCAACCTGATCGATGATGTCGAATGGTCGGCGATGGACGCCACCCGCACGCCGATCGAATATCTGATGCGGTGCGTCGAGGCGGCGATCAAGGCCGGCGCGACGACGATCAACCTGCCGGATACTGTGGGTTATGCGATCCCCGAAGAACATTTTCAGATGTTCAAGACCATCATCGAAAAGGTGCCGGGCGCCGATAAAGCGATCTTCTCCACCCACTGCCATAACGATCTGGGCCTGGCGGTCGCCAATTCGCTGGCCGGTGTGCGCGGTGGTGCGCGGCAGATTGAATGCACGATCAATGGGCTGGGCGAACGCGCCGGCAATGCAGCGCTGGAGGAAGTGGTGATGGCGTTGCGGACGCGTGGCGACGCCATGCCGTACCAGACCCAGATCGAGACCACGCATCTGGCCCGTGCCAGCAAGATCGTCTCGGCGGCGGCCAATTTCCCGGTGCAGTACAACAAGGCCATCGTCGGCAAGAACGCCTTCGCCCACGAAAGCGGCATCCATCAGGACGGCATGCTCAAGAATGCCGAGACCTATGAAATCATGACCCCGGCCAGCGTCGGGATCAAGGAAACCACCCTGGTGATGGGCAAGCATTCGGGCCGCGCCGCCTTCAAGGACAAGCTGAAGGAGCTGGGCTACGAGCTGGGCGACAATGCCTTTCAGGAAGCCTTCGTGCGCTTCAAGGATCTGGCTGACCGCAAGAAGCATGTCTATGACGCCGATATCGTGGCGCTGGTGGATGACGAAGTCGGCTCGGTCGGCGACCGTATCCGCATCGTCGCCATGGAGGTCGTCTCCAAGATCGGCGGCGTGCATAAATGCGATATGACGCTGACCATTGATGGCGAGGAAACCAGCGTCAGCTATGAGGGCACCGGCTCCGTTGACGCCATTTTTAACGCCATCAAGCAGGCGGTGGGGCAGGAGCCGAACCTGGTGCTCTACGCCGTCGATGGCGTCACCGGCGGCACCGATGCGCAAGCCAGCGCCCATGTGCGGCTGGAAATGAACGGGCGCATCGTCTCCGGCAACGCCGCCGAGCCCGATACGCTGGTGGCTTCGGCCCGCGCCTATCTCAACGCCTATAACCGCCTGCTGATCGAACGCGGCGCGGCGGCACAAGGCGCCATGGCTGGCTAACCATAGAATTCCCGTGCCCCGACCCATCGTGGCTGGGGCACGGAGGATTGAATGGATTACGATCTGGTTGACGTCACCGACCCTGCCGACTGGCTGGCCTACCACGCCATCCGGCGCCAGGAATTGTTCGAGGGCAAAGGTCGGCACGGCATTTACGACGAGAATTATCCGGGCGAACGTGCGCCCAACATGCATCACTATTTGCTAAAGCGTGGTGGCGAGGCGCTTGGCACGACGCGCCTGGAGTTGCGCGAGGGCGCAACCGCAATATTCCGCCTTGTCGCGATCACCGCCGCCGCACAGGGGCGAGGGCATGGCCGTGTGCTCGGCCAGATGGTTGAAGAGCGGGCCAAGGCCTTCGGCGTTACTCTCCTGTTGGTCAACGCTGCGCCCGAAGCCGTTGGCTTTTATGAAAAGACCGGCTGGCACGCCCACGAATGGGACCGGGAGGAATTGGTCGGTATCGCCGCCACCTGCGTGCAGATGCGCAAACCACTATAATCGCCGCGAAATTCGCGGCCTTCCGAGCGTCAGCGACGTGCGGTGGTCAGCGCCTCCGGCAGCGCCGTCTCCAGCACGTTCAGCATCGCGTCCGTGCCTGCGGTGATGCGGATGCAGCGGTCGAGCCTCGGCGCCATCGGCTTGCGGATGAACACGCCAAGGTCGGTGAGGGCGTTGAGGACATTTTGCGCGAAGGCGCCATCGCGGCCACAGTCCACGGCCACGAAATTGGTCGCCGAGGGCAGGGGGATGAGGCCGTTGGCCCGCGCGATGGTGTCAATGCGTTGTCGCGCTGCGCCGGTCTGCGTCACGACCGAGGCGAGATAATCCTGATCGGCCAGGGCGGCGAGCGCCGCGGCCTGGGTGATGCTGGAGACGCCGAAATGATTGCGGACGCGGTTGAAGGCGCCGGTCAGCGGCCCGGGTCCGATGGCGTAACCGCAGCGCAATCCGGCCAGGCCGTAGGCTTTGGAGAAGGTGCGCAGGTGCAGCACACTACCTCGGCCGGTATCAATGGGCGGCAGTGTCCCCGGTGGGGCGAATTCGCCATAGGCCTCGTCGAGCAGCAGGAGCGTCGTCGGCGGTAGAGCATCGGCGAAGGCGGTCACGGCGTCGGCGTCCCACCAGGTGCCCATCGGGTTATCGGGATTGGCGAGGTAGACGATTTTCGCGTCCGTCTCCCGCACTGCCGCCAAGAGGGCGTCGAGGTCTTCGCGGTCGTCGCGATAGGGCACGGCATGCAGGCGCGCTCCGAAGCTGGTCACGTGATAGTTGAACGTCGGATAGGCGCCGATGGAGGTCACCACCACATCGCCCGGCGCGGCAAATAGCCGGATGCAGTGCCCCAATAGTCCATCGATGCCTTCGCCGACGCTGACCTCATCGGGGGTGACGCCATGATGGCGGGCCAGCGCCTGGCGCAGGTCGAACACCTCGGGATCGCAGTATTTCCAGCTTTCGGGCGCTGCGGCGGCGATGGCGGCGATCACTGCCGGCGAGGGGCCGAAACTCGATTCGTTGGCGCCGAGCCGAGCCCGAAAACGTATGCCGCGGGTTCGCTCGATGGATTCGGGGCCGACGAAAGGCACGGTTTCGGGCAGGCTGGCGGCGAGTGGCGTCAGGGCAGGCAAGGGCATCAGGGCGGCCTTGATTCGGGACTGCGCCATCGTAAATCCCGATTTGGGGGCCGCGCCAAGTGCGCTTCGGCGGCGGCGCAGATGGCAGCGCACTGGTTATGCACAGGCCGGGTAAATAGGTCACGCGGCCTATCCCCTTGTACTACAGGGCCTTGCGCCGGCTTGTCCGTTACTTGGCATTTGAAACAAATTGCGCCGGTCGCGGCAAGCTTGCGGAAGGCATGACGGCCCACATTGGACCCGTGCTGGTGCAGGCACTCTCCCCTCTGAATAACCATGGAGCTTCGTCGATGCCGCCAACCTTTGTGCACGCCCGCGATCATCTGGAACGTGCGGTAGCAATCCTGCAGGGGTCCGACAGCCGCTCCCGGCAGTTGCGCCATATCATTGAACGCACCATCGGACTGATCGAGGAATTCGACGGTCACGTGCCGCCCGAAGGCGACAATGTGCTCGATCTCGACGCCTTCCGTCGCACCAAGCAGGGCTGGATGTGACGCCCTAAACTGCCGGCGCGAACGCATCCTGCGCCAGCGCCGTATCCACCTCGGTCTTGACGCGCTCCTGCAGTGCCGAGCGCGCCACCGACCAGTCTGCGCTCTTGACGACCGCGCGCAGCACGACAGTCACGGCGGCGTCGCCGAGGCTCTCCACCCGGACCAGTGGTGCCGGATCGTTCAGCACATAATCAGATGCGGCGGCCTGCAGCAGGGTGTCGCGCACCCGTCCGATATCGGCGCTGCGCGGCACGTTGATGCTGATTTCCACGGCCCGGACCGGCTGGCGGCTATAATTGATGATCTTGGCATTGGACAGTTTCGAGTTGGGCGAACATGTAGACGCCCTCGGGCGTGCGCATCTGGGTCGCGAACAGCCCCACCTCGACGACACTGCCGACAATGCCATCGGCGTCGATATTGTCGCCCACATTGAACGGCCGCAGGAAGATCAACAGGATGCCGGCGGCGATGTTGGACAGAGTTCCCTGTAGCGCCAATGCGACCGCCAGGCCCGCGGCGCCGAGCACGGCGAGGATGGAGGCGGTCTGCACGCCGAACTGGCCGAGCACGATGATGACGGTCACCAGCAGCACGCCATAGCGCACCACCTGCGACACCAGGGGCGCAATGGTCTGGTCGCGATGCAGGGGGCGTGGGAGGAGCCTAGTGATGTGGTCGGACAGGAATTTGGCCAGTATCCAGCCGGCGATCAGTACAATCAGGGCGATGAGCGCCGACCAGACATTGGCGATAATCCAGGCGCTGGAAATGGCAAAGGCGTCACTATTGGGCATGTTCGGCTCCGTACATCCACCCGAGGCGAATGCAGCGGCGGCGCAAAGGTTGCCTCAATCGCGAGCTGGCGCGGGCTGGCTTTCGGGGCTCGGGTTTGCCGGATTGGGGGCGACGGTGATGTTGGATTTATCCTCGGCGCTGCCGCTCAATTCGCGGTTCAGCGCCAGCTTGGCCTCTTCGGTCAAGGAGTAGAGAGTCGGCAGATAATCGGGGGTCAGCACCCAGGCGCGCATCTGCATGTTGACGGCGGCGCCGCTGAAGCTTTCGACATGCACGGTCGGCACCGGATCCACCAGCACGCGCTTGTCCATGGTGGCAATGCGCAGCAGGATCTTGCGCGATTTGGGGATGTCGATGGTGTCGGGTACGCTGACATTAACGTCGATGCGGCGGCGCGGCTCGCGGCTGTGATTGGTGATCGCCGAGGCCCACAGCTTCTGGTTGGGGGTGAAGATGTAAAGCCCGCTGCTCGAGCGCAGCCGCGTGCCGAAGAGGCCGATTTCGACCACCACGCCGGCCACGCCATCGCCCTGGATGAATTCGCCGATGGCGATAGGCCGCAGCCAGATCAGCATGATGCCAGCCGCGATATTGGCCAGCGTGCCCTGCAGGGCTAGCGCTACCGCGAGGCCCGCGGCGCCCAATACGGTCAGAATCGAATTGTTGGCGACGCCCAGCAGGTTCAGCGCCGTCACCACTGCAAAGATGATGATGGCATAGCGCGCGGCCTGCGACAGCAGCGGTGCGAAATTCTTGTCCACGCCGTAGGCCAGTGGCAAAAAGCGCCTGATGGCCCGCGCGGCGATACGCGCCACGTACCACCCCACCACCAAAACCGCGATGGCCGCCAGCAGACTTCCGCCGTTATCGAGCAGCCAATTGCCGGCGAGAACTAAAAAATCGGGCAGGTGCATGTGGAAAAGCCTGACATTACAGGGCCAAACCGCCCCATTATCATCCTAACGAAGCCTCGTCCGCAGGAAAGTGGCGCTGGGCTGTAGACAGGGGAGAATCCCTTTGCTAGAGAGCGTCCACTTTGGAAGCCCAAGCAATGGGCGAGTAGCTCAGCTGGTAGAGCAGACGACTCTTAATCGTCGGGTCCACGGTTCGAATCCGTGCTCGCCCACCAAAGTATCCCCTTGATATCGATGTGATTTCGGCAACGCGCAAGCGTTGTCGGCGGCATGTGAAATGTGATCGTCACGGCCGCTGAACGCGTATTGTTTTACGCAAATACCAGCTAAGAATGCGCGTCTTAAATTCCCATGTGGAACAAAAATGCGCAAAGCCGCCCGGTCTCTCGTTCTCATCGCCGCCGCCGCCCATCTGGCCGTCGCGCCGATCGCCTATTCGACGCAGTCGTTCGCCTTGGCTGGCGATGTTCAACTGCCCAACCCCTATGTGTCGCGCGCGCTCGATGCGGTCCTGATCCCGATCGACGCCGTGGTGCGCACCACCTTCGCGCTCGATGCGAAGGACCAGGGCGTGCTGGTGCTGTCGGTGCAGCCCGGCGGCGTTGCCGACCAGCAGGGCATCCTGCCCGGCGACGTGATCTCGCAGGTGCGTGGCCACAAAATCGTCAACCCGATCGACCTGGACGAGGTGGTTTACTACTGGATCCAGAAGGGCAGCTTTGATTTCTCGCTCAGCTACTACCGTGCCGGGGTTCTGGCCACGGCAGCTGCGCTGATCACGCTGGAACTCTATAGCGAAGTGTTTGACATCGCTTCGATCGCCACTTGGCAATCGTGGTCGGTCGCGACCAGCTTTAGCTATGCGGAGTTCTACTCGGAATATTCCGAGGAAATCACGACCAGCTACGAAAGCTCCGAAACCACGATCGAGGAGACCACCAGCTCCGAGGAATTCTCCAGCGAGGTGACCTCCGAGGAAACCGCTTCCGAAGAGACCAGCTCCGAAGACGCCACGACCGATGATGCCGCCAGCGACCAGGATGGTGACGGCGTCGATGATGCGGTTGATACCGAGGACGGCAATGAGGGCACCGATGACGCGGGGGCTGACGACAGCGGCAATGATGCGGCCGATGACGCTGGCGCCGATGATGCCGCCGACGATAGCGACAGTGGCGGTGACGATAGTGGCAGTGACGATAGCGGTGGTGACGACGGCGGCGACTGATATCGCGCTGGTTTGATTGATGCGGCCCCGACCCTAACCGGTCGGGGCCGTTGTCTTTTCAGCCAATGCCAATGGTTTGTCCCTTGCAAACCGCTCGTGCGACCTCAATTTACGGTAAAGTTTGCAACTTTTGTAGCATCCGCCCGGTTCGGTCTTTCCCTGCAGCATCGTGACCGCTATAGCGCCAGCAACAGATTTTCGTCCCGAGGTCACTCATGCCGTTTCTCGACCCCAGCTTTCTTAGCTCGCTGCTGCAAGTGGTTCTGATCGACCTGGTGCTGGCCGGCGATAATGCTGTTGTCATCGGGTTGGCGGCCGCTGGGCTTGCCAGTGACGTGCGCAGGAAAGCGATCCTGATCGGCATCCTGGCGGCGACCGTGCTGCGTATCTTCTTCGCCCTGATAACCACGCAATTGCTCGCGCTGGGCGGCGGGCTGCTAATCGCCGGCGGCGTATTGCTGCTCTACGTCTGCTGGAAGATGTATCGCGAACTCACGACCTCCCATAGCGATGAGCATAATGCTCAGGAAGCGCTTGAGAACGTCGATAGCAACGCCGACGGCACCGTTGGCGGCAAGCGCCGCAAGACACTGCGCCAGGCCGTCATCCAGATCATCATCGCCGACGTCTCGATGTCGCTCGACAACGTGCTGGCCGTGGCCGGCGCGGCGGCGCACCACTTCGAAGCCCTCATCATCGGGCTGGCTCTTTCGGTGGTGATGATGGGCGCTGCCGCCACGTTCATCGCAGGCTTGCTGCACAAGCATCGCTGGATTGCCTGGGTCGGTCTGGCGATCATCCTGCTCGTGGCGGTCCGCATGTCGCTCGAGGGTCTGGGTGCATTCATCACCATCCCGGAAATTCCCTTGCTCTACACGCCCCACGTCGTAGGTGCAGCTGCTACCGCCGCGCATTAGTCTTTGGTAACCAAGGGCTGAGTTTTGCGGCATTTGTCGGGGCGGGATAGGGATTTACTCATCTTGCGGGACTAGTTTTGCGGCGATTGCTCCGCCGGAACCCGCAAGATGTCCGCCATTGCCGACCGCCTGGCCCCAGCCGCCGCAGTTCTGCCCGCGCGCCAGACCAGTGCCACGGCCGGGCTCCGGCTCGAAATGCGCCTTGTCAGCGGTCCGGAATGGGACCGCACGATCGCCGAATTCGACGAGGTCTGCCAGGAACAGTTGCACGTCTTTGCCAGCGCGCGCTGGCCCGCCGTCGAGCAGGAGCCGGTGATTTTTCTCGCCGAGGGCGAGGTGGTGGGCGGCTCGTTGATGATGGTCCAACGGCTGCCGTTGGGGATTGCCAAAATCGCGGTTTCCAAATGGGGCCCGATGCTCAAGGACGCCGCCAGTGCCGGTGCGGCCGATATCCGGGCGGGCATGATCGAGGCGCTGATCGGCGAATACGCCGTGCGCCGCGGGCTGATGCTGTCGGTGCTGCCGCGCGCTTCGCTGGCGCCGGGCAATCCTGAATATGCCAGCCTGATCACGCGCGGTTTTCAACGTGGGTCCGAGCTGGGCTTTCCGAGCCGCTATATCGTCAACCTACGGTTGAGCGACGGCGAGCAGCGCAAGAGCTTTGGGCAGAAGTGGCGCTACCATCTCAACAAATCCGAACAGGCCGGGCTGACCTTCGAGCGCGCCGGTGCGGAGCGGATCGGCGAGTTTGATGCGCTCTACACGGCGATGACGGATCGCAAGAAATTCACCGACCACTCGGCCTATGAAACGGTGCACGAGCTGATGGCGCTGGAGGTCGAGGCGCTACGGCCCGAACTGTTCTTCGTGCGCCACGAAGGCGAAGTTGTCGCCGGAGCGCTGATCTTCAAGGCGGGGGACCGCGCCGTCTATCTCTACGGCGCCACCAATGACCAGGCGTTGCCGCTGCGCGCCGGCTATTTCATCCATTGGAATGTCATCCGTTGGTTGCGCGATAATACCACGGCCAAGTGGTACGACCTCGGCGGCACGGATGGCTTTCACGGCCTGCATCAGTTCAAGAAGGGCATGGTGGGGGAGGCAGGCATCATCACGCCGGTACCGCCGGTGGCCAATTATGCATCGCGGCCGCTGCCTTTCCTGTTCGGCACAGCGGCCTTCTGGGGGCGTGACGTGATCCACCGCAGTCGCGCCAAGCTCAAGGGTCTGTTGCAGCCCAAGGCGCGCCCCGACCAGGCGCCGATCAGTTCGGATACGAGCGCACCATGAGCCTGCAGCGGCGGCTGGCTTCGCAATCCACCATGATCTTTGGTGCCCGCCTCGGCGGCTCCGGACTGGTGTTTCTTACCCAGGCGCTGATCGCGCGGTTTTGGGGCGCCGAGCTATTGGGTGAATATCTGCTCGTCACCGCTACGGTCAATCTGATCGCCGTGGTGATGCCGCTAGGCTTTCACACAGTGGGTGCGTATTTCGCTGCCGATTACCGGGCGCGCGGAGAAAAGCGTCAGCTCACTCAATTCATGACGCGTGCCTATGGCCACGTACTGGGCACCTTCGCGCTGTTGCTAGTGGCAGGGTATCCGTTGCTGAGCTTGCTCGGGCAGACCGATTCCGCGTTGGGCCAGCATTTTGCGCCGCTGGTGGTGTTGGCGCTCAGCACGGGACTGGTGCATGTCAACGGCTCGGTGCTGATCGGGCTCAAGCGGCCGCTGGCCGGCTATTTCGCCGATGCAATTTTTCGCCCCATGGTGGTGTTGGCGGCGTTTCTCGTGGCGCTGTCGTTCGCGGTGCCGGCCGAGGCGTTCGACCATATGCTGTGGATCATCGCTATTGCCTATGTGGCGGTGGCGCTCGGTCATTTCGGCTTCGTGATGGCAACGCTCAAGACGGTGCCGGATACCGCGGCGGTACGCACCGAGGACGTGCGCCGCTGGTGGCGGTTCGCGTTGCCATGGGTGCTGATTTCGTTGGCCACCGACTTCTTCTTCGATATCGACTTGCTGCTGTTGTCGCATTCACTGCCCAAGGAAGAGTTGGCGATTTTCGGCGTTTGCACGCGGATTTTCTCGCTGGTGTCGTTCGGAGTCGCTGCTGTCTATTCGGTGACGCTGCCGGACATTTTCGAGAGCGAGGTCAATGCCGATCGGGCGGCGTTCAATCGCAAGATCGGGGATGCGAACCTTGTCGCCAGCGGGTTGTCGCTGCTGCTGTTTGCCGGCATGGCCATTGTGGGGCCGTTCGCGCTGATGCTGTTCGGGCCCAGCTTCACTGCAGGCGCCATGCCGCTGGCGATCCTGTGCCTGGCGCTGGTGGTTCGCTCGGTGATGGGGCCGGCCTCGGTGGTGCTGTCGATGCATGACAGGCCCTATGCGAGCCTGCCGGCGGTTGGGTTGGGGATTGTCGCGCTGGTGGCGCTGAACTGGCTGCTGGTGCCGCCGATGGGCCTGATGGGCGCAGCCATGGCGGCAACGCTGGCGATCACGCTATGGTCGGTGGCACTGTGGTGGACGGCGTTGCGCACAGCGAAGCTCGATGTGTCTATCATGCAGCGGTTTCGGCGGGCGGCGGACGTGGCTGCGCCCGTCTAGGGCTTTACGCCCCCACCAAATTCCCCAGCCTCTGCTTCAATCGTCCCAGCCGCCCCAAATTAACGCCGTGGTCATAGCCTTCGCTAGCCTTGGTGTATGGCTTTTCCACGAACACGTAGTCTTGCCCGAACAGGTGCTTTTCCATGGTGAAAAGGGCCTTGTAGCCGTAGCGGCGCAGCAGGAGCAGGGCGACTTCGTTTTCGGGACGCACGAAGGTATAGGCCTTGTGGAAGCGGTTGTTGTCCCAGTGCTCGTCGAAGGCGCGCATGCCGAACATGCCCAGCTTGGTGTCGCGGAATTTGGGGAATACCCAGCTCCAATAGCGGAAAATCGCGCCATATTCGGGGCCCGACACCATGGCGCCACCGGGCTTGCCGTCGCTCATCATGATCATGATGTGCCAGGGATCGTGGGCGACCAGCGCCCGCAGGAAGGGCTTGGTCAGCCGGCCCATTTCATGGGCCTTGAAAATGTCGTTGTAATGCGGCGAGCTGGCGATCACGTCCATCAGTTCGGCATGGATCATGTCGATATCGGCGTTGGTCGCCGGTCGGATCTGCATTTCGGCCATGGCATCACCTCATCTGTCCAACATTGTAGCAAATTGAGAGCACAGCCCGAAGCGCGCGCCGCTGCCGCAGTTAATGGGTTGTGGTGGCGCGCGTTGGGAAACCTGCTTGCCCGGCGCGAGACCGGTCACTAGAACAGGGACGGGAGAGCCGAAGGGAGCCAAATCCATGACCGAACAACACATATTTCCGCCCAGCGCGGCCACCATCGATCACGCGCTGGTCAATCCGGAACAATATGCGGAAATGTATGCCCGCTCGGTCAGCGACCCCGACGGCTTCTGGGCCGAACAGGCCAAGCGCATCGACTGGATCAAGACACCGACCAAGATCAAGAACTCGACGTTCGCCTATCCGGATGTCTCGATCAAATGGTTCGAGGACGGGGTGCTTAACATTTCGGCCAATTGCATCGACCGGCATCTGGCGACGCGTGGCGACCAGGTGGCGCTGATCTGGGAGGGCGATACGCCCGGCAGTGACGCCAAGGTTACCTATAGCCAGCTTTATGCCGAGGTGTGCCGCTTCGCCAATGTGCTCAAGGTCCAGGGCGTCAAGAAGGGCGACCGCGTCACCATCTACATGCCGATGATTCCGGCCGCCGCCTATGCGATGCTGGCCTGCGCGCGGATCGGCGCGGTCCATTCGGTGATTTTTGGCGGCTTCTCGCCCGATGCCGTTGCCGGCCGCATCGAGGATTGCGCCAGCACCATCGTCATCACCGCCGATGAGGGCCGGCGGGGTGGCAAGACCATTCCGCTCAAGGCCAATGTGGATGCGGCGCTGGCGAAGGCGCCGGGCGTCAAGACGGTGCTGGTGGTCAAGAATACCGGTGCTGCCGTAGCCATGCAGGCGGGCCGCGATCTCTGGTATGACGAGGCGGCCAAGGGCGTTGCGGCCGAATGCGCGCCCGAGCCGATGAATGCGGAAGACCCGCTGTTCATCCTTTATACGTCGGGCTCCACCGGCAAGCCCAAGGGCGTGCTGCACACAACGGGCGGCTACATCGTCTATGCGGCGATGACGCATGAGCTAACCTTCGACTACCATGATGGCGATATCTACTGGTGCACGGCCGACGTCGGCTGGGTCACCGGGCACACCTATATCGTCTATGGCCCGCTCGCCAACGGCGCGACGACGCTGATGTTCGAGGGCATTCCGACCTATCCGGATGCAGGGCGCTCTTGGGCGATCGTCGACAAATACAAGGTCAACATCTACTACACCGCGCCCACAGCGATCCGCTCGCTGATGGGCATTGGCACGCAGTTCCTCGACGCGGCAGACCTCTCCAGCTTGCGCGTCATCGGTTCGGTGGGCGAGCCGATCAATCCGGAAGCATGGATGTGGTATCACACTCATGTGGGCCGCGGCCGTTGCGCCGTGGTCGATACTTGGTGGCAGACCGAGACGGGCGGCCACATGATCACCTCGCTGCCGGGCGCTATCGCCACCAAGCCCGGCTCGGCAAGTTTCCCGTTCTTCGGCGTGCAGCCGGTCGTGCTTTCGCCCGAGGGCAAGCTGCAGGAGCAGACCAAGGCCGAGGGTGTGCTGGCCATCGCGGATAGCTGGCCGGGGCAGGCGCGCACCATCTGGGGCGATCATGCGCGGTTCGTTTCGACCTATTTCGAGACCTACAAGGGTTATTATTTCACCGGCGACGGCTGCCGTCGTGATGAGGACGGCTATTACTGGATCACCGGCCGCGTCGATGACGTGCTCAACGTGTCCGGTCATCGTCTTGGTACTGCAGAAGTGGAAAGCGCTCTGGTGGCGCATCCCAAGGTAAGCGAGGCGGCGGTCGTTGGCTATCCGCACGACATCAAGGGGCAGGGGATTTACTGCTATGTCACACTGATGGGCGGCGAGGTTGGGACTGACGCGCTCAAGAGCGAATTGCGCAACTGGGTGCGCAAGGAAATCGGCCCGATTGCGTCGCCGGACCTCATCCAGTTCGCGCCCGGCCTGCCCAAGACCCGCAGCGGCAAGATCATGCGCCGGATTTTGCGCAAGGTCGCCGAGAACGACTTTGGGTCATTGGGGGATACGTCGACGCTGGCCGACCCGGCAGTGGTGACCGATCTGATCGAGAACCGGCAGAACCGGTAGACCCAAAAAAATCGGACGGGAACCCCAAGATTCCCGTCCGACAAATCGGCGGCAGCCCCGTGCTGAAAGGTTGAAAAACGGCACGGGCCCCTAACCGCCAGAATCGACATTTCACTGTTTTGCCAATGCCAGCATCCCCTATTTGGGGGGAACTGGGCAAATAATCTGAGCCGTACCACTTTGCTCACGCCATTGTTTCGGCTGGTTTTGCCCATCATCGTGCCAGCAGCGATTCGTTACCGGGATCTTCCTCTTGCGCACACTTTCGACCAGGCTGCTGCTGGCGCTGGCTCTTTTGGCCACGCCGCTCGTTTCCGCCAATGCGGCAACGCTCGAGCAGATGGCTGGGCAGATGATCGTGATCGGCTTTCAGGGTGATGACGCGGACGATGCCTCGGTGAAGGCCCTGCGTGACGAAATCGCGGCCGGGCGCCTGGGCGGCGTCATGTATCTCAAGACCAATGTGAAAAGCCTCGATGCCGTCAAAGCAATGAACAGCGCGTTCAAGGCCGCCTCGCCGGAATTGCCGCCGTTTATCACCCTCGACCAGGAGGGTGGCGCAGTCGAACGGTTGACGCGCGATGTCGGTTTCCTCGAAATTCCCAGTGCCGCGACCGTCGCCTCCGGCTATTCACCGCAGAAGGCCGAAGCGATCTATTCCAGCATGGCGCAGGATATCGCGGCGCTGGGGTTCACCGTCAATTTCGGGCCAGTCGCCGACGTCAACGTCAATCCGAACAATCAGGTCATCGCCAAGTTCGGGCGCTCGTTCAGCCCCGATCCTGCGGTGGTGACGCAATACGACCAGGCCTTTATCAATGCCCATCACAAGGCGGGGCTGCTGACGTCGCTCAAGCACTTCCCCGGCCACGGTTCGTCCACGGCCGATAGCCATGCGGGGTTCGTAGATATCACCGGCACCTGGAGCAAGGCCGAGCTTGATCCCTATCGCGGGCTGATCGCCGATGGCTACGAGGACATGATCATGGTTGGCCATCTCTACCATGCCGACTATTCCGGCACCGACCAGAAGCTGCCGGCTTCGCTGTCGCCGCAATGGATCACCGGTGTGTTGCGCGACGAACTCGGCTTCAAGGGTGTCGTCATCAGCGATGATCTGGAAATGGGCGCCATCCGCAAGCTTTTCGATTTGCACGACACGGTCACCCGCGCCGTCCGCGCCGGCACCGATGTGCTGCTGTTCTCCAATACCGCCGCCTATCACGCGGGGCTCGACAAGGAGATATTGGCTATCCTGGTCGACGAGGCCGGCAAGGACCCCGCCTTCGCGGCTCGCATCGAGGAAAGCTACAACCGCATCGTGGCGCTGAAATCGCGATTGCATTGATGCCGATTCGGTCCTGACCAAACGATCCTCGCCTTGTGAATCACCCGCGTTCCGGGTCTTTCACGCTGCCTGTTCCTTCTTGCGTGCGTGGCGGATAAGATAGCCGTCCGCGCTGGTCGCGGGGGGCAGCAGGAGACAGCGCGCTTGACGATCGAAGGCCGGGAAACGCGCCGCGTGCGCGCGATATTCATTTCAGATGTGCATCTGGGCATGCGCCCGATCCGCGTCGGTCAGTTGATCGCGTTTCTGCGCGCCCACGATGCCGATACCATTTATCTGGTCGGCGACATTCTGGACGGCTGGCGGCTGGCCAAGTCGTGGCACTGGCCCAGCGAATACAATGTGCTGGTGCAACTGCTACTCGACAAGGCGCTGGCCGGCACGCGTGTGGTCTATCTGCCTGGCAATCATGATGAATTCCTGCGCGAATATCTCGGCACCTATTTCGGCGAGGTCGAAATCGTCGACCGTACCATCCACACCACGGCGCTGGGCAAGACGTATCTGGTCATCCATGGCGACCAGTTCGACGTGGTGGTGATGAACGCCAAGTGGCTCGCCCATGTGGGTGACTGGGCCTACAATTTCGCCCTGCGCGTCAATATCGCTATCAACTGGACGCGGCGGCGGCTGGGGCTACAATATTGGTCGCTGTCGGCCTGGGCCAAGCAGAAGGTGAAGAACGCCGTCAGTATTATCGGCCGTTTCGAGGAGGCTTTGGTGCACGAGGCCAAGGTTTCGGGGGTCGATGGCGTTATTTGCGGCCACATTCATTTTGCCGACATGCACGACAGGTTAGGTATCCACTACATCAATACGGGTGACTGGGTGGAATCGTGCACAGCGATCGTGGAAACCCCGGATGGCCAGTTCGAACTGGTCAAATGGACCGAGATGGCGGCCGGAGAGCCGCGCAAATTCAGGCTGCGGCGCGCCGCGTCCTGATCGTTACCGATGCGTGGCGGCCCCAGACCAACGGCGTGGTTCGCACGCTCGAATCGCTCGGGCGAGAACTTGAGCGGCGCGATATCGAGGTGCGATATCTGACGCCGGAGCGGTTCTGGACCCTGCCGGTGCCGACCTATCCCGAAATAAGGCTATCGCTGGCGACGCAGAGCAGCGTGGGTGCCTTCATCGACGGGGTCGCGCCGCACCATATCCATATCGCTACCGAAGGCCCGCTGGGGCTGCAGGCGCGGCAATATTGCCTCGATCGGGGCCTGGCCTTCACCACGAGCTTCCATACGCGGTTTCCCGAGTATCTGGCCGCCCGCATGCCGGTACATCCTGATTGGAGTTACGGTTACTTCCGCTGGTTCCACCAGCCGGCCACGAGCACAATGGTGCCGACGCCGTCGCTGCTGGCCGAATTGTCCGAGCGGGGGCTGGGCAATCTGGTGCTGTGGTCGCGCGGGGTCGATTCGGCGCGTTTCTCGCCGGGGCCAAAATCGCGCTTCCTCGATCTGCCGGGGCCGCACCTGCTCTATGTGGGCCGGGTGGCCGCCGAGAAATCGGTTGAGGACTTTTTGCGGTTGAATGTGGAGGGCACCAAGATCGTGGTTGGTGACGGACCGGATCGTGCAGCGCTGGAGCGCGATTATCCCGACGCGGTGTTCCTTGGTTATCAGTTCGGCGAAGAACTAGCGGCGCTTTATCGCAGCGCCGATGTGTTCGTGTTTCCCAGCCGTACCGACACCTTTGGCAATGTGCTGATCGAGGCGCTGGCCTCGGGCGTGCCGGTCGCGGCCTATCCGGTCACGGGTCCCAAGGACATCGTCACCGATTCTGAGGCCGGCGCGCTGGATGTGGACCTCGGCGCTGCGGTCAGCCGGGCGCTGACCCTGTCGCGGCATGCCGCGCGCCGGCTGGGCGAGAGCTTTACCTATTCGGCCAGTGCCGCCCAGTTCCTCGGCGCACTAGTGCCGCTGGGGCAGATGATTTCACAATTGGCCACTGCCGGCTGAAATCGTCGCTCCTGTGGCCGATCCGCCCTTGCGCGGCGGGACGGTTGGCGGCAGGAAACGAACCGGGTGGTTATTTCGCCCGGAGTTCATTTTTATGTCGGCTGCATTGGCGCGCTGGGCGAGCCCCGAATTCCGCGCGTCGGTCTTTCACTTCACGGTCTTCGGCACTGGCGCCGTCGCCTCGGTTTATCTGGGCATCTGGCTGACGCTGAAGGGCATTCATCCCGACCAGATCGGTGTCATCAGCGCCGTGCCGGTATTTGGCCTGCTGCTTCTCAACCTGTTCATCGGGCGCCTGGCCGACAAGGCCGGCGACTGGCGCACGGTCATCCTCATCCTGTCGTTGCTGGGCGCGGCCTTTCCCATTGGCCTGTTCTTCGTCAACGAGTTCTGGGGCATCCTTTTGGTCTGGGCCTTCTGCACCATGTCGGCCGGGGCTATTCCGCCGGTCATCGATGCGGCCACAGTGCGGTTGACCCAGCGCAACGGCACCGATTTCGGCGCTGTTCGCGCCTGGGGCACGGTGGGTTATGTGGTCGGCGCTGCCGGCACGGGCGTGGTCGCCACCGTTTTCGGCCCGCATGCCTTCGTGCCGCTGTTCTTTGCGATGGCGCTGTCCCGCGCCCTGACCGCTTTGCAATTGCCGCGGTTCCGGGCTCCGCCGCAGGCCGCGACCCTGGCCGCCGTAAATGCGCGTCCCGGTGCTAGCCGACTGCGCGAGGTGCTCAAGCCTTGGTTCGTGCTGCCGCTGCTGGCGTTTGCCCTGGTCAATTCCAGCCACGCCATTATCGGGACGTTTTCGGCCCTGCTCTGGCACGTCGATGGCGTGCCCGATTACTATATCGGCCCGTTGCTGGCCATTTCGGCCGCCGCGGAAGCGGTGATGATGTTTGTCTGGCGGCGCATTGGTGGCCGGTTCAGCGCTCGCAATATGATCCTGTTGGCGGCCATTGCGGCAATCGTGCGCTATGCCATCATGGCGTTCAGCCCACCCGTGCCGGTGCTGTTCGTCATCCAGACGCTGCACGCGCTGACCTTCGGGGTCGGCTATTTCGGCGTCGTGCATTTTATCGCCAACTGGACGCGCGAGGAAATCGCAGCGGAGGCGCAGGGATTTGCCAATGTGCTGCAGCAGGGTGTCTCTGTCATCGCGCTGATGGGATTTGGTCTGCTCATTACCCACTTTGGCACGCATGCGTATCTCGCCTCCTCGATTGCGGGCGCTTTGGCGGTGGCCTGCGTGCTGGTGTCGCTGCGCCTGCGCCCCGCCAAGGATGCGCATTGACTGGCCCTATGAAATCGATATGGCTGGTCGATATTGACCGTTCTCTGACTTGCCGCCGCTCGAGCGCGGGCCGCATGCAACCGAGTTATTCTTCAGCATGGCTTTGACCGAGGTGGCTCCCCGCGTTTCCCCCGAACTGCGCACGACCGCCTTTTACTTTACCTATTTCATGGCCGGTGGCGCGTCGGTGGTGTTCCTGCCGATATGGTTGGCAGAGAAGGGCATCAATCCCGAACAGACCGGCATCATCAATGCGTTGCCGATTTTTCTGATCATAGCGCTCAACCTGGTGGTGGGCCGCATCGCCGACCGGGCCAGCGACTGGCGGCAGGTGATCGTCATCGGCGCGCTGATCGCCGGCATCATTCCCATCGGGCTGCTCTGGGTCAACGAATTCTGGGGCATCCTGCTGGTTTGGACGCTGGCCTCGCTGCCGCCCGGAGCCATCGGCCCAGTGATGGATGCCGCCACCATGCGCATGACCCGCCGCAACGGCACCGATTTCGGCACGATTCGCGCCTGGGGCACCGTGGGCTATATGCTGCTCAATGCCGGGACGGGGTTCCTGGTGGTTTGGTTCGGCTCCGATATTTTCGTGCCGCTGTTCATCGGCCTGGTGCTGCTGCGTGCCGCCGTGGCGCTGTTCCTGCCCAAATTCCGCGCTCCGGTGAACGAGGCCACTATCGGCGCGGCCCGGCCGGTAGCGAGCAAGCTGCGCGAAGTGCTCAAGCCCTGGTTCCTGCTGCCGCTGGCGGGATTCTCTATCATTTATGGCACCCACTGGATTCTCAACGCCTTCGCCGCCTTGCTGTGGAAGCAGCAGGGGATTTCGGAGGACATTATCGGCCCACTGATCGCGCTGGGGGCGTTTTCCGAAGCCGCAATGATGTTCGCGTGGCGGTTCTTTGGTGGAAGGGTGTCGGCGCGAACGGTGCTGTTGATCTCGGCGGGCGTCACCGTGTTGCGCTGGGTGGCGATGGCGTTTTCGCCGCCGGTCTGGCTGCTGATTCCGTTGCAGATGCTGCACGGCGTCACCTTTGCGCTGGGCTATCTGGGTGGGGTGCACTTCATCGCCAACTGGACCAGCGAGGACATCGCTGCCGAAACGCAGAGCTATTTCGTGGTGGCGCAGCAGGCCATGTCGGTCATCGCCCTGGTGGGCTTCGGCTGGATCGTCGGCGCCTTGGGGCCGCACGGCTATTTCGTCGCGGCGGCTTTCGCTGCCGTGGGCGCACTGTGTATCTGGTTGTCCAAGGCCATGGTGGCGCCCAAGAAGGATGCTCTGAGCGTCAACTAGGCGTGCGCGTTTGCGCGGCGTTCGCGCAAAATCGTATCCCACGCGCCAAGGCCCACTAGTACCAGCGCCGTTATCGCCGCCAGCGGCAGTGGTTCGACGTTGCCGCCGATCAGGCACAATCCGATCAGCAATACGATTGCTACACCGGTGGAGACTGGCCATCGCCGGCGCACCGTGCCCTGGAACAGGCTGGTGCCGCACAGATAGAGCAGGGGGCCGCCCACAATGGTCAGCACCGTGCCAAGGTCGGCATGGTGCCCGGTCGGATGGGCCAGCACCAGTTCGTCCCCCACGGCGGAGACGATGATGCCGGCGACGATGATGGTGTGGAAATAGGTGTAGGCATTGCGCGCCAGGTCGCTGCTGCGCTTGACCGTCTCGGCATCCATGTGGTCGGGCACGGTGTGGTGCTCGGCGCTGTTGTTGAAATAAATCCACCACATCGCCACCGAGCCGATAAAGGCCACGATGAACGCCGTCACGGTCAGTCCATCGAAATGGGCCTCACCGAAGGTAGCGCCAGTGACCAGGATCGATTCGCCCAGCGCGATGATGATGAACAGGCCGGCCCGTTCGGCCATGTGGCCGCCTTCGACATCGAGCGCGTTGAGGGCCGTCTTGCCCAGCCAGGGTGTCCAGAAGGCAAGCGCCGGGGAAGCGTATTCGACGATTACGGCGATGGCCCAGACCACCATGCGCTGGTCTTGCGGCAGGAAGGCGCCGCCAATCCAGAATACGCCGCCAAACGCCTGCCATGAACTGATGCGCAGGAAATTGACCGCGTTGTCGGGCGTGTCGCGCCGCATCGCCCAGGCGGTGAACAGGCAGCGGCCCACTTGCATGAACACATAGGCGAGTGCAAACGGCAGGCCGCGTTCGCCGAAGGCCTCGGGGATGGAGGTGGAAAACACCAGTCCCGCAAGCATCAGCACGAACAGCATCAGCCGGACCACGGGGCGCGTCGGATCGAGCCAATTGGTGGCCCAGGCGGTGTAGATCCAGACCCACCACATGGCGAATAGCACGATGGCCGCCTGGATCGCGCCCTGCCAGCTCAAATGCGCCAGCAGGGTGTGGGACACCTGGGTGACCGCGAACACGAACACCAGGTCGAAGAACAGCTCCGCAAAATCCACATGCGCCGCTTCACCGACGACGCGCTGGCGCAGGTAGGATCGCATGGTGGGCCCTCGGTCTACTGACAATGAGCCTAGATGGCCGCTACCACGCTGTCACCGCTCGACGGTCTTCTTGCACAGGCCTCTTTCGAGTGTTCTGCCGATGGGTTGATCTGGATTTGCCCCGAAAGAGTGGAGCGGCTCCTCCCCCTTTGACGGGGGAGGCAGGGTGGGGGTGCTCGGAGCTACGATTTTGGATCGTGGCTAAACATTCCCCCACCCTTGATCCCTGCCCGCAAGGGGGAGGGTGACGACTGCTCAGCAGGTTCATCCCGTCAGTTGAAGCACGCTCTTTCAGGCCCTAAAACCCCCCACAAACCAAAACGGCCCCGGTTTCCCGGGGCCGTTTTGGCGACGTTGCCTCAAAAAGCTTAGTTCAGGCGGCCGCTGGCATGGGCCAGGGTGGTGTAGACCTTGCCGCGGTCGGAGAGCAGGTATTCGTGGGTTTCGGCGGCGGCGCGGGGGCCGGCGGCGGCGCGTTTCAGAAGCTGCTCGAACTCGGACATATAGGCGTTGGCGGTGCGGGCGAAGTCGGCGTCGCGCTGGAACTTCTTTCGCACTTCATCATAGGTGCCCTGGCCGGTCAGCGAATAGATGCGGCGCGAGAACACGTTGGATTCGCCGGCCTGGTAGCGGGTCCAGGCATCGGCAAGGGCCGCGTCGTCGATGGAGCGGGCAATCTCATCGGTCAGGCCGGAGAGGCCCTGCTGCTGCGGCTGGGCGCTGGCCTGTTTGGCGGTGGCATTGCGCAACACGTCGCGCAGCCAGCCGCCGTCATTGGCCGACGGCGCTGCCGATGCGGCTTCCGCAGCCACGGGCTGGGGCTCGGGCTCGCGCTGTGGCGGTGCCTGGCGCTGGGGTTCGGGACGATAGGTGTCCGGGCGAGCCGGTTCCTGGCGCTGCGGGGTCGGACGCAGCACGTCCTGGATGGCCGCCTCCTGACGGACAGGCTCCTGGCGCACGGGTTCCTGACGGACTGCCTCCTGGCGAGCCGGCTCCTGCCGCTGAGGCTCTGGGCGATAGGTCTCGACCTGGCGCGGAGCCTGATAGGGGGCCTCGGCGCGGGGTTCCGGACGGCTCGGGGCCGGTGGGCGGCGGTCGTTAAGGTCGCGCGTTGCCGGCTGGGCCCGCACGATGGCGTTGAGTTCGCTCAGGGCCTCGATCTGCTCGGCCACGACGCGGCGCATGGCGGCGGCGCTGGCACGGGTTTCCTCTGGCAGTTCGCTGACGCCGCGCTGTAGCTCGGAACGGGTGGCTTCGAGTTCGCTGCCCACTTCCTTGGCGGTGTCGCGCATGGCCTTGGCGGTATCGTTGAAGCGCACGGTGGCTTCCTCGATGGCCTTCTGCATTTCGGCGATCATGGTCTGCTGGGCTTGGCGCAGGGCAGCATTGGCGCGCTGGCCCTGGGTGTCGGCAGTGTCGCGGAAATCGCCGAGACGGGCGGCCACTTCCTCGGTGGTCTGGTCCATGGCCTGGCGGAACGTGCCGGTGGTCTGGTCCAGCGCCTGGCGCAACTGGCCAGTATGGGAGGCCACGGTATTGCGCACGTTGGCCGAGCTTTCGCTGATTGCATCGGCCAGCGTGCCGGTGGTCGAGTTGAGGACGTCGTTGACGTTGCCGGTGGTGATGGCCAGCACTTCGCTGACCCGCTCGCTGGTGTGGCTGAGCGTATCGTCGATGCGCGCGCTGGTCTGGTTGAGGGTCTCGTCCACGCGGGCGGCATTGCTGCTGAGCGCCGCGTTGACCCGCGAGGCATTGTCGGAGAGCAGCGAGCTGACCTGGCCGGCATTGTCGGAGAGTGCGTTCTTGACGACGTTAGTGGTCTGGCTGAGCGCGGCGGCAGCGGCATCGCTGGCGCGGAGCAGGGCGCCATCGACCTGTGCCGAATTAGCGTTGAGCGTCGTGGTGAAGCGCTCGCTGGTCGAATACATCGCGTCGTTGACGCTCGACGTGGTCGAAGTCAGCACGTCGGTGATGTTGACCGAGGTGGTGGTCAGCGCTTCATTGACGGCCGCCGTCGTGGTGGTGAGCGCGTTGGTCACCGTATGGGTCGTGGCCTGCAAGGCATCGTCCATGGCGCGGCGGGCGCCGATCAGGCGGCGTTCGGTATCGTTGACCGTATCGGCGATCGATTGCGCAAACAGGCGCATGCGGCCATCAATGTCGTCGGCGCGCGAGGCGAAGCTGGAGGCCAAGGCATCCATGGCGCCGCGGCGGTCTTCGAGGGTTTCCAGAGCCACGCCGCTGGTATTGGCCAGCGAGTCCGAGGCTTGCTGCATGTTGACGGCTTCGGCATCGAGCTTGCCCAGAACGCTGGAGAATTCGCCGACCATCGAGCGGATGGTGGCCTGCAGGGCGCCGACGTGCTGGCTGACCATGGCGCCGGCCTGTTCGGTCTGGCCGATGGCCTCGCGGACGGTCGACGAATAGGTCGAGGTCTGTTGGGCGACGGTGGATTCCAGGTTCGCCAGGTTCGCGGTCGAGGCATCGAGCACGCGCTGCAGCAGCAGGTTGCTGTCGTTCAGCTTGCCCAGAGCGGCGGTGACGTCGGTGAGGATGCGCGAGGTCGAGACCGACATGATGGCTTCGGCTTCGCGGGCATTCTCGCCCAGAGCGTCGCGCAGCAGGTTGCCATGGCCGTGCAGGGCATTCTGCAACTGCTCGGATTTTTCGCTGACCAGCGCCGCGAAGGCATTGGTCTGCTGATCGACGGAGCGATTCACATCGGCCAGGCGCTGGCTGATAGTATCGACGGCGCCGACGGCACGGACCGAAACGAGCTGGTCGATATCGGTCGCGGCGACCCGGATCTGGTCGAGCGCCGAGCGGACAGCCAGGTCCATGCGGTTGGCAGTGCTGGTGACGTCGTTGGAGATGGCCTCTGTCGCCAGCGTGATGCGGGTGGAGATGGTTTCCTCGATCCGGTCGGCGCCGGCTTCGAGATCGGCCATCGACTGGGTGATCGAGGTATTGATCGAGGCATTGAGGGCCGAGAGGCGCTCAGCGGTGATATCGGCGCGGGCGGTGATGGCCTCGGGCAGGGTGCCCAGGCGCTGATCGACCAGATCGGTAATGGTCTTGCGGGCCGAGTTGACGTTGCTTTCGATCAGGTCGGCGGCCTTGCGGGCGCTATTGCTGACGGTCTGGCTGGCATGGTCGATGCGGGCGGTGACGCCGGCTTCGGCATCGGAAATGCGCTTGACCGCTGTGTCGATGCCCTGGCCCAGATTGTCGTTCACTTCGGCAACCTTGAGGGCGATCATCTCCGACATGGACGAGACGCGATCGGTCATGGTGTCGGTTGCGGTGCGCATCGAGCCGTCGATCTTGGCGCGGGCGTCTTCGCTCTGGTGAATGAGGGTGTCGGCCAGCTCGCTGGTGCGCAGGCCGATGGTCTCGCCGATCGAGGTGGTGTGGGTCGCCAGGGTATCGGACAGCTGCTGGGTGCGGGCGCCCAAGGCGTCTGCAAGCTGCTGGGTGCGAGTGCCCACCGCGCTGGCTAGCTTTTGCGTGCCGCCGTCCAGCGCGCTGGTCAGGGCTGCGCCGCGTTCATCCAACTGGCTGGTGAGCAGGCCGGCGCGCTCGTCGATCTGCGTCGAGAGTTCAGTGGTGCGCTCGGCCAAGGTGTCGGCCAGACGCTGCGTACGACCCGAAATGGCCTGGTCGAATGCCGACGTGCTACCCGCGAGGGTTTCGCCCAGCTCCTGCGAGCGCAGCCGGATGGCTTCGCTCATCTCCTGGCTGCGGCCAGACAGGGTCTCGTTCAGTTCCTGCGTGCGGGTGTCGAGCGCGGAATTGATTTCGCCAGCGCGCGTTGTCAACAACTCGTCGAGTCGCTGCGTGCGGCCGTCCATGGCCTCGGTGATGAGGTCGGCATGGCCGAGCAGCGAGTCGGTGATTTCGCGCGAATGGCCCTCAAGCGTGTCATGGATGGCCTTGGTGCGGCCTTCCAGTGCGTCGTTGAGCTGCCTGGTGCGGCTTTCCAGCGCTTCGCTGAGGGTAGCGGTACGGCCTTCCAGCGTATCGCCGAAGGTGGCCGTGCGACCCTCGAGGGCTGCGCTGAGCGCTGCCGTGCGGCCTTCCAGGGTTTCGCTGAGAATCTGGGTGCGGCTTTCCAGGGTGTCGTCGAGAGCTTTGGTGCGGCTGTCCAACGCATTGTTGACGGTTCGGCTGCCGCTTTCCATCGTTGCGGCAATCCCAGCCGTGTGCTGGGTGATGAGGTCGTTGAAGCGACCCGATTGTTCGTCCAGCGCCATTTCCAGCACATTGGCGCGGGCGGCAAAGCTTGAGCCCTGCGCGTCGAGACGCTCGATCAGGTTGTCGCCCTTGTCGCCGATAACGCCATCCAGCGTCTGCAGGCGCGAGTCGAGAATGCCTGCGATTTCAGTCAGCCGGGCGTCGAACTGGCCCAACGAGTCGGCACCGGCCGAGCTGAGGGTGATGCGGGCGCGCTCGGACGTATCGTCCAACGCGCCGTTGATTTCGATCAGCGCCGATTGCAGGCGGCTATCGAGCGAGTTGAGCTGGATGGAGACGCTCTCATCGAGCTGGCGCGTCAGCGAGGTCAGCATCGACTCGGCTTCGTTCGAACGCAGGCCGATATTCTCGGCAATGCGCGAGCCGACCAGATCGAGCGCGGTGCTCACCTGCTCGCCGCGGTCGCGGAGCTGTTCTAGCAGCGTCGAGCCGCCTTCGGTCAGCACGCTCGACAGCGCATTGGTGCGCTCTTCGATGGCGCCCGAGAGGGTGGTGGACCGGCTATCGAGCGCATCGGTAAGCGCCGTCATGCGGTTGTCGATGGTCGAGGACAATTCGATGGTGCGCGTTTCAAAGTCACGCGACATGGTGGAGGAATGGTCTTCGAAGGTCAGCGCCAGGCGGCCGGCGCTATCGTCGATGGCCGACAGGAATTCACCGGTGCGGTTATCCACCAGCGTGACGAAGCCTTCGGTGCGATCGCCGAAGGCATTGGTCAGCGTGTTGCCGGCGGTTTCCAGCGCCTTGGTGAGGTTGCCGCCGCTTTCCACGATGGTGCCGGCAATGCGCTGGCTGATCATGTCGAGGTCGAACACCAGGCCGGTATGGCTTTCAGTGATGGCTTCGCGGACCCGCTCGGTATTAGTCAAAACGCTTTCGCGCTGGCTGGCCAGTTCGGAGATCAGGGCGCGCATGCGTGATTCGTTGTCGGAATAGGTGCGTTCGAGCGCGGTGACCTCGTTGTGGATCATCACTTCGAGCTCGCCGGCACGCGACAGGGCGCGTTCCAGCCCGTCGCCCAGCGCGTTGACCTCGCGGCGAACGGCCTGGCCCACCGAGGCGACCTTGTCGGCAGCGGTGACTTCGGGCTCGGCCAGCCGGATCGCCGCCTGAGTGATCGATGAGGCGGCATTGCGCAGGTCGGCGGCACGGCGGAACAGGGTTGCGACGGCGAAAAAGCCGAGAACTGGCAGCACCAGAATGGCGACCATGCTGATGAAATCGAGGGTGCCGACAAAGCTGCCCAAATTGTTCAGCTGGGTGCCATAGCGGATATAGGCGGCGGCCCCGGTGGCCACCAGCCAGATGATCGACAGCACCAGCGCGATCACGGTCGGCGCGTTGGACGACTTGCTCTGCAGGCCATAGAGAATTTTGGACGTCGGGAAGCGGTCGTCATTGGCGATATTGCCGGCCTGACTGGCGATCTTATCGGCAGCGCGCAGGCGTTCAGAGCGGCCGGGTGACGGCGCAGCGGTCGTTGAGGTCGATGACGAATCGCTCAGGCGTCGTTCGGAAGCAGTTTCCTTGGGCGCCGGTGCATCCAGACCGAAAACCGATTCCTTGAGGGCATCCTCAACCGCTGAGAATGCCAAGGCGGCGGGATCGTTTGCTGGGGTGGGGTTATTCGCCATACTCTTTACAACTCTCGCGTCGGCTCGGCAGCGACTGTGCAGCTATGATGAGTTGTAATGACGCCACAGCCCTTTTCGGACCGCTCGCCATTTGGAGACAATTTGATGCAAAGGCATCCAACCGTCTCCCCAACCCTCCGCCGCCGCGCGCTGGTTAATTGCCAGTAATACATTCAATTTGAACCAAACCGAATGCTTTCTTACCCAAAGGTTAATTTTTTGAGTGGGAAACTCGGCGCACCAAACGGGCTAACAAAGGCGAACGTGTGGCTTAATGACCTGTTCACCCGCCTCTTCTAGGGTTGTGGCATGCGGAATTTTCCACAGCCGGAAGCTGGCCGCGTGAACGAGGTGATGCTGGATGGCCCAGAACGCAGTCTCCGCCGAAAATCCGGGCGCCGACATTTCCCGACGTCCAGCGCGCCCGATCGACCTGGTTCATCTGGCGCGCCAATGCCTGGGTGATGCCGGTCTCGAGCATGAAATCCTGCGGCTGTTCGACACCACTGCCAAGACGTATTTTGCGCGGCTGCAGCAATCGAGCACCTTCGATGATCTGGCGTTGAACCTGCACTCGCTCAAAGGCGCCGCCAGCGGCGTTGGCGCCTGGTCCATCGCCGAATTGGCCCGCGCCGCCGAGACCGAGCTCAAAGCCGGTCGGCCGCTCAGCCCCGAGCAGATTGATGACATTGGCGTAGCGGTGGAAGAGGTTAGCGCGTTCGTTGCGGAAATGCTGAGCAACGAGCCGATCTAGCTCTTCGCCGCGCGACCGACCCGGACCAGCGTCCCGCTGGGATCACTGACGGCGAACTCGTAGGTTCCCCAAGGCTTGAGGTGTGGCGCGCCTTTCTCGATGATGCGATCGCGCACCCTGGCCGCGACAGCGTCGACATCGTCCACATATAGATAGAGGCCGAACGGATTGTCCTCAGGCGTGGGCGGCCAGTTGGCCTGTTGCCGTAGGTGAAGATCCCAACCTCGCCCATCGGTCAGGATTCGATAGTCGCCGTAGTCGCTGGCCAACGTAAACCCGAGAAGCTCGTAGAAGGCCTGACTGGCATCAAGGTCGCTGGTCGGGATGATCGCCGTGGCGCGGTGCGTTTCGCTCAATGAGCTGCTCCTGCAATTTGACCCTGTCCGCGCCAGCGCCTATATAGCGCGCAACTTGCCGCCAATGCTGCGGCCGCAACAGTTCAGCAGTACCCATGACCATGTCAACCGCCGCCGAGGTCAAAGCCCGGCCCATCGTCGAAGCGTTCCGCACGCGCCGGACCTTCGCCATCATTTCGCACCCGGACGCCGGCAAGACCACGCTGACGGAACGGCTGCTGTCGGCTGCCGGGGCGATCCAGCAGGCCGGCGCGGTGCGCGGCAAGGCCGGGGCGCGTTCGACCCGTTCGGACTGGATGGAAATCGAGCAGCAGCGCGGGATTTCCATCACTTCGTCGGTGATGACGTTCGAGTTCGACGGGCTCACCATGAACCTGCTCGATACGCCAGGCCACTCGGACTTTTCCGAGGACACCTATCGCACGCTGACTGCAGTAGACGCCGCCATCATGGTGATCGACGCGGCAAAGGGCATTGAATCCCAGACACTTAAGCTGTTTGAGGTTTGCCGCCTGCGCGACATTCCGATCATCACCTTCATCAACAAGGTGGACCGCGAGGGCTTGGCGCCGCTCGACCTGATCGACGAAATCCAGAGCAAGCTGGCGCTCGACCTGACGCCGGTGCTGTGGCCGATCGGGCAGGGCGTCGATTTCGGCGGCTATTTGGACCTGCAAGAAAAGCGCGTCGTCAGCCCGCAGGGGAAGCCGATTGCGGAGTACAATGCCATCGAAGACCTGCTCGATAATGAGAGCTTGGTCGATAATGCCGTATTCATGACGGCGATTGAGACGCTGGAAATGGCGACGGCGATGCTGCCGGCGTTCGACCTGAAAACCTTTCACGAAGGGCATTTGAGCCCGGTGCTGTTTGGGTCGGCGCTTAAGGGGATTGGCGTGGCGGAACTGTTGCGGACGCTGGGTGAGTGGGGGCCGGAGCCGCGCCCACAGCCGGCAATTCCTGAGCCGATTCAACCAGATGACAGCAAGGTCAGCGGGTTTGTGTTCAAGGTGCAGGCGAATATGGACGCCAATCACCGGGACCGGATTGCGTTCGTGCGGCTATGTTCGGGCACGTTCGTGCGCGGGATGCGGCTGAAGAATGTGCGGTCGGGCAAGGACATGGCCGTGTCCAATCCTATGTTCTTTTTTGGGCATGATCGTGAGCTGGCGGAGCAGGCGGTGGCGGGCGATATCGTCGGCATTCCGAACCATGGCACGCTGAGCGTTGGCGATACGCTGACCGAGGGCGCCAATATCAATGTGACGGGCATTCCGAACTTCGCGCCGGAAATCATCCGCCGTGTGCGCCTGACCGATCATATGAAGACCAAGCAGATGGCTAAGGCCTTGAGTGACCTCGCGGAAGAGGGCGTGGCGCAGGTGTTCCGCCGCGTGCTGGGATCGGACTGGATCGTGGGTGTCGTGGGGCCGTTGCAGCTTGAAGTGCTGGGCGCCCGCATCGCCAAGGAATATGGCGTGCCGATCACCTTCGAGAGCCTCAATTTCGAGGTGGCGCGCTGGATCGAGAGTGACGATCCGGAAGAGCTGAAGAAGTTTATCGCTGTGCAGAAAACGAACATAGCCGAGGACCGTACTGGGGCTCCGGTGTTCCTGGCGCAGAACGCTTGGTGGGCCGATCGGGCTAAGCAGGACTTTCCAAAATTGCGGTTTATGACCACCAAGGAACGGCATTGAGTTCCTCCGAACGCACCGAAGAATTTCTGGGCGAAGTCAAAAACTCCTTTGCTAACAATGCGTTAGTGAAGTTGAAGCTTGCTGGTTACCACGGGGGCGAGGTCGATTTGAAGTCGATCGACGTCAAGAAGATCGTGGTCAAGGGCGGGGATAAGTTCAGCTTCACCTTCCACTACAAGACGCGCGATATCATCAAGAACCTGATCCAGCCGGAGGCGATCGGGGCTTTGCGGACGGCGCTGACAGCGGAGTTCCGCAGTGCGCAATTGGCGACGACGGGGTTCGATATGAGCTTCGAGCGGAACGGGGATAAGGTTCGGCTGAAGCGCACGGACGTGGCGGGACGCGAAGCGCCGTCGGGCGACCATGACCGGGCCAAGAACCGCATGATCGACGCGGGCAAGAAGCCGTATCTGCATGCGCTCAAGATCACAGGTGCCGATGGCAACGTGCTCAATGGCAGCCAGGATAAGTTCCGACAGATCAACAAGATGGTCGAAATCTTTGCGCCGCTGATTCAGGCCATCCCGGGGGATGTTCCCAGGATCGTCGATATGGGCGCGGGCAAGGGATATCTGACGTTTGCGCTCTATGACTACCTGGTCAACGTGGCCAAACGGCCGGTTGAAATGGTGGGTGTCGAGTATCGGGCAGAACTGGTCGAGCTGTGCAACGACATCGCTCGCCAATCGGGATTCGATGGGCTTCGTTTCGAGCAGGGTTCGATCATCGACTATGACGCCAGCGGCGCCGATGCGGTCATTGCATTGCACGCCTGCGACACGGCCACTGACGACGCCATCTTCAAGGGGATAAGTTCAGGGGCGTCTCTCATCACAGTTGCCCCTTGCTGCCACAAACAGATCCGCCGCCAGATGGAATCGCACCCGCAACCAGCCAGCATGCTGGATTTCTTGTTGCGCCATGGCACGTTCATGGAGCGGCAGGCGGAAATGGTAACGGATGGGCTGCGTGCGATGCTGCTGGAACAGCATGGCTACAAGACCAAAGTCTTCGAATTCATCTCCGATGCGCATACGCCCAAGAATGTGCTGATCGTTGCGGAGAAGCAGAACAAGCCCGCCGACGCGAAAACCGTCGCCGACAAGATTGCCGCCACAAAAGCGTTCTTCGGAATCGACTATCACCATCTCGAACGGCTGCTCGACGCTTGAGCGCCTCTATAGGATTTTGACATGGCTAAAGTGACTTTCGTCGAGCCCGATGGCGAGCGCATCGAGACCGAGGCGCAGAACGGTTCGACCGTGATGGAGACCGCGGTGATCAATGGCGTGCCCGGCATTATCGGGGAATGCGGCGGGGCGTGTACCTGCGCGACGTGCCATGTTTACGTGGATGATGCCTGGACCGAAGTCGTCGGGCCGCCGTCGAACATGGAAGAAGACATGTTGGATTTTGCGTTTGATGTGAAGCCGACGAGTCGGCTGGGGTGCCAGATCAAGATCAAGGATGTGCTTGATGGGTTGGTGCTGCATGTGCCGACGCGGCAGGGCTAATATGATGAAGCGCTGAGCGCTTCATAAACTCGATGCGGCTCCTCCCCCTCGACGGGGAGGTTGGGTGGGGGTGTTCGGAGCCACGATGTTGGGACCGGGCCAAACATCCCCCCACCCTTGATCCCTCCCCGCAAAGGGGGAGGGTGTCGACTGAGGGATTTGCTCCTTAAGCGAAGTAGAATTTTCTTCTCTCCGGCCCGGCAAAGATTCTTTTAGCGGGTTTGCCAACAAGTCCCGCGCGGCGTTCTACGGGCGCGCCTCAGCGGGAAATATAAAAGCGATTGAATTTCAATGCCTTGCTGTGAAGTCCGCATTTGCTGTAGTTTCCGGCTCTCACTGACAGGAATCCAATGGGCGACCTCAACACATTTCCGTTGAGCTACAAAGTTCAGGGCAAACGCATCGTCATCATCGGCGGTGGTGAAGAGGCCCTCAACAAAGTCCGATTGGTGACTAAGACGACCGCTAAGGTCGTGATTATTTCCCAGCACATTGAGATCGATTTTTCGGCGTTCGTGGTCGAGGTTTTGCAGCGCGGGTTTGTTGCGTCAGATCTCGATAATGCGGCGCTGGTTTTCGTGGCCGAGGACAGCGCCGATGCGGAGGCCGCCAAGGTCGCTGCGCGGGCGCGGAACATTCCGCTCAATGTGGTCGATGTGCCGGCCGAATGCGATTTCTATACGCCATCCATTATCGATCGGGCGCCGCTGACGGTGGCGATTTCGACCGAAGGCGATGCGCCGGTGCTGGCGCGGCTGGTGCGGGCGCGGATCGAGGCGATGCTGTCGCCAAGGATCGGCGAAATCGCCAGGCTCGCCGGTGGGTTACGTCAAAAAGTCGAGAGCCTGATTCATGAAGGTGCGGCGCGCCGGCGGTTCTACGAAGCGTTGGTGACTTCGCCCGAAATCGAGGCGGCGGAACTGCATGGCGGCGGCGAGGCTGCGGCTTCAGCTTTGCTGGAGCGGCATGCTGCAGGCCAGACCGGGCAGGGCGTGGTTTGGCTGATCGGGGCTGGTCCGGGTTCCGAGGATTTGCTGACGCTGCGGGCGCAGCGGCTGCTGCAGGAAGCCGATGTGATCGTGCACGATCAGTTGGTGCCGTCGGCGGTGGTCCAGATGGGTCGTCGGGATGCCGAGCAGATCGATGTCGGCAAGGCCAAGGGGCATCATTCGTTTAGCCAGGCGCAGATCAATACGCTGATCGTGCGGCTGGCGCGTGAGGGCAAGAAGGTGGCGCGGCTGAAGTCGGGCGATCCGATGATCTTTGGGCGCGCGGGCGAGGAAATCGCGGCGCTGCGCAAGGCCGGTATCGGCTACCAGATCGTGCCGGGCGTGAGCGCGGCTTTGGCGGCGGCGGCCGATACGGCGACACCGGTGACGCTGCGCAAGGTTTCGAGCGGGTTCGTGATGGCGACGGCGCATGGCGCCGATGACAGCGACCTGGCCCATTGGGCCTCTCTAGCGCAGTCTGGCCTGACGCTGGCGCTCTACATGGGCAAGTCGATTGCGCCTGAAGTGGCGGGCCGGCTGATCGGGCAGGGCGCTTCGGCAGGCCTGCCGGTAGGCGTGGTGGTGAATGCCGGGCGCGCCAATAAGTCATTCTATCGCAGCACGCTGGGCGCACTGTCGGCCGGCGCGCTGGAGCTGGCCGAGGGGCCGGCAATCATTTTCGTAGGCGAAGCCGTTGCGGCTGGCGATTGGGCAGACAATGCCGCGATCGCAGCGCAGGGCTTCAAGGTGGCATGAGCATGGAAATACTAGCAGCCAATGAGCTGACTTCGGGCGCGGCGGTATATCTCGACAAACACGGCGAGTGGCAGGACAGCCTGCAGGCGGCGCGACTGTTCGGCAAGGACGAGACCGAGGCGCGGGACGCAGCAATTGCTGCCTCCAAGGCGACCGGGCGTATCGTCGGGGTAGAAATCGAAGAGGTCGAGGACCTCAACGGGCACTTGATTCCCAAGCGCATGCGCGAGCGCATCCGGGCCGCCGGGCCAACGACAATCGCATGGAACGGCGAGACTTTCGGCCGCCAGCATCTGGATGAGGACGGTCATGTATCGATATGACGAATTCGACGCGGCTTTCGTAGAAGGCCGCACGGCGCAGTTTGCCGATCAGGTGGCGCGCCGTCTGTCGGGCGAATTGAGCGAAGACCAGTTCCGGCCGCTGCGGCTGATGAACGGGCTCTATCTGCAATTGCACGCCTATATGCTGCGCATCGCGGTGCCCTATGGCACGCTCAATGGCCGGCAGATGCGCAAGTTTGCCCATATCGCGCGGACCTATGATCGCGGCTATGGCCACTTTACCACGCGCCAGAACATCCAGTTCAACTGGCCCAAGCTGCGCGACGTGCCGGCGATCCTGAGCGAACTCGCCTCGGTTGAAATGCACGCCATCCAGACCTCGGGCAATTGCATTCGCAATACGACGGCGGATCAGTTTGCCGGAGCCGCTGCCGACGAGATCATCGATCCACGCCCTATCGCCGAGATCATCCGGCAGTGGTCGAGCCTGCATCCCGAATTCACCTATCTGCCGCGCAAGTTCAAGATTGCCATGACGGGCGCGCCGAACGACCGGGCGGCTATTCGTTTCCACGATATCGGCTTGCAGGCGGCCACCAATGGGGCCGGCGAAATCGGCTGGGAAGTCTGGGTTGGCGGTGGTCTCGGCCGCACGCCGATGATTGCCAAGCTGATCAACAGTTTTGTGCCCAATGAGCACCTGCTGGCTTATCTCGAAAGCATCATGCGCGTGTACAACCGCTATGGCCGCCGGGACAATAAGTACAAGGCGCGCATCAAGATCCTGGTGCATGAAGAGGGCCTGGAGACCATCAAGGGCCAGGTGGAGGCGGAGTTCGCCGAAGTGCGCGGGGGCGTGTTGACGCTGCCGCAGGACGAAGTGGATCGCATCACCGCCTATTTCGCGCCGCCGGAATTCAAGACCGGGACGGCGACCAAGATCGACGTGGCGTATGAGTCGATCATCGATCCGGCCTATGGGCGCTGGCTCGACAACAACATCAATTCGCATCGCCAGCCGGGCTATGCCTCGGTGACGATTTCGCTGAAGCCGATTGGCGGCGCGCCGGGCGACGCTACGGATGCGCAAATGGACGCCGTGGCCGATATCGCCGAGCGTTATGCGTTTGACGAACTGCGCGTCAGCCATGAGCAGAACCTGGTGCTGCCGCATGTGGCGATCAGCGATCTGCGCGTGGTTTATGATGGGCTGGTGGCTGCTGGGCTGGCCGAAGGCAATGCCGGGCTGATCACCGATATCATCTGCTGCCCCGGGATGGATTTTTGTGCGCTGGCGACGGCGCGCTCGATCCCTATCGCGCAGGAAATCGGGCGCAAATTCGCTGCGCCAGAGCGGCAGAAGGACATCGGCGATCTCAAGATCAAGATTTCCGGCTGCATCAATGCCTGCGGCCACCACCATGTGGCCCATATTGGCATTCTGGGTGTCGAGAAGAAGGGCGGCGAGCTGTACCAGATCACTCTGGGCGGCGACGCCACCGAGAACGCTTCGATCGGCAAAATCATCGGCCCCGGCTTTGAAGCCGAGCAGGTGCCTGACGCCATCGAGACACTGGTGGATACTTATATTGCGCGCCGCATGAGCGCCGACGAGAGCTTCATCGCCGCCTATCGGCGGCTGGGTGAGGCGCCGTTCAAGGAGGCCCTCTATGGCAACGCTTAATATGCTCCATTCAGAACGCAAACCCGACAAGCTGCGCTCGCTGGGCATTCTGGCGCTCAACGGCATGTTCGATGAGATGGACGCGGTTGCCGTGCTGCGGCAGGCGGCCCATGAAATCCTGCCGGGGGATCTGGCGATCGTGTCGTCGTTTGGGGCCGACTCGGCGGTGTTGCTGCACCTGGTGGCGCAGGTCGATCCGAGCCTGCCGGTGTATTTCCTCGAAACCGGCAAGCATTTTCCCGAGACGCTGGCTTATGTGGAGACGCTCAAGAAGCAGCTCGGGCTGATGAATGTGATCGCCATCCATCCCGATCCGACGGACATCAAGCGCTTCGATCCGACGGGCGAGCTGTGGGAAACCGATCCCGATAGCTGCTGCCATATTCGCAAGACGGAGCCGCTGGAGCCGATTACCGAGCAGTTCGGCGGCTGGGTGACCGGACGCAAGCGCTTCCAGACCAAGGAGCGCGGCGTGCTGCCGCATTTCGAATTGACCAGCGACGATCGGATCAAGGTCAATCCGTTGGCCTATTTCAGCGATGCCGATGTCAACCAGTACAAGATCGATCACGGCTTGCCCGAGCATCCGCTGTTCTCTATGGGCTATAAATCAATCGGCTGCGCGCCTTGCACCTCGGTGGTTGCCGAGGGGGAAGATCCGCGCGCCGGACGGTGGCGCGGCCTCAACAAGAAAGAGTGCGGCATCCACTTCGATTTCAACGGAGCGATTGCCTCGCCGATGAACGCTGCCAAGTTCACGCTTTTCAAGGATGGCGCCTTTATCGCCGATCCCTTCCATGCCTGGGAGGACAGCGACGAGGCTGCGTCCGCGCGCTACAAGCACGTGCCGCTGCTGGTGTTCCTGGCCAATCGCGAGGCGTTTCTGGATAACCAGGCGCCGCTCGGTTTGCTGGTGTCGCCGGGCGACAATGTCGAGACGGTGCAGGGCGATCTGGGCCGGTTCTCCTCGATCGCGATCAAGTTCCCGGCGTTTACCGATGGGCGGGGCTATTCGACGGCGCGGTTGCTGGCGGAGCGCTATGGCTATGAGGGCGAAATTCGCGCCGTTGGTGACGTGTTACAGGACCAGATCCCACTGATGCGCCGCTGTGGTGTCAATGCGTTCGTTGTGACGCACCAGCCGACGCGCGAGGCGCTGGAAGAGAACCGGTTGCCGGAAGTGGCGATCTTCTACCAGCCGGTCGGGATCACCGAAGTGCCGGTCGGCACGCGGCCTTACCTGCGCCGGGCGCACTAAAGGCGGGCTTGCCCTCTCGCGCGAAGATTGGCAGAACGCGCCAATTCCATGACCATTGAGGGCGTGACACCCTCTCAACGAGACTTGAGACCATTATGAGCGGAAATGAAATCGTCACCGATGTTGTCGTGATCGGCGCGGGGCCCTGCGGGCTGTTCGCGGCGTTCGAACTCGGGTTGCTCGATCTCAAATGTCATTTCATCGATATTCTGGACCGGGCCGGCGGGCAATGCGCCGAGCTTTATCCGGAGAAGCCGATCTATGACATTCCGGGCTTTCCGGTGGTGACGGGGCAGGCGCTGGTCGACAACCTGATGGCGCAGATTTCGCCGTTTGCACCGGAGTTTCATTTCAACCGAATGGTCAATTCGCTGGTCAAGCAGGACGATGGCTCGTTCGTGCTCACCACCGATGCCGATGAGGTTTTTCGCGCCAAGGTGGTGGTGATCGCGGCCGGCGGTGGCTCGTTCCAACCCAAGCGCCCGCCGGTGCCCGAGATCGAGCAGTACGAGAACAAGTCGGTGTTCTATTCGGTCCGCAAGATGGACGACTTCCGCGACCAGGACGTGGTGATCGTCGGAGGTGGCGACTCGGCGCTGGACTGGACGTTGAATTTGCAGCCCATCGTGCGGTCGCTGACGCTGGTGCATCGTCGCGATGCGTTCAAGGCGGCGCCGGCTTCGGTCAACAAGATGCGCGAACTGGTGATGGACGGGAAGATCAACTTCCTGCTCGGCCAGGTGGCCAAGCTCGATGGCGCGGACGGTCAGATCAACCATGTGCACCTGACGATGGATGCGGGCGATCTGTCGATTCCGGCGACGCGGTTGCTGCCATTCTTCGGGCTGACGATGAAGCTGGGTCCGGTCGCCGATTGGGGGCTGGAGCTCAACGACAACCTGATCGTGGTGGATACCGAGAAGTTCGAGACTTCGGTGCCCGGCCTGTTCGCGATTGGCGATATCAATACCTATCCGGGCAAGCTCAAGCTGATCCTCAGCGGTTTCCACGAAGCGGCGCTGATGGCGCAGCGGGCCAAGAAGATCGTGTCGCCCGATGAACGGGTGGTGTTCCAGTACACCACGTCCTCGACCAAGCTGCAGAAGAAGCTCGGGGTCGCCTGATGATCGTCAACGTCACGGATCAGGCGGGGGTAGACCACGAGCTGGAAGCTCTCGAGGGCTGGCGCGTGATGGAAGTGATCCGCGACTGGGGCCTCAACATCAAGGCCGAGTGCGGCGGGGCGATGGCCTGCGCGACGTGCCACGTCTATGTGGATGCCGATTGGCTCGATAAGGTGGGGGCGCCGAGCGACGAGGAAGAGGACATGCTCGATACGGTCGGGGATGTGCGGTCGAACTCGCGGCTGAGCTGCCAGATTTTGATGAGCGATGCGCTGGATGGGCTGAAGGTCACCTTGGCGGCCAGCGCCGCCAAGGATGACGTAGCGGCCTAGACACATATCCGGAGGCGAGGCTTGCCTTCCTTCACCTCTCCCTTTGGGGGAGAGGTCGGCGCGTAGCGACGGGTGAGGGGGCCTTTCCCAGGCATCGCACCCGGTAAAGGCCCCCTCACCCGACCCAAGAGGGTCGACCTCTCCCCCTAGGGAGAGGTGAAGAGGTGCCCAGTCAGCCTACTCGGCCGCGATGGCGCGGACTTCACGAGGACCGTGGTGGTCGATGAAGCGGGTGAACTTGTCGAGGTAGCCAGTGAGGAAGCCGCGAGTGGTGTCGTCGGTGACCTCGAAATGCTCGTCGATCAGGCCGGGCTTGGTCTGGAAATAGACTTCGGGCTGGCCCATGACGACCAGGTCGAACAGCGGCAGGATGGTGCGCAGGTGGCTTTGGCCAACGGCGGTGCCGACGGCGCCTGGCGTGGTGCCAACGAGCGAGACGGGCTTGCCCAGCCAGGCGCTCTGGCCCCAAGGGCGCGAACCCCAATCGAGGGCGTTCTTGATCACACCGGGGAACGAGCGATTGATCTCCGGCATAACGATCAGCACGGCATCGGCGGCGGTGATCTGAGCCTTGAGCTTGGTGACAGCCTCGGGCGGGTTATCCCACAGGTCGTTGTTGTAATGGGGCAGGCTGCCGATATCGAGATAGTCGAACTTGAGCTGGCCCGCAGCCAGCTTTTCCAAGGCCTTGGCAAAAGTGGCGTTGATGGAATTCTTGGTCAGGCTTCCGACCATGACTGCGACAGTTTTCACGATAATCTCACTGGTATCCGTTGGTGACTGACGCTATATGAGTGACTGTGAAATTCGCCGCAAGACGGCACTTTTTCGATACGTCAGGCACCAAAATGAAACCAATTGATCCCCACCACGATTGCCGTCCAGTCGGCGAAATTTTGCACCAGATCGGGGGCAAATGGACCGTGCTGATCATCACCCAATTGGCGGGCGGGCCAATGCGATTCGGCGAGATCAAGCGCACCATCGGCGGCATCAGCCAGAAGGTTCTGACAGCGACGTTGCGCGATCTGGAGATGGATGGCTTCGTGACCCGCACGGTGACCCCATCGATTCCGCCGCGGGTGGATTATGAATTGACCGATCTGGGGCGTGACCTGCAGGTGCCGCTCAAGGCAATCGGCCAATGGGCGACACAGAACCGACCGAAGGTGCTCGATGCCCGCCGGCAGTATTTTGCCGAGCATCCCGATGCCATGCCAGCCCGGATGGGCCGGGTGGCGGAGTTCAAGCAGGCGGCGGAATAGCCGAAGCAGCGCCTGCTGGGCAGCGGTGTCGGCAAGTCGCGTCCAGGGGGCGGGTGGTCGGATGGCGTCTCGCCCACTCCGGCCCGGAGCTCCGGCAATTCCGGGTCGGGGTATACAATCATCAGCGAGTGATTGCCCGGCGCCCGTGGGCGCCCTGGCATCGTAGCGAATTAGTCGCCCATGATGCTCAGCGGCATATCGTATTTGGGCGCTGCCACGGGGGCCTTCGGGGCCACCTTGATCGCCTTGGCGCCGGGCTGGCGGACCGAAACCTCGGACGCTACGACATCGCAGCGGAAGCCCTTAGCATCGGCTGCGGTGACAGCATCCTGCATGGCATCGCTGTGTTCGACCAGCGACTGGCTGGACTGGTCAGGGGCAAGGCAGCCGGGAGCGGCATAGGCGGAGCCGCCAGTCGCCAAAATTCCCAGGCCAACAACAGCAGCAGCAAAACCCGATTTCACATAGGTGTTCATGTTACTTCTCCTTTACTTCAGGCCATACCCGGCAGCGGGCGATCCAGCTGCGCTGAAAGCCATTGGGTAGGGTGGTGATGGCGGCTGATTTTCGTTTGTTTTCAGTCGTCTAGGTGAAATTTAAGCAGCGTCGGGGCGGCTTTCAAGTTAAGAGATGGTCATGCTTTGGCCATCTATGGCCAGCACCGGCGCAGATGTGGCGGTCGGCCGGGCGCAGATGCCCGGAACTGCCAAAAGTATCTCCCAAGAAACTGCCCGGCGTTTAGCAATATGCGGCCAGATCATTTCAGCTATGCGTCTATGTGCTGGCTTGGCTTGGTTGGGAACCGATAGCGCGGCATGGCAACTTCTGAGTTTCGAGCGACCGCGGGCCGCGCCTGAATTTTGGCGGTATAAGCGACAGGGCACAAAACAGCGCGCCGCCAACCCCGTGAGGGCAAGCGGTGACCGTCATTCAGATTTTTTGTGGATCAGGTGGTCGGAGGGCGTCTCGCCTACTCCGGCCCGGAGCCCCTGCAATTCCGGGTCGGGGTATACATTCGTTTGCGAGAGATTGCCTGGCGCCTCTGGGCGCCCTGGCATCGTGATAGATTAGTCGCCCATGATGCTCTGGGCCGTTTCCTGCTCAGGAGCGGCCTGGAAGTAGACCTTCGGGGTCACTTTGGCGGCGGGCTGCTGAACCGAATATTCGGAACCCACGACATCGCAACGGAAGCCCTTAACGTTGGCTGCGGCGGTGGCATCAAAGTCCGCGTCATCGTGGCCCATCAGCGACTGTGCAGTCTGGTCGGGGGTCAGGCAACCGGCGGCAAACGCAGAACCGGCACTCGCGAACAGGCCAAGGCCAACAACTGCAGCAGCGAAAGAAGATTTCAAATAGGTGTTCATTTTACTTTTCCTTTATTTACGGACACAGTTATTCTCTCGGCCCCCAGCTATGCTGAGGTCCGCTAGATATAACTGCGGTAGCGTTTGATTTTTTAGCGTTATCAATCGCGTACGGTGAAGGTAAGCACACTTACGATCGGTTTCAAGTCATCAGATCGTCATGCTTTTGGTGTCGATGGGCGGCTTCCCGCATAGATGTTGTAGGTCCGCATTGGCAGGCGCCCGGAATATCCAAAAGTATCTTAGAAGAAACTGCCCATATTTAGGTGATATGCAGCAATATCATTCCAGCCATGCGTCTAGGTTGCAGGTTGGGCGACTTTGGTCAGTTCCGGAATAAAGTCGCGGACCATGGGCTGTTTTTGCGTTTCGAAGGGCAGCGGGCGGACGACGCGCATTGCGGCGATGCCGACGCGAACCGTCATCAGGCCGTTAACGACGCCCTCACCGAGTCGCGCGGAGAGCTTGGCGGCAATGCCCTGGCCGACCAGTTGCTCGACAATGCCATCGGTGAGCACGAGGCCGCCGGTGACGGCGAGATGGGCGAGGATGGCCCCTGTGAGCCGCCAGAAGCCAAAGAAGCCGGGGCGGGCGCCGTAGAGGGCGGCAATGGCGCCGGCGAGGCGGATGCTTTCGTAGATGACGAAGGCAATGTCCACGAGGGCGCGCGGCGATACGGCGGTTACTAAGGCCACGCGGCGGGCGGAGGCGGCGGTCAGGGCCTTGGCGCGGGCATCGAGGGGCGCCATCAGGCTGCGTTCGGCGAGCGCGACGATTTCATGGCCGTCGAACAGGTGGGGGACATTGTCGGCGACGGACTGGCGCGCGCGGGCGAGGTCGGCGCGGCCGGAGTAGATACCCTCGAGGCGGCTGACGACGTGCTGGGCGGCATGTTGGTCATTGTTGGCGGTTGCGAGTGCGGCGTCGCGCTTGAGGCTGTCCAGGACCTTGAGGCGGCGCAAGGCGAAGATTTCGCGGGCGGCGAGGACGATGACGGCGAGAACGAAGATGGCCAGCACGCCGATGCCGGCCCAGCCGAGCCATGCATTGGCGGCGAAGAGGTCGCGGATCAGACGGTCGGCGGCTAGCCCGATACCGGTCGAGACCAGAATGTTGCCAGCGGTCCAGGCGGCGCGGGCGGCCCAGCCAATTGGTTTGGGGGCGGGGGCGACGAGGGCTTCGTCGGTTGCGGGATCGAAATCGGTTTCGGTGATTTCGACCTTGGCGGGCAGGAAGGCGCGGGGCAGGCGGATGCTGTCGTCGGGCTCGGCAGTGGTGTCGGTGGGGCGGGCGATGGGGCGCTTCATTTGAGCCAGTCTCCAATGAGGAAATCCAGCGCCCGGTCGAAGCGAATGTGCGGCAGGATGGGATCGCCCGCGGCGTTGCGGTCGAGCTTTTGCGGGGGCACGAAGCGCAGGAAATTCAGCGAGACCGGCGTGCCGTCTTCGAAGAGTGAATCCGGGCGTTCGGGCAAGTCACCGGGAAATAGAGCGATTTCGGTTTTGCCGTCATATTTGGTGCCATCGAGCACTTCGCCGGCCATGGGGGTGCCGATGATGGTGGGCAGGGTTTCGCCGGCTTCACTGATGGTGCCCTCGCGGGTGGCGCGAATGGCAGCCAGGGCGATGGAGCGGGTTTCGGCGCCGACGAAGCGGGCGCGCTTGCTGGCATCGGCAACGAGGCGGTTGAGGATGCTTTCCAGCCGGTCGTGGCTGGTGTGGTGGACGTGATCGGCCTTGGTGGCGGCAAACAGGATGCGGTCGATCTTGCGCACGAAGGGGCGCAGCAGCAGGTTGGCGTCGCCCTGGCGGAAGCAGGAGAGCACTGAAGTCAGCGCGGTTTCCAGATCGGCAACGGCGGCGGGGCCGGCATTGAGGGCGCGCAGGGTATCGACCAAGACGATCTGGCGATCGAGACGGGCGAAGTGGTCCTTGAAGAAGGGGCGAACCACCTGGTCTTTGTAGGCCTCGTAGCGGTGCTCCAGCATGGCGTAGAGGCTGGAATTGCGCTGCGGCTGGGTGGGTGGCGGCAGCGGGGCGAAGGTGAGGGCTGGCGAGCCCTCCAGATCGCCGGGCAGCAGGAAGCGGCCGGGGGGCAGGGTGGAGAGGGCGCCATGTTCGCGACTGCGGCGGAGATAATCGGTGAAGGCGGCGGCAAGCTTTTCGGCGTCGGGGTCGTTGGCGTCCTTCTTGGTGTCGATGCTGGCCAGGATGTCGAGGAAGGGGCCGGCCTCCTTGCCGGAGCCGGGGCGCTGGGCGCGCTCCAGGGCGTCGCGGCTCCAGTCGGCGAAGCTCATGGTCAGCAAGGGGAGGTCAAGGAGCCATTCGCCGGGGTAGTCGACGATGTCGAGGTTGAGCGTGGAGGGGCCGCGCATGCCCGAGAACCAGGCGGTGGACTGGTATTTGAGCACGATGCGCAATTGCGAGATACGCCGGGTGCTTTCGGGCCAGGTCGGGGTTTTGCCGGTCAGGGCTTCGAGGTGCTGCTCGTAGGCGAAGCGGGGAATGGTGGCTTCGGGATATTCTGCGAGGCGAGCGCCGATGAAGCGGCCCTCAGCCAGCGGCGCAAAGCCGGGCAGGCGGCCGCCGGTCAGCAGGTTATGGATCAGCGCGGTGATAAAGATGGTCTTGCCGGCGCGGCTGAGGCCGGTGACGCCAAGGCGCAGGGTTGGGGTGAAATTGCCGGTGGCGGCATCGGCGAGATTGGTGAGGGCAATGCCCAGTTCGTCGACGATGGTCGTCGGAGATTGTGCCAAGCGATCATCCTCGGTGTGCCGGCAGAAAGTAGGGTGTTGGTGGGGCAATGCAAGGGGCTGGAGGCAGCCCCTGCGCGTGCCGGTCTATTCGGGATCGTCCTTGGCCCAGGAATCCAGCCCCTGGATGTGGCGGCCGAGCGACCAGTTGAAATCGATGCGGCTATCGAGGTTGGAAAAGCTGTCTTCCTGCATGATCCAGTCCTGGCCGCCGTCTTTGGGCTGGCTATTCCAGATGGCGCAGAGCAGCAGTTCACCGCCTTCATTGTAGGCGGCATAGTCCTCGATGCGCAGGCCTTTCTCGCGCAGCTCGCCCTTGCGGTCGATCAGCCCCTTCCAGGTGTCGCGCAGCGATACGAGCTGGTTATAATCGCCACTTTCGTAAAGGCCCAGATACCAGCGCAGCTTGCCGTCGTGGAATGTATCGATCGAGACCAGCCGCTGGCGATTGTCGCGGCGCTGGCGCCAGTCCGAAATTGCACGATAAGGCGAAGCCAACCGCATGAGGCTCCGCCGGAAAGCGGCGAGGACTTACCCTAGGATAGTCCGGCTGGAGCGGCAAGGCAGGCCAGCGGCCAGGTCCGGGATGGGTAGGTGTTGGTGGGGCAATGCAAGGGCGGAACGGGTGCATGGCCCAGGCGTTTTCCTCTCAAAGGAGACGTGCCATGCAAAAACCTGTTGTCGAAGTCGATACCGTTATCGCGGCCGATCCCAAGACGGTGTGGTCAGCCATGACGGCCAAGGGGAAGTCGGCGCTGTTCGCCGGCACCGACGTGAAGACCGATTGGAAAGTGGGCCACGAGATCACCTTTTCGGGCGACTGGAAGGGGAAGAAGTTCGAGGACCACGGAGAGATTCAGCGGTTCGAGGAGGGCAAGGAGCTCAGCTTCACCCATTGGAGCGCGATGAGCGGGGAGCCGGATCGGCCTGAGAATTATCACGTGGTGCGTTATGTGCTGGAGCCCAGCGGGGGCAAGACGCGGGTGCGGCTGAGCCAGATCAATATGGACGACAAGCCGGATCTCGATGCCAAGACCAAGGCGGAATACACCAAGAACTGGAAGATGATGCTGGATGGGCTGAAGGAGAGCGTGGAGAAGCGCTGAGGGCGCCGAAGCGCCCCCATTCTATTTCCCGATCTCGGCCATCTCGTATGGCGTCGTCTGGTACATCTCGTTGATCCAGTTCTGGAACAGGAGATGGGCGTGGCTGCGCCAGCGGTTCTCGGGGATGGCGGTGACATCGCCATTGGGGAACAGGTTCGTGGGCTGCTTGGGCGCGAGGCCGACCTTGACGTCGCGTTCGTATTCGTCGGCGAGCGAGCGGTTGTCGTATTCCAGGTGGTTGAGGAAATAGATCGCGCGGCGCTGCAGGTCGCCCAGCATGCAGACGCCGATTTCGGCGTTGTCGATGAGGACTTCCAGGTTGGCGCCCAGTGTCGATTTGTCGATGTCGTTATAGCGTGACACCGGGATCATCGGGCTGTCGGAAAAGCCGCGGAGGAAGGGCGAGAGCGGGTTCGTCACCTGATGGCGGAACACGCCGAAGGCCTTTTCGGGCATGCGATAACGATGGGCGCCGTGGAAATGGTGCAGGGCGGCCTGCGCGCCCCAGCAGATGAACATGGTCTGGTGCACGTTGGTGGCGGTCCAGTCCATGATCTCGAGCATTTCGGGCCAGTAGCGGACCTCTTCGAAGGGCATGTTGGCCACAGGCGCACCGGTGACGATGAAGCCGTCGAACTTTTGTGTCCGCACCTCTTCCCAGGTTTTGTAGAAGGTCTTGAGGTAGTCCTCGGGGGTGTTCTTGGACTGGTGATCGGAGACGCGGACGAGCGTCAACTCGATCTGCAGCGGCGTCGAGCCGATCAGCCGGGCGAACTGGGTTTCGGTGCGTTCCTTGTTGGGCATCAGGTTGAGCAGGCCGACATGGAGCGGGCGGATGTCCTGGCGCGCGGCGCGGGTGGAATCCATGACGTTGACGCCCTCGGCCTCAAGCGTCTTGCGGGCGGGCAGATCATCGGGAATGCGAATAGGCATGTGACCCTCTTTCGGGTTCGTAATTGGCGACAGATGGCGATGCAGGCAGGCGCGTCTCCAATGGAGGCGCGCTAGCGCATTCGCTGCTCGATCGCGGCAGCCATCAGGTCGACGAATTCGTCGCCGTCGCGCACAATGGCGAGGTCGGAGGCCTCCACCACATAGCCGAAATTGTCGGCCAGCGTCTGGTAGCGCGGCAGCCGGTCGTGGAGCAGTGCCTCGAAGCCCCAGGCGCCAAAACCGGCTGGATCGACGTCGCAATCCTCGGCGATCTTGTTCAGCGCTTTGTATTCGGCCCATTTCCGAACGAGGAAAGCCGGGGTGTAATACATCGGCTTGGGGCTGGCCTTGAAGCGGGCGACAAGTTGGGCGGCGTCCTTTTCGGTGCCGCGGATGTAGAGCAGGGCGGTGCTGGCGGTCAGCGTCTCGATGACCGGATCATGCGGATCGGTAGGGTCGACGACCTCGATCAACGAGCCGCCGGTATCGGCGATGAAATCGTCGTAGCCATAGAGCGCCCTGGCGCGCTCGATGAAATGGGGCACGTCGCGCAGGGCGGCGATTTCGGAGACGCGGTGCTGCTCCTGCCGGCGCTGGTATTCCTCGAGCGGCAGGCCGCCTTTGTCGGGATTGCCGGGCGTGCCCAGATAGGTCGACAGCGGGTCGAGATTGGCGAAGGTGATGTTGGACGAGATGTAGATCGAGTCCGAGCGCAGCAGTTCGGCCAGAAAGGGGTTCTTCATGGCTTCGCGCTTGAAGTTGTCGACGATGTGCTCGCCCATATAGCGCGTGCCGATGCGGTAATCGGCCGAATAGTGGAACCAGTTCGAGCTGCGCAGCATGGCGCTCAGCCGCGTCTTGCCGACGCCGGCCATGCCGAACACGGTCACCGCGCGATGGGTGGATTTGACGAACTCATCGGCATTCTTGAACAGCATCGCGGCCCTTCCATCCCACCACGCCACGCCTTGCAAAGGGGGAATGACGCCGGGGGAGCAACTGGCTTTGCGTTTAATCGAATGGCGGCAACTTCACAAGCAGGCGGCAATTTCTACCATCGGCCCGGACGGAGTTGCCGGTTTGGGCGGTTGTGTGGCCGGGCGCCACGTTAATTAACCAACGAAATCAACGATTAACCAAGTTGGCACCGCAATTGCATTGCTATGGGCGAAGGCGTCGCCTGGCGCCAATGGATTCCACGGAGTTTTTTGATGGGCATTTACGGGGCTCTTTCCACTGCGGTCAGCGGTTTGCGGGCTCAGTCCCATGCGCTGGAGAACATTTCGGGCAACATCGCGAACTCGCAGACCGTGGGTTACAAGCGCATCGAAACCTCGTTCTCCGATATGATTGCCGATGCCCCGGTCAAGCAGCAGGTGGCTGGTGCGGTCTCGGCGCAATCGCGTGGCACCAATGGCGAGAAGGGCGATATCAAGTCCGTCACCAACGAGACCTTTATCGCGCTCAATTCCAATGGCTTCTTCGTGGTCGAGCCCAAGAGCGGCATGTCGGATGGTTCGCCAACCTTTTCGGGCGCTGATTTCTATACTCGTCGCGGCGACTTCGAGATCGACAAGGATGGCCTGCTGGTCAACGGCGCCGGATATTATCTCAAAGGCCTGCCGGTCGATATCAAGACCGGCAACGTCTCCGGCGCAGTCCCTGGCGTGATCAAGCTTTCCAATGCCTTCCTGCCGGCGCAGCAGACGACGCGCATCAACTATCAGGCCAACCTGCCTCAGTTGCCCAAGAATGCCAGCTATGACGCCACCGTTAGGGGCAGCGAGCTGCTGAATACGGTCGATTACGCCGCCCCGGCGACAACGACCGGTATGGGCGGGCTGAGCGGCGCTGCCACCATGGACAGCATTGTGAACGCCGGCGACATCGTCACCTTCAAGGCGAGCACCGGCACGGCAGTGAATTTTGAATTCTTCGATGGCGCCGCCGGTGCCTATGCGGGCGCCAATGTGGGTGTCGACATTCGTACGGTCCCGCCGGTCAGCATCGATGCCGCGCTGGCCGACATGCAGACCAAGTTCCGCACCCTTGGTGGTGCGGGCGCCGAAAGCGCGACCGTGGGGCTGAGCGGTGGACAGATCTCGGTTTCCCTGGGCAGCAACAAGACGGCGACGTTGAGCGCGACGGCCGCCGGTGGCGTTTTGGGCCTGCCAGCGACGGGTAGCCCCGATTCCATCCCGGCTCCGGTTCTGGCGCGTCTCTCCACGATCCCGGCCAGCAGCAATTCGCAGTTCCTGGCCGACTCCGTGGCTGGTGGCTCGCTCACCACCTACGCCAAGAACGGCGCGCCGGCCGTCGTGGTCATGCAGTGGGCCAAGGTGGACAGCGCGGCTTCGGGTGTCGGTCACGCCGATACGTGGAACCTCTATTACATGTCGGACAGCACCGCGACCGGCACTGCCCCCATGTGGACGCGCGTCGACCAGGAATATGTCTTTGGTCCCGATGGTTCGATGAACCCGCCGGTGACCTCCACCACCATTACCGGCCTCACGGTCAATGGCGTCAGTGTGGGCAATGTCGAGCTGCAGCATGGCGCTGGCGGCATGTCCCAGCAGGCCGACGTCAACGGCAAGGTAAGTACCTCGACGTTGAACCAGAACGGCTATGGCGCCGGCGAATTCGTGTCCGTGGGCATCAGCGATAACGGCCGTGTCGTGGCGACCTATTCTAACGGCGAGCGCATCGACATGGCCCAGGTGGTGACGGCGCAGTTCAACGCCGTCAACCAGCTCAAGCGTATGGATGGTGGCGTGTTCACGGCGACCAAGGAGTCGGGTGAGCCCATGCTGGATACCAATGGCACGGGCATCCTGGGTGGCTCGCTGGAAGCGTCCAACTCGGACATCTCGGACGAGTTCACCAAGCTCATCATCACCCAGCAGGCCTATGCCGCCGGCACCAAGATCGTCAGCACGGCGAACGACATGTTGCAGCAGGCTCTAAGCATGATCCGCTGATCCAGAATTTGGATCAACTCCGGGCCCGGTCAATTTTGATCCGGGCCCAAACCCTTTGTGAGGAACTCAAGAATGGGTCTTACAACGTCGCTGAATAACGCGGTTTCCGGCTTGCACGTCAATCAGGACGCGCTGGCGGTACTGAGCCGCAATATCTCCAATGCGGGGACACCGGGCTACCACAAGCAGTCGCTGAACATCATCGACTACAACTCGGCCAATTCGACCTATGGCCGAACGGCGGGTATCAACCGGGCGTTCAACACCAGCCTGCAGACCTATTATACGCGGCAGGTTTCCGACACAGCGACGTCCAGCGTGCAGGCGAACTACCTGGATCGCTTACAGGGTGTGATGGGCAAGCCGGGCTCGGCGGGTTCGCTCGATACGCTGTTCGGCAAGCTCCAGAACTCGTTGCAGACCCTGGCGACCAGCCCCGACGACTATACGGCGCGCGGGCAGGCCGTGCAGACGGCCCAGGACATGGCCAGCAACCTCAATAGGCTCTCCAACTCCGTGCAGGACCTGCGCCGCGAGACCGAGGGTCAAATCGCCGTCGACGTCGAGAGCCTCAACGGCTTGTTGTCGTCGCTGCAGGACGTCAATTCGCGCATGCTCGACCTGGGCACTGGCGACGCGTCGCGTGCCGCGCTGGCGGATCAGCGCGACCGGCTGGTGTCCTCGGTGTCCGAGCTGATCGACGTGCAGGCCGACTATCGGCCCAATGGTACCGTGGCGCTGATGACCCGCTCAGGCGTCGGTATTATCGACGGCGCCGTGTCGGTGTTCAGTTTCGACAGCGCCGGGAGTCTGGCGGCCACCTCGCAGTTCGACACCGATCCGAGCAAGACCAAGACCGGCAAGCTGACGCTGACGACGCCCTCGGGCCTCAAGGTTGACCTGGTCGAGCATAGCGTGATCCAGGGCGGCGAGCTGGGTGGACTGCTGACGTTGCGCGACAAGACGCTGGTCGAGGCGCAGTCGCAGCTCGACGAAATCGCCGGCAACCTGGCCCAGGCGTTTTCGACCGTCCAGACGCCCGGCACGGCGATCCCCAATGGCTATTCGTCGAACACGACGAATGTGGCCCCTGGCAACGATCTGATGCTGAAGGTCAAGGTCGGCGGCGTCGAGCAGACGGTCAAGATCGTCAATACCAAGCAGCCTAACGTGGATTACCGCGATGCCTCGGGGAACCGTGTCATCGGCGTCGACATGGCGTCGGGCGATGCGGCCGTGGTCAGCCAACTGACCGCAGCGTTTGCCAGCACCGCCAATGGGCCCTCGCTGGGCGTAACCGTCACCGCCAATGCCGGGCAACTGGACTTTACGGGCGCCGGCACTACGCAGGTGACGGGCCTCACCAAGCGCAGCACCTCCACGGGACTGCAGGGGCAGGGCCTGGCCCTCAACCTGTTCGTGGATTCCGACAACGGCGCCTTCACCAACGATCTGGACGGTAACCCGCCGCAGAAGCTCGGCTTCGCGGCGCGTATCTCCATCAACAATGCGGTGCTGGCCGACAATAGCCTGATGGTGCGGGCGCAGGCCGGCCAGACCCTGGGCGACGCGGCGCGGCCGAACATGATGATCGACCAGCTCAACAGCATGCAGTTCGTCGGCGGCGGTAATCCGGCGTCCGACAAGGGGCAGTTCCAGCTCAGCGGCAAGCTCGGCGATATCATCGGCCAGGTGATCGGCTTCCAGGGCTCCAGTACGCAGAAGGTGTTGACGCAAAGTTCTGACCGGCAGCTCGCTTTGGACACGATTGTTCAACAGATGGGCGTTGAATATGGGGTCAATGTCGATGAGGAAATGGCGCGCCTGATGGACCTGCAGAACTCCTATTCTGCCAATGCGCAAGTGGTGGGAGTGGTCAAGGAACTGCTGACCGCCCTGCTGAACGCCGTCTGAGGAGAACCAAGATGATCGTCAACAAAACGATGTTCCCGGTGCAGACCGGTTTCTCCGTGATCTCGCAGATGCAGCAGCAGCTATCGGACATGCAGATGCAGCTCGGCACCGGCCAGAAGGCATCAACGCTGGCCGGCATGGGGCGCGACCTGCCGATGTCGCTCAGCGTGCGCTCGCGGCTCGACAAGATCGAGGGCTATAAGGGCAATATCGACATCATCGACCTGCGCCTGAGCTTTCTCGACAAATCCATGACCCGGTTCGACGGGATCGAGAGCGAAGCGCGCACCGCGGTGACCACCGGCGACTACGGCACCAACGACATCAACATGGCGACGCTGCCGGGCCTGTCGCTTGCCCGGCTCGACGAAGTCGTCACCATGCTGAACCAGGATGTTGCCGGGCGCTATCTGTTCGGCGGCAATGTCACCGACAAGCCGCCGGTGCAGACCACCGACGTGCTGCTGAACGGTGAAGGCGGCCGGCTCGGCTATCGGCAGATCCTGTCGGAGCGCCTGGCCGCCGACCAGGGTACTGACAAGATGGGAAGGCTGAGCCTGCCCGCAGTCGTCGCCGGCAGCGGCGCGGTACACCTGGCCGAGGATGGCACCCATCCGTTTGGCTACAAGCTCTCCACGATCTCCACCAACGGCGCTCCGGCGATTGCGGTGACCCAGGCTGCCGGTACGCCGAAAGACCTGTCGGTGACCTTCTCTGCCGAGCCCACGCCGGGTCAGCATGTCATCATCGGCCTGACGTTGCCGGACGGCAGCGAGACGCAGGTTACCCTGACGGCCACGACCGATGCCATTCCGGGCGACGGCGCGTTCACGATCGATGCCGATCCGGACGTGATGGCGGCCAATTTCCGCACGGCGCTGGAGACCAGCCTCAAGCAGAAGAGCGGCGGGGAACTGCAGGCGGCATCGACCTTCGCCGCCGCCAACGATTTCTTCGACGATAATGGCGTGCCCAAGCGCCCCGCGGGCGGCCCTCCGGCCACCAGCCTCGTGGATGCCGATCCGAATGACGTGGTGTTCTGGTATGCCGGCCAGACCAGCGCCGACCCTCGCGCCAGCGTTGCTGCCAAGGTCGACGATGCGACGACGGCCAAGTATGGCATCCAGGCCACTGAAAGCGGGTTGCTGAAGCTGGTGCGGACGCAGGCGGCCTTGGCGGTGACGCAGTATCCGGTGGAAGCCGATGTACGGGCCAAGCCGAGCATCGAGCAGATCAGGCTCGACGCCATGGCGCTGCCGGACGATGCCACGCGCGTGGCCAAGCTGGAAGAGTACGAAGCCGCGGTCAGCGCCGGCTACCGGCAATCGCGGGAACTGTTCGATGGCATGGCCAGCCGGCAGCAGAAGGCAATGTCGGAAGGCCACAATTCCGAGGCCGGCTCGATCGAGCGCATCACCATGGATCTGTCGGTGGCCACCATGGCCAGCCACAGCGCCACGGAGCGCCACACCAACTACAAGAACCAGTTGGAAAACCTGCTGACCAATGTCGAAACGGTCAGTCAGAACGACACCGCAATGGCGATCCTGGCGCTGCAGACCCGGTTGCAGGCGAGCTACCAGGTGACGGCAGCGGTGAGCAAGCTCAGCCTGTCGAACTATATGTAACTCGCGATCAGCGATGATGAAGCCCCTGGCCTTGGCCGGGGGCTTTTTTGTGTGTCGGCGAGGCCGAGATCAGAGCGGCGTGGTTTTCAAAACTCTACGAACAAAAAAGCCCCCGACCGAAGTCGAGGGCTTTTTGTTTTTCTGTCCTGCCGATCAGGCTGGCATGGCGCGGAGGCCGGCGGCGATCTGGCGGTTGATATTGATGATGCCGTCGAGTTTGTGCGGCTGTGGTTCCATGGTCAGTTCGCGCGTCTGGTTCAGAATGAACAGGCCGAGGTTGACGATGTTCTGGCGGACCTGCTGGGGGAGGGGGCTGTTCTCCATGGCGGCGGAGCTCATGAAGATGGTCCAGAGCTTGCGGTTGAATGTCAGGGCCTTGCTCAGCTGGTCGAAGTCTTGCGGCCAAGTATCGCGAATATTCTGCAGGGAAGCGGCGGCTTTGATCAGGAGTGCCGCTTCACGCTCGCGGGGGGTCTCAACGGTCTTGGTCACCTGCTGATAAGCTTGCGCCCCGTGATGCTGCATTTTCGATAAGATCCTGTTCGAATTGAATAAGTTGCTTCGCCGACTTAAGAGCTTTGTACAATGCCCCCGTTAAGATGTCGTTACTAATTCGATCCACAATGGCCATACTGGACGGGGCGGCCGTGACGATATCGTTGATCAGGGAGAAGTATTCTCGACGCAGCACATCAGTATTATTCTCTATATACATGATCTGGACGGCCAAGTAGACGCGCTTTGCGGGCGTATCGGCTGTAGTTGGCGTCAGTATATCTTTTTCGCGAAGAATAGGCGCCTGGCCCTCTATAAACAGCCGCGTGCGCTGGTCGGAGTTGGTGATGATGCAATTGCCCACCAGCAGCTTCTCACCCGGCTTCAGTTCGACCTTGAGCGCCAATTGCATGCCTCCGAATTGAATCAATTCGTGATCGTTGTAGCCTAATCCATCTCGGCGTGCCGATAGGGGAGGCGAAAAAAGAAAAGGCGGGCACGAGGCCCGCCTTTTCCGATATTTGCCGAACCGAGATTAACGGAGCAGCTGGAGCACGCCCTGGTCGGCCTGGTTGGCCATCGACAGGGTCGACTGAGCCAGCGACTGACGGGTCTGCAGAGCCAGCATGTTGGCAGCTTCCTGGTTCATGTCGGCCAGGGTCAGGTTGCCAGCGCCGGTTTCCAGAGTGTTGGTCATGGACTTGGTGAAGTCCTGACGGTTCTGGACGATCGAGAGGTTCGAACCGAAGGACGAAGCCTGCGAACGAACCGAAGTCAGCGCGGTGCCGATCTGAGCGATGTAGCCGTCGATCTGATCGTCGCTGTCCAGATCCTTGGCAGCAAGCGTCGTCGTGACCTTCAGGTTGGACGAGTTGACGGCCTTCTGGCCCTTGGTGCTGATGTCGATCGAGGAGGTGCCGGTTTCGTTGAAGGTGATCTTCAACTTGTCGCCACGCAGCAGGTTGATACCGTTGAACGAAGCGTCATCCGACAGCTTGTCGAGCTGGTCACGCAGCTGGTTGAACTGGGTGGCCAGATCGGAGCGGACGGTGTTGCCACCGATCGAGCCCTGACCGGTCATGTAGGTGCCGCCGGTAACGGTCAGCTTCTGGGTCGAGTCGTTCTCGAGACGCAGCTTGCCGTTGTCGTTCGACGCACGAACCTTGCCCTGAAGGGCGACGGTGTCGTTGATCGTGTTGACCATTTCATCGGTGGTCTTGGCGGCAAAGGATGCAACCGAAGCGCCGATGGTAGCAGCACCACCAGTGGTGGTACCTTCAGTGATCGTCACAGCAGTGGGCGTGCCCGTGCTGGTGGTGTTGGCGATCGCGAGCTTGCCGGCAGCGTCAACCGAAGCCGAAACCTTGGCGTCAGCGGAGCTGGCAGCAGCATTGATCTTGTCGGCGATCATCTGGGCAGTGTCGCCAGTGGCCAGGGTGATGTCGGAAGTGGTGGTGACGCCATCGCTGATCTTGAGCTGCTTGCCATTGTCAGCCAGGGCAATGCCGCCGGCAGCAATAGCAGTCGCCTGAGTCATGACGGCCTTGCCGGTGAGAACGGTGGCAGTGCCGAGCGAGCCGCCAGCAAGCGTGAACGAGCTGGACACGGTTGCAGCCGGAGGAGGGGAAGCCAGAGTGTAGGAGGCGGTCAGGAACGACTTGTCCTGGCGAGCCTGACGCAGAGTGGACTGCATCGATTCCAGGTTCTTGGTGATCGAGGTCAGGCCGTTATTGGCAGCTTCGATGGTCTTGACGCCATTGGCCATCGAATCCATCAGGTTGTTCAGGTCGTTGGAACGGCTGTTCAACGAGGCGGCCGTGAAGAAGTTGGTCGGGTTGTCGAGAGCGGAGTTGACCTTGTTGCCGGTCGAAAGGCGGTCCTGGGTCTTGGCCATCAGGGTCGCAGTGCCCTGGAGAGCCGACAGGTTTGAACGGACGGCTGCCGTCAAATTGATATTTGCCATTCTTGTAGTCCTTTTCTAGGATTCGATTAGTTACGAACGCCTCTTCCTGAGACGCCCTGATCCTTGCCCGACAGGATATAAAAATTGGTTAATTGGCCCATCGCATTAGCAACTATCTGTGCGATTTCAGCGGCCGGTTAACGGCGTGTGAAGCTGCGGGTTCGGGCGGAAAACGCCTGATAGCGCGGCGCTCGGCAAGGTTTGCCGGGTGGCTGGCAGGTGCATTGCGAATGCCGCGAGCGCGTGACGCCGGCTCCGGGCCATTTCTGTACCGGCGGAGGAGGGCGCCCCAACGAGAATCGCCGCCAACACGGGAGTGGCCCGGTGCGGCGGCTGTTCAGCGGCAATGGGAACGTCGGCGCTAAACCGCGAAGTCGCGGAGCTGAAATTCGGATTCGGGGGGAATCCAGGCGCTGCCGATGCGTGCGTAAACTTCTTCCAGAGTTTCGGGGCGCGGCGACAGGCGGCCGGCAATAACGGCTGCCGCGAACATCGCGCCCGGAGGCAGCAACGGCGCTACGGGCTCTTTATGCTCGGGTTGCGACTGCTGCTCGGGATCAGGAAAGCGACCGCCGGCGTCGGAATTCTTGGGGGTCGGGAGGACGCCGTCCTGCAACAGCGAGCGCTCGCCGGTCACTTGGCGCGAACGAAAATCGGTCAGGCTGTGGGTGCTGACCAAAATGGGATCGGACGCGATTCTGGCGACCATAAAACTATCCTTTGCGGCTTCAATGCCGTTCGCAGGATAGATGCATGGGCTTTACGCCAGTCTTGCCCGATCTCCAGGGTTTTTAATCAAATGGGAGACAAATCAAAGGGAGCGATTGACCGCGATGCCGCGGGCCGAGGAAGCCGGATCGACGGAAATGGCGCCGCTTTTGCCGTAAATGCGGGCCTTGTCGTGTTGTCCGACCATTTCGGCGACGTCGGACAGCAGGTCTTCGGTGACCGTGCGGGCCGTTGCCAATACGCGAAGATTCTCCGCCATCTGGGTGGCGAGGCGCTCGTGGCCATTGCGCAGGCGATCGATCAGCTCGGGTGCGTCGGCCTGAAGCCGGGCCGCCTGGCGCTGCACCGAGCGGGCCAGCACCACATAATCCTGGGCCAGACGCGCCTTCTCGGCGGTCAGGGCGACGGCCTGGTTGTGACGGCCGGCGCGCAGCAGGGTGGTCTCCTGGTTCATCACATCGACCAGAGCCGTCAGCGCGATTTCCGCCTGGCTGCACAGATCGGGCGATGGCATGGTGTCGAGAGCTTCAATGCGGGCTGCGGCGGTCATCGTGTCGATGCTCCCTTAGAGGTCATATTGTAAGGATTTTGGGCGGCTTCCTGCATCTTCACCAAATCGCCCATCATCTGGTCGGCAATGCCGAGCCCGCCGTTCTGGGCCATGGAATTGGCGATCTGTTCGGACTGCATCGAGCGCCAGGTTTCTTCCCCGAAGCCGCCGCCAAACGAGGCCTGGTCGGTCTTGAGGGAGGAAAACATCTGCTTGGTCAGCGTGTTGAGGAACACGCCTTCGAGTTCTTCGGCCTGCTTGCGCAGGCGGCCCATGGCGGCTGGATCAAGGCTGGTGGGCTGGGTTGGCGTGGCGCCACGCAGTTCCATTACAGCACCTCGATTTCGGCTTGCAGCGCACCGGTAGCCTTGATGGCCTGCAGGATAGCGATGAGGTCGCGCGGGGCGATGCCCAGCGCATTGAGGCCATCGACCAGTTGCTGCAGTGTCACCGACTCGTTGACGACGGCTAGAGCGGTATTGGAGAGGTTGGCGTTGATATTGGTGCTCGGCTGCACCGCCGTCACGCCGTTGCTGAGCGGGGCGGGCTGCACCACGGTGGGGTTTTCGGCGATGGTTACGGTCAGGTTGGACTGAGCCACAGCGACGCTGGAAACCCGCACATCCTTGCCGATGACGATGATGCCGGAATTCTCGTCGATGACGATCTTGGCGGTCTGGTCGGTTTCGATGACCAGTTGTTCGATATCGGTCACCAGGTCGACGATATTGCCGTTGAAGCCGCGGGGCAGGGTGAGCCGCACGGTGGAGGGGTCTTCGGGGGTCGCGGTTGGGGTGCCGATAAAATCGTTGATGGCCAGGGCAATGCGGCGCGAGGTGGTGAGGTCGGGATTGCGGAGGGCAAGACGGAGCGTGGACTGGGCGCCCAGCTTGAAGTCGATTTCGCGTTCGATCACGGCGCCGGAGGAAATGCGGCCGGTGGTCGGCACGCCCGAGATGATCGTGGCGGCGTCGCCTTGGGCCTTGAAGCCGTTGATGGAGACCGGGCCCTGGGCGATGGCGTAGACTTCGCCATCGGCGCCGAGCAGGGGGGTCACCAATAGGGTGCCGCCTTGCAGGCTCTTGCTGTCGCCGAGGGAGGCGACCGACACGTCCATGCGCGAACCCTGGGTGGAGAAGGGCGGCAGGTTGGCGGTGACCATCACGGCGGCGACGTTGGCGGTGCGCACGTTCTGGCCGGCGGTGTTGACGCCGAGCCGCTCCAGCATGGATTGCAGCGATTGCTTGGTGAATGGCGAATTGTTGAGGCTGTCGCCAGTGCCGTCGAGGCCGACTACAAGGCCGTAGCCGACGAGCTGGTTTTCGCGGATGCCTTCGACATCGACGATGTCCTTGATCCGCGCCGCGGCGGCCTGGGCGGGCGCCATCGGCGCGATCAAGGTCGCTGCCGCGATCCAGCCCGCCAATACAATCCGTAACAGCTTTGCCATAGTCTTGGGTCCCCGATGGGGCAGCGCCATCCCCATGGCACCGCTTCACCCTCCCATTAGCGAAAACCGTGCCAAAGCAGATACACTGCGGTTAACGAGCTGATAAATATGGGGTTTTGTGATGTCCAAGCTGTCATCTGCCGCCGCGATGGCCTTGGCGAGGGGCGGGGTAAGCAATTCTTGCCGGGCCTGTTAACGTCTTGTTAAGAGATTGCGGCAGATTTTGCCGGATATAGACACCAATTCATTTGAGTCCCCTCCTTGCGCATCGACACTGTCCAGCGAAACAACGGCGTCAATGGACGCGGCCCGGCGGGTCGCGATCAGGGCGGCGCTGTCTTCAATCCGACGGGTGCCGAGGCGCCGGCCCGGGCCGCCACCACCGCACCGGCCGCCGCCGCCGCGTCGCTGGATTATCTGCTGGCGCTGCAGGGTGTCGAAGACCCGCTGCATGGACGCAAGAAAAAGGTCATCATGCTTGCCCGCACGCTGCTCGATGAGCTGGAAGAGGTGAAAGCCGATCTGCTGGCCGGACAGGTCAGCCCCGAACGGCTCAACAATCTCATGGCCATGGTGGCCCAGGCGCGCGAACGGTCCGAGCCGGGCCTCGATGGTCTGCTCGACGATATCGACCTGCGGGTGCGGGTTGAGCTGGCCAAGCTCGGGCTGTTTCCAGCCTTTTGAGCGGCCATCTGACTTGCCGGAACGAGTTTCCAAACGGTCTTTGAGAGACAGCGTCGTTACAATGTCATCGATCGGGCGCTATGCGCCTGATGCGAAAGGGGTCTCACAAGTTAATCACAGCGCCGTTGGCCGCTTGCCGGTCCTCGCCTGCTGGACTATAGAGGCCCACTTATGGGGTGCATTGGAGTTGAGTCTGCTGATGTCTTCGGTTGTTGACGTAGTTGAATACCGGCCCAGTGACGACGAGCCGTTCATGAACCCGCGGCAGCGGGAGTATTTTCGGGCCCGCCTGAACGGCTGGAAGGAAGATATCCTTCGCGAAAGCCGCGGCACCCTGGAAAACCTGCAGGAAGAAAGCCAGAACCATCCCGATATGGCCGATCGTGCCAGCTCGGAAAGCGATCGTTCGCTGGAACTGCGGACCCGCGATCGTCAGCGCAAGCTGATCTCCAAGATCGACGCCGCGCTTAAGCGGATCGACGACAACACGTATGGTTATTGCGAAGAAACCGGCGAACCCATCGGGATCGCCCGGCTCGACGCCCGCCCGATCGCCACGCTCAGCCTGGAAGCCCAGGAAATGCACGAGCGCCGCGAGAAGGTCTATCGGGACGAATAGGTCACTGCACCGAGCGCCTGATCGAACTTATGAGGCTCGCAGCGATGCGGGCCTTCATATCGATGGCGCCAAACAATAGCGCGCTCCGGCCGGGCAAAATCCAGAATTTGCTCATATCCGAGGCGTAGCGACCGGACCCGCCATAGTCGGGATGCTCGCTCGACCAGATCGCTTCCCAGTGCCGGCCCGCCGGTGGGGCCACCAGGGGATCGGGAATGATGTTCATGTGCCGGTCGTGGCCGAGATTGATGAACAGCAGGCGGTCATCGCCGTCTTCCGCCAGATAACGCAGGAAAAACGCCTGGTCGCCCAGCACGGCGCCATCGATGTGCGCGCCCTTGCCCTGTTGGGTGAAGGCGGTTTCGCTGCGGCGCAGGCGGAGCAGGTCGCGGTGCAGGGCGACGATTTCGCCGTGCTGGTCGTATTCGGCCCAATCGAGCTTGCTGGCGGCAAAGGTTGCCGGGTCGGCCGGATCGGCAAGACGCTCATCCATGGCCGGGTCGGAAACGCCGGCGAACTGGCGCAGGTTTTGCGCGCGACCCTTGGCGATGGCGGCGGCGGTTTCGCCGGTGAAGCCGGCAAAATAGAGAAAGCGCGTCGAGGCGCCGAATTCCTGGCCGTGGAACAGGCAAGGGGTTTGCGGCGAGAGCAGGAATAGCGCGGTAATCGCCCGCACGGCGCCGGGCGATCCGAGGCGATCCATCCGCAGGCCACGCGCCGAATTGGCGACTTGATCGTGGTTCTCGAGGAAATGCACGAAGTTGGTGGGCTTGAGGTTCAGCGACGGGGTGCCATAGGGCTGTTCGCGCATGTCGGAGCGCTGGCCCTGATAAAGGAAACCGTATTTGGCGGCGGCGAGCAGTTCGCTCGGCGTGCCGTGGTAGTCGCGATAGTAGAAGTCGTTATGGCCGGTCAGCGCGACGCGGGCAGCATGGTGAAAGTCGTCATTGCCGATAGCATCGATGCCATAGCCGCCGGCTTCGGGGCGGTCGACGAGGCGGCGGTTCTGCGGCTGGTTTTCCGCCACGATGAAAAGTTGGCGATCCGGCGCCGCGGCGCGGGCGGCGGCGGCGATTTCGGCGATGATGTGGGTGTCGCTGTCGTCGAACAGCGCCTGGGTGGCGTCCAGCCGCAGGCCGTCGAAGTGGAATTCGCGGACCCAATAGACGGCGTTCTGCACCATGAATTCGCGCACACCGGCCGCGCCGTCGTCGTCGAAGTTGAAGATGGCGCCCCATTCGCCCTGATGCTTGGTGCTGAAATAGTGGGGGCTGAAATCCTTGAAGCGATCGCCGAGGCCGGCATGGTTGTAGACCACGTCGAGAATGACGCCGATCCCCAGCGCGTGGGCCCGGTCGATGAAGTGGCGCAGATCGTCCGGCTGACCGTAGAGGTGGCTGGGGGCGTAGGGCAGGACGGTGTCGTAGCCCCAGCCGAAGGTGCCATTGAATTCCCCGATCGGCATGACCTGCAAGACGGTGATGCCGAGGTCGCGCAGGGTCTGCAACCGTTCGATGGCGGCGTCCCAGGTGCCTTCGGGGGTGAAGGTGCCGATATGGACCTCGTACAGCACCTGCCCGTCGGGAGGGACGCCGCGCCAGTGGGCGTCGCCCCAGGCGAAGATGTTGTCTGTGACGACGGATGGACCCTCGGGGCCTTCGGGCTGCCAGCGCGTGGCGGGATCGGGCAGGGCCTCGCCGCCGTCGAGCTGGAACCGGTAGCGCGTGTCCGGCCCGATATCAGGCACGAAGACGCTGAAATAGCCGTCCTCGGCCGACTGCATCGGCAGCGGTACATGACCTTCGAGAACGAGCGATACGGCCCGGTGACCTAGAGCCCAGACACGGAAATGCGTGCCATCGGGCGTGGCCTCGGCACCAATTGGGTAACGGCGTGCGGTCATGAGGCTCTACCGGAAACGCGGGCAGGCGAGCGGGCGTGATTGAATTTGTACACGGGTGCTTATGGATGGAATGGCGACGGTTGGAAACGGGCGCTCGTCACAAACGTTCCGGCCCAATGTGTGGTTTGGCCTGCCGGGGCAGTGAGCGTCTGGGCGGTGGGCTTGTCGTGGGCCATCCGAGCGGCCAATTCCCGGTGTATTATCCTTTAGCAGTAGGGATTTACGCTTAGGGGGCAGCGCTGCGACACTTTAGCCGGGCGGTGCCATGGATATCTTTGCGGGGCAGGCCGGAAATTGACCTTCCGTTAACGACGAATCCGCAGATTCCCATAGACGCGCATGAGGCGCCGAAACGGGCAGCAGAACGCTGCGGGGCAGAATCAAATGTCAAAAACCTCTAATTTCCGGCTGCCGGCGCTGAAGATGCGCGGCAAGCTGATCCTCGCCGCTGCGGCGGTTTTCACAATCGCCATCGCGGGCAGCTTGTTCTACGTGGTCAGTACCATCCGCGAGGGCGACCTCAGCGACGCCGACCGGGTCGTGCTCGGCATTGCCGAAAACAAGGCGGCCGCCATCAATGTCGAACTGGGCCGTTACGTCGCGGCGAGTACGGCAAATGCGGAGACGGCGACGGCCCTGCTCTCGACGCAAACCATGATGCCGGATGCCTACGGCGCCATCGTGCTGCAGCAGTTGGAAAGCCTGCCCAAGGCGAGCAGCGTTTCGATCGTGCTGACGCCCGACGCCGGGGTTGCCGCCAATCAGTTCTATGCCTCCTCACCGTTCATGACGCCGGATGGCCACTTTGCCGCCTTTGCCCAGCGCGATGCCAATGGCAAGGCCAGCATTGTCCCGTTCCCAATCGCGACGGCGGCCTTTAGCTGGATGGATGCACCCGTGGCTGCCGACGGTCCGACCATCCAGGGTCCGATCAATTATGACGGCATCCTCTACACCTCATTCTACAACACGATCCACGACGCCAGCGGCAAGGTGGTTGGCGTCTCGGGCATCGATTTCGACTCGCGCCAGATCCAGGCCGTGGTCGGCGCCGAGGCGCCACTGGGCAGCGGCTTTATCGGCGCTCTGGACGAACAGCAGGTCTGGCTGCTCAACGCCGACGACAAAGTGCTGGGCACCAAGGCGGAAGACGCCTGGGTGGTCAACGCCGTCAACGCGCTCAAGGACAAGGACGTATATCAATATGTCGACACCGTCGGCGGCGCGTCGTGGCGCGTGACGGTCAAAAATTTCGACGTTCCCAACACGACCGAAAAATGGATGGTCATTGCCGCGGTGCCGGAGGCGACCCTGCTCGCAGCGGCCGACCAGCAGCGCAATATCATGATTGGCGGCGGCATCGGCGTGCTGCTCGCGGCGATTGCGGTGTTCTGGCTGGTGGGTAATTCCATCGCCAAGCCGGTGATGCGCATGACAGCGACGATGCGCCGGATCGCCAATAGCGAGTTCGATATCGAAGTGCCCTATGCCGGCCGAAAGGACGAAATCGGGCAGATGTCGAACGCCGTCGAGGTGTTCCGCCAAAACGGCCAGCGCGTTGCGCAGATGACCGAGGCGGAAGCCGCGCGGATCATCGCCGACCAAGCTAACCGCGCCGCCATGATGAGCGAGTTGCAGAGCGCCTTCGGGCTGGTGGTCGACGCCGCCATCGCGGGCGACTTCAGCCGCCGGGTCGAGGTGGAATTTCCCGATCCGGAACTCAATGGCCTGGCGTCGAGCGTCAATGGTCTGGTGGAAACCGTCGAGCATGGGCTTTCCGAAACCGGCGACGTGCTGGCTGCGCTGGCCGATACCGACCTGACCAAGCGCATGGAGGGCGAATATTCCGGCGCCTTCGCCAAGCTCAAGGCCGACACCAATGCGGTGGCGGACAAGCTGACCGATATCGTCGGGCAGTTGCGCGAGACGTCGGGTGCGCTCAAGACCGCCACCAGCGAAATCCTGTCCGGCGCCAATGACCTGAGCGAACGCACCACCAAGCAGGCGGCGACGATCGAAGAGACTTCGGCGGCGATGGAGCAGTTGGCGGTCACGGTGGTGCAGAACGCCGAGCGGGCCAATAATGCCAGCGTGGCGGCCGGTACGCTGACGCGGACGGCCGAAGAGGGCGGGCAGGTGATGAGCCAGGCCAATCTCGCCATGGACAGGATCACGGCGTCATCGTCCAAGATCTCCAACATTATCGGGCTGATCGACGATATCGCCTTCCAGACTAACCTCTTGGCGCTGAACGCGTCGGTGGAAGCGGCGCGGGCTGGTGAGGCCGGCAAGGGCTTTGCGGTGGTTGCGGTGGAAGTGCGGCGACTGGCGCAATCGGCGGCGCAGGCGTCCAGCGAGGTCAAGCTGTTGATCGAGCAGAGCGCCAGCGAAGTGAATGGCGGCAGCAAGCTGGTGGCGGAAGCCGCTGGCAAGTTGCAGGCCATGCTGGTGGCGGCGCGCCAGAGCCATGAGCTGATGGATGGGATTGCCCGCCAAAGCCGCGAGCAGGCCTCGGCGATCGAGGAAGTCACCGTGGCGGTTCGCACCATGGACGAGATGACCCAGCACAATGCCGCGCTGGTGGAAGAGACCAATGCGGCGATCGAGCAGACCGAGGCGCAGGCCAGCGAGCTCGACCGCGTAGTGGGGATTTTCACGCTGGACGAGCATCGGGTTGCGGCGCCATCGCGGGCTCCGGCACGGGAGCCGGCGCCGCGGAGCATGGGCATCAAGGCGTTGCAGAAGAAGGTGGTTTCCGCCGCGCGCACGTATATGACGCACGGTAATGCGGCGGTGGATAAGGACTGGAACGAGTTTTAGTTCTGTCGGCATTTGATGAACGAAACAGGCCGCCCCTCGGGGCGGCCTCTTGCTTTTGGGCGGTCAGTGCCGCTTGAAGTATTGGACTTCGCGCTCGTGTTTTTCGGCGGCGGCGCGGTTGTCGAAGGTGCCGAGGTTGCGCCGCTTGTGGGTTTCCGGGTCGACCTTGCGGGAATAGAGCCGGTATTCGCCCGATTTGAGCTTGCGGATCATGGCGTTTCTCCTTTCAGGGAAGGAAAAACGCCGATGCCGCCGAGCCGTTCCTAGCCGAGATAGCGCTGCTTCAGATGTGACTTGAACACCGCGGCGTTGAGCGGCTCGCCGGTGGCGCGGGTGATGAGGTCGGGGGTGGAATAGCGTGAGCCCTGAGTCCAGATGTTATCGCTGCGCCATTGATTGACGCCGGTGAAGTCGCCCTTGGCGATGTCGGAGCGGACATTGGGATTGGTCTTTTCCAGCGCGGCCCATTGCTGGGCGGCGATCATGGCGCCCAAGGTGTAGCTGGGGAAATAGCCGAATGCGCCGCCAGGCCAGTGGACGTCCTGCATCGGGCCATCCTTGGGATCGGCGAGGGTCGACAGACCGAGATATTCGGTCATCTTGGCGTCCCAGGCTTCGGGAATCTGGCTGGCCTCAAGCTTGCCGTTGACCAGGTCCTGTTCCAGTTCGTAGCGCAGGATGACGTGGAGCGGGTAGGTGACCTCGTCGGCATCGACGCGGATATAGCCGCGTTCAACGAAGTTCACCTCGGCCAGCACATCCTCGATATCCCAGCCGGGGATGGCGTCGGCGCCAAGGTGCAGGTGCACCAGCGGCAGGGCGAATTCCCAGAATTCGGGGGAGCGGGCAAGCTGCATCTCGACGAACAGCGACTGGCTCTCATGGATGCCCATCCCACGCGCCTTGCCGAGCGGCCAATGCGACCAGGCTTTGGGCAGGCCCTGCTCGTAAAGGGCGTGGCCGGTTTCGTGCAGCACGCCCATCAGGGACGAGAGGAATTCGTCGGTGCGGTAGCGCGTGGTCATGCGCACGTCGGTGGGCACACCGCCACAGAACGGGTGGTGCGAGACGGCGAGCGAGCCGTGGGTGAAATCGAAACCGACGGCGCGCATGGCGGCGAGGCCGAGTTCGCGCTGCTTTTCGATGGGGTAGGGGCCGTTGAGGGATTTGCGCGGGCGCTTGGCGAGGCGTTCGGCCTGGGCGTCGAGCGCCTCGGGGACGAAGCCTTTGAGGAAGGTCTTGAGATCGGAAAATACGGTATCGAGTTCGGCGGTGCGGTTGCCGGGATCGTATTGTTCCATCAGGGCGTCATAGGGCGCCAGCTTGAGGGCATCGGCGCGCAATTGGGCTTCCTCGCAGACCAGGGCGACGACGCCTTCGAGCGCGGGCAGGAAGCTGTCCCAGTCATTCTTGGCGCGCAGTTCGCGCCAGAGTTGTTCTGACCGCATGGTGGCGGCGGTGCGGCGTTCGACGAACTCGGTGGGTAGGCAGGTGGCGTTGATGTAGCTGCGCTTGAATTCGGCGAGGGCCAGACGCTGATCCTCGGATTCGGGTTTGGCGGCCTCGATCCAGTCGGCGATCTGGGGGGCGGTGGCCTGCGCGTGGTACATGCCGGCCAGGTTCGACATCGCCTCGGCGCGCTTCTCGCCGCCGCCGACGGCCATGTGGGTGGCTTCGTCGGCGCCGAGAATGGAGAGGGCATGTTCGAGCGCTTCGAGCTTGTAGCCGAGATCGTCGAGTTTGGCAAAGGACATGGGAGGCTCCGGATATCAGTGCCGGAGATGTTCCACAGCCTAGCGCCAGATGAAAGGCCAGTGCAGGGGTTTTTCGTGCGTCATTGCCATCAGCACCACCGCGACACCAGCGCCGATGGCGACACCCAGCGCCATGCCTAACATCAAGTTTCCAGTGGCGAGGCCAATGATGAGGCCGAGACACAATCCAAATGAAATGCCGAGCGGAAGAAAAGCCATAGCGCGTCCTCCTGAACCCGAAAGAACGCTAAGTTACAGTTTGAAGTTCCACTGGTAAATATTGGTATGGATAATGCTTCGTTAATTGGGCGCTGGATGGAATTTAATGGATCAAGCAATTCCGGCCAATATGATGGAGGGTTTATTTTGGCCGGCTGCTGCCATTTATCGCCTGCCACACACCGCCTATGGCGATGCCGAGGGCAATGCCGATGCCGATTCCCATCGCGATATTGCCCATCACGGAGCCAATCGCGACGCCGAGGACGAGCCCGAGGATGATGCCGGAGGTCAGGGACTTGGTCATTCTGGTTCTCCTTGTCTGTGAGTGTCACACATGGGGACCGGAGCAAGCTTACGAAAGAGCCATGGCCAAAATGGGGAAGAGGCGCAGCCGGGGGACTGCGCCTCTCTGGTGGCCGCCTCTGTTCTGGAGACGAGCCTTGTGGCAATTCCTTCTGGACCTTGCCGAGGAGCCAGCCGCACCAATGGGGGATTGCGCGGCCGGGAAGGGGAGTTCTGCCTTAGAAGGGCAGGATGGCGTCCATCACCTGCTGGCCGTAGCGCGGCTGCTGCACGTCCGTGATCTGGCCGCGGCCGCCGTAGGCGATACGGGCTTCGGCAATCTTGGACGACGGGATGGTGTTGTTGGCCTGGATATCGGAGGGGCGGACAATGCCGGCGACGATCAGGTCGCGCACTTCGAAGTTGACGCGCACTTCCTGGCGGCCCTCGATCACCAGATTACCGTTGGGCAGGACCTGGGTGATGACGGCGGCGACCGAAGTCTGCAGGCTTTCCGAGCGGTTGACTGAGCCGTTGCCTGCGTCCTTCATGCCCGAGGTGATGTCGACAGCGCCGCTGGGGTCGATGGCGCCGGCGCTCAGATTAGTGACCGCGGAGCCCAGGATGCCGCCGAGACCGGCCGAGTTGGACGAGCTGCGGGCGCGCTGGGTGGCGTTGTCGATCTGCGCGTTATCGTTGATGGTGACCATCACAGTCAGGATGTCGCCGACGCGATGGGCGCGCTCGTCCTTGAAGAAGCCCTTGGCCGACATACGGTAGAGCGAATTGGGCTGGTACGTATCTTCGATTGCCTCGGGCATCGGCATGCGGACCGGTACGTAGCCCGCCACCGTCGTGGGGTCCTCGATGGCGGTGAGGCGCGGGGCGTTGCCGACATCGGCGAGGCGGTCGATGGTGTTACAGCCGGCCAGCGCAGCGGTCAGGGCCAGGATTGCGGTGATCTTAAAAAGGGTCATGAGAATTCTCCTGAAAGCTGGTCAGAGGCCGGCGAGAGCGAGCGGATCCTTGCTCACTTCGACGGCGCCGGCGGCGAGCGCCTTGGCGGTGATGACGCGCTTGGACATAAGATTGAGCACCTGGACCGGAGCCCCGGCAACGGCGTTGGTGATGGCCTGGCCCTTGACCGTCAGGGTCATCGGACCCTCGCGGAAGTAGATGGTGACGAGGTCGTTGCGGGCGATCATCGTGGGGGTCGAGACATCGGTTGGCCTGAGCAGCATGCCCTCGCGGCTCTGGCGATTGAGCTGCATGCCGATCAGTTGCGCGGCGTCGGCAAAACCCGTGCTGTCGCCGTTACGAAGCGAGACCGGGCGCATTTCGATATCGGTGGCCGAGATGACGGTGCCAGCCGCCAGGTTTGCCGCCAGATGGGGGGCTTCGACGGTCAGGTCGAGTGTGCCGGAGACATCGAGCGGCTTAGCCATGCCGGCGACGGCGAAGCGGGCGATGAAGACGCCGTTGCCGGGCAGGTAGCGCAGGCTGAGCAGGGTGGCGGGTGCGTCGGTGGCTTCGGCGTTGATGGGGGTGACGGGCGTGGCGAACATGGCCTGGGCATGGACAGCGGCGCCGATAGTGCCGCGGGTCACGAGGTCACGGGCGATCAGGTCGGTCAGGACCGCCTCATCGACCACGCTGGCGCGGCGGATGACGTTGACGCTGTGCAGGCCATTGGCCTCGAAGGCGGCAATGCCGATACGGGCGGCGGCGGCGGTGATGGCGGCGACGGGGACCGAACCGCTGGTGCCGGGATTGGGCGCCCGGAACAGCGGGAGTTCAGCCTGGAGCCCCGCATCGTCGAACATGTCGCCGACGGTGACTACGGCGCCGATGACGACGACCTCGGCCTTGAGCTGCGGGGCGGCAAGAGCACTGCCGGCCAGCAGGGCGGTGGTGAATGCGGCGATGAGGGAGCGCTTGATCATTTACGGAGCTCCTATCAACGCAGTTGCGTGGTCGACTGCATCATCTCGTCGGCACCGCTGATCACACGAGCATTCATCTCGTAGGCGCGCTGGGCGGCGATCAGATCGGCGATTTCGGTGACGGAGTTGACGTTGGACATTTCGAGATAGCCTTCAAGCAGGTCGCCAACGCCATCGGCATTGGGCGTGCCAATCTGCGGGGCACCGCTGGCGGCGGTTTCGCCGAACAGGTTATCGCCGAGGGATTCAAGGCCGGCCTTGTTGACGAAACGGGCGAGCTGGAGCTGGCCCATCTGGGTCGGCACCGAGTCATTGGCCAGCACGGCTTCGACCATGCCGTCGGGCGAGATGCTGACCGACTTGGCGGTGCCGGGGATGGTGATGCCGGGCTGCAGCTCATAGCCGCTGGAGTTGACGATGGTGCCCTGGTCGCTGCGGTCGAACGAGCCGTCACGGGTATAGGCGGTGCGGCCATCGGGCATGTTGATCATGAAGAAGCCTTCGCCGCGGATGGCGACGTCGAGTTCTTTTTCGGTGGGCTCGACGCTGCCCTGGCTCATGATGCGCGGGGTAGCGACGGTGCGCACGCCCGAACCGATTTCGACACCGGCCGGCAGGTTGGTGCCCTGGTCCGAGGTTTGCGAGCCGGCGCGGGTGATCTGCTGGTAGAGCAGGTCCTGGAATTCGGCGCGCTGGCGCTTGAAGCCAGTGGTGCGCATGTTGGCGATATTGTTGGAGATGACTTCGACGTTGCGCTCCTGAGCGCTCATGCCGGTTGATGCGATATAAAGGGCTTTCATGGCATGATCCTTTAAGCGTTAGGGTCGCCGAGGCGCTGAATGGCACTGCGGCGCATATCGTCCTGGCGTTGCGACAGGGCGGCGGCGGATTCATAGGCGCGCTGCACCTTGATCATTTCAGCCATGCTGGAGACGCCCGAGACGTTGGATTTTTCGATGAAGCCCTGCATGACGCGGCTATCGGTCGGCGCGATCGGAGCGCCACCGGAGAACAGATTGCCGCCCTCATGATGGATGGCCTGCGGATTGGCAAATTCGACGATGCGCAGCCGGCCCTTGGCGCCGGCGCTGCTGCTGACGGCACCGTCTTCGGAAATATTGACGTCGGTTTCTTCGGGGCCGAACTGGATCGGGCCGCCGTCGCCGAGCACCGGATTGCCGCTCAGGTCGACCAGCGTGCCGCCGGCGTTGATCTGGAAGGCGCCGGCCTTGGTCCAGCGATCGCCGCCTGCGGTCTGCACGGCAAAGAAGCCGGCGCCGTTGATGGCGACATCGAGGGGGTTGCCGGTCTGCACCATGTCGCCGGCGGACAGGTCGTGCATGGTGGCCCAGTCCTGCACATAGGAGAGCGGCTGGTCCTTGCCCATGAAGTCCTGGTCGCGGGCCACGGGACCCACATATTCTTCAAACAGCGATTCTTCCGCCTTGAAGCCGGTGGTATTGATGTTGGCCATATTGTTGGCCACCACGTCCATCTGGCGCGCCAAGGCTATCTGGCGAGATAGTCCAATCAGTTGCGCATTCTTAATCATCGTTCAGTCCCCGAATATCCCCGAGCCGTCCCGCTTCCCCAAGCTGGCAGGCTCGATGTTAACCTTGCAGAAACCATGCCAGGTCGGAAAGGTGAATGAATTCAACGATCTGGTGCGATGGGGATGTGAATTTTGGCAGGAATTGCCGTGACGGGGCGGCAAATGCTGCCCGGCAATTTTTGCCGCATGGCCGGGATTTGTAACTATTCGTTAACCATCGATCGCTTAGCTGATGGCGGGGACGGAATCGTCCGAAAATCCCCTGTTCTCCGAGGTTTAGCATGGCCGCCGAAGCTGAAGTCGAAAGCGGCCCCGCTGCAAAGAAGGGCAAAGGCAAGCTGATCATCATCGCTGCCGCGGTCGTCGCCGTGCTGCTGGCCGGGGCGGGGCTCTACCTGTTCCTGTCCGCGGGCAAGACTGCGGACGCCGCCGCGGACGCGGCTTTGGCCGCGCATCCGACCTTCATCTTCAACCTGCCGACGATGACCGTCAATCTCAACAACGAGACCGACGGCGAGGCTTTCATGAAGCTGACGGTGGCGCTGGAAGTCGCCAATGAAGAGATGATGACCAAGATCCAGCCCAGCATGGCCAAGGTCGTTGACGCCTTCCAGGTCTACCTGCGCGAGCTGCGCAAGAGCGATCTCGAAGGCTCGGCCGGCATTTACCGGCTCAAGGAAGAACTGCTGCGGCGCGTGAACGTGGCGATCTATCCCGAGAAGGTGGAGAGCATCCTGTTCAAAGAAATCCTGGTGCAATAATGGCTGGTCCCAACGATCAGGATAAACTGGCGGAAGACTGGGGCCTGGACGATGTCCAGAACGGCTCCGAGCCCGCAGGCGAGACCAGCGCCGCCGATGCGGCCGCCGAATGGGCGGCGATGATCGACGCGCAGGCCGGCGCGGTGAATGATGGTGTCGACCGGGTGCTCAACCAGGACGAAATCGACAACCTGCTGGGCTTTGACTCGAGCGCCGCCAGCAATGTGGAACTGACCGGCGTACAGGCGCTGATCAATTCGGCGCTGGTGAGCTACGAACGCTTGCCGATGCTGGAAATCGTGTTCGACCGGCTGGTGCGGCTGGCGACAGTGTCGCTGCGCAATTTTACGTCGGACAACGTCGAAGTGACGATGGACTCGATCTCGTCGGTGCGGTTTGGCGACTATCTCAATTCCATCCCGCTGCCCGCCATCCTGTCGGTGATCAAGGCCGAGGAATGGGAGAATTACGGGCTGCTGACGGTCGACTCCAACCTGATCTATTCGATGATCGACGTGTTGCTGGGCGGACGGCGCACCGGCGGCAATGTGCGCGTCGAGGGGCGGCCCTATACGACCATCGAGATGGCGCTGGCGCGCAAGATGATCGACATCATTCTTGAAGACACCCACCGCGCCTTCGAGCCGGTAACGCAGGTGCATTTCAAGCTGGAGCGCATCGAGACGAATCCGCGATTTGCGGCGATCACGCGCCCGGCCAATGCGGCGATCCTGATCGAGCTGCGCATCGAAATGGACGATCGCGGCGGTAAGGTCGAAATCCTCTTGCCCTACGCCACCATCGAGCCGATCCGCGAACAGCTGTTGCAGATGTTCATGGGCGAAAAATTCGGCCGCGACGCGACTTGGGAAGGCCATCTGGCCACCGAGATTTACGCGGCCGATGTCGAGGTTGAAGCGGTGCTGCATGAGCAGGACCTGTCGCTATCGCGCGTGCTGAGCCTCAAGCCCGGCGATACCATCATGTTCGAACGTTCGCCCAACGATCCGGTGCGCCTGCGTTGTGGCGATGTCGATCTCACAGAGGCCATTATGGGCCATATTGGCAATCATGTTTCGGTGCGGGCGATTCGTCCGCTCAATTCGCCCAAGGTCACCATGGCGGCATTCGAGGCGATCGACGAGAAAATGGAAGGACGATGATGTTCGGTTTGCCTTTGGGGTTTTTCGTGGAATCGGCAGTCGCCGTGCTGATGGCGCTGACGATTGGATATTGCGTCGTGCTCAACAGCCGCCTCAAGCGGCTGCATGCCGACCGCTCGGTGTTGCAGCAGATGGTGGCGGACCTGGTGGGCGCCACTAATCTCGCCAACCAGGCGATCAAGGAACTCAAGACCACCGCCATGGACGCCGACCTGGCGCTGACGGCGCGGCTGGAAGAGGCCGAGCGCTTCGGGATCGAACTGGCCAACCACGTCAGCGCCGGCTCGATGCTGATGGAACGCATCGCCAAGATCACCAGCATCGCGCGCAGCCATCCGGTTGCCGTCGAGCCGGCGCTCGAAGAGACCAACAAGGTGCAATCGGCGCTGCAGCAGTTGAATGCGCGCGCTCGGGCCCGGGAGAACGCGGCGTGAAATCGATCCGTCTGCTGCCTGTCGTTATTCTGGCCGTCAGCGCGCTGCTGGTTCTCAAGACCATGGGCCTTGTGATTACCGGCAGCTACGTGCTCGGCGGCGTAACGACGGTGCAGGCGGAAGAGGGTGGGGGCCACGGTGCCCCTGCGGCTGCCCAAGTTGGCGCGGATGGCACGATGACGCTGCCGGTCGAGCCCACCATGGCCGATAGCAGCCCGACGCTGTCCGATGGCGCCCCGACGCTGGGGCAGCCTGCGGTGGCGGCAGGCGAACACGGCGCTGCGCCAGCCGCAGCGACGGGCGATCACGGTGCGCCAGCGCCCACCGAGGTTGCGCAAGCCGAGACGGGACACGACGCCGCGCCCGCGGGTGAAGGCGAGCATGGCGCACCGAGCGAACACGGCGCGGAGGGTGGTCTTCCCGCCGGCCTCGACGTGGTTTGCCCGCCAAGCGGTGCCGCCACCCCTGTCCTGGGCGAAGGGGCGACCAGTCCGGCGGCACTGGACCCTACGGCGGCTGCGCCTGCGGCTGGCGATCATGGAGCTCCTGCCGCGCCGACGGTTAGTGCCGGTTGCGTGCCGCTGACCGATGCCTTGCCGACGCGGCTGGGCGCCGATGGACAGCCGATCCCGCTGGTTGGCGAGGATGGCCAGACCCTGAGCGAAGCCGCTGTGCTGGAAAGCCTGGGCAAGCGTCGTGCCGAACTGCAGAATTACGAGCAGGAACTGGTGCTGCGCTCGTCGCTGGTCGATGCGGCCGAAAAGAAGGTCGCGGAACGCCAGGCAACCTTGCAGGCGCTTGAAGACCAGATTTCAGCACTCGTGGACCAGCGCACGCAGATGGAAGCCGGACAGTTCGCGGGCATCGTGACGCTGTATCAGAACATGAAGCCCAAGGACGCGGCGACGATCTTCAACACGCTCGACATCGAAGTGCTGCTAAAGGTCGCCAAGCTGATGAATCCCCGCAAGATGTCGCCGATCATGGCAGCGATGGACCCTGCGCGAGCGCAGGAATTGACGGTGCGGATGGCGGCTCTGTCCGACCAGCCACCCGAGCAGATGACGCCCGACGCGCTGGCCGCCCTGCCGCAAATCGTCGGCCAATAATATCGAAGAGTAGCAATGCCTTCTCGGTCTGCGTAAGGCGACGTTAAGTCCGGCGCGCTATGGTCAGCTCCAGTAGAGTTGTAACCCGCGTTTTTGGGAATCCGAAGTCTTGGACTTCGCCCGAAACGCAAATTGCGTCGGGCAGGGCAGCCGGTGGAGACTGCGTTCAAACTAAACTGGCAGAAGGCCGTGCGCGGCCTGCTGCTATCCATCGTGCTGGCGGTGCTTGGGGGGGCGATGGCGCCGGCCTATGCGCTCGACCAGGGCCAGCTTTTCGTTACCGAGGAAGCCGGCGGCTATGCGCGGCTCATTCTCAGCTTTCCCGACCGCGACAGTCTGCCCGCCTATACGATCAAGGCGGACAATGGGGTACTGTCCATCCAGTTTGAGCAGCCGGTCAATATCCAGCTTCCCGACGTTGGCACGATCCTGCCGAATTATGTATCGATTGCCCGGGTCGATCCCGATGGCAAGGGCCTGCGGCTGGCGCTGAAGTCGGGTTTCAATTTCAATAAGATCGATGCCGGCGAGAAGCTGTTCGTCGATCTGCTGCCGCTGAGCTGGCAGGGCATGCCGCCAGCATTGCCGCAGGATGTCATCGACGAGCTGGCGGAGCGCGCGCGCCTTGCCGCCATCAAGGCGGAGCAGGAGCGCAAGGCGGCCGGCGCCCTTGAGCTGAAGCCGGCAGCGACGGTGCGGATCGGCCGCAATCCGACATTCATGCGCGTGCAGTTCGACTGGAGCGTCGATACCACGGCAAAATTCGAGCAGAACGATCAGACCGGCGAAGTGACCTTCGAATGGCCGGTGGATGTGAACATGCTGGCGCTGGCAACCGACCTGCCGGCCGAAATCCTGTCGGTCAACAGCGCCAATACTCCCGACGGCGCAACCGTGACCATGGCGTTCGCCAAGGGCGTGACGCCGCGCTTCTATGAGACCTCGCCGCGTCAATATGTGATCGACGTCGATCTGGCGGGCGCCAAGCTGCCGGAGCTGACGGCGCCGGACCTCGCCAAGGACGCTGCAGCCGCCGATGCGGCAGCACAGGGGGCCAGTGCGCATCCCGACGCCCCCAATCCAATCAATGCGCTCTATCCGCAGGCGGCCCATACGGTAACGCCGTTTGTCAGCGTGCTGGGTTCGACCGTCCGGGTGGTGTTTCCGTTCGAGCAGGATACCCCCGCTGCGGTGTTCCGGCGCGGCGATACGGTGTGGATGCTGTTCGACACCGTCGCCGGCATCACGCCCCCGGCCGATAACGAGGCGCTCAACGCGCTGGCCAGCAACTTCTCGGTGATCTCATCGGGCGACACCCAGGTGGTGCGGATCGACCTGTCGCAGGACCGCCTGGCGACGCTGGGTTCGGAAGGCATGGCGTGGGTGTTGTCGCTGGGCGATATTATGCTGACCCCGACTGAGCCGGTGACGCTGACGCGTCGCCGCGATCTGGAGGGGCTGTTCGAAATGACGGCCGACCTGGCGCGGCCAGCGCGGGTGCACGAATTCCGCGACCCATCGGTGGGTGACGTGCTGGAGGTGGTGACTGCCTATCCACCGGCGCGCGGGCTGACGCGGACGCTGGATTATGTCGATTTTTCCGCCCTGCGCAGTGTGCATGGCCTAGTGGTGAAGCCGGCCAATCTCGATGTCAAAGTGGCCGTCGAGAACGACATAGCGGTGATCTCGACCCAGGACGGACTGACCGTTTCGGCGCTCGATCATCCGCGCGAGCTGGGCAATGGCGCGGCGGAATCGACGCGGTCGAGCTTCATCGACCTGACGCGCCTGGAAGAGCGTGATCCAGCGGCGTTTGTGAAGACGCGCGAAGACCTGACGGCGACCGCTTCGCAGACCGATGGCCGCGAGCGCGATATCGCCCGCCTGAACCTGGCCGATTATTACCTGGCCAACCAGTTCGCCCATGAGGCGATCGGGGTGCTGCATGTGCTTGAGAACGAGCTCAAGGACAAGAACCTGACGCGCAAGGTCCGCATGTCGCTGGCGATTGCCGATACCATGGCCGTGCGGCCCAAGGATGCGCTGGCAATTCTCAATTCGGACTCGCTGGCCGAGGAAGTCGACGCCCTGCTCTGGCGTACGATCGCCCGGACTGACAATTACGAATTCAAGGGCGCGCGCAGCGATGCGCTGGAGGCCCAGGGGATTGTGGGCAGCTATCCGTTGTGGGCGCGCAAGCGGTTCTACTTCGCCGCCGTGCGTTCCGCCGTCGAGAGCGACGACACACCCATGGCCGAGCGGATGCTGAACGAGATTGATTTCGGTAGCCTCGACCTTGAGGAAGTCAGCCTCTATCACCTGCTGTCCGGTCGTATCGACGAGGCTGCGGGGCGGGCGGCGGAGGCCATCGACACCTATGGCCAGGTCATCACTGCCGACTTCCGGCCCACACGGGCGGAGGCGATCTATCGCACGCTTGGCCTGCTCGACAAGCAGGGCAATCTCGACCTGAAGAAGGCCACCGACACCCTGGCGGCCGAGGCGCTGCTCTGGCGGGGCAATCCTCTGGAGTCGGACATGCAGCGCATGCTGGCCGGGTTCTATTTCCGCGAGGGGGACTACCGGGAAGGTTTCGAGACCGTCAAGCAGGCAGTGGCCAATTATCCGGAAAGCACGCCGGTCAACGAACTGCGCGACGATGCGCAGAAGATTTTCAGCGACCTCTATCTCGATGGCCTGGCGGACTCGCTGGGGCCGGTCGATGCGCTGGGGCTGTATTACGATTTCCGCCAATTGACGCCGGCTGGCGCCAGGGGCGACGAGATGATCCGCAACCTGGCGCGGCGGCTCGTGAAGGTGGACTTGCTGGCACAGGCGGCGCAGTTGCTGAACTATCAGTTGGAGAACCGTCTGCACGGCGTGGCGCGCACGCAGATCGCAGCGGACCTCGCGGTAATCTATCTGGCCGACCGCAAACCTCAGGACGCCTTGCGCGTGCTCAACGGCAGCCGGCTGCCCAGCATTCCGCCATCATTGGCACGGCAGCGGCGCGTGCTGGAGGCGCGGGCGCTGATCGATGGCGGGCGCGATCAACTGGCGCTGGATGTCCTGAAAGACATGGATGGGCAGGACGCCGACCTGCTGCGCATCGATGCGCACTGGAAGGCGGGGCGGTATTCGCAGGCCAGCGAGATGATCGAGGCTATGGTGCTGGGGCAAGATCCGGCGCAACCGCTGGGGCCATCGACGCGCATGAACGTGATCAAGGCGGCGGTCGGCTATGTGCTGAGCGGCGACGATTTCGGCTCGGCGCGGCTGCGCTCCAAATTCTCCGATCGCATGGTGACGACGCCGGAATGGCCGATGTTCGACTATGTCACCGGCCAGATCACCACGAACAGCCTGGAGTTCAAGAAGGTCGCCCGCGACGTGTCGGGGCTCGACGGGCTCAACGCCTTCCTTGACTCCTATCGCCAGACCTATGGCAGCACCGGGGCTCTGGCGCCGCCATTCGCCACCAATGGCCAGCCGGCGCTGGCTAGCGCGCAATAGCGCGCTGGGTGAACGGGGCGGTGGGCGCCAACAGGGCTCACTTGGACTGTCATTGCCGGGCTTGTCCCGGCAATCCAGCTCTCTTGGAGGCACCAAGAGCCCGGTGATGCGGTGGTGGGGAGGCCGCGTGCCCGCGTAGAGCGTTTCGAGGAAACCCGTCTAGCGGGTCTCCCGAGGCTCTTAACCGGCCCCGGTAGTGCCGGTGACGAAGCTGCGGACGAGCGAGCCGGCCACCAGATACCAGCCGTCGACGAGCACGAAGAAAATCAGCTTGAACGGTAGCGAGATCACGATGGGCGGCAGCATCATCATGCCCATCGACATCAGCACCGATGCCACCACCATGTCGATGACCACAAAGGGCAGGAACAGCAGGAAGCCGATTTCGAAGGCGCGGCGCAGTTCCGAGATCATGAAGGCCGGGATCAGCAGTTGCAGCGGAATGGCTGCGGGATCGGTCGGGGGCTGCGCATCGGTGAGCTCGTAGAAGAGCTGCAGGTCCTTCTCACGCACATTGGCGCGCATGAATTCGTGGATCGGCTTGCTGCCCAACTCAAACGCCTCGGTGGCCTCGATCTGGCCGGCCATGAGGGGCGCGATGGCCTGGTCATAGGTCTGCTGCAGGGTGGGCGCCATGACGAACAGCGTCAGGAACATGGCCAGCGACACCATCACCGAGTTAGGCGGCGCGGTCTGCAGGCCGATGGCGGTGCGCAGCAGCGACAGCACCACCACGATGCGAGTGAAGCTGGTGACCATGATCAGGATCGACGGCGCCAGCGACAGCAGGGTGATCAGCCCGATAAGCTGGATGGCCCGCTGCGTCAGCGTCGTCTCGTTGCCGAAATCGATGGACAGTTCCTGGCCAAAGGCCAGGCTGGGGGCGAAGGTCAGCGCCAATGCGGCGGCCAGCCCCAACCATGGCAGGTAGCGGCGGCGCCTAGACGCCGTCGGCTTTTCGTTCATCTCGCCGGATATCGCCGTCCTGTTCGTCAAACTCTGTGATTCCAGTGCTGGAGTAGCCCTCAACCTCTTTAGCTGAGTCGTGATCGAGCTGATCTGAATTCTCGGAGAGGTTAACAGCCGGTTCAACCGGCGGGACGGGGCGCATCAGCCCGGTATGACGCAGCGAGCGAAGCTTGGGATTGCGCAGCTTTTCGATGGCGCGGGCAGGAGCGGCCGAAGGCTCGGAATCGACAGTCGGCGCGGTGACGGGGACAGTGCCGACAACGGCAGGCGCAGCGGGACGAATCGGCACCGGGCGGCGCGGCGCGACTGGCAGCGGGCGCCGGCTAGGCTGGACTGCTGCTTCCTCGATGGCAATTCCCGCCTCGATCACGACATCCGCCGGGCCACCGGTCAAAATCAGGTGCTCCACATTGTCGCGGCGGATAATCAGCAATTGCCGCTTGGGATCGAGCGCCAGGCTATCGACCACCGACAGGCGCCGATTGCGGCCGCGCGCGATATTGCCCGAGGCGTTGAACACTACCTTGAGTAGCCAAACGGCCAGCACGATCAAGACGATGACAACGCCGAGCGCGAACAGGGCGGTGAAGAGGGAGCTGCCCTCGCCACCAAAAAGGCTAGTGATGAAATTCACTGTGTATCTCCGAGACGCGCCGACCCTGAGGCGGCATATTTTGCCGATTTAACCCGCAAATTCGCAAATTGCGAGGCTGCTAGGGGGTGTAGCCGCCCTGCGTTAACACTTGGTTAACCATCAGGCGGCAAGAATTGCCCATCACGCCAGAGTCGTGGGGAGTTTGATCTATGGGCCTGCTGGACATGCCAGTCTTTACTGCACTGACCGACAAAATGCACTGGCATCAGGCGCGTCAAGGGCTGCTGGCCGAAAATGTGGCCAATGCGGAAACGCCCGGGTTTCGCGGGCGGGACCTGAAAGAGTTCAATTTCGCCGATCAGGTGGGGCCATTCTCCTCGGCGACCGTGACGACCACTGCCACGCAGCCCAAACACTTTTCCGTGGGCAATGATGGGCAGGGCGCCTTGAGCGGCCAGCCGATGGCCAATTTCGAGATTACGCCAGAAGGCAACGGCGTGTCGCTGGAAGACGAGATGATGAAGGTTTCCACCAACTCGATGGACTACCAGGCGGCAACCTCGCTGTACCAGAAGTCGATCAAGATCCTGCGCACCGCAATGGGCCGGCAGGCCTAGGAGTTTAGAGCATGGCAGATTTCAATGCTTCGCTACGAATTGCGGCCACGGGCCTGCACGCGCAGACCGCGCGGATGCGGGTGATCGCCGAAAACCTGGCCAATGCCGACTCGACCGGCAAGACGCCAGGGGAAGACCCTTATCGCCGGCGGGTGCCTACATTCGACACCAAGTTCGACGCCGATGTGGGTGGCAAGGTCGTCGAGGTCGGCAAGCTGGCCTATGACATGAGTGACTTCCAGAGCCGCTATGAGCCGGGCCATCCGGCCGCCGACGCCAAGGGCTATGTACAATATCCAAACGTCGATCCGCTGATCGAAGCCATGGATATGCGCGAGGCCCAGCGAACCTATGAAGCCAACCTCAATGTAGTGACCGTCACCCGGCAGATGCTGGGCCGGACACTCGACATCCTGCGTGGTTAAGGGACCAGATCATGACGACCGTACCTTTTAATGCGGCCACTGCGGCCTATAACAATGCCTCCCAACTCATATCCCAGGTGTCCCAGCCTTCGACACCGGGCAGCGATCTGCTGGCGCAGCATGCGCTGCAGCCTGACTTCGCCAACATGCTCTCACAAGCTGTCCAGGGCGTCGTCGATACCGGCAAGACCTCCGATGCCATGGCCATGAACATGGTCAACGGCAAGGCTGACGTGGTCGACATGGTCACCGCGCTGTCGCAGACCGAAATCGCCATCGAGAGCATGGTCACCGTGCGCGATCGCGTGATCTCGGCCTACGAAGAAATCATGCGGATGCCGATCTGACGTCAGCCGGTCGGGTATCCCAGCCCAAGCTGGAAGTGATCGCCGGAGCGCAGAATACTGGATTCTGGCTTGTGCCGGAATGATACGACGGGAGTAGAGTGGGGCGACGATTCGCCGGCGAGACGTCACAGGAAGCTACGATGAACGGTGCTGAAGTTCTCGATATTGCCACCGATGGCATCTGGACACTGATTATCGTGTCGGCGCCGATGATGCTGGTTGGACTGCTGGTCGGCGTGGTGATTTCGCTGTTCCAGGCGCTGACGCAGATCCAGGAACAGACCCTGGTGTTCGTGCCCAAAATTATCGCCATCTTCCTGACCATGCTGATAACGCTGCCGTTTCTCGGCGCCACCATGGGCGGCTACATGAATCGGGTGATCGATATGATCATCGTGGGCGGATAGGCCTTGACCATCGGGCTCAACTGGCTGCCCCAGACCGCTTTTATCTATATCCTGCTGTTTGCGCGCATTGGCGCCATTCTGATGCTGATGCCCGCCTTGGGCGAGCAGATGATCCCGGCCCGGATGCGGCTGAGTTTCGCCCTGGCCTTCACGCTGGTGCTTTTTCCCCTGCTGTCGCCCAGCATGCCCGCCTTGCCCGGCGACTCGATGGCCGTTATCGGCTTGGTGTTTCACGAGCTGGCGATCGGGTTGATGCTTGGCGCCATCGTGCGGGTGACAGTGATGGCCACGCAGGTGGCGGGCGCCATCGTGGCATTTCAATCGGGTTTGAGCACGGCGCAGTCCGCCGATCCGACGCAGGCTGGCATTCAGGGCGCGGTGTTCGGCAGCTTCCTGTCGTTTGTGGGGGTGACGCTGATCTTTGCCACCAATTTGCACCACGTGGCGCTGGCGGCGATCTACGACAGCTATATGGTGTTCACTGTCGAAAGCCCGCTGATGTTCGATGACGCGGCGCAGTTGATGATCAAGACCGTGTCGCATGCCTTCATCATTGGCGTGCAGATGTCCGCGCCGTTCATCGTGTTCGGGCTGGTGTTCAACCTGGGCGCCGGCATCCTGGCGCGGCTGATGCCGCAAATGCAGGTGTTCTTCGTGCTGATGCCCGCCAATATTATTGGCGGGCTGATCCTTTTCGCGCTGCTGCTGACCATGATGATGGGCTGGTATCTGTCGGCGTTCGAAGAGCACCTCGCCATGTGGCGAGGATAGGCGGTCATGTCAGACGAAGCCCCAGAAGAATCCAGTAAAAGTGAGGACCCCTCACAAAAGAAGCTCGAGGACGCCCACAAAAAAGGCGACGTGGCCAAAAGCCAGGAGGTGACGACCTGGTTCATGCTGCTCGGCTCGGCGGCAGTATTCGCGATGTTCGCGCCATCGGCCAGCGCCAGCCTGATGGAGTCGCTGCGCGTCCTGGTGGCCAATTCGGACCAGTTTGAGCTGGGTGGCGCGGCGTTCGGTAGTTTCTTCAACGGGTTGGCGCTGTCGCTGCTGGGCATTGTGCTGCCGCCGCTGGCGATCCTGTCGGCCTGCGCCATTGCCTCCAACCTGGTGCAGCATCGGCCGCTGCTGTCGACCGAGCCGATCACGCCGAAATTCTCGAAGGTGTCCCCGCTCGCTGGGTTCAAACGGCTGTTTTCGGCCGAGGCACTGGTCAATTTCGGCAAGGGCCTGGCCAAGATCGGCATCGTCAGCGCGGTACTGTTTTTCACGATCTGGCCCGAACGCGACCGCCTCGACACGATGATGACCGTGGACCCGCGGATGATCCTGACGGATTTCCAGGAAATCGGGGTGAAGATTTTTACGGCGGTGCTGGCGGTGATGACCATCATCGCCATGGCCGATTTCATCTACCAGCGCCAGAAATGGTGGAAGCGGCAGATGATGACGGTTCAGGAAACCCGCGAAGAATACAAGTCGATGGAGGGCGATCCCAAGATCAAGGGCCGCCTTCGCCAATTGCGGCAGGAGCGTTCCCGCTCGCGCATGATGGCGGCGGTGCCGAACGCGACCGTGGTCATCACCAACCCGACCCACTTCGCCGTGGCTTTGCGCTATGACAAGGCCATGCGCGCGCCGATCTGCGTGGCCAAGGGCGCCGATGCGGTGGCTTTGCGCATCCGTACGGTGGCGACCGAGAATAATGTGCCTATCGTTGAGAACCCGCCGCTGGCGCGGGCGTTGTTCTCCAGCGTCGAGGTCAATGACGTCATCCCTGGCGATCACTTCAAGGCCGTCGCCGAGGTCATCGGCTTCGTGATGCGGCTCAAGAGCCGGACCGGCTGGAAGGCGGCTAAGTAAATCCCGGCAAATAGGCGTTGTGGCCAGGGTAGTGCGGTCATTATGCCGCTATCGGGCGGGTGCACCATGTTGATAACCCGCATGCACCTCCCGCACGGGCGGGCCATTTGCTAGAGCTAGGGGCAGCCACTGATTCGGCATCGGAGTGCGACATCCATGACATCGACGCCGCTGGGCGATGGCAATTATCCGGAGCCGCTGCTGGCATCGTCCCGCAGCAATGCCGGCGTGTGGCGTGTGGCCGCGCTGGGGCTGGTGCTCGTCGTCGCGGCAGTGGTGTTCTCGGTGTTCGGGGAGCAGATTCCGGGCGACTGGGTTATCGCCTTTGTCGGCGTGCTGGCGGTTGTCGGTGTGTTCTGCCTGTTCGGACTGGCGGCGGGCCTGTTCCGCTTCGGCAGTACCGAGGAACGGCGGACGGTTTCGCGGGCTGTGGTCGATAGCCTGCCCTATGGCGCTGTGGTGGCCGACCGGGACGGCAAGATTTCCTATGTGAACGGGCATTATGGTTCCTTCGCCGGTGGGGTGAGCAATGGCGTGCCGCTGGGGGTGCCACGCCTGTTTGCCGGGCAATCGGAAGCCAGCGAGGCGATCTACCGCCTGTCGCGGGCGGCCAAGGATGGGCGTGGCGCGGTCGAGGACATTCGGCTGGTCGGCGGGCTCGGCGGTTCGCAGGCCGAGAGCAATCGCGCATTCTGGTATCGCGTGGCCGTGCGGCCGCTGCCGGAGACCGATGAGGTCCGCAAGCCGCTGATCATGTGGTCGGTGGAGGACATCACCCGCGACCGCGACAATAATGAGAGCGCTTTCCGCGATCTGCAGCGGGCTATCGATTATCTCGACCATTCGCCGGCCGGGTTTTTCTCGGCCGACGCGCATGGGGCGATCCAGTATCTCAACTCGACGCTGACCGATTGGTTGGGCTATGACTTGGCCGAGTTTAATTCAGGCCATTTGAGCATGGCCGATATCGTGCGTGGCGACGGCGCGACCCTGCTGATGCGCGGGCGTAGCGATGGCGAAATCCGCACCGAAATCATCGATATCGACCTGGTGCGGCGCAACGGAACTAGCTTCCCTGTGCGGCTGCTGCATCGCGCGGCCCGGATGGCCGATGGCGAGCTGGGCGAGACGCGCACGCTGGTGCTGGACCGTTCGAGCGCGCCGGACAATGAAGAGGAATTGCGCGCGGCCGAAGTGCGGTTCTCGCGCTTCTTCAACGACACGCCGTTTGCCATCGCGACGCTGGATGGCGCTGGCCGGATCATCCGTACCAATGCGCCGTTTGGGCGCATCTTCAAATGGTCGGGCGAGGAGAAGAGCCTCGAACTGCAACCGTTGGCCGAGCTGATCGGCGAAGGGAGCCGCGAGAAATTCGCCAAGGCGATCGAGGATGCGGCCGCACATCAGTCCGAAATCGATCCGGTCGATGCATTGCTGACAGCCGAGGGCGATCATGCGGTGCGGCTCTATGTGTCCGGCTCGGAAATGAGCGCCGGCTCGCCGGAGCAGGTCAATGTCTATGCGCTCGACATGACCGACCAGCGCAAGTTGGAGGCGCAGTTCGCGCAGAGCCAGAAGATGCAGGCTGTCGGCCAGTTGGCGGGCGGCGTGGCGCATGACTTCAACAACCTCCTGACGGCCATTATCGGCTTTTCCGACCTGCTGCTGCTCAAGCACAAGCCGGGGGATCCCTCGTTCAGCGAACTGATGCAGATCAAGCAGAACGCCAATCGCGCTGCCGGTTTGACGCGGCAATTGCTGGCGTTTTCGCGCCGGCAGACGCTGCGGCCGCAGGTGCTGGAACTGCCGCTGATCGTCGACGACCTGACGGTGCTGCTCAAGCGCATGATCGGCGAGAAGAATACGCTGCAGGTTGAGCATGGCCGCAATGTCTGGCCGGTTCGTGCCGACGTGGTGCAACTGGAGCAGGTGATCATCAACCTCGTGGTCAACGCCCGCGATGCGATGCCGGACGGCGGGTCAATTACGCTGCGGACCGGCAATGTGACGCATGACGAAGCCGAAAAGCTGACATTCAAGGGCATGGTGCCAGCCGATTATGTGCTGATCGAAGTGCAGGATACCGGCACCGGCATGAGCGCGGAAATCATCGAGAAGATTTTCGAGCCGTTCTTCACCACCAAGGAATTGGGCAAGGGCACCGGACTAGGCCTGTCGACCGTCTATGGCATCGTCAAGCAGACCGAGGGCTTCATTTACCCGGTCTCTGTGGTCGGGGTCGGCACGACCTTCAAGATTTACCTGCCGCGGCATATTCCGGTGGAAGCCGAGGCGGTCAAGGCCGCAGTGGCGGCGCCGGTGCGCGACCTAACCGGGCACGAGCGCATTCTGCTCGTCGATGACGAGGAAAGCGTCCGCGCCTTTTCGGCCCAGGCGCTGCGCGCTACCGGCTATGAGGTATTCGAAGCCGATGGCGGCGAAGAGGCGCTTGAAGTGTTGGAAGATCAAGACTTCAAGATCGACCTGATGATTTCCGACGTTGCGATGCCGGAAATGGACGGGCCGACGCTGCTCAAGCATGTGCGCGAGACCATGCCCAATCTCAAGGTCATCTTCGTGTCCGGCTATGCCGAGGAAAGTGTGCGGCGCGATATCGAGGACGACCAGAGCGTCGAATTCCTGCCAAAACCCTATTCGCTCGACCAGATCAATACCAAGGTCAAGGAAGTGCTGCAGAAAATCGGCAGGGGCGACGAGGCGTGACCGTCGGCGGGCACTTCCGGTGGCCGGAGCAGTTCAACGTGTTGGGCGAGGAGTTGCAGCCCTGCTCGACCGATCCGTTGACCGGGTTCTTCCGCACTGGCTATTGCGCCGCCGGCCCCGACGGGGCGGCTCAGCATCTGGTCTGCATCGAGGCGACCGACGAATTTCTGGCCTATTCCAGTTCGGTGGGGAACGATCTCAGCACGCCGATGCCGGCCTTTGCGTTTGCCGGCCTCAAGGCGGGCGACCGTTGGTGCCTGGTGGCGATGCGCTGGCAGCAAGCGCACGAAGCTGGTATGGCGCCGCGCGTCTATCTGCGCGCCACCAACCAGGTCGTGCTGGACCTGATTCCGCTTGAGACGCTAAGGGCTTATGCACGCGACCTGAATTGACGATTCAAGCCGGAGCGTCATGCGTTTGAATGATCTGGGCCTGTTCTAGCAACAGATCGAGGTTGGAGAAGCTCATTTCCATGCCCTCGGCCATCGGTGTCGCCAAGGCGCCGTCGCGGGCTTCCTTGGAGCTATAGACGATGGTGTTGACCAGCGTGGTTCGGGCATTGGCTTCGTCGAGCACAATGGTGGAAACGGTCTCGCCGCCGGTCCAATCCTCATCGAAGACTTCGGCGCTGACGATGCGCTCGACCGGCTCGAATTCGCGGATTACCCCGCCCATGGCCATGACATAGCCATCGGGGCTTTTCCATTCGTAGCGGTATTTGCCGCCGACCCTAGGCTCGAACTCGCAGAATGGCATGGTCCAGCCCGGTGGGCCCTTGAGCCAGCGCCGGATCAATGACGGCTGAGTGTAGCAGGCGAATACCAGATGGCGGGGGGCGTCGAACTGGCGGGTGATGACGATTTCGCGGTCGCTCGGCGTCGTAACGATCAATGGCCCGGCAAAGCCCATGCGGTCCTCCTCAGTTGCGATTGCCAGCCAGTTTTTCGAGCCGCTTCAATTCGTCCAGCAGGTCATCGAGGCGCTCGAAGCTGGTTTCCCAGTATTGGCGATATTCGATCAGCCAGCCAGTGGCTTCGGCCAGTGGCTCAGCCTCCAGCTTGCACGGGCGGCGCTGGGCGTCGCGGCCGCGCGAAATCAGGCCGGCGCCTTCCAGCACCTTGAGATGCTTGGAAATCGCCGGCTGGCTCATGGCAAATGGTTCGGCCAGTTCGGTGACTGAGGCATCGCCCTGCGCCAGCCGCGCCAGAATGGCCCGCCGCGTGGGATCGGCGAGGGCGGAAAAGGTAGCGTCGAGGCGCGCCGCGTCCAGCATTTCTATAACCCAGGAGTTCTAAAACTATGTGGTTATATTAGTGCTGGGCGCGGCGTAACGTCAAGCAGATCAGGCGGCGGTATGGGGGACCGGCGTGCCTTCGGCGAGGAGGCCCTTATCGGCCAAGGCCGTCCAGAGTTCAGCAGGAATCTTGACCTGCCACCAATCGAGAATGCCATCGAGTTCGGCGGGCGAACGCGGGCCGGGCAACACGTTGCAGACGGCCGGATGCGTGAGGGGGAACTGCAGCGCAGCGGCGGGCAGAGGCACGTTGAAATCCTTGCACACTGCCTCGATGGCCCTGACCTTGGCGACGATATCGTCGGGCGCCTTGGCATAGTTGAACTTGTCGCCGCCGACCAGAATGCCGGAATTGAACGGACCGCCGACCACGACTGACGCGCCGCGCTCGATGCAGGTGGACATGAAGGGATGCAAGGAGGTCTGCTCCAGCAGCGTATAGCGGCCGGCCAGCAGGAAGACGTCCCAATCGCCGAGCGCGAAGGCGTCCATCAGCACTTCCCACTCGTTGACGCCAAGGCCGAAGGCCGAAATGACGCCGCTATCGCGCAGTTCGCGCAGGGCCTTGTAGCCGCCGCCGGCGAGCTGCGCCCAGAGCGGTTTGTTGGCCTCGGCGCCGTGGGTGGAGACGCCGATATCGTGGACATAGACGATGTCTATCGCATTGAGGCCGAGGCGCTGCAGGCTATCCTCGAACGAGCGCATGACGCCGTCATAGGAATAGTCATAGGCTTGGTTGAAGGGCAGGGGATCGACCCAGGCACCCTTGTCCTGTTCGGCCGCTTTGACGGGCTTGAGCAGGCGGCCGACCTTGCTGGACAGGATCGCGTCGCCACGGCGCTCGCGGATCGCGTCGCCAACCAAATGTTCGGAGCGGCCGAGGCCATATTGGGGGGCGGTATCGACATAATTGATGCCGACATCGAGCGCGTGGGCCACCGTGGCGCGGGCCTGTTCGGCCGGTACGGCGCTGAAAATGCCGGCAAGCGATGCGCCGCCCAGGCCCAGGGTGGTCACCTCGAGCGCGGTCTTGCCGACGCGGCGTTTTTCAAAACTGAGCTTGGTCATGGTTGTCCCTCAAGATTGAGGGACAACTGACATGTTAGGGGCGCGGCGTAAAGCCGGGCCAACGCAAAGTTAAACCTTAGTAGACGTTGCCAACGATGACGGGGTGTTCGGCCTCGATGCGGATCGGATTGCGCAAAGCCGCGCCGAACTGGGCTTCCTCGATCTCGAATACGTCGTTGGGCTGGGTGACGACGCCATCGGCAAAGCTCAGCGTGGCGGTGCCGAACATGTGGACGTGAATGTCACCCGGATTGCGGAACAGCTCGTACTTGAAGTGGTGATATTCGAGGTTGGCGATGGTGTGGCTCATATTGTTCTCACCGCTGAGGAACGGCTTTTCCCAGATCACCTGGCCATCGCGCTTGATGCGCGACATGCCCTCGATGTGGGACGGCAGGTCACCGACGCGCACCTCGGGGCCGAAGGCGCAGGCCCGCAGCTTGGAATGAGCGAGGTAGAGGTAGTTGACGCGCTCGGTGACGTGATCGGAAAATTCATTGGCCAGCGCAAAGCCGAGCCGGCGCGGCTGGCCGTTCTGGTCGATGACATAAATGCCGGCGATCTCTGGCTCTTCCCCGGCGTCGCGGGCGAAGGACGGGGAGGGGATCGGGTGGCCGGGATTGACCACGGTGTAGCCATTGCCCTTGTAGAACCATTCCGGCTGTACGCCCTTGGTACCGTCGGTCGGCTTGCCATTTTCCAGGCCCATCTGGAACATCTTCATTGAGTCGGTCAGCTCGCCGGCCGGCTTGTTGGAATTGTGCATGGCGTCGCGCGTCGAGGCCGAACCCAGATGGGTGAGGCCGGTGCCGGTGACATAGAGATGGGCCGGATCGGGATGGTTGATCGGCGCGAGCATGCGCCCCTCAGCCAGAATTGCCGCCTTGTCGACGGTGGCGCCGACGCCCTTTTCGGCGATCAGCGCGCCGATGCCGATATTGCGGGCGAGCGCGGCGATGGCCAGATCGTAGACGCTGGTGGCGTCATTGACCTGCCGGGTGAGGTCACCGTCGACCTGGCCCACGGCGCGTTCGCCATTGAGGTCGAAATATTGAATGAGATTCATCGCGTGGGGCTCCTGCCGTGGCTGGCCCGGTTCGGGCTGATTGGCCGGCATAAAACGCAACATGTTAGTCAGGGGCAAGCGGAAAGTGGCGTGGGATCGATGGGGCGGGCAGATTCTGGCGGTGTCGGCGAGGTTTGCGCGGAAAGCAAAATTCCCCATTGACAGTCCGGAAACAAAATGAGAACAAATAGGGCACATTCAATGCACAGCTACTTACGGCGTCAGCGCGTTGCCAGGCCCCCAAGAGCGTGAAATAAGGAGAGAATCATGGCTAGCTCGCCGCTTCGCGTTGTTGAAGGTGGATCGATGGATAAGGATAAGGCGCTCGCGGCGGCTCTCAGCCAGATCGAGCGCAATTTCGGCAAGGGCTCGATCATGCGCCTTGGCGAAAGCGCCGCGATCGAGGTGGAATCGATCTCCACAGGTTCGCTGGGCCTCGACATTGCGCTGGGCATTGGCGGGTTGCCAAAGGGCCGTATCGTCGAGATTTTCGGGCCGGAAAGCTCGGGCAAGACCACACTGGCATTGCATGTGATCGCCGAGGCGCAGCGCGCTGGCGGCATCTGCGCCTTTGTCGACGCCGAGCATGCCTTGGACCCGATTTATGCTCGCAAGCTGGGCGTCAACATCGATGACCTGCTGATCTCGCAGCCCGATGCCGGCGAGCAGGCGCTGGAAATCACCGATACGCTGGTTCGAAGCGGCGCTATCGACGTGCTGGTCATCGATTCGGTGGCGGCGCTGACGCCGCGGGCGGAAATCGAAGGCGAGATGGGCGACGTGCAGCCCGGCCTGCAGGCGCGGTTGATGAGCCAGGCGATGCGCAAGCTGACCGGCTCGATTTCCAAGTCGAAGTGCCTGGTGATCTTCATCAACCAGATCCGCATGAAGATCGGCGTGATGTATGGTTCGCCAGAAACGACT
>NZ_JAQGJV010000043.1 GCF_028290435.1 Devosia sp. | reverse complement strand
GGACTGCCGGGTTCACCGCCATGCGCGCCATCGACCGGCTTGAGGCCAACGGCCTCACTCCCGGCGATGGCGAGGTGCTGGTGACCGGGGCAGGGGGCGGCACCGGCTCCATCGCCGTGCACCTGCTGGGCAAGCTCGGCTATCAGGTCGTCGCTGTCTCCGGCCGACCGCATCTGGCGGAGGGCCTGCGGCAGCTCGGCGCGACCAAGGTCGTTGGCCGCGACGACGTGATGGGTACGCCGGACAAGCCACTCGAAAGCGCGCGCTGGGCGGGTGTGGTCGATACGGTCGGCGGCTCCATGCTGGGCAAGGTGCTCAAGCAGGTCAAAACCCACGGCGGTGTCGCTGCCTTTGGCAATGCCGGTGGCATTGAGCTCAACACCACGGTGCTGCCTTTCATATTGCGCGGTGTCGCTTTGCTCGGCATCGACAGTGTCATGCAACCCTATTCCGCCCGCATCCCGGCCTGGAACCGTCTCGCCACGCTTTTCGACCCCGCGGCGTTCGAACCCTTCGTCCATGAAATTGGTTTGGCCGAATTGCCCCAGGCCGCGCGCGATATCCTGGCCGGAAAAGTGCAGGGCCGGACGCTGGTGAAGCTGCGATAGCCGCTCTTCACCTCGCCCCTCTGGGGAGAGGTCGGCGCGCAGCGACGGGTGAGGGGCCTTCCCCAAACGCCTCACCCAGTAAAGGCCCCCTCACCCGACCCAAAGAGGGTCGACCTCTCCCTCAAAGGGAGAGGTGAAGGAAGGCGATTGCCACCAATATTCTACTAAAAAGATAGACATTGTCGTTTTGTAGAATCCAATTCTAGCGCTTCCCGCCTCGAGGCAAGCAATTTGTCGCACGGGCGGTGCATTCGCAAAGCGTGCTCTCGCCCCAGACGGGCACGGCGTGGTCGTATTGCCATGTCGCCGCTATGCCTGTTCGAAGGGAAGAAAACTTCATGTCCGTGCTTGATCTGGCTACCCTGACGCCCGCGTTTGATCCCGGTCTGCTGTCCTCAGTCGACAGCGACAGTTTCAAGGATTCGATGCGCCATCTTGCGGGGGCCGTCAGCGTCATCACTGTGGGCAAGGGCGATGACCGGACCGGCTTCACCGCCACATCGGTGTCGTCACTGTCGATTGATCCACCCTCGATCCTGGTCAGCCTGAACCGGAGTTCGTCGTCTTGGCCGACCTTGCAGCGCCATGGCCATTTCGCCGTCAACGTCCTCGCCCACGACCAGCAGCACATCGCCGATCGTTTTTCCGGCCGGGGGGGCATCAAGGGCGCTGATCGCTATCTCGGCGGGCAATGGCAGGAACTGGTCACCGGCACCCCGGCACTGGCCGATGCCCTGACGGTGCTCGATTGCGAGTTGGAAGAGGCCATCGATCGGCATTCCCATTCGATCCTGATCGGCCGGGTTCGCGCCGTTACCACGCGCGGCGACGCCCAGCCGTTGATCTATTGGCACGGCAGCTATCGTCACATCAACGGCCAGTAAAGCCGTCGCGATAGTGCCACTCGTCAGCGCTGCTTAGTGCCCCTTGGGTCGCTGCTCTCCCGCTTCGATGCGGATGGGCAGGATGTTTTCCGGCGGCGGCAGCGGGCAGACGGCATGGACCGTGAAGGCGCAGGGCGGATTGAACGCTTTGTTGAAGTCCAGCACGATGGTGTCGTTGGTCAGGTCCGCGCCATAGAGAAAGCGCGATGCGCCATAGGTTTCGCTCTTTGAGGTCAGGTCGCGCAGTACGAATTGCGGCTTGGCCGTCGTGCCATGGGTGGGCAGCAATTCGTAGGTGACCCCATCATGGGTAAAGACCGCCTTGCGCGTGATGGACACCGTTGTCGGAATACCGGCCACCGTGTCGACATCCATCTGGATCGGTTGATCCAGCTTCACCCAGTCGGCGAGTTTGCGCCAGTTCGGGTCGGTGGGGAAATAGGGCAGGCCGGGGAAGTTCACGCGCTCCGGCGCATCCACGTCGCGCACCCGCAAGGCGTTGCGGCCGTCCATCGTCGTCACTTCCAGCCGCAATGAGCCAAGCGCGAAGCGTGGTGGATTGGCGGGATCGATTTTGAGCACGACGGGCGCTGCGCCAGCTTCTTCGGGCTGGAACGTCACGCCGGCTTGGTCCTGCGTGATGCTGCCGAGCCGGGCCGGGCCGGCGGACAGGACGATGTCATTGTCGTCGCTTGAGCCGACAGTGGAGGTGCCGTCTTCGAGCCAGAACCGGCCGATGACGTTGAGCCAGCCGTCCTCGGCGGTGAGATGGGCAATGCGTTGCGCCTGCCAGTCCTTGATCGTCGCGTCGTAATCGGAAGCCATGGGATCCACCAAAGTTCAGGCCGGCATGCGCGGGGCGCTGTCGATCAGTTTTCGCGTGTAGGGATGCTGGGGGTTGTCGAGGATTTGGCGGGTCTTGCCGCTCTCGACAATCCGACCACGCTCCAGAATGACGATGTCCTGGCACAGCGAGGCGACGACGCCAAGATCGTGCGAGACCAGGACCAGCGTCATCTTCAGGCCGAGCGTCTTGAGCAGTTCAACGATGCGGATGCGCGTCGAGAGGTCGAGGGCGCTCACCGCCTCGTCGGCGAGGATCAGTTCGGGGCGCGCCACGATGGCGCGGGCGATGGCGATGCGCTGGCGCTGGCCGCCGGAAAATTCATGCGGATAGCGGTTCATGGCGTCGGGCGGCAGGCCGACCGAGACCAGCGCCGCCTCGACGGCCTCGCGATGGGGCACGGCGATATCCAGAGATTGCAAAGGCTCGGCGATGATGCCGAAAACGTTCTGGCGGGGATCGAGCGAGGAATAGGGGTCCTGGAATACCGCCTGCACCGAGCGGCGATAGGCGCGCATGAAGCCGCGGTCGCTTGTATCCAAGGCCTGTTCGCCAAAGCGGATGGTGCCGCTGGTCGGGCGGTTGAGGCCCAGCAGCAGACGCAGCAGCGTGGTCTTGCCGGAGCCGGATTCCCCCACGATGCCGAGGTTGCGGTCGCGCTGCACCGTCAGGCTGACATCGTCCAGCACCTGCCGGTCGCGCGTATAGCTGAAGCTGACATGGTCGACGGACAGAATCATGGCGTGCGCCCGAGCGCCTGATCGAAGGCGCGCGCGGCTTCGACGAGGGTTTTGGTATAGGGGTTCTTCGGCGCGCCAAGCACGTCGCGCACGGGGCCTTGCTCAACGGCCTTGCCATTGCGCAAAACCGTCAGGCGATCGACGACGTTGGCGACGACCGGCAGGTCGTGGCTGATGAACAGCAGCGCCATGCCCAGGTCGCGCACCAGGCTATCGAGCAGCTTGAGGATTTCGGCCTGCGTGGTCACGTCCAGCGCTGTGGTCGGCTCGTCGGCGATCAGCAGCTTGGGCCTGCAGGCTAGCGCCATGGCGATGGCTACGCGCTGTCGCTGCCCGCCAGACACTTCGTAGGGATAGGCGGCGGCGATCCGCTCCGGTTGGGGCAGGGCGACGCGCTCCATCAGTGCCAGCACTTCGTGTTTGACGGTTTTCGGGTCGAGACCATCGCGACGATAGCGGCGGCGCAGGGGTTCCTCGATCTGGCGGCCCAGCCGCGTCAGCGGGTCGAGCGCCGTCAGCGGTTCCTGGAAGATCACGGCCGTGGCGCTGCCTCTCAACTGTCCGAGGTTGCGTTCGGGGGCGCCGATGACTTGTTGGCCGTCCAGCGTGATCGAGCCGCGCGCGGAAATATTGCGCGGCAGCAGGCCAGTGATAGCCATCGCCGTCAGCGATTTGCCGGAGCCTGACTCGCCGATCAGCCCCATGCGCTCACCCGCGCCGACGGCGAACGACAGGTCGGACACCAGCGCGCGGCCATCCGTGGAAATCTTCAGGCCTTCGACGGTAAGGAGGCTCATCGCGAGCCTCGCCGTGTCGGGTCGCCGATGTCACGCAGACCGTCGGCTGACAGGTTGATGCCGATGACGAGGATCAGCAGCGCCAGTCCCGGCGCGATGGCGCCGAACGGGGCGGTGTAGACCGTTCCCTGAGCTTCCTGCAGCAGACGCCCCCATGATGCGTTGGGCGGTGGCGCGCCAAGGCCGAGATAGGACAGCGAGGCCTCGGCGATGACAGCGAGGCCGAATTGCAGCGCGAAATTGACCAGCAGGGTCGGCCAGATATTGGGCAACACATGCTTGATCACGATCTGCGGCCACGACGTGCCCGAGGTGCGGGCGGCGGTGATGTAGTCCATCCCGATGACGCGCTTGGCGAGGATGCGCGTCAGCCGGGCGACGATGGCGGAAATGGCGATGCCCAGCGCCAGGATGGCCGACCCCAGGCTCGCCGTATCGCTGGCCGCGACGACCAGCATGGCCAGCAACAGGGTGGGGAAGGCGATCAGGATATCGAAGGCCGCGGCAAAGGCGTCATCGAGCAGCCGGGTTGCGAAGGCCGAGAGGACGCCGAGCGTCACTCCGATGGCCGCGCCGATGGCGACTGCGCCAGCGCCCACCATGAGGGCGATGCGGGAGCCGATCATGATCTGGGTGAACAGGTCGCGGCCAAGCCGGTCGGTTCCCGCCCAATGCAGCAGCGATGGCGCTTCCAGCCGTCCGCCGGCCGTGCTCGACGGATCATAGGGCAGCCAGACCAGCGTCAGCAGCGCCACGGCGACATTGATGCCCACCAGGATTAGCCCAATGGCAAACAGCCAGGAGCGGCGGGACCTGCGCACAGGCGCTGCTGCGATCGCGCTCATGGCGAGCCCACCGCGCGGTCGCGTAGGCGCGGATCGACCAGGCGCTGCACCAGATCGGCGACGAAGCCGATCAGCAGCACCAGCAGCGTCGAGACAAACAGTACGCCCTGCACATTGGGATAATCGCGCTGCGAAATGCCCAGCAGCAGCATCGAGCCGAGGCCGGGCAGGGCGAACACCTTCTCCACCACTACAGCGCCCAGAAAAGTCGATGCCAGCTCGATGCCGAGGATGGAAATGATGGGAACCACGCCATTGCGCACGCCATGGCGCAGCAGCGCTTCGGTGTAACCCGAGCCCAGCGCCCGCGCCGTGCGCAGGTAGTCGCTGCCCAGCACGTCCTGCGTTGCAGACCGGACATAGCGCAGCAGCGACGAGGCCATGACGATGCCGATGGTCAGCACCGGCAGGGCCAGGCTGCGCAGCGCATTGAGGGGATCGGCCCAGCCGTGGCGGGGAAACCCGCCCGAGGGGAACAGGCGAATATTGATGGCAAAGGCGGTGACCAAGAGGATGCCGACCCAAAACACCGGGATGGCGATGCCGAGTTGGGAAACCACCGAAATCACCGCGCCGTACCAGCGATCCGCCTTGACGGCAGCGACAATGCCGAGCGGCACGGCGAGAATGATGGCCAGCGCGAACGAAAGCAGCGTGATGGGAATCGTGACCGTCAGCCGGTCGAGGATTTCGGCACCCACAGGCGCCTGGCTGACGAAGGAGGTGCCCAGGTCAAATCGAGCAAGACTGGAGACGAAGCGCACAAATTGCTCGGTCAGCGGCAGGTCCGAGCCGACCTGCGCCTTCGCCGAGGCAATCTGCTGGGCGGTGGCGCCAACGCCCAGCAGGGCATTGGCAGGATCGCCCGGCAGCAGGCGCAGCAGGGCGAACAGCACCACCGAGGCGAGCAGCAGGGAGAGGATAAGAATGGCGAGCCGGCGCAGGATATAGCTGAGAATAGGCAGCCCCTTTCGCCGGCTCGCGCGAACTTATTTCGCGGCTTTTTCGATATTGTAGGCGAAGAACTGCGAGTTCAGCCCATTGACCGGATAGCCGGTGACCGACGATGCCGATACCACGATCTGGGGATAGAGATATAGCCAATCCGACGCGGCGTCTTCGGCGATCAGCTTGTTGGCTTCCAGCAACTTTGCGGTCTGCTCGTCCACCGTGGCGCTAGCTTCGGACTGCTTGATCAGCTCGATGACCTTGGGATTGTTATAGCCCCAATAGAAATCCGGATTGCCGTAGAACACGATATCGCGGTGGTTGACGTGTTCCTGCAGCGTCGCCGCGAAATCCAGCGACTGGTAGACCTTGGTGTACCATTCGTTGGCGGTGATGATGTTGATCTCGACCGTCACGCCAACCTTGGCCAGCTCGCTCTTGATGAATTCGGCAACGATCGGATGCGGATCGTAATCGGGGGTGTCGAGCTTGAAGGTGAAGCCATCGGGGTAGCCGGCCTCGGTCAGCAGCGCCTTGGCGCTTGCCGGATCATAGGCGTCGACGGCGGTCAGGTCGGTGTACCAGGGATCGGTCGGTGGCACGAATGAGCCGATCAGCGTGCCGTATTCGCCCCAGATCGATTCGAGCAGCTTCTTGTCGTCGATGGCGCGGGCGATAGCCTTGCGCACCTTGACGTTGTCGAACGGCGCGACGCGGTCATTGAACGCCAGGATTTCCTTGGTGGTCGACTGGCCGTTGGTGACGGTGAAGTCAGCATTGTCCTTGAACTGCGCCAAAGCATCGGGGCTTTGCACCGAGGTGATGATGTCGACAGCGCCGGTCAGCAGCGCATTGTTGAGCGCGGTGGCGTCGGTGAAATAGTTGAAGGTCACGCCGGCATTGGTCGGAGCGGTGCCCCAGTACTTGTCGTTGCGATCAAGCGACAGGGTGGAACCGCGGCGCCAATCGGCCAACGTATAGGGGCCGGTGCCATCTTCGCTGTCAGCCAGGCTCTTGGCGGTATCGCTGACGATCCACACATAGCTCAGGTTGTAGGGCAGCGAGATCGACTTTTCCGACAGGGTGATCACCACGGTGGCATCGTCTGGCGTTTCGATCTTGGCGATGGTGGCGAGGCTCTTCTTGCGCGAGCTTTTGGAGGCCTCGGCGGTGACGCGCTCGATGCTGGCCTTGACGTCGGCCGAGGTCAGCGGATCGCCAGAGTGGAAGGTCACGCCGGACTGGAGAGTGAACGTATAGGTCAGGCCGTCCGCGCTGACGGTGTAGTCCTTGGCCAGCGAATTGACCACGGTGCCCGCATCGGTCAGCGCGAACAGCGCTTCGTAGACATTGCCGTTAAAGGCCTCGTTGATGCCCTGGCCGGCGCCGGCGGTGTTGTCGAGGTTCTGCGGCTCGTAGAGCGAGCCGATCTCGATGACGGCGTCCTTGTCGAACGCAGCCTGGGCCAAAACGGCTGGGCTGACGCCGAGCAGGGCGACCATGGCCGCCGTCGCGGCGATGGCACGCACGCCAAACTGACGGCGCGTGACGCCGCGGAAAATCGAATTGCTCATCTAAAACTCCTGATCGTGCCGCTCGGGGCGAGCGGGGCGCACGGTTGACGCAACCGCATGGCGCCGTCTGGTGTATCGATACAATGTCACTTGCTGAATGCCTACTCAACGCCCTGCGGCGCGGTTCCAATTTTTTTAGCTGCAGTAAAATCGATCTCTCGATTCACCCCGGCTTTTGATAAAGCGGTTCTTTGCGGCGCTTGGCGTGCATCTTTGCCTTGCGTGGACGCGCCTGAGCGACAATCTAAGGCGTTGAGACTACGCAGCTTGCACCATCCGAAAGCTCACGATCATGCCCAATATCGTCACCCGTCCCACCACTGTCGGCGCCACGCTGGATCACGCCGGACATGGCGGCGTGCAGGCCAAGTCGGGCGCGGCCGCGCGGCTCGCCAATCTGGCCTCCGATGAAGGTTTCACCCCGCTCGAATTTATGGATGCGGCTTTGGCCGGCTGTCTCGTGCTGAGCGTGCGCATTGCCGCGCGCAAGCTGGGCCTGCTCGACCGGCTGGTCAAAGTCGATGTCGAGGTGACGCATGAAAAGGCCCATGAATTGCCATCGCGGGTGGCCTCGTTCGCCACGAGCTTCGATATAGTGGGGGATTTCTCGGCCGAAGAGCGGCAGGCGCTGATCACGGAAGCTCATGCAATCTGCACCGTCGGCAACACGTTCGAGCATGGTGCGACGATCCACGACGTCGAACCGGCCACTGTCTGACATGGCCCGCATTCCGCAACTCGCCGACGACGCCGCCACGCCCGAACAGCAGGCGGCGCATGATGAAGAGCTGCGCCTGCGCGGCCGCATGACCAATATGAAGCGCACGCTGCTGCATTCGCCCGCGGCTTTGCGGGTTTATGGCGAGTGGTTCACGCTGCGCGACGAACTGCGCCCCGTTCTGGGTGATCGTCCGATCTGGATATTCGCCCACGCCATCAGCCTGGCCTCCGGCAGCGTGGTCGGCACCAATTTCATGCGCCGCGCGCTGATCCAGGGCGGGGACGATCCCGATGCGCTGGATCTGACCGACGCCGAAGCGCTGCTGCAGCGTCTCGGCACCGCAATCGTCAAAAATCCGAAATCCATTCCGGACGATGTATGGCTGGCGCTCGCCGCGCGCTATACCGACAAGACGCTGGTCGACCTGATTGCCTTTGCCGGCCTGATGGTCGCCACCAACCTCTTCACCGATGCCGTCGATACGGAGCTGGACGCCGAATTGCTGCCGTTCCTGGCCGGCGCGTAGACCTGGTCCGCAACGCACACCCAGGTTACGGCCGCCGGCCTTGGCACGATAGAGCGCCGCATCGGCCCGCCGGTCGTCGATTTTTCCGCAATTGGGACGTCAACCGAAGTGCTGACTCATGGCAATGCGCAGGAGCGGTTAATCTTCTGCTGTCACAGCTTGTAAAAACCACGATGTCTGCGGCGTGCATACTTTAGAGCTATAGGTTAATACGAAGTCTCGGGCTTGAGGTGCAACATGAGTGTCCTGAGCGCATCACTATTGCACCTGCAAACGGAGGTGCTGGAGACTATAGCGCGTGGCGAGTCGCTGGCCTCGACGTTCGGCTTGTTATGCCGGCGCGCCGAAGCCATGGCGCCGGGCACGACCTGCACCATTCTTGCCATCGAAGCGCCAGGGATATTGCACACGCTTGCCAGTCCCGGCCTGCCGGCCAGCTTCAGCAAGGCCATCAATGGGCGGCCCATCGGCCCCAAGGTCGGCTCCTGCGGCACGGCGGCGTGGCGCAACGAGCCGGTCCTCGTCACCGACATCGAACATGACCCGCTCTGGGAGGACTACAAGGCCCTGGCGATCCCACTGGGATTGAAGGCGTGCTGGTCAACGCCCATCCCAAACCGCGATGGCGGTGTCGCTGCGACCTTCGCGTTTTATTTCAAGGAGGCGCGTGGCCCCACTGAGCTGGAACGGCGGATCGTCCAGACCAGCGTGCATCTCTGCTCCATCGCCATCGAGCATGAGGACGCCCAGGCTACCAACTATCGCCTTGCCTATTTCGATACACTGACCGGCGTTCCCAACCGCCTGCATTTCAACGGACTGTTGCAGCAGCAGATCGCCGGCGGGACGCCATTCGGGCTGCTGCTGGCCGATATCGACCAGCTCAAGATCGTCAATGACACCATGGGCCACGCGGCTGGCGATGCCGTGATCCGCACCATAGCCGAGCGCATCCACGCCAGTGACCCCGCACTGACCACCTGCCGCCTGGCGGGCGACGAATTTGCCATTATCGTGCCGGCCTGCACCAGCGCCAGCGCACTCGAAGCGACCGCCGGAAAGGTGCTGTCGACGGTCAACGGGCTCATTCTGGCCGCTGGCTACAGCGTGGAGCCCCACATCACCATGGGCGGCGCGCTGTTTGACGCCGCGACCCAGGACGCGGACACGCTTTGCCAGAATGCCGATTTCGCCCTGTATCATGCCAAGGCCACCAATCGCGGCGGCTATGTGCCGTTTACCCGTGAGCTGCGCACCGCCATCGTCAATCGCATCAACGTGGTGCGCGACGTGGGCCAGGCGATCGCCGATGAGCGGATGCTGCCGTACTACCAGCCCATCGTTCGGCTCGACACCCGCGAGATCGTCGGCCTGGAAGCGCTGGCGCGCATGCGGCGTCCCGACGGGAGCATCGCCTCGGCGGCCGAATTCCACGAGGCGTTTTCCGATCCACGCATCGCCTACCAGCTCACCGGCCAGATGCTGACCCAGATCGCCAAGGACATTCGTCTCTGGCTCGATGCCGGCATCCATTTCCAGCATGTGGGCATCAACGTCACCACCGGCGATTTCGAGCGGGGCGACCTGGAAGAGCGGCTGGTCCACACCTTTAGCGCCTTGGGCGTTCCGCTGCGCCACGTGCTGCTCGAGGTCAACGAGGCCGTCTTCGTCGGCGGCAGCGATAACCGCATTCCCAAATCGGTCGATGCTCTGCGCAAGCGCGGATTGCTCGTGGCGCTCGACGATTTCGGCACCGGTTTTGCCTCGCTCACCCATTTGCTGAGCTTTCCGGTCGACGTGATCAAAATCGACAAGTCGTTCGTCGATCGATTGACCACCAGCGCGCCCAGTTCGGTTATCGTCGGCGCCATTCTGGACATCGCCCGCAAGCTGGATATGCGGGTTGTCGCCGAAGGCGTGGAGACGGACGAACAGGTCGAAAAGCTCAGGGAACTCGGCTGCATCCTGGGCCAGGGATATCTGTTCGGCCGGCCCTGTTCGGAGGCCGAAACCACTGCCCTGCTACAGAAATTTGCCCAGAAGTCGCCCGAGGCCGTCGGCACTCAGCGCACGGCATAGCGGCTCGGTGACCGCACGCATCGCTTCTCGGTCGAGAAAGAAAAAATGCGTCGACGCAGAGCTGCTGGTCGGCTCCTGTGACGCGATATCTGTGCTCTCGCATTCAACAATGACCCTTGCCGCGCGCCATGCGGCCTCGTCCGCACGCCAAGCGCCGGACCCGAGCGTCTGTATCCCCGGAGATCCGCTATGCTCAACGAGCTCCTGCAGCCCTCGGCTCCTGCGCGCCTGACGCGCGAGGACATCCTGGCGGGTCTTCCCGCCGTTGTTGCCAAGGTGGCCGAAGGCTCTGCCGAACGGGAGCTCGCAGGCCGGCTTCCTCACGAGATATTCCAGTTCCTGCGCACCACCGGCCTAACGTGGCTGCGCGTGCCCGAAAGCCTGGGCGGTCCGGGGGGCAGCCTGTCCGATCAGGTCGAGGTAACCTGCGCCCTGGCTGCCGCCGATTCCGGCGTTGCCCATGCCTTGCGCGGGCATTTCGGATTTCTGGAGTCGCTGGCGCTGGACCCCGAGGGCGAGACCAGCCGCCGCTTTGCCCCAGAGGTGCTTGCCGGCAAGCTGTTCGGCGGCGCTCACATGGAAATCGGTACGCCCCGGCCCAACATGATCCGCACCACGCTGCGCAAGGAGGGGGACCATTACCGGCTCAGCGGCGAGAAATACTACGCGACCGGCGCGATCTACGCCGATTACGCCAGCTTCAGCGCGGTCGACGAGGAGGGAAAGCCAACCGGCGTTATGGTGCCCGCCAATCGCGACGGCGTCGAAATCCGCGACGATTGGGACGGCATGGGCCAACGCCTGAGCGCCAGCGGCAGCGTGCATCTGGACGACGTGCGCATCGAGGCCAGCGAACTCAACGTGCTCAGAACGGGCGGAACGCCCTATGCCCGTCGCCACAACGCCTCCCGCGCGCAACTGCATTTGATGGCGGTGATCGCCGGCATCGTGCGCAACGTGGTCTCCGACGCAGTGAGCTATGTGCAGGACCAGGCACGCTCCGCAAAACACTCGGCCTCCGAGACGGCGCGAGGCGATCACTTTGTGCAATTGGCGGTGGGCGAAATCATCGCCGCGTCGCACACCATCGACACCCTGATCGCCGAGACGGCGCGACGCCTTGACGAGTCTGCAGTGGCCATTGTCTCCGGGGCGACCGATGTCGACGCGGTGGTGCTGGCGGCCCAGCTTGCCAACTCCAAAGGGCAGGTCATGATCGGCCGCCTGGCGCTGCAGGCAGCACAGCAGTTGTTCGACACCGGCGGTGGTTCGGCCACCTCGCGCAAGCGCAATTTTGACCGACATTGGCGGAATGTTCGCACGCTGTGCAACCACAATCCTGCCTCGCTACGCGGCCGTGTGCTGGGCGATTTTTATCTCAACGGCGTCCGCGACGATTTCGACGAAGGCCGCGTGTTCTAGGACTTCCGATTGACGCGATAGGCATCCGCCACCGCCTCAGCGGCCGCGCCGATATCGACCTGCTCGCCCAAGCTGGCCAAGGCGCTGCCCAGGGCAACGACGTTGGCCAGAATTTGCTCGAAACCGGCATTGGCGCCGGTGTGGTTGAGCCGAACCAGACGCTCGGCAATGCTGCCGACGCCCGCCGAAAGTCCGGGCGAATTGTCCACTGCCGCCAGCACTCGCGACGCGGCGAGATGATCCGGCAAGTGGGCAGCGGTGACAAGGTTGGATGCGTCGCCGGGCGCCACCCAAGGCGTCAAGCCAAGCGCGACGAGGCCTGAACGCGTGGCTTCGGCGGCTTGCACATGCCTGGCGATCAACGCCGGAAGACCCTCGGCTTCGACCCGGTCGAGCGCCGCTCGCAGCGCCCAGAATTCCAGCGCCGAAGGCATGCCGGGGAGGGCGCCGCGACCGGTATCGAGCCAGAGGCGGCGGTGATCGATCAGCGACAGAATGGAGCCGGTCGGTGCCGCTGCGTGATTGGCCAGAGCCCAGGCGGCCGGGCTGATGCTGATGGCGGAGAGGCCCGGCGACCCACCCAGTGATTTCTGTGGGCCGATCACCACCACATCCAGCCCGAGCGCGTCAGTATCGAGCGTGTGGCCACCGACCGAGGCCACGGCATCGATCACGGTGAGAATGCCGCGCTCGCGTGCCAGCGCGGCGATTTGCTCAAGCGGATTGAGAATGCCGCTGGCGGATTCGGCGTGGACCAATGCCAGCAGGCGAGCATCCGGATTGGCGTCGAGCGCGCTGCGGACGGCGTCCAGCGTCACCGGCAGGCCAGGTTTGGCAATGACGTCCGTGACCTTGGCGCCCGCGCTTCGCAGCCAGCCGCCGAACATGTGGCCATAGGGGCTGGTGACGATGTTGATGGCACCGAGGCCCGGTTGACCGAGGCTGGTTGCCACCGCTTCCAGCGCGACGATAGCCTCGCCCTGCACCAGCACGACGTCATTGCTGGTGCCGAGGACCGTCGCGAGACGATCGGCGATATCGGCATAACCCTCGGCAGGGAACGGCGGCAGGTCCAGCAGCGGGTTGGGAGCGGGGATTGGCATGATCAGTCCTGGGCTGGCATGAGGTGGGGCACAGCGGCGATGAGCGCCTTACCGGTCGCTGATTGCGGAGCGGCGATCACCTGCGCGGTGGGGCCGGTTTCCACGATCCGGCCGTGATCCATGATCGCAACGCGATGCGAAATGGCCCGAACCACGGCAATATCGTGCGACACGAAGATGTAGCTGATGCCGCTCTCGGCCTGCAGTTCGACCAGCAATTTGAGGATATGCGCCCGCGCGGAAACGTCGAGGGCGGATGCCGCTTCGTCGAGCACGATCAGCCGGGGTTCGGTGGCGAGCGCGCGGGCAATGGCGACGCGCTGGCGCTGTCCACCGGAGATTTCGTGAACGGCACGGCTGGCCAGAGCGGCGGGCAGGCCGACGCGGTTGAGCAGGTGGGCAATGGCGGCAGGTCGGCCACCGCTATCGGCAAGGCGATGGATGCGCAAGGGATCGCCGATGACATCGGCAACACTGGCGCGGGGGTTGAGGGCCGCAAGTGGGTCTTGAAATACCATCTGGATGCGTTTGCGTGTGGCACGCAGGGCCTTGCCGCGCAGCGCCAACAGGTCAGCGCCTTCGAATTGCAGCGTGCCCACATCGGCATCGATGAGGCGCACTACGAGCCGGGCGAGGGTGGTCTTGCCGCTGCCGGACGGCCCGACAATGCCAAGGGTTTCGCCGTCGTCTACGGAAAAGCTGGCGCCATCGACGGCGGCCAGCCGGACGCCTCCACGACGGAAGGATTTGCCCAGGTTCTCGGCGATGAGGAGCGCACTCATGCGCGCGCTCCGATCAAGGGCGGCGTGGTTAAGTCTATATGGGCGGCAAGTAGGCTCGCCGTATAGGGCTCGCGCGAATGCCCGATGATGTCGGCAGCGGCGCCGATTTCGACCAGCTTTGCCTGGCGGAATACCGCGATGCGGTCGGCAAGACTGGAGGCGAGCGCGATATCGTGGGTGATGAACAGCAGCGTCATGCCTTCCTCGGCCACGAGGCCTCGAAGCAGCGCCACGATCTCGGCCTGCACGATTGTGTCGAGGGCGCTGGTGGCTTCGTCGGCGATCAACAGGCCTGGCCCGGCGGCGATGGCGGCAGCAATGGCGACGCGTTGACGCTGCCCGCCGGATAGTTGATGCGGAAAGGCGCGCAGCAGGCTTTCGGGATCGGGCAGTAGCACGCGCGCCAACAGGTCGCGGGCGCGCTGGCGGGCGGCGTTCCAGTCGAGGCCAAGATGCGCCACAGCGCCTTCGGCGATCTGTTCGCCAATGGTCAGCACTGGATCGAGGCTGGAGGATGGGTCCTGGAATACCATGCCGATATCGCGGCCGGGCACGGGTGGGCCGTTCGGCCAGTGGATCGTTCCAGCCTGCTCGGCGGATGCGGGGAGTAATCCCGCCAGAGCCAGAGCCAGCGTGCTTTTGCCCGAGCCGCTCTCGCCGATGATGGCCAGGCGCTCGCCGCTGTTGATGGTCAGGCTGACGCTATCAAGGGCTGTGACGCTTCGGCTGCCTTGGCGGAAGGCGACACTCAGGTTGTCTATCGTGATCAACGTAGTCATGACCGCACCGCGCGGCGGCTGAGGGCTTCGGACAGCCCTTCACCGAAAAGGTAAACCCCGAGCACGGTGACGACGAGCGCGATGCCGGGAATGATGGACAGGAATGGCGACGAGCGCAGCACGGCGCGGCCTTCAGCGATCATCGAACCCCAGGTGACGATATTGGGGTCACCCAGGCCGAGAAAGGACAAAGCCGCCTCGGTCAGGATGGCGCCGGCGACGATCACCGCGCTGAGGGCCAGTACTGGCGCGAGGGCATTGGGGAGGATTTGCCGGAACGCGATTTCGGCGGGGTGCATGCCGATGACGCGGGCGGCGGCGACATAGTCGCGCTCGCGCAAAGAGAGCACCTCGGCGCGGGCGAGGCGCGCGGGGCCGGTCCATGCACTCAATGCGATGGCGAGGACGACGACTGGCAGCGAAGCGCCGATGACGCTGACAAAGGCCAATGCCAGCAGAAAGCCGGGGACGGTCTGGAAGGCATCGACCACGCGCATCAGCGCTTCATCGACAAGGCCACCCGCAAAGCCCGCAATCGTGCCGACACTGGCCCCGATGATGATGGCGGCCAAGGTAGCGGCGAAGCCGACCAGGAGGGATGCGCGGGAGCCGTGCACTAGCTCGGCCAGGACATTGCGGCCCAGCCGGTCGGTGCCGAGGGGTAGGGCCCAGTCGGTGAATGGCGCGGTCAGCGGGGGGCCGACGATGGACAGTGGATCGCGCGGAAACAGGAACGGTGCGCCCAGTGCGATGACAATCAAGGCGGCCAATACGGCAGCGCCGAACAGGCCCTCGGGCGAACGGGTGAAACGCGCGACCAGACTCATGCGCTGGCCTCGCTGGCGCCGACGCGCGGATCGAGCATTGCATAGACCACGTCGACGATCAGGTTGGTGACGATGACCAGCACTGCGCTGATGACGATGATGCCCATGAGCAGCGGCGTATCGCGACCGCTGACCGCTTCCTGCGCCAGCCGGCCGAGGCCGGGTATGGAGAAGACGCTTTCGATCACCACGCTCCCGCCCAGCATGGTGGCCGATTGCAGGCCCAGCATGGTGATGAGCGGTAAGAGGGCATTGCGGGCAACGTGCCGCCAGACGATGCGGCGGCGGGACAGGCCTTTGGCGCGGGCAGCGAGGACGAAATCCTGCCGCCAGACTTCCACCATGCCGGCGCGCATGAGACGTAGATAGAGCGCGAGATAAATGAGGGCCAAAGCCCCGACCGGTAGCACCAGATGGCGCAAGATGTCCCAGGCGCGGTCGAGCCCAGCCTTGCCGGAGGCCAGCGTTTCGATGCCGGAGAGCGGCAGCCAGCGCAGTTGCACGGAAAACACCACGACCAGTACGAGGCCAAGCCAGAAACTGGGCACGGCGTAGAGCGCGAGGGAGCCGATGGAGAGCAGCCGATCACGGGCACTCCCGGGCCGGGAGCCGGCGACGATGCCGAGCAGTGAGCCAATGCCGAAGGACAGGGCGACGGCGCTGCCCATCAGCAGCAGCGTATTGGGCAGGCGCTCCAGCACGACATCGAGGATCGGCCGGTTGAGCAGGACCGAATGGCCGAAGTCGAGATGCGCGATATTCCACAGATAGAGGCCGAGCCGGGTGATGGGGGATTGGTCTAGCCCCCAATCGGCGCGCAAAGCTTCCACGAGCGCCGCGTCGCCCCCGCCACTCGACACCAGATAGGCGTCCACCGCGTCCCCGGAGGCCAGTTCGAGCAGGAAGAACGTGCCGACGAGCACGATCAGCAGCACCGGAATGCTGCCAATCAGGCGACGGATGACGAGTTTGCCGGCACGCTGCAATGCGTTATTCCAACTGGTGCCGCCCTAGACGATCAGCCATCGATCCAGGTATCGGCCCAGTTCGAAACCGCCCAGCGCGGATTGTTCGAGACATTGTGCACGCTGGTGCGCGCTACGGTGATGAAGCCCCATTCGGCGACGTTGATCAAGGGGAGATCCTCGGCAACCGCCTGCTGGAACTGGTTGTAGAGCGCGGTGCGGGCCTTGTCATCGACGGTGACGAGCGCGTCATCGATCAGCTTGTCGATGGCCGGATTGCTGTAGCCACCCTGGTTGGAGAACGGCACGCCTTCCGCCGTCGCAGTGCGCACAAGGATGGTGGTGGAGATCGCCGGATCGCCGCGGAACACCGGCGGAGCGACCGCGATATCGAAGGCATGATCGGTGTAAACGGCCTGCTGATGGGCCGCGCTGTCGTTATTGGCGATCTGCGCGTCGATGCCGACGGCGGCCAGTGCCTGGCGCAGATAGGCGCCGAACTGCGTCGTTTCGTTGAAATAGGGGGCCGGCAGCAGGCGGAGGGTGAAGCGATTGCCATCGGCGCCGCGCGCGTAACCCGCCTCATCCAGCAGGGCATTGGCCTTGTCGACGTCGAACGCATATTGCGGAGTGCTGGCGTCGTAGAACTCCGGCGCGTTCTGCGGCACGATGCCGGTAGCGGCCTTGGCGTAGCCGAGGAAAATGTTATCGACGACGAATTTCTTGTCGATGGCGTGGGCGATGGCCTGGCGTACTTTGAGATTGGCCAATTGCTCGGTGCGATGGTTGATTTCGACGGCGAGCTGGTAGGTCAGCCCCTCATAGCCCTTGGAGATGACCTCGATGCCCTCGACCTTGCCGATGCGGTCGAGATCGGCCAGGGGCACGGCCGAGAATGCAGCAAGCTGGATTTCTTCAGCTTCCAATGCGCTCGCCGCAGCGGCCCGGTCGGGAAGCACGCGATAGAGGATTTCATCGAGGTTCGGTTCGCCCTCGCCCCAATAGGTTTCGTTGCAGCTGAGCAGGTAATATTCGCCCGGCTTGTATTCGGTGAACTTGAACGGGCCGGTGCCGACGAGTTTGGCATTGGCCGGATTCTCGGCGATGTCGGTGCCGTCATAGAGGTGCCTGGGCAAGACGCTGGTGGTGGCGGGCAGTGCGTAGCGGATGAGCTGGAATGGCGTGGGCTTGGAGAAGCGGAAGATCGCGGTCAGCGGATCGGGTGTGTCGACGGATTCAAGATTGGCGAAGACCAGTCGACCCAGGTTCTGCAGCGGCTTCCAGACCTGGAGCGCGGAGAAGGCGACGTCCTCGGAGGTGAACGGCTTGCCGTCGTGCCAGGTTACCCCCTCGCGGAGGGTGAAGGTGGCGGAGAGGCCGTCCGCCGAACCCTCCCAGGCGGTCGCGAGGCGCGGCGCGAGGCCGTTTTCGCCATCGAAGGAGGCTTCGGCGAGGGGCTCGATGACTTTGCTGGAAATGAAGAACACGCCGTTGGAGGCGACGATGGCGGGATTAAGATTGCGCGGTTCGGAATCGGCGGCGACGATGAGGCGGCCGCCCTTGACGGCGTCCTGCCCGAAAGCCAGACGGGGCAAGGCGGTGGAGGCCAGCAGCGCGGCGCTGGCACCCAACAATGTGCGGCGAGAAACGAGAAACTTGCTCATCTGTTATGCCCTTGTCTTGGCTGAGGAATTAACTCTTACTCTAGTCCTTGGGTAGGGTTACGCCAGAGATGGCATTCTAGGCGATGCCGCGTGGGCTAGAAAATTCTGCCGAACCGGCCCAGGTTCTCAACACAACACATATTCCGATCGGCCCAATATGAGCGTAATCTCCATTCAGTCCCAGGTCATCCATGGCCATGTCGGCAACAGCGCGGCGGTGTTTCCGCTGCAACTGGCCGGGTTCGAAGTGGCGGCGGTGCCCACCGTACTGCTCAGCAATCACCCGGCCTATCCCAGCGTCAAGGGCCGGGTCATGGATGCGGGCCTGGTCGCCGACCTGCTGGCGGGGCTGGAGGATCGCGGACTGTTGGACAGCACGCGCGTGTTGGTGACGGGCTATATCGGCTCGCCGGAGATCGCGGCGGTGGTGGTGGATTTCGTGACGCGCGCCAAGGCCCGCAATCCGGACCTGCTCTATGTCTGCGATCCGGTAATGGGCGATTTCGGACCGGGCTTTTATGTCAAACCGGAAGTGCGCGAGGCCATTATCGGCCGCCTTGTGCCACTCGCCGACATAATGACGCCCAACCGGTTCGAATTCGATGCGTTGGTCGGTCGCGCAAGCCCTGATACCAGCGCGCTGGTTGCGGCGGCGCGCAGTCTGGGCAAGTCCATCGTGCTGGTGACGGGCAGCCCGGCTGCGCCGCAGAGCATCGAGACGATCGCGGTGGATCAATCGGCGGCATGGCGGGTGGCAACGCCGGCGCTGGTGACAAAAGCATCGGGGACGGGTGACTTGCTGACCGCGCTCTTCGTGGCGGCGACGCTCAAGGGCAGAGCGACGCCGGATGCTTTGGCCGACGCGGTGTCGGGCGTTTTCTCCATCATTGAGGCCACCGTGGCACAGGACGGGCTGGAGCTGGAACTGGTGCGCCAATCGGGGCTGCTCTTCGCGCCACCGCGCCGGTTTGCCAGCAGTCAGGTATCCGGGGGAAGCTAAGCTTCGTGAATATGCGACCCAAAATGACCGGACCGGCTACGCGTTCTTGGTTAGAATGCGCTCGGCGGCTCGGCCGGTCATCAATAGGCCCCAGGCTCGCCGAGGCCTAACTCAACGAGAGCTGCAGTTCATCGCATGAGCGCCAATTCAGAATTCCTCTGGTACATCCCCAATGACACCAAGCCGGGCCATCGGGGCGACGCCCCCAGCGAGAACCACAACAGTCTCGATACGCTGACCAGCCAGGCCAAGGCGCTGGAAGATCATGGCTGGAAGGGTGCGCTGATCGGAACGGGTTGGGGCCGGCCCGACACATTCACTGTCGCGGCGGCGCTGGCGGCGCGCACGACGACATTTGAGCCGCTGGTGGCGATCCGGCCGGGCTATTGGCGTCCGGCGCAGTTCGCGTCCGCTGCGGCGACATTGGACCATCTGACGGGCGGTCGGCTGCGCATCAATATCGTTTCGGGCCAGGATAATCTGGCCGCCTATGGCGACAGCGAGGGCGATCAGGCCAATCGCTACGCGCGCACGAAAGAGTTCATGCGGCTGGTTCGCCGGCTGTGGACCGAGGACAACGTGACCTTTGCGGGCGAGCATTTTGGGGTCACCGACTCGACCGTGGCGCCGCGCATTGAGGCGCGTGGCGATCGTCTTCATCCCAAGCTTTACTTTGGCGGCGCGTCGGATGCGGCCGAGCAGGTGTCGGCCACCGAAGCCGATATCCAACTGTTCTGGGGAGAGCCACTGGAGGGCGTCCGCGAGCGGATCGAGCGTCTCAAGGCGCTGAGCGCGACTTTGGATCGCGACCTGCCGCCGCTGCAATTCGGACTGCGGATCACCACGCTGGTCCGCGATACCACCGAAGAGGCCTGGGCCGATGCCGAGGCGAAAGTCGCCGAGATGGCCAAAGGGCAGGGCGCACGTTGGGGCGATCACACGCGGGCGGTCGCGGTGGGGCAGCAGCGCCTGCTCGATCTGCACAAGCAAGGCGATGTGCTAGACGACAATCTTTATACCGCGCCGGGCAAGTTCGGTGGCGGTGGCGCCGGCACCACCTGGCTGGTTGGCTCGGCCGAAGATGTGGCCCGGTCGCTGCGCAAGTATGAGGACTTGGGCATTACCCAGTTCGTGCTCTCCGACACGCCCTATCTGGCCGAGATCAAGCGGCAGGGCGATCAACTGCTGCCGCTGTTGCGGACGTAACCGCGCGGCGCACTGCCGATTGGGCCGCACTAGTATTAAATTTCGTCGCGTCTCGTATTCGGGCTGCGTTTGTTTTCACGCATGCGGAATCTTCGCACCGCGGATAACTCGACTATATTGATAGAGTAAGAATAATATCTGACAGGCTCGTGATGACCACGACGCGGCCTGGCTTAAAGGCCGGCAACCATCGACGACAGGACCGCCCGAAATGACGCTCAATCGCCGTTCCCTATTTTCCGCTGCTGCCGCGCTGCTGATGCTCGGCACCGTCGGCTCGACTGCCGCTTTCGCGGTCGATCTGCATATCGGCTGGCAGCCGATCGTTGAGCCCAGCCGCGTGCCGCAGGCCGATGGCGCCTATGAGAAAGCCACTGGCGCCAACATCACTTGGAGCCGCTTCGAAGGCGGTGCCGACGTGATCGCCGCCGTGGCGTCCGGTTCGATCGACATCGGTTATGTCGGCTCCTCGCCGCTGACCGTCGCGGCCAGCCAGGAACTGCCGATCGAAACCATTTTCGTGGTTGGCAATATTGCCGAAGCCGAAGCGCTGGCCGTCAAGGGCGTGGATACCCCCGAAGGCCTGGTCGGCAAGAAGATCGCCACCCCCTTCGTCTCGACCGCTCATTACAGCCTTCTCACAGCCCTCAAGCATTGGGGCGTCGATCCGGCATCGCTGGAAATCCTCAATCTGCGGCCGCCTGAAATTGCCGCTGCCTGGGAGCGCGGCGATATCGATGGCGCTTATGTGTGGGATCCCGTGCTGACCCAGATCAAGTCGACTGGCGGCAAAGTGCTGGCTGACTCGGCTGACGTAGCCGGTTGGGGCGGCCCGACATTTGACGCCTGGATCGTGCGCAAGGATTTCGCCGAAGCCAATCCAGACGTGGTGCAGGCCTTCGTCAAGACGACCGCCGACGCTTACGCCGCCTATCTCGGCAAGCCCGATGCCTGGAACGCCACCTCGCCTGAAGCCAAGAAGATCGCGGATCTGACGGGCGCCAAGCAGGAAGACGTGCCGCTGCTGCTCAAGGGCTATGTGTTCCCGTCCCTCGCCGAACAGGCCAGCCCGGCATTCCTGGGCGGCGCGACCACGGAAGCGATTGCCGCAACCGCGAAATACCTCGTCGAGCAGGGCAAGATCCCCGCCGCACTCGACGATTATTCGCCCTATGTGACGACGCAATTCGTCACGGCTGCGGCGAAGTAAGAACCTAGCGGACGGTCCTCTTCCTGTCGTCCCGCTACTGCTCGCCATCGGTTCTCCGGCCGGTGGCGAGCTTGATTTTAAGGAGTTGGCGATGAGCGAACTGCGCCTCGATGGCATCAGCCTGAGCTACGATCGCGGGCGGGCACAACGCGGACCGTGCGTGTTGGACAATGTCACGCTGTCGGTGGGCGCCAATGAGTTTGTCGCCGTGCTCGGACAGTCGGGGTCGGGCAAGACCAGCCTGCTCAATATCGCTGCCGGGTTCATCGCGCCTAGCGCCGGGCGGGTTACCATTGACGGCGTGGCGCAAGCCGGCCCCGGTGCCGGACGCGCGGTGGTGTTTCAGGACGATGCACTGTTCGCTTGGCTCAATGCTCGCGACAATGTTGCGCTGCCACTGCGGTTGCGCGGTCTTGACGTGAAGGAGCGGCGGCAACGGGCCGATGCGCTGCTGGCGCAAGTGGGGCTGGAAGGGCAGGGCGGCAAGGCGATCTGGACACTGTCCGGTGGCATGCGCCAGCGCGTCGGCATTGCCCGCGCTTTGGCCTCCGAGCCGCGCTTCCTGCTGATGGACGAGCCGCTCGGCGCGCTCGATGCGATGACGCGCGAGCGCATGCAGGAATTGCTGCTGCGGGCGTGGCGCACCAGTCGCGCCGGCGCGCTGCTGATCACTCACAGCGTGGAGGAAGCATTGTTTGTCGCTACCCGCGTCATCGTGCTGGCGCCGCATCCGGGGCGGATCGTTGAATCGCTTGATGTCGATTTCGGCGCCCGTTTCCTTGATGGCGAGGCGGCCCGCGCCATCAAGTCCGATCCGGCCTTCATCGCCATCCGCGAGCGTCTGATCGACGCCATCCACGAGACTGAATTGCGAGTGGCTTCATGAGTACGCTGGGCGATCGAACCAATCCGCTGTCATTGCCGGTCGCGGGCCGGAGCTTCGACTGGCGCCCGTGGGTGCCGACGATAGTGGGCACGTTGACGACGCTGGTCGTGATCCTCTTCTGGCATTTGGCTAGCACCAATGCATGGGTGTCGCCGGTCTTCCTGCCGCCGCCGGCAAAGGTGTTCCGCTCGTTCATCGGGCTGATCGTCAACGGCTATGTCGACAGCACGCTGTTCCAGCATGCGGGGACCAGCCTGGCACGGGTGTTTTCGGCGCTGTTCTTTGCTGCTTTGTTCGCCATTCCGGCCGGTATTCTGATTGCCACCAGCCCGGTGGGGCGCGGCGTGCTCGATCCGCTGATCGAGTTTTTGCGCCCGCTGCCGCCGCTGGCCTATCTGCCACTGGTCATCATCTGGTTCGGCATTGGCGAGCCGTCAAAGGTTCTGGTCATTGCTTTGTCGATGATCGCGCCGATTGCCATTTCCACTGCCAGTGGCGTTCGCTCGGCCTCCGAAAGCCAGATCAATGCCGCGCGCTCGTTCGGGGCCAGCCGCTTTCAGGTGCTGACCAATGTGCTGCTGCCGGGGGCGTTGCCCTCGATCATCACCGGTATCCGCATCGCGCTGGGCGCGGGCTGGACCACGCTGGTGGCGGCTGAACTGGTCGCGGCGTCACGCGGGCTTGGCTACATGATCCAGTCGGCGGCGCAATTCCTCGTCACCGATGTGGTGATCGTCGGCATCCTGGTGATCGCTGCGCTGTCGATCGCCTTCGAAACCATCCTGCGCCTGCTCGAACGGGTATTCACCCCCTGGTCCAGGCATCGCTGATCCATCTGAAAGAGCCGTCATGACCCACCATCCCTTACGTTTTTTCTGGTTCATTCCCACCCACGGCGATGGGCGCTATCTCGGCTCGGAGGACAATGTCCGTCCTGCCGATTTCGGCTATTTCAAGCAGATCGCCCAGGCTGCCGACCGGCTCGGTTTCGAGGGCGTTCTGCTGCCGACGGGCCAGAATTGTGAAGAGTCCTGGATCGTCGCCACTGGCCTCGCCACGGTGACCGAGCGGCTGAAGTTCCTCGTCGCCATCCGGCCCGGCGTGACCTTGCCGAGCTTCGCCGCGCGGCAGACGGCGGCGCTGGATCGGTTGAGCAATGGGCGGTTGCTGATCAACGTTGTGGTGGGCGGCAATCCCACCGAGCTGGCCGCCGATGGCGTCTTCACGCCTCATGACGAGCGCTATGCGCAGGCCGCTGAATTCCTCACCATCTGGCGCGGGCTGCTGTCGGGTGAGACGGTTGACTTCGATGGCAAATATTACCGCATCGAGGCTGGGCGGCTAGATTTCCCGACGGTGCAGAACCCGCATCCGCCGCTCTATCTGGGCGGCTCGTCTGAGGCCGGCATCGATCTCGCGGCCGAGCAGGTGGACACGTACCTGACCTGGGGAGAGCCGGTCGCCGCCGTGGCCGCGAAGGTGCGGGCGGTTCGTGAGCGCGCCGCCGCGCGGGGGCGCAAGGTGCGCTTTGGCATGCGGCTGCACTTCATCGTGCGAGAGACAGAGGCGGAGGCCTGGGGCGAGGCTGAGCGGCTGATCTCCAAGGTTTCCGACGAGCAGATCGAGCGCGCGCAGGCGCGGTTCACCCAGCAGATGGATTCGGTGGGCCAGCGGCGCATGGCCGAGCTGCATGGCGGCCGACGCGACCGGCTGGTTGTTGCGCCCAATCTGTGGGCCGGCGTTGGCCTGGTGCGCAATGGGGCCGGCACGGCTCTGGTCGGCACGCCGGAGCAGATCGCCGAGCGCCTGCGTGAATACCAAGAGGCCGGCATCGAGCTCATCATCGGTTCGGGCTATCCGCATCTGGAAGAAGCTTATCGCGTGGCCGAGTTGCTGTTTCCGGCGCTGGGCCTGCGGCAGGGCGGACAGCACGCGCATGCCGGGGCCAGCAATGAGTTTGCCGTCGGTTTTCATGGCAGGCAGCAGGTGGCCACTGGCCGCACCTGAAACACGTAAGTAAGGAGGCCCGCAATGCGGACCTCCCTGGGATCAAGCCGGCGTCTTTTCCTCCGTCACCGCCGCGACGTCGATGCCGCCATGCGGGGCGGGGGTCGTGCCGTTGACTGCGAAATCGCCGACGATGCGGTCGTGGTAGATGCGGGGATTGTGCGAGGCGATGGTGCGGGCATTGCGCCAGTGGCGGTCCAGCGCGTGGCTGCGTTTGGCGGCCGAGGCGCCCAGCGCGTCGAACAGGATGGTGCTGGCGTCGAGGATCAGGCTGGTGATTACCGTCACGGCCTGGCTGACTTCGAGGTCGGCATTGCGGTCGGCCTCGGCCTTGCTTGCAGTATCGTTGTCGCGATTGGCTTCGAAGGATCGTTGCAGGGCCTCAGCCGCCTTGAGCGCGATGGCCCCCGACGCATAGGCCGCGCCGCGCACCTTGCCGACGACCTGGAGCACTTGTGGGTCCTGGGCGGTGCGCGAGGCATTGCCGCGGCCATAGACGCGCTTGCGTTTGGCGACGTGTCGCGACAGGTCGCCGGCAGCGGCGCGACCGACGCCCGCCAGCGTCGCCAGATGCACGAGCTGGAAGAAGCCGCCAGAATAGCTGAAGCGCGCCGCAGCCGGCTTGAGCAGGTCGTCGCTGATGGCGACGTCCTTGAACCGCGCGGTGCCGCTGGCGCTCAGCGCCTGGCCGAAGCCGTCCCAGTCATCGAGGATTTCGACGCCGGGCGCCCCGGTCGGCACCAGTGCGCCGAGCGGATTGCCCTCGCCGTCGGCACCGGCCAGGGTGATCCAGTCGGCGTAGAGCGAGCCGGTGGTGTAGTATTTCTCGCCGTTGAGCAGCCAGCCATCCCCATGCCGGACCAAGCGCGTGGAGTAGGTGCCGATCTTGCCATCGCCCAGCTCGGAAAAGCCGCTGCCGATGGTTTCGCGATCGCCCAGCCGCTTGAGCCAGGCATTGCGCCACGGGCTGACGGGCGCGTTCAGCACGTCCTCGGTGAAGCCGAAATGGCTGCGATAGGCATTGGTGAGATTGGGATCGGCCTCGGATAGCTCGATCAGCAGGCCGAATTGCTCCGGCAGCGTCAGGCCCAGCCCGCCATTCTCGACCGGCAGGCGCAGGGTCGAAAAGCCAGCCTCCTTGAGCCAGCGTACTTCGTCATGCAGCAGGATGCGGTCGATATCGCGGGTCACCGCGCGTTCGCGGATGCGTGCGAAGATGGGCCGGAATGGCGCTGCGATCGTGTCGAAGCGAGCGGAGGGGCCGGCGCCCCAGGCCTGGGTGATATTGGTCATGAAATGATCCCCGATGCTGTCGTCAGGCGATGAAATGGGCGTAGGCGAGACTGCCGGCGAGGCCTTCGGCACCGACGGTATGGTCGGCCACGCGCTTGTCGTAGAGCGTCAGATCGGGCGAGCTGACCACGTTGATGTCGGGGAGGTCGTCGTGGATCTGGCGCTGGAAATCGGCGAATTGCTGGAAGCGCAACTCCGGATTGACCTCGATGGCAGCCGCTTCGAGCAACTTGTCCACGACCGGGCTGCTGTAGCCGGAGCCGTTGGTGAACGGGATGCCGGGCTTGAAGTTCTTGCTCCAGTAGAGCCGCTGCACGCCCACCGTCGGATCGAACAGGTTGCTCATGCCGTGATAGGTGAAATCGAAGTCGCGGTCGGTATAGACGCGCTTGATGTAGGTGGGGAAATCCTGCGAGCGAAGCGAGACCTCCACGCCAACACCGGCCAAGGCCTGCTTGATGTACTCGCCGCCGCGCTTGTAGAGGTCCTGGCCGCCGAGCGGATCGAGCGTCAGGCGCTGGCGAATACCATCGGACCCGCGCGGAAAACCTGCCTCGTCGAGCAGAGCTTCGGCCTTGGCGGTATCGATCGCGTAGGCCGGCAGGTCGGGGACGTAGAATTTGGCCAGGCTGGGCACAATCGGGCCTTCGATGATCGAGCCGTAGCCGAAATTGACGGTCTTGTGGATCACCGATTTGTCGATGGTGTGGGCGAAGGCTTTGCGGACGCGGACATCCTTGAAGAACGGGTGCTCGAAGTTGAATTCAATGCGGGAGAGGTTGTTCTTGTAGCCATAGCCGCGCCGTTCAATGCCGATATTGGGCAGGGTTTCAAAGCGCGCCAGATCGCTGAGGGGAATGGGTGTGCTCGGGCCGACATGGGCCTCGCCGGTCTCCAGCGCAATGGAGCGCGCGGATGCGTCGGCGATGAATCGGATAATCAGCCGATCCAGATAAGGCCTTGGGGCATCCCAATAGTTTTCGTTGCGCACGAACTCCACGTGGCTGCCGCGCACCCATTCCTTGAAGACGAAGGGCCCGGTGCCGACCGGCGCGCTATTGTGCGGGGTTCTGGGCGACATCGGTGCCCTCGTAGAGATGGCGGGGCACGATAGGCGTTTCCGACGATCCCAGCGCCGTCAGCAAATAGGGGGCGGGATTGGAGAGCTTCAGCACCACCGTCAGCTCGTCCGGGGTCTGGATATCGTTGACCGTGGCGAAGGTGACCCGGCCGCGCGGATGGCCTTCCTTGATCGCAGCCAGCGTGAAGGCCACGTCGGCGGAGGTGAAGGGTTGGCCGTCATGCCATTTGACGTTGGGGCGCAGACCGAACGTGTAGGTCAGCCCATCGGGCGCAACGTCCCAACTGGTGGCTAGCAGGGGGAGGGGATTGAGGTCGAAATCGTAGGTCAGCAGGCCTTCGGTGTGCTTGCCGGTGAAATCGGTGACGCCGGTATGCACAATGCCGGTCAGGGTCGGCGGCTCACTGGTTTCTAGCAGCACGAGGGTGCCGCCACGTTGCGGCGACTGCGCCAAGGCCGGACGTGCCAATACGGCGGCGCTGAGCGCAGCGGCGGACAGGCCGAGGAAATGGCGCCGATTGGGCGTCCAAAGGGTGGACATGGATAGTCTCCGACAAAAGGTGACGCTGGGGATGGCCGGCCGCCGCAGCGGCCGGCGAAATGGTCAGGCGACGGCGCTGAGACGCACGTCGGCGAAATCGTGCAGCAGGATGGCAATCTCGTAGCCACGGCGGCGCAGCCAATGCGCCACGGTTTTGGCGCGGACGCCGAGCAGGTCATCGACCAGGATGACGCGCGAGCCGCGCACCGCGATGGTGCGATAGGCCACGCCCAGCAGCTGTCCGCCTTCCGAGGAGATGGAGCGTGGCAGATGCTCGGCAGCGAATTCCTCAGGCGTGCGGACGTCGAGGAAATAGGTGGTCCGGTTCGTATTGCCCACCCAGCTATCGGCGGTGGCGCGGTCGATGAAGGTCAGGCTGTCGTCCTTGGACAGGGTCTCGATATGGTCGGCCGCGAAGCGCTTGGCGTCGTCGCTGGCCTCGCCATAGGCGGCGGTCCGGCCGGTTTCGAGGGTCAAGCCGGCATTGGTCCAGCCCTTGGTGCCATCGTCGAGATAGGCGACGAAATTGGGCACACCGGCATCGATCAGTGTCTGCGCACCGAGGATTGCACGGGGCAGGCCGGCGCAGGAGACCAGCACCTTGGTGGTCGGCGACGGGACCAAATCCTTGAAGCGCAGCAGTAGCTCGGCGCCCGGTACGCTCACCGCGCCGGGGACGTGTTCCTTGCTGTATTCGGGAAGCGTGCGGCTATCGAGCACGATCACGTCCTCGCCCTTGTCGCGCAGTGCCTGCAACTCGGTGGCGCTGACAACGGGCGTGCCTTTTTCATCGCGCACCTTGGTGACGAAGGGGACGCCGGCAATGTCGAACGTCGGCAGCGTCTCGACGCCGCCCTCGATCCAGGCCGGAATGCCGCCCTCGAGCGCATGGATATTGGTCCAGCCAGCCGTCGTGAGGCGCGTGACAGCGGCTTGCGCTGCGCCGGTGCCGTCATCGACCAGGACGGTGCGGACCACCCGGCGCGGCACGAAGCGGTCAAGCTCGGCATCGAGCCTGTCCGCCGGCAGATTGGTGGCGAACAGCGGCGATGCATAGCCGACGGCCTCCGCGGGGCGAATATCGAGCACGGCCAGTTCGGCGCCGTCGCCGAGCCAGTCGATAAGGGTCTGCTTGCTGATCGAACGATCGGCCATGGGAAATCTCCTTGGTTGTTCAGGCGCGGCACGCCCCAGGGTCTGAACATCCAGCCCGCAAGCCGATTTCGGAAGAATGATTTTCTGCCTCGACCGGGAAGGCGGGCTTTCGGCGCAACGATCGTTTCGCTTGCGCTATGAAAATCGTGAAATGATTGCGCAATGCCGCAGGCAACGACAAACCAGTTGGCGAGATGCAGGGACTTTCCTCAACTCGCAAGACTTGAGGGCGCTGAGGCTGCCGCCGACAATAGCTGCACTATGGGTCTATGGAACCGGTCCGGCGCGCTCGCGCGCCAGGGAATCCTCATGCGCTTCGGGAGCTATTATCTACTAGAATTATAGACATTACGTTTTCTTAGATTTCGGTTCTTCCGCGGCCGCTGGCGGCGCAAGCAATTTGTCGCGCGTCACGCCCTTTCGCAACAGGCGCTCTGGCCCGGCTGGGCCCTGCTGTGGTGCTATGGTGGCATGAACACACAGCTTCGCGCCCGGACCATGCAGCAGCCCACGCTGGCACGTTTGCCACCGTTAACGTCGTTGCGCGCGTTCGTGGCCACCGCGCGCCATCTCAGCTTCATCCGCGCCGCCGACGAGCTGCATGTCACCTCGGCGGCGATCGGCCAGCAGATCCGGCAGCTTGAGGATCATCTCGGCCATGCCCTGTTCCTGCGCAATCGAGGACAGTTGCAATTGACCGATGCCGGGCAGGCGCTGATGCCCGGCCTCACCGAGGCTTTCGATACGGTCTTGGAAACGATGGCACGGCTGGCCGGCAATACCGATGCCGCCCCGATCCGAATTTCGGTCGCCCCGTCCTTCGCCAGCAAGTGGCTGGTGCCGCGTCTGGCCGCGCTGCGAGATAGCGTGCCCGATCTTGAAGTACTGCTCGACGCTTCGACGCGGCTGGCCGATGTCGCGGGTGAAGACACCGACTGCGTCATTCGATACGGGCAGGGGGCCTATCCGGGCCTCGTGGCCTCGCGCCTGTTTTCCGAAGCGGTATTGCCGGTTTGCAGTCCGGACTTCGCCGAACGCCATGGACTCTATCGCGGCCCCGATGCTTTGCTCGGCGTGCCGCTGTTGCACGAGGATGGCCCCGAGCGCGATGCGTCCTGCCCGGACTGGAAAAACTGGCTGCGGTCAGCCGGCGCCTCCACGCGCATCGGCGATAGCGGCATAAGGGTCAACCAGTCGTCGCTGGTGTTGGACGCCGCCCTAGCCGGGCAGGGCATTGGCCTGGGCAAGCTGCGCCTGGCGGAGGCCGACCTAGCGTCCGGCCGGTTGGTCAGCCCGTTTGGCGCGCCGCAGGCTGTCGAATTTTCGTACTTCTTCGCCACCAGTCCGCACAAAAGCGGGCTCCGGCGTGTCGAACTGTTCCGCGACTGGCTTGAGGCCGAAGCCGCGGCGGTTCAGGCCATACTGCCTCAGTCGCCGTCCGCATCGGTGCCGGCCCTCGCGGCGGAATAGCCTATCTATCGCCCGCCTGCCCGATTGGATCGAACCGGCGCCGAGCGCCGCCGTATCTTCACGTGGTGAGGGTGCGGTGGAGGACGCCGCGCAGATGGTTGTCCAGCGCGTCGACGGCGCCCTGGGCATCGCGTCGCTCCAGGGCCTCGATGACGGCGACATGTTCGCGCATCGACTTGATGGTGTTGGCGGGGTCTACGGATTCAGGATTGACCAGCCGTATCAGGTACATTTTCTGGTGCAGCCGCTCGTAGATCACCCTGATCTGCTGATTTTCGAAGGCGGCGATGAAGCTGTTGTGAAACGCCCATTCCAGTTGCCGGACCGGCTCGCGATAGACCGCCGGATCGGCGACCGTTTCCACAAACTCCATGATCGCGTCATGGTCGGCGCGCGTCTTGGTCAGCCATGACTTGCCGACCGAGCGGGCGAATTTGGACAGGCCCTCGCGCTCAAGGATGCCCCGGAGCTGGAAGGTGTTGCCGACGAATTTGACGTCCGGATAAAAGATGGTGAGGCCGATGCGCCGGCGCACGGTGACAAGGCCTTCGGCTTCGAGCAAGGTCGTGGTCTCGCGGAACGGCGATAGCGAAATGCCCAGGATATCGCAGAATTCCTCCTGCTTGAGGGTTTGGCCAAGCTTGAGCCTGCCGTCGACCAGCGCTTCGACGAACGCCAGATAACCGGGATTGTCGATCCCCTGACCCAATGCATGTCCCCAATCAAGATTATCGGTAATTCTGCGGCGATAAGCCGTTGACAGTTCTTACGACGCGGCTCTAACATTTTCTAGACGCGTTTAAATATATTTAAAGTGGGCGCGTCGGGCCCGGAGGAGGGTCGCAGTCATCGCCGGATGGTCGCCTGCCGCCGCAGCGACAGCTTCTGGATGGTCTTGCTGAGCAGCCGCAAAGGCGCCAGCCGGGTGGGAGGAAGATTTCATGGACGACAAGCCTAATAGTGCTGCGCGTGGATGGACGCGCCGCCGGGTGCTCGGCACTGCCGCCAGCAGCCTCGCCATCGCCGCCGCGGGCAGCTTTCCGATGCCGGCCATCGCGCAGAGCAAGAAGCTGACCTATTGGGGCGGCCTGATTTTCTCGGACGAAGCCAACAAGCTGTTGACCGACACCATCAACGCCTGGGGCGCCGCCAATGGCGTCGCCACCGAAGTGGTGATGATCAACCAGAACGAGACCGTGCAGAAGGTCTCGGCGGCGGTGTCGTCCAACACCATGCCCGATGCGCTCGATCTCGGCCTAGACCTCCTGCTGCTGCTGTCGCGCCAGGATCAGTTCATCACGCTGGACGATCTCTACAAGAAAATCGGCGACGCGCAGGGCGGCTGGTTCGAAGGGACCGACAAGGCGACCGACACCACCAAGGATGCTGGCGGCCGAACCGGCATACCGTTTGGCGTCAACGGCAACCTGTTGCTACGCCGCAAGGACCTGCTGGAGCCGGCAGGCTTCACCGAGGCGCCCAAGACTTGGGACGAGCTGGTGGCGCAGGCTGTCGCGGTCAATAAATCCCCGGTTTCGGGGCTTGGGCTGGCGCTGTCCAACGTTGGCGACGCCAATGTGCAGGTCAACGTGCTGCAGTCCTATGGTGGGCGCATTGCCGATGACGCGGGCAAGAAGGTTACCATCAAGTCCGCGGAAACCCGCACTTACCTGACTTGGCTCAAGGACGCCTGGGACAAGGGCATTTTCCCGCCCGGCAACACCACCTGGGACGGCGCCGGCGACAACCAGGCCTATTTGTCCGGGCAGGCCGCTTTCATCGCCAATACCGGCTCGGTCGGCATCGCCGCCAAGAATGACGATCCGGAGCTCTACGACGGCAGCGCCTTCTCGCCGCTCCCCGCCGGACCCAAGGGCACCATCTCGCCAATCACCCCGCAAACCCGCGCGATCACCAAGAATAGTGGCGCGCAGGACGAGGCCAAGGCACTGCTGGAACACCTGGCGCAGCCGGAATTCATGAACGCCTATTTCAACGTGGCGATCTATGGCCCGGTGCTGAAAAGCCAGGAAAAGTTGAGTGCCTTCGATGGCACCAACCCGATCCTCGCAGGCCTGCTCAATCTGGCCAAGGCGGGAACGGCCCCGGCCTATCCCGATGTCTACAACGCTGCCTGGGCCGATCTGTCGTCCAACTTCATCATCCCAAAAATGTGCCAGCGCGTCGTCGTCGACGGCTGGGATTTCGACAAGGCGATGGACGAAGCCCAGACCCAGGGCCAGATCATCTACGACAAGTACTGACCCGTCAGATTTTATCGACCTCGGGCGGCTTGGCCGTCCGGGGCTCCCTTCCGGGATAGACCATGTCGTTAGCCGTAGACCCATCAACCAGACCATCACGCCGGCGGCGCCTGCCGACCGGCGTGCGTGCCAAGCTGTTCGCCTATGCGCTGGTGGCGCCGGTCGTCCTGCTGATCATCGGGCTGGTCGCCTATCCGTTTTTCTTCGCCATCTACGTGTCGTTCACCGATCAGGTGGTGGGCAGCGTCGGCAAGTTCATCGGCTTTGCCAATTTCGTCTATCTCTCGAAATCCGCGACGTTCACCGCGGCGATCTGGAACACGGTGATTATCGTCCTCGTCTCGGACGGGCTCAAGCTGCTGATCGGCCTGGGCCTGGCTTTGCTGGTGCATCAGGCCATTCCCGGCCGCGGCATTTTCCGCTCTTTCCTTATGCTGCCCTGGGCCATGCCGGCTTTTGTCGCTTTCCTGACCTGGCGGGTGCTGTATCAGCCGATCGGCGGCGGCATTAACCTGGTGCTGACCGGCACCGGCATTTATCCCCACGTGGTCGACTGGCTCGGCCAGCGCCAGACCGCAATGGGCTCGGTTATTGCCGCTTCGGTGTGGCGCGGTTTTCCATTCTGGTTCATCTCGATCCTGGCGGCGCTGCAGTCCGTGCCCAAGGATCTGTATGAGGCCGCCCATATCGATGGCGCCAATGCCTGGCGGCGGTTCTGGGTCGTGACCGTCCCCGGCATCCGCCAGGTGGTGATCGTCACGACGCTGCTGTCCTCGATCTGGACCGCCAATGGCTTCGAACATGTCTGGCTGTTGACCGCAGGCGGGCCGTCCGACGCCACCATGGTGTTCCCGGTGCTGGCCTATTTCGGCATGCAGACCCAGCGGGTAGGGGAGGCGGCGGCGGTTTCCGTCGCCATGCTGCCGATCCTGGCGATCCTCGTCATCTTCGCCACCTCGCTCATGATGCGGGACGAAGATTGATGACCACACTCACCGCCACTATCCCGCTCGCTAAGAGCAAGGCCGGCCAGCGTCTCCGCCGCCGCTTCCTGATCGGCCGCTTACTGAGCTATGCGGCGCTCGTCATCGCCGTGCTGCTGGTGCTGTTCCCGATCTATTGGATGATCATCACTTCGCTGAAGCTGCCGCGTGAAATCTACCGGGTGCCGTCGCTGTGGCCCAAGACCTTCACGCTCGACAATTACGAGAAAATCCTCAGCGACGGCCAGTTCCTGATCGCCATCCGCAACAGCCTGATCGTGTCCTTCACCGTCACCATCATCTCGGTGATTATCTCGTCCTTCGCGGCCTATTCCATGGTGCGGTTTCGCTATCGGTTCCGCGGCTTTGTCGGCCGGTTGATCCTGTTCGCTTATCTGACGCCCGGCTCACTGCTGTTCATTCCGCTGTCGATCATCATGGCGCAATTGCGCCTCGGCAATTCGCTGTTCGGACTGATCATGGTCTACCTGACTTTCTCGCTGCCGCTGTCGACGTGGCTGCTGCAGGGCTATTTCAAGGGCGTGCCGCGCGAGGTCGAGGAGCAGGGACTGATCGACGGGCTGAGCCGTATCGGCGTGCTGTTCCGCATCGTGCTGCCGCTCTCCGCGCCCGGTATCGCGGCGGTGGCGATCTTCACCTTCACGGGGGCGTGGAACGAGCTGCTGCTGGCCCTGGTGCTGATCACCTCGGAGAGCCAGCGCACCGCGCCATTGGCGCTCAATTACCTCATCACCAGCGACGTGCTGCCCTGGGGGCCGCTGATGGCCGGCGCGGTCATCTCGTCGCTGCCGCTGATGATCCTCTACTTCGTGGCGCAACGTTTCATGGTGGCCGGGCTGGCCGACGGCTCGGTCAAGGGCTGATTTTTTAGGACTAAGGGACAGACGGATATGGCGATCAGAGTTGCAGTGGGGCAATTTCACGAGTTGAGCGAGGAGCGCCTGCGCTTTGCCGCCCAGATTGGCGCGAGCGGCCTGCAGATGAACAATCCCACCCTGCCGGGCGACACCCGCTGGGAACAGAGCGACGTGCGGGCGCTGGTCGATCAGGTCGAAGCCGCCGGCCTCAAGTTCGAGGCCATCGAGAATGTTCCCACCCATTTCTACCACAAGGCGATGATGGGGCTGGACGGACGCGACGAGCAGATCGAGAACTATCAGGCCACCATTCGTGCCGTGGCGCGCGCCGGCATTCCGGTGCTCGGGCTGCACTTCATGCCCAACTCGGTCTGGACCACCGACCGCTCCGGCAAGACGCGCGGCGGGGCAACCGCGCGCCAGTTCGACATGGCGGTGGTGGAAGCCAATGAAGGCAACCTCGATACGCTCCGCTCTTTCATGCCGACGACGCTGGGCCGCGCCTCCTCCATGCCGCTGTTCGGCAAGGATGGCCCGGTGATCACGGAGGACCAGATGTGGTCCAACTATACCTATTTTATGAACGCGGTGCTGCCGGTCGCCGAGCAGGAAGGCCTCAAGCTGGCCCTGCACCCGGACGATCCCCCGGTGCCGATGCTCGGCGGCGTGGCACGGCTGTTCTACAAGCCCGAGAACTTCAAGAAGGCCTATGACCTGGTCGGCCGTTCCGAAGCCTGGACGCTCGACCTGTGCCTGGGTTGCTGCTCGGAAATGCCGGGCGGCAAGGCCAACGTCACCGAGATGATCGATTTCTTCGCCCCCAAAGGCCGGATTTCCTACATCCATTTCCGCGACGTGCAGGGCTCCGTGCCCAATTTCACCGAATGCTTCATTGGCGACGGCAATTTTGACCCCGCCGAGGTCATCGTCCAGCTGGCCAAGCTCGGTTTCGACGGTTTTCTGCTCGATGACCACGTGCCGAAAATGAATGGTGACAGCGATTGGAACCATCGCGGCCGCTCGCACGCCATCGGCTATATGCAGGGCCTCGTGCGCATGGCCGAATTCCTCAAGGCCGCCTAGAGTAGCAGCGGTCCGCGCATCAGCGCGGGCCGCTCAATCATGAATATCTGGAGTTCGTATGCCCTCTGTCCTGTTCTATGTCGGCGGCGTCAATCGCGGCATCGGCTATGTCGCCAACCCCGCCGCCAAAGGCATCGCCGCCTTCCGGCTCGATCTCGATACCGGGGTGGCCGAGCCGCTTGGAGTGACTCAGGGCATCGATAATCCAACGTTTGTCGAGGTCGCCAAGGACGGAAAATCGCTCGCCGCGGTCAGCGAAGTCGGCGGTTGGAACGAAGGGCTGATCACTGGCTACGCGATCGATCCCACCACCGGCGCGCTGGAATATCTCTCCAAGCAGCCGACACGCGGCGACTACACGGCTCATTTCAGCCACGATAATTCCGGCGCTTTCGTCGGCATCGCCAACTATGGCGGCCTGCCGATCAGCGCCAAGCCGAACAAATCCGTCGCCATTTATCCGCGCGCGGCAGATGGCACGCTCGGATCGTTGGTTTCAGAAACGACCCATACCGGCGTGGGCCCCGATGCCGGGCGGCAGGATCGTCCTCATGCCCATTGCATCCGCTGGACCGCGGACAACAAGTTCGTCGTGGTGGCCGATCTGGGGGTCGACAAACTGGTGGTGTACCGCTTCGACAACCAGACCGGGGCACTGACGCCGCATGGCGAAACCGTGTTGCCGCCGGGCTCGGGCCCGCGCCACTTCGTGTTCCACCCGACGCTGCCCTATGCCTATCTGGTCAACGAAATGACCTGCACCTTGGCGAGCCTGACCTTCGACGCTGCTAACGGCACCTTCACCGTGCTGGCGAGCGCATCGACCCTGCCGCCGGGCGGCCATCCCGGCACGTCCGGTTCGGCAGTGGGCATCGCCGCTGGCGGTAAACACATCTATGTGGGCAATCGCGTTCACGACAGCGTTGCCGGTTTCAGTATCGATCAGACCACCGGCATCGCCAGCTTCATCGGCACGACGCCGACTGGCGGTCGCATTCCGCGCGACTTCGCTTTCGATCCGACCGGGCAGGTGCTCGCCGTCGCCAATCAGGAGAGCGACTGCATCAATCTGTTCCGCTACCAGCCCGACACTGGAGCTCTCGTCCCGCTCGGCGCGCCAATCCAGACCGGCTCGCCCACCGCCATCGCTTTCCATCCCACGGTCCGCTGAAGAGACCACAAGGACGCCGCCATGAAGATCAAAGACATCAAAGTCATCGTCTGCTCCCCGGGGCGCAATTTCGTTACGGTCAAGATTATTACGGACGAGGGGCTTTATGGCGTCGGCGACGGCACTGTGAACGGCCGCGAACTGTCGGTCGCCTCTTATCTTGAGGACCATGTCGCGCCCACGCTGATCGGCATGGACCCGCTGCGCACCGAGGATATCTGGCAGTACCTCTACAAGGGCGCCTATTGGCGGCGCGGGCCGATCACCATGGCGGCGATCGGGGCGATCGACATGGCGCTGTGGGATATCAAGGCCAAGGCCGCCAATATGCCGCTCTACCAGCTCTTGGGCGGCCGATCGCGCGACAAGGTGATGGTCTATAAGCACGTTGGCGGCCTCGATATTTCCGAGGTTGCCGAAGGTGTCGTGGCGCTGCGCGAGCAGGGGCTGGACGCAATTCGCGCGCAGGTCGCCATTCCCGGCCTGCCGCCGATCTACGGCACCGGCGACTCGACCGATCAGGATGCGCTACTGAATAAGCGCGTGGTGCCGCACGAGGAAGTCTGGGCCACCCACAAATACCTGCCGCTGGTGCCAAAGCTGTTCGAGAAGGTCCGCGACGCGGTGGGCTGGGACGTCCACCTGCTGCATGACGTGCATCACCGCCTGACGCCCATCGAGGCAGCGCGGCTGGGCAAGGATCTCGAGCCATTCCGCCTGTTCTGGCTTGAGGATGCCATTCCCGCCGAGCTTCAGGAAGGCTTCCGCATCATTCGCCAGCACACCACGACGCCACTGGCGGTGGGCGAGGTGTTCAACTCGATCTACGACACCCACACGCTGATCACCGAGCAGTTGATCGACTATGCCCGCGTCACCTCAGTGCATGCCGGCGGCGTCACCGGGCTCAAGAAGATTTTCGATCTGGCCGCCATCTATCATGTGCGCTCGGCCTGCCACGGTCCGCAGGACGTGTCTCCCATCGCCATGGGGTGCAATATCCATGTCGACGTCGCTATTCCGAACTTCGGTATCCAGGAATATTCCGGCTACACCGAGTTGATGCATGACGTGTTCAAATGCGCCTGGAGCTATGATCGCGGCTATCTGCAGCCCGGTGAAGTCATCGGTCACGGCGTCGATATCGATGAGGACCTGGCCGCCAAACACCCGTACCAGCAGGCCTATTTGCCGGTTGCTCGCCTGCAAGACGGCTCGATGACGAGCTGGTGAGGCAAGCGCCATGAAGATCACTGCAATAAAGCCCTATCCGGTTTGGGTCGGCCATCGTAACCAGCTCATCGTCAAGAT
>NZ_JAQGJV010000020.1 GCF_028290435.1 Devosia sp. | reverse complement strand
GACGAACGTCGCGCTGGCCCAGGGATCGCGCGACCGCATTCCCCTCCCACCAAACTCCCCACGGCCGTTCGTCGCGAACCCGCAGCCATTGTGGAGATATCGGGGGTGATTATGCGGGAGGATTTGGGGGTGAGGACAAGGGGAATAAGCGCTGAACGTTGGCTCCCCTCCCCCTTGAGGAGAGGGGTGGGGGTGGGGGGAACGTTCCGCGGGAGTGGCGATCAATTCCGGTCGGGCTCCACTCCTGTTGCGACCTCCCCCCACCCTGGCCCTCCCCTCAAGGGGGAGGGGACGATGGAGTCGATAGACTGGGGCTAAACGACACCCCCGCGGGGATGGGGGAGAGATCAGGGTTAAACAATACCCCGCTCGGCCTCCCCCTGGGAGGGGGAGGAGGTCGCTCAACTCATGGGGCCCGATCCAGTTCAACCCACTGGCAGACTCCTCCCCCCTCCAGGGGGAGGTTGGGTGGGGGTGACGCCGAGTGGGTGGAAGCCCTGTTGAAGCGCGACTTTTGATTTTGGAGTGCTGGACACTTGAAATTGGAGCGACCATCAGCTCAGCGAAGGCTTGGCGTAGCCAGGGCAAGCTGTGGTGCAGCGGCTAGTGCTAGTCGGCAACCACGCGAAACACCAGCAAAGGTGTCACGCCGTAACAATAGCCGGGCCTACCAAGCATATTACGGGTTATCGGCGCGATGATCCCTACCATCTTGGCAGCTATCTCTTCGCCTTGTCCCCAGTCGACTTCCCCTGACTGGCCCGGGGTGTCGGGCTGCGCATCCAATATCCCGAGAATGTTCCACTCGCCGGGAATTTCCGCACCGTACTTGAGGACAATATCGCTGGCCTCGAACGTCATACCCTCGCGACTCAAGCTGCACCAGGTGGGGGTGTTCCCGCTCAATCTGGCCTGAATTGTGTGGGGAAGAATCGTGATCAAGTCGAAAAAGAGATCAATGCCGCCCTGTACGGCTTTTTGGGCCTCTTCGGCAGCTTTCCGCGCTAGCAGCAGCTCGGAATTGTTCCGTTGGCCCTTTGCAATTGGCGGTAATTTATTTTGAGATTCGGCGCCGTTTGTCATCAGTTTTTTGACGGAAGGCAGACGCCAAGTCTTCTCCATCAATCGAAGATCGGAGAGGCTCAGAGAACCGCTGGCCAAAACGAATTGGCCGATTTGTGCCTTGCTAATGTCGCGTTGAATTTTCCCTGCCTCGTCCAGGTAATCCAAAAGCACTCGCGCATTTGCCCATGTTGGGTCGTAAACGCGCTGGCTCTCCTTACCGAACTCATCTGAGGCAGCTTTGGTTGTCTCCCCGCTAACTATGCCAAGAGTTCCTGTGGTCTTGTCACCTTCATCTCTAACCCTGGTAATATGAGCGGATTGTGCAATCTGAGTTAGGTGGCCAGAGCTGTCAAATTGGGCCAGAAATGACGCTACTCTTGGGGCGTCGTGATAGATAAAATCAAAGACGGAAACGGTGGTTTGTGCGTCGGGCCCCCCGGTCAATGTCTCGCTCTGTTTCTTCGACGCCACGTTCAATATCCCCCATTTTCTCTTCAAGTCGCTTGCCGCGTTCATGGCTTTGTTCATCTGACTTTTCGTCAGTATCGCTTGGCCCAGTTGAGGGTCCATGTGGCTTATTTTGTCGACTTCGTGTCATGCGTTTCCAACGTACGCTGCAGAAGCGGCGAATGGCGGACGAGACTAAGCAGATGCCTGAAAACATGTCGAGTCACCGTCTGATAGTCTGAATAATCAGCTCTTGAGCCGCACGCACATTGTTCCCCCCTGCCACAGTGTAGGTCAACTCAACCATTCGCATGTCGAATTCACTGAACACATCTCTCACTTCAGGGCGGTCATTTATAGACAGGATGAACCGCCCTCGAAGCCCCTTTAAAACCGCTGCCATCTCGGCGAACTCATCTCGGCCAAACATGCCGGCTCCATAGTCGGTCTCATTGCCCCAGTACGGAGGGTCGAGGTAAAACAGCGTCTCGGACCGGTCGTAGCGCTCGATCAGCTTCTGCCATGGCAGGCTCTCGATAATCACGCCAGCGAGACGCTGGTGGACGTCGTCGAGTAGCGGCGCCAGGGTGGTGAGGTTGAAGCTACTACTGCGGCCGACGCTGACCCCGAAATTGCGGCCCGAAACTTTGCCGCCGAAGGCCAGGCGCTGGAGGTAGAGGAACCGCGCGGCGCGTTCCAGGTCGGTCAGCGTGGCGGGATCACAGGCCTTCAGGCGCTCGAACTCATGCCGGCTGGTGATCTGGAAACGCAGCGTATCCATGAACTGCGGATAGTGGCGCTGCAGGATGCGGAACAGGTTGGCGACGTCGCCCGACAGGTCATTGATCACTTCGGCCTTGGGTGCGAGCCGGCGCTTCAGGAACACGCCGCCCATGCCCATGAACACCTCGACATAGGTGGTATGAGGGATGGTCTCGATGAGCGCGGTGATGCGCTTGGAGAGGTTGCGTTTGCCGCCGATATAAGCCGCAGGGGTGGCGACTGGTTGAACGGGCCGGAAAGCTTGGTCATTCACAGTTTGTTTCTCGCGATCTGGTTCAATCCGCTGGCCCTCGCAAGAGGGCGGCGGGTGTACATCTTGTCGGTGAAGCTTTGCATCGGATGTCCTCGTTAGGGTTTGGTCGAGCCGTACAGCACCCAGCTGGCCGCAGTGCCGCCCGCGTTGGCTTCAACCACCGCCCCGCAGAAGGACCAGCGGCCAAAGCTCTGAGCATGGTTGAGTTCATGATGCAGGCTCGCCCCCGAGGCAGCGGCAAATGCCGCGGCGCCGGTGCTCACCTGCAGCAGCGAGAAATTGGCGCCGACTGGTGCGTTGGCCGGCAGCGTCACGGCGACAGCCGACGCGGTGGCGAGGCGCACGGTGTTGGAATAGTGCGTCGGCCCGATCGTGAAGGCGGCGGTTTCGGCGACGAACGTGGCCTCGGAAATCGCAGTCGCCCAGATGCTGCCGGTGAACCAGACCAGCAGGCCGCTTTCGCTCGCAAGGCTCGCCAGCATGCCACGCGAGGCCAGCACGCGCTTGCCCTGGGCATCCTTGCCGGGCGGCGTCGCCAGCGTGTTCGAGCGGCCCAGCATGGGCAGGCCATTGATGATCGCCTCGGCATTGGCCGGATCGGCCATGTGCAGGGTGATGAAGCGGTCGCGCTGCGAGCTGACGCCCACGCGCCTGTCGGCGATGGCCTTGTCGACGAAGGCGGCGGCGGTCTTTTTGGTGCCGTCCTCGACCAGGCCGTTGAGCGTGTTGGTGACCTCTGTCAGCTCGTTCTGCAGCGCCACGATGGTCTTGGCATCCCCGCCACCCGCCGCGAGCTGGGTCACCGCCGCCAGGATCGCCTCGGCCTTGGCGCCTTCGGGCAGGCCCGCGACCTTGGCGATCGGCATGAGCTGGGCCTGCAGCGCCACCTGGTGATTAGCCTGCTGGCTATGCAGGGTGGTGATGGCGGTCAGCAGCGTGTCTTCGCTGGTTTCGGTCGGCAGCTTGAGCGCAGTCAGCAGCTTGGCGAGCAGATCCATGTCGGTGGTCTCCGAATGCAGGGCGGTCAGGCCCTTGAAATTGGGTTTGTTGACCAGGCTGGCGCGCAGCACCGCGTCGATCGTGCCGGCCTTGTCATGCAGGATGACGGGCGACAGCCCGCGATAGGCCCGGCCTGCAACCAGGCGCCGGCCCTCGTCGGTCCATTCGGCCTTGCCCCAGACGCCATCGGCGCGGCTCTGCAGCTCGACGATCCAGCCCATGGCCGGCGCCGGCATGCCCTTGGGCGCGGCCAGATCGGTGGAGTGGTTTTCGTCGATCACCAGGCGCTCGCCGGCCTGCAGCGATTTGGCCATCAACGCAGCAACGTCACGCACCTGATAGGGCCCGCGGCCATCGCCGGTGCGGATCTGGCCTGCCGGCAGCAGATGCACCCAATCGGGCGCCGCAGCACTATCGCCCGGCAGGCCGAGCGCCGCGCAGAGCGCGACCAGGCCTGCTGGCGTAACCTCGGCGCAAAGGGCGATTTGTTGGTGATTGACGCTGAGTTCCATGCCGGACACACTGCCAGCAGGGACAAGACTGATGCACCGGTGACACCTGTCACCCGCAGCACAGCGGGGGGCAGTTGCTGCAGTGGTTAGGAAAACAAAGCAAGTCGCACACGTCTATCACCTTGAGTGCCGAATTCAGGGCGTACCGGCGCAAGAGTTGACCCGCGTTGAAGCTATGCGATGGATCGATGGGGAAATGGAGTTCTGGGGCTCCACCGGCATCTCCGGGGAACTTACGTTCAGAGGATATACGCGCAGCTCAGGTGGCGCCCAGCCCGCCGATCTGTCAGGCGCTTACAGCTCTCGGCTCTCTCGTATAAGGAACGATCTTGCCGAGAACGCTGGACCTAATAAGTCTCAACTGTTTGAAGAGATGCTAATCGATGCGGCGAATTTGCAATGGGTAATCGGCTCAGGTGCTTTTGGACCGGTCATCAAGACGATCCACAGCCGTAACCCAAATGCAGGTTTGCGCTTAGCCTGTGCTTTTTCTCGCGCTCTGTTGAATGTCAATCCGATTGTTCAAGACGAGCTGGCCGAGTTGCAAGGCTTGGCGCTGATGGCGCCGGGAATGCAAGAAACGCTGGACTTGGTCTCGACCCGTTCGATGCGGCTGGAGATGGATGTAAGCACCGTCCAAAGCCGCGAGGCGGCGCAAACGGCCAAGGCCGAACTCGGTCGACTTGAGGAGCTGGTATCCGGCAAGCGGAAAGAGATTGAAATCCTGCACCAAGTTTATCACGAAAAGCTAAAGCTCGAAGCGCCGGCCAAATATTGGGCGGACACCGCGTCTCGGGCTGGTTCACTCGGTTGGGCAGCACTGGCCGTGTTCGCCGCCATGATCATTATGCCTCTCTGGTTGGCACAGCAAAATTGGGCGGCAATCGACCACTTCCTACAGGAATTGATTAAGCCGCAGCTGGCCAGACCTTCGCGGTCACGCCGCTCGTCGCCATCACTGTTCCTGTGCTCGCGTACGGGTGGCTCCTGCGCCATGTGAGCCGACTATTTATCCAGAACCTCGCCCTCGCCGACGATGCCTCCTACCGCCGGGTCATGACCATGACCTTCCTCGGCCTCAATGCTGACAAGAGCGCTGCAATTACTGATGTTGAGCGCGCCTTGATCCTGAATGCATTGTTCCGTCCCGCGCCCCCATCAACCAGCGACGAAGGCCCACCCAGCGGACTGCTTGATTTGATCAAGGGCGGTAAGTAGGCGAGAGTATTCAGCCTCGCCCAAAGTCGCGTGCTTAGTGGTCCAGTTTGCATTTTAGCCGCCTGCGAATCCCACCTCACTTGATCGCCGCGGCTCGTCAACTTTATGGCGCCACGGATCACAGATCATAGCTGATGTAGTTGATAGCAACCGACATGCTCATCTGATCCACGGAGTCCCGGAAATAACCTCCGATATCGAGACCGTTGTCGATGCTCGGGAAAGGAATGGCTGCTCTTGAGACGAAAGACCAGTTCGCTGATGACAGGAGGAGAGAGAACATTCCGCGCAAAACAGGCTTGCAAACTGAGTTTAGGAACCAGTTGATGATATTGTCCGCGAACCCCAGCGGCGTTTTAATAGTGAAGGCGAAATCAACTGCGGCCGTGCTACCGAATTCACCGACGAAACTCAGATTTCCGCTGCTGACATCGGCCGCAAGCGAGCCGTAATATTCGGGATTGAAGGACGAATCGGCGCTCCCGGATGCGACGTCGGTCCGCAGTTTTCCGATCTTTAAGTCGACGTCGAGTTCAGCATGGGAGCGGAAAGACGTTCCGACTTTGACGGAAGGACCATGCTCGCCCCAAGCCATGTCCACATAAGGATCAACTTCAAGTCGAAGCAGGTGACGCACAACGAACGGACCAATGCGATAGCTATCCCCCGTACTGAACAGTCCGTCTCTTCCCTTTTTCAGCGTCTCGATAGGATCGAACAGCACTTGGGTGGCGCCTTTGGGCACATAAGCATAGATTGTCCCCGCATTCGGAAGTACCGGATTGTCCTCATACGCCCTGAAAATCTTTGGCCCGAGATTATTGAGCCGCACTTTCCCGGAGTTCGATCCAGGAGCGTTAGGAGATGCAACCGAATAGATACTGTCTTTCACCATCTCCAAGGAACAGGGAGTCGGCTCTAGTTTCTCGAAAAAATCGGGAGCGAAACAGACGATCTCCTCCGTAGCGGACACCGTCAGCCCTTTTACATTGAACGACCCCGACATCTTCAGACCGGGAAAAAGAGCGCTTAGGTCGAAAATTGAAATGCCACCGAAAGCATCCGATACGTACATACCTCCAAGTGTGTGACCGAGGAACATTTCGGTTACGTTGGTGAAGTCATCCAAGTTGGCTTGGGTCCACCCATGCTGAAGCAGGTAGTCGAGATGGGATTGACGATACGGATCGGTTCGATCAGGCGGGTTTGCCCGGTAGGTTTGATCCTGCGTTGGGGTAAGCAGGATTTTTCCGTCGACCACGTTGATCTCGAAATTGATCTCGGCGTACTCGATCAGATAACTCGAAATTTTTCCTAGACCCGCTGCAGTCTTTAAGGAAACCGTGACCGTTATATTTCGCGCTCGCATCTTGGTGAGTTGGTTCGGCGGAAAGAACTCGAAACGACTGGTGCTGGCGTCAAACTCGACGTCCGCCATTAGCTCAGCCAGCGGTGTGAACAGGTCCGTCAACGTCACTGACTGCAAAGATTGCTCAGCTGCATCTTTCGCCAGCCGGAACCATTCTTGTTTGTCGAAGCTAAGTGTGATTCTATCGCCAAATTCTGCCGCAACTGCCTCGTGTATTTCTTTTAGTGACATCAAAAATCCTCCCTCTGTATTCAGTGTAAGAGTGGCAGATATTCAAAAGACTCTCAATACTGGCCAAGTTATTGAAATTCCTTGTCTCAGCCTAAGATACTCGACATCGAACCGGGCATTAACGAGCTGGTCGTAACGGCGATGGGACGAAGATTGACCGCCGAAGCTGGGATATGAGGCACGAGCGCTGCTCTGTCTTCATATCCGGAAGGAAACAGGAACGACGTCGCCGCCTGTGTTAGGCGCACGGTGGCTACCAGACGGTCATTTGATGAAACTATGCCCGCTACATGTGCAAGTCAGGTAGGTGACCTTTCTAAGCCCTTCGAAGAGCCTTCAAAAGCTGCCCACGGCAGCGCCGGGAAGCACTAACGTGACGTGAAGCATGTTTTTCGTGGAATAAGCCGGCCGCAGCGCCGCCGGTCGCCGACGAGCCCCCAGACCTCCGCCACTTTTACCTGCAGTGCTGCGGCTCGTGCCACCGCGTCGTACTATCGCGGCAAGCGCATCTCGAACTTCGTCTTGAACCCGCTCCTGCCCCCGATGCCCACGGCTGCCGGCACCACTGTGGCCCGCCCAGCGCCGGTGACTTCATCGTCGCCATCGCCCAAGGTCGCTCGCTCATGGTTCGATCCATCGAATAGTGCCATTGCCGTTCGCTATCGGACTCGACATTTGTTCTCTTTATGTTCTATTTTGTCCTTGCGTTTGGAAGGAGAGATCAGATGGGATGGAAGCGCTGGGACTTAGGCGATCGCTCGATCTAGGACGCCGCCGAACAGCTGATCGATAGCTACGAGGCCGCCGTCTTTCCGCGCATGGAAGGGCCCAGCTGGTCGGCCGCAGCGGTCTATGTCGACGCCGGCAGCGAGGAAGGTGAGAAATCCACTATCTGGCTGTCACCAAAAGCAGTCGAGCTCATGAAGCCACTGCCGGTATTCGTTGACTGCGACGGACCGCGGCCCGACGAAGTCGAGATGTTCCTCGGTGCCGGCGACGATTTCGACCCGGTAACTGTGGAGCTGCCCGACGACCTGCGGCCCCAGGTGCTGTACCCCGCGGTCATCCTGCACTGGATCGCCCAAGAGATCGGCAAGACGCAAGACGCCGTGACATACGAGACCCTGGCCGAGTTTCCGTTGAGAGCTAGAAATGGAACGCAGAGAGAAACCGGCCACACCGCCGCAGAAACTGATCGTGCTGCTGGCATTTGACAAGGGGGAAGACGGCGAGTTGCTGCCCTCCTTCGAGCCGCGCGAGATCCGCGACGAGGCCAGCGCCATACGTACGGCCAAGGAGATGGCCCGGCGCCATGTCGGTGTCATCACCTGGACCCGCACGGCCGACTTGGTGAATGGCGTCTTCGGCGAGCCGATAGTGCTGTTCCAGCACGGCGATGTGCCGGAGCTGGAGTGAGTGCGACCGCGATTTCTTCTGACGGTCGATGAGCCCGACGAGCGCTTGATCGTGCTCGTCGTCCGCACCGACGACTCCGGAGTGACGACGGGTCGGTTGACGCCGCCAGCTTGGGAGGAGCTGGCCCCTGGCTGGGACGGGCCCCATCCATGGACGTTGCCGTGCCGCTCGCCGACAGCTATGCGACGGCTTTCGGGTATTACGCCATCGCCATCGAAATCGAGAGCAGCCAACTGTGGCGGGCGGAATGGGGTGTGTTGGCTTCACACCTGGATTAGCACTGGCGAAGCGTCGGCGCCAAGTAGATCCAGTTAGGGTGGCCGCTTCCGACCCCGATGCGGTCGTTCGTGGCAGCTCAGCGCCCCATTTCGACCGTTTAGGAACGCTCCGCTCTTCACCTACGTTTTAGTTTCATTGCGCCACGGTCCGCCCACCATTGCCGAGGACCGATGAGCAATTCGCCGGATTTCCTCCGGGGCGGCAGTCCCTATAAAGATCCGGATTGGCCTTACTATTATCCATTGTCGCAAGATTTCTCAGCACAATAGTGATTTTGTTTCCCGCTGAATTGTCAGTGACGAACTCATTGCTGGCATCTATTCCAAGAAGGCCGCCCACACCCAAAGGGGTATCCTTGGTGGAAAGTCCAGCCTTGGCGGTATTTGTTGCCTTGGAACTTACATTAAATTCGACTGTAACAGTCTCGACAGCAAGTCCAAATCGGTCTCTTGAAGCTGTTCTTTGTCGAAGTGCGTTGAGGCTGTCTGCAGTATCTATTAAGGCGGCCTGCAAACTAATAGTTGGGGTTGGTGATGCGCGTTGGGTTGTGCAAGCTGCAAGAGAATACGCCGCAATAATGGCAAGACAAGCTGACATGATTTTCATGATGACGCTCCATAAAATTTACTTTTAGGAGTGAATTATTAAATTCAATTTATGTCAAGTGAGGTGCACTGGGTTACGTATGTGCTCCGATTCACGCCGCTTGATGAGTAGTTCGATCCGGCATTCCCTGGTGCCATTCGTGCCGACGAAGATGCCTCAATATTCCGGTGCGCAAATGCTACGGCCGACTTAGGTTAGAAGAGCCGTGGGGACAACATTACCGAACCAAGAGCGTTGGTCGGTCGATCACCCCAAAGCGGTCGTTCTGCTTCCCACCCCTTATATGACCTTCGGTAACTCATCCCACCTGGTCGTATATCTTGGCGACCGCATCTCAAACTTCGTCGCCCATTTGACCTTCGTCCCGATCGCGGCCGGCACCACCGTGCCGCGGCCGAACCGCGCATTGGCCGCATCCATTGCCGCCATCACTCTTGCCGCGCGCTCATGGTTCAGCCCATCAAACAGCGCGAGCTGGGGGATCGGCGGCGCCACCAGGTCCTGCGTGATGATGCCAGCCTTGGAATAGCGAAAGCCCGACCGCCAAAGCTGGTCGACGGCTCGACGAGCCGATTTGATCAGCTGCAGCGTGTCATTGGTCGCCTCGGGAATATCGACCGTCATGGACACATTGCGCTGCGGCTCGTCGTCATCGAACTGGCTGGTATGCATGAAGACCGTCACGTGATCGGTGGCGAGACCATGCCGGCGCAGCTTTTCGCCCAGGCGCGTCGCATAGCTGGCGACCGCCTGCTCCATCTCTACCTTAGACGTGACCCGCTGCCCGAAGGAACGGGTCTCCAGTTTGGCGTCGAACACCCGCTCGCAGGAGCAGTAAAACGAATTGCCGTCGATCAGCGCCAAGGCGCTCATTTCTTGAGGTCGCGGATCGTGGCGGTAACGACACCCCAGATTGAAACCTCCGTCCCCTCGGCGATCATAAACACCGGCAGCCTGGTGTTCTCGTTGTGCAGCACCATCACCCCGCCGCGGCGGTTGATGCGCTTCAGCGTCGCCTCGCCATCAATGACCGCCAGCACAATGCTGCGATGCTTGGGGGTGAGACTACGGTCCACGACGACGACATCGCCGGGGAATATCTTCACGTCGATCATGCAGTCGCCCACCACCTTCCACAGGTAGGTGGCGGCCGGGTTTTGCACCAGCACCTCGTTGAGGTCGATCATGTCTTCGATGAAGTCGTCGGCCGGGCTGGGAAAGCCCGCGTGCACGAGTTGGCCAACCAGGGGAATTTTCACCGAGGTCAGGATAGCGACCGTTACCGGGACAGCCAGGGCTGGGAAGACGATCGGCATGCGGTCCCTCATCATCAGAGGGACCGACTCATAGCATCGGGAACGAAGTGAGAACAGTCACGTTTGAGCCTAGATGGGCGTAACGACCGGCAGTACTGCCGCGATCGCTGCAGCCATCTTGGGTGCGTTTCCATTCCGCAAGGCGCGCACGATCCAGCTCTCGAACAAGTTCATGCTGGTGTCCTTGGCCTTGCAGGCTATCGCCATCAACCCCTTGTTGTCGTACCAGGCCAGCAAGGTGGGGGCATCCTTGGCGGCGACAGCTGCCGTTATCGCATTGCGGACCTCCTCCGCCAGTGCATTGATGTCGAGGGAAGCGGTCTTGGTGGTATAGTCGGCAGCTAGCGCCGCCACATCCGCCGCCTTGCTGAGATCGATATTTTTCAGCACCCGGTCGATGCGGCGTCGGCAGTATCGCAAGACAATGGGTTCATAGTTGCCGGGCAAGCCAGCCTGAGCAAAAAGTTCGTCCAGAACCGCCTGCGCTTTGGCGTTCAAGGGCCCACCCGTATAACCATTATCTTCTGCAATTGCCCTGACAACAGAAGGTAAGAGGAACAAGTTCTCGATTTCGGAAACCGGCAAAACCTCGATGCCCTTCCCCTTGAAAAAGGCGATCTCGCCTGCGCTATATGCATCGGCATCGACGATGCCCGAGCAAGTAACTCGCGTTAGGGATGGATTCGCGCGCATAGTCACCACAGCGTGGATCACCTCCTCGCATGATCCGCGAGGTACCACGGTCCACGTGGGATAACACGCGCGGTAGATGGCTCTATCCAGGCTGGTCCCGACGCCCTCGACAAACAGAATTGGCCTGCGACTGCCCAGAATTAGGGTAGCCAGCTGCTCGCTGAACCCCGTGTCTTCGGGTACCTTTTCCAGGGCCCAGCCGTTGGTGGGATCATAGTCCCGCAAGACCCATTTCTCGCCCTCACGCGACGCGACGAACTCCAGATCATGAGAAATGAACACTAGCGCACAATCGGGCCGTGCTGCCTCCAGTTCGTCCCACAAACGAGACATGATGGAGCGATGAATGTGCAGTTCCGGCTCGTCAAATATTAGAAGACTGTCCGGCGCAGCCGCTAGCGTCTGACCTATGAGGTAGAAAATCGCGCGCTCACCGTCGCTCATGTCGTTAGCAGGATATTGCGGGGCCCCACTTGCGACGCTCACTTTGATGTCGTCTCCGCTCACCTCCAAATGCCGGTGCGGCAGAATACGCGACCAGATATCCAAGAGCGCCTGGAATTTGGTACGCTTTAGCGGCGCGTGATTTTGGGCGTGGACGTTTTTGTGTGTTTCAAGTGCAATGTTGGATTGCTCTGCAAACAGAAGTTGAACCAAAAAGTCGTAGTCATTCAGCAATATGGTGGCCGCCTGACTTCTCCACCTGCTCCCTTTTCGTTGGCTTACTTCGTAGTCGACATTCCCGTAGGCTAGTCCGCGTGTGGCTTTTTCCTGACTGATCTTATTGATACTTGGGTTCAGAGTTAGCGAACGATGCGCGGATATTCGGTGGGCCCGTGCCAGCAGGCTGTCCTCAATATGAACGGCAAGCCTTGTCTTTCCCCCGCCATTTGCACCCACGAACAGTAGCGATGAGCCGGGCTCAACAGAGAACTTGGTCTCCCCATTGGGTGTAGGCACCCCAAACTCAAAACTCATTCCGCACCCTTACAATGTTCCGTTCGCCAGCTTAGCAAAGAGCCGCGCAATATCTAGCCACGTAACGGTCGTAACGCCTTCAGACGGCTGAAATAACTAGAAGTCCCCACCAAGAGGCGATGGCGATGAGAATGGGTCTTCCAAGGCCTGCATTTCCTTCAACAATTGACGAAACTCTGCTGCTTCGGCCTTCGTGGGGACGACCATGCTTGGCAGAGATCGAAAAGAATTGGCTATCTGTCGCCGGCTCAAGGTGTCGAAAACGGCAAAGTCAGTAGAGATTTCGTACTGCATCGAGCCATTCTCATGATTTATTCTTCCGTAGCCTGGAGCGAAGGCAATGGAGCCTTTCACCTTTGCAACCTCATGCTTAGCCAGGGACATTCTTAACAGTTCCATCCACCGGAATGGGCGCTCAGTTTTCAGCAGGTCGTTTCTGAGCGCCAACACCACACGAGGATCATCCTTGAGTTCCTGAAGCTGCGCCGCGAACCTCTCGCGTCCGTAATGCTTGTAGCTGAGCGGCTGTCGGTACTTATCGATCATTTGATCCAAGACAAGATTGTCGCGCCATTTGATCATATTGTCTGCTCGCTCACGCCAAGTCCGAAGAAGCTCGTAAAGCGCAAAAATCCACATTTGGGTTTGTGCCTGCAAAAAGAAGGCTGAAGCCGGCGTGCCGTCCCCCTCGATGAGTTCGCGCAAGACCTGGGTCTCAATGGCATTGAGAAAGTTGTCGATGGCGCCGATGTTATTTGCCTGCATCGACAGGTACATGTCGTCTCCAAGCATCTTTAATCCCATCAGAGCCTGAGCCAGATCACCTGGCCCGAATAGCGCCTCGACCGGAGCTTCTTCTTCGTCGGGCCATTCGTTCTCGGTCATAATCGCCATCCTCTCTCGTCTGCAGGAGCTAGCATCAGTCAACTGCAAAGCAAAGTCAGCGCCGCAGCTGTTCCCACACCGCTCCCGCATTGCCCGAAAAGCCTTCGTCCGGCGCGATCGCCAGCCGGGGATCGTCATCCTTCGTCACAACCCACCCATACCGCACCAGATCCCGCCCGCTGACGATCTGCGGCTCACACCGGCAATTGAACCCGTTCGGCGGCCAGTGGGTCAGCCACCAGGGGTTATCGACCGGCAGGATCACGCCATGCCATTCGGCGTGGCTCTCGCGCACGCGATGATCGCCGGCCGTCAGGTACCGGAAATAATACTGCACGCCCGGCCGCGCCCGCTGCAGCCGCTGCCCCTGTTCCCACCTTCCGGCGGCCCTGGCGCCGAACACTTCCATCCGCCAGATCAGGTTGCTGTGCCAATCGGCCCGCTCGATAGTCATCGCTGCGGGCATAGTCGTCGGCATGATAGGGCCGCTCCGTCATGCGCCCCTCGGCCGGCCGGGTGGCCTCGCCGGCGCCGCGATAGTCGTATTCCATGGCGCCCTGCAGGCTGGCGAACCACAGCAGCAGTCCGGCGATGGCCGTATCGCCATGGCGATCAAGCCCATCGGCGCCTTTGAAGCGGAAATCGTCGGGCACCTTGATGACGCCGCCGACATAGGCCAGCGCCTGGTGATCGCGCAGCACGTCTTCGTCGCGCGGCAGCAGGATGGTGCGATCGGCAAAAGCCTCGACATAGGGCACGGAATTGACCCGGTACCATTCGTGGCTGGCTGGCATGGGTCGCGCCCAGGCCACCCGCGTAGCTGTCGGCAAAGGTCTGCGCGAAACTGCGGCCGTTACAGACCCCGCCCGTCCGCCCCGGCCGCGCATTGTGGCGCACGATTTCCCGATGCACCAAGGCGCGGAATTGGTCGATCGGGATGGCCCTTGAGCCGTAATTTTCGGGCTTGGCGTCGATATTGTTGCCCGTATAGGCGCCGGCGCATTCGGGGTGGCGGGCGATCTCCTCGCACAGGTCGCGCCAGGCGCGCTCGATCGGCTTGGCCTGCCCATGATAGGGCGTGGTCCAATGCACCTTGATGCCCAATTCGGTCAGGATGCCGGAGGGCTCGTCATCGCGCACGGTGAAGCGATACCGGGTCTTCATGCCGCCTGTGAGCCACTTGCTGGCAAAGGCGCGACCGTTGTCCAGCCAGCATTGCTGGGGAATGCCGAACCGGGTGACGACATCGGCAAAAGCCAGGCGCACCGCGGTCCAGTTTTCGGTTTCGCCCACGCGCCAGCCCAGGATCAGGCCGCTCGCCAAGTCCTGTACGCCCACCATCGTCGGGCGGCCGATCGTGCCGTCCTCGAAGCGGCAGAACACGTCGAACATGTGACCATCGGCATTGACCGCTTCCATTGCGGCAAATCCCGACCGATCGCGGCTTTGATGCGGATAGAGCCGCGCGGCGGCCTCGCGGCCATTGCGTGCCAGGGTGCGAACAGCTGCCGGTATGGTCTTTTCGAGCCGGCGTTGCAGGGTCTTTGAAGCCGGGATCGGGGCCCAGCCATGCTCGGCCGCGGCTTCCATCATCCGGCGCAGGCAGGCATTGAAGCTGGGCTGCTCGGCGCGCAAATAATCGGCGACAAGGAAATCCCAGGCGCGTGGGTCGCATTCGACCGTGGCCGTTCGCCCCTTGTGGCGCGGCGCCAGCGCCGCCAGCCAATGGGCCCGCGGCACGACGTCAACCAGCTTGCACCAACCCCACAGGGTTGAGGGCGACACCTCGGCGCGCCGTGCGACCAGCGCCACGGCATCTCCGGCTTTCATGCCACCCGCCTTGAGCTGGCCAACCTGGTCCAGCACCGAAAGGCGCACGCGCGCTTCGCTTTTGGTCTTTTCCGGCAGGGCTTCAAACAGCGCCCAGGCGCTATCGGACCGCTCGGCCGCCACAACCTGCAGGCCCGGCATCGCGGCCTTGGCGGATCGCACCGCCAGAGCCGCCTGGGCTTCGGCCGGCAGCAGTTTGGCATGGTATTCCCAACCGCGCTCGCCTTCACGGGCGAACGGACTATCCCGCCAGCCATCACGAGCCACCAGCCGCGAGAGGGCGCCCTTGTCGCCTGGCAGGCCGGGCAGTCTCGCTTCCACGATTTCGGCGGCCGTCAACCAGGCCATCATGGATGGCTCCCGGGGCGGCGCTTGGAGACATGCACCGGGTCCTCGCGCAGCTCGCGTTCCAGCCCGCGCAGATCGTCATCAAGGCGCCTGCGCTGCTCGCGCAAATGGCCGAGCTGGGCCAGCTTGGCTTCGGCACCCTGCAGCACGACTAGGCCATCGTCCTCGACCAGCAAATCCCACAGCCACAGGGCCCCGGTCACGCGGACGAAGGCGACGAACTCGATCAGGCTGATCTGCCGGTCGGATTTGGAGGGTGCGGTATAGGTGTAAAGGGTGTGACCCGAGAGCCTGATCCCTGTGGTTTCGGCGATCTTTGCCGCGATGACGTCGGCACTTTCGGGGCAAGCCTTGGCTCAGCGCGCTGGCAATGGTCTCGACCAGCGCCGAGGCATCGCCCCCGTCCAGCATGTCGAGTAGGGACGCGTCGAGCATCAGTTGCCGCCCCTCTGGCCGAACTCACCGAGCCCGGCCTCAAATTGGCGATCGATCTGGCGGTCACTACCGGCCAGCCAGTCCAGCGAGATGCCGGCAGCGACAGCGAGCGTGAGCAGTCCGTCGATCGGCTGGCTCACGCCTTCCTTGCGCCAATTATCGATGGTGGAACGGCTGACCTTGGCGATTTTTGCCGCGCGGCCGGTGCCACCGAGCAGTCGCACCACCAACGCCACTCGTTCATGACGCTCCAGCGCAACAGCGCTCGGCGCGTCTAATCCGGACGCGGCTTTTGACTCGACTTTTGAATGCCCGGAATGCGACAAGGCAGGAGCTGACATAACCGCCCCTTCGGTCAAAGTGACGAGTATTTACGTGACGATAACTGATTTGCTCGGCATCTATCAACCGATTTTATCGGCTGTCTGCGCACATACGGAGACCAACCCTGGCTGACCTCCAGAAATCCCTTGGCATTCCCGGTTTTTCCGTGCCCCAGCACGAGCGCGTGGCCATGCTCGTTGAGATGGTCGGTGGACTCGCCAAGGCGGCAAAACTGGCCAAAGTCAGCCCCGACACCGTCAACAACTGGCGTAAGGAGGGTGCTCGTCTCCCGGTAGACGGCATCCTGCCCATCGCCATCGAAGCCAAGGTTACTTGACTGGGTTGCCACCGGCTACCAGCAGCGCCCGGATATTGAGGCTTTGGGCTGGCGGCAGGGTTTGGGCGAGGCCGGACCCATGTCGACACCCGCTGCCGGCTTCGTGCAACTGCTGCCTTTGCGCCCGCAGCTCGTCCACCAGGCCGGCACGAGCATCGAGCGCTGGGTGCCCTCCGACATCGCCGTCAGCGCCGTCTGGCTATCCAATCTGTTCGGCTTGAGCGAAAGCACTGCCCGTTACGCCACGCTCGATGACGGCGGGATGGGCCCGCTTCTGCCCAAAGGCGCTTCAGTCATCCTCGATATCCGCCCAGGTCAGCCATTGCGCTCCGGCGTCTATCTGGCGGAGATCGGCGACGAAGCTACTGCCGCGCCGGCTCTATCGCACGCCAGACAATCGCCTAGAGCTGGCGGCCGATGCCGATACGAACTGGCGCTTTCCCGTGCCTGCCAAAAACCCACCCCCCTTGCACCGCATCGTCTGGTCTGCGCAAAAGCATTGATCGGGGGATTTGCGATGAAGCGAGCGTATGTAGCGGCCGGCGTCATCGTCGCCGGTGCATTGGCCGCAACGACAGCCCTGGTCATGGGGGGCGGAATCTCGAACCTGTTCGATTCTGCTATGCTCAAGGCGTGCGAGGGCAGCCTGAAGCAGCGACTGGCGGCCCCCTCGACCTATGCCCGCATTGACCTCGCCGAGACTGCAACGCCGCTCACTGCCGATCAATGGGCCACCCTCGCCAAAGCCCAGGGCAACCGAAGCGCCAGCATAATCGAATTCTATGTTCAGGAGATCGGCGCGGGCACGGTGCGGCCCCGCCTGTTCACTGTCAATTTGACCTATGACGCCGATAATGGCTTCGGCGTGCCGCTGCGTAGCTACGCACAGTGCACCTACCTAGCCGACCAGGGCGACGCCTCCGGCGTCAACGACAGCACCGTGGCGGTGGATGGGCTGACCTATACAAGCTGGCTCAGCACCCAGATCGCCAAACAGCTCTAAAAACCCGTCTAAGTCTGGAGCCAATTAGACGCGCATCTTGCAACTCGCCCCGCTTGCCTCGCCGGACCGTCAGCGCGCCGCAAACGCCCCGATTGCCGGCATCGCGGTCCCTTTTGCCCCGTCAGCATAATCGCGTTGTCGGCGTCCGGCGCCGGTGTTGCGTCGGGTGGCAGTCACCAACCCCTCGACTCCATCATGCCCGCCCCGTAAACTTCAGGAAATCGGGGCCTCAAAGCCACTTCACGGCGCCCTTGAAGCCCGCCCGCACAAATCGGCCCACTCCAGATCGAAGTGTCCCCTTGCCTCCGCCGCTCCAAATTCAAGAGTCCCAGGCCGCCGATGCCAACCGACCACCACCGCCCGGCCAAAACCCCACGCCACCAAGCCTTTCCACCCTTTCCCGCCTCTTTTCACTCGTTCCCGCCCACTCCGAGATCAAGTGTCTCTGCACACCTGTGTAAATCAAAACACCCTCGGGGCGAGCCCGAGGGTGTTGAGTACGTTCAGGCTACGGCGTTGACGCGCTTACTTGCCGTCTTCCAGCCACTTCAGGTCTTCCGGCGTCAGCTTGATGTCAAACGCCTTGATGCTGTCGTCGAGTTCGCCGAGCGTGCGCGGCCCGATCAGCGGGATGCTGGGGAAGGGCTGGGCGAGCACATAGGCCAGCGCGACATGGATCGGCGAATGGCCGAGCTTGTTGGTGAGTTCGATCGCGCGGTCGCGGCGGCCGAAGTTCTGCTCGTTATACCAGACGCGGACCAGTTCTTCGTTGTCGGTCTTGTCGCGACCGGCGCGGTCGGTGAAGAAACCGCGGGCCTGGCTTGACCACGAGAAATTGGTGACCTGACGATCGTTGAGCCAGGTTTTCCATTCTGGGGTCGAAGAGGTGACGCAGCCGGCCCAGATCGGGTCGAGCATTTCCGCCAAAGCGAAATTATTCGACAGGGCGCCGGGGCGTTGCTTGCCAGTCTTGTCGGCATAGGCAATCGCCTGGTCCATGCGTTCGCGGGTCCAGTTGGAGCCGCCGAACGGACCACGGATGCGACCGGCCTTGACCTCGGCATCCATGGCATCGACGAACTCGCCGACCGGAACATCCAGATTATCGCGATGCATGAAATACACGTCGACATAGTCGGTCTGCAGGCGATCCAGCGACTGGGTCAACTGCTTGGCGATGACGTCGGGATAGACCAGCGGGCTATGCGCGCCTTTGCCGATCAGCACCGACTGCTCGCGGGTACCGCGGCTCTTGTGCCAATCGCCGAACAGCTTTTCGGTATAGCCGCTGCCATAGACGAAGGCGGTGTCGAACAGGTTGCCGCCCTTTTCCCAGAACGCATCGAGCAGGATGGCGCCGGACGAGAAGGTCTTGAAATCCTCAAAACCCAAAGCGACGGCCGAGGCCTGCTTGGTGAGGCCGGGGATCGAGCGCTTCGGGATGGCGGTGCCGCCCGAAGCGAGAGGACGGTTCGAAAGCGTGTTGACGCGTTTCACCGGCTTTTCGATGTTGAATTCGATGCCGGCATCGGCGCGCCACTTGTCGAGCACGCGGGCATTGCCCAGGCTATCGGCCCAGCTCATGCCCGGCGCGGCAAATTCATGACGGCCGGCCAGGATCGCTTCGGACGCGCCATCGGCCTCGAAGGCATAGACGTGGCCGGTTTCGTTGACGCTAATGGTTTCGGTCTTGCCGCCCTTGATGACGTCGATGCGGCCGAGGCCCTGGTCGCGATTGCCGCCGGCAAACCAGAATTCGGGAACCTCGATGCGGCCTTCAGAACCATGGATGCGCAGCACGTTATCGAGATTGGCCATCACGGCGCAGGAGACCTGCGCGACAATGCCGTTCTCGAAGGTCAGGACCGCGGCGGCCCAATCGTCGGTGCCTTCGGCGTTGAGCTTGGCAGTGCCGGAAACCTTGATCGGATCGGCGAAGGGCTTGCCCATGGCGGCGCCTGCGATGAAGCGCGACATCGATACGGGATAGCCGCCGACGTCGAGAATGCCGCCCCCTGCGAGGTCATTGGCGAACAGGCGGTGCTGCGGCTGGAACTTGCCCATGGAGAAGCCGAAGCTCGACTGGATCATCCGCACTTCGCCGATGACGCCGGAGGCGATCAGCTCGCCCAGCTTTTTGACCTGCGGGTGCAGGCGATACATGAACGCTTCGCCGGCAAAGGTACCGGCTTTGCGGTGGGCGTGGAAAATGGCGTCGATCTCGAAGGCGCTGAGCGCCATCGGCTTTTCCACCAGCACGTGCTTGCCGGCTTCGGCAGCCTTGATCGCCCATTCGGCGTGGCCGGGATGGGGCGTCGCGATATAGATCGCATCGACGTCCTTGTCGGCCAGCAGCGCGTCATAGCCCTTGAGGATGCGCGCGCCGGGGAAGTCGGTGGCGAGGCCCGGCTTTTCGGGATTGCGGGTGGCGATGGCGACCAGTTCAGCATGCTTGGAGCCGGCAACGCCGCCCTGGAATGCCTTGGCGATCGAGCCCGGCCCGATAATGCCCCAGCGGACTTTTTTAGTTTCGGTCATGAAATTGCTCCTAGAAAGAGAGGGCGTTAGCGCAGGCGCTGGCCCGAATTGTCGAACAGGTATGAATTGGCGGCGCGGACCGAGACGGTGAGGTTTTCCTTGCCAGTCTCGTTGCGCAGTTCCTCGCGTTCGATGATCAACTGCTCGCCGGTGCCGGTATTGGCATAGAGATAACTGGTGGCGCCGAGATGCTCGGCCACGTCCACATCGACCGCCAAGTCGGCATCGCCGGCGCCAGCTAGCCCGAAATGCTCGGGGCGGACGCCCAGCGTCACGTCGGAGCCGATGGCGGGGGAGGCGGTCAGGGGCAGGGTGACGTGGGCATTGCCCTGCTTGGTCAGCGCAACCGTCACCGTGCCGGCGCCGGCTTCGACCACCTTGGCGGCCATGAAGTTCATGCGGGGCGAGCCGATGAAGCCGGCAACGAACTGGTTGGCCGGATCGTCGTAAAGCTCGAGCGGCTTGCCGACCTGCTCCACCAGGCCATCGCGCAGCACCACGATGGTGTCGGCCAGCGTCATGGCTTCGACCTGATCGTGGGTGACGTAGATCATCGTGGTCTGCAGTTCCTTGTGCAGCCGCGCGATCTCGATGCGCATATGCACGCGCAGCTCGGCGTCGAGATTGCTCAGCGGCTCGTCGAACAGGAAAACTTCGGGATTGCGCACGATGGCGCGGCCGATAGCGACGCGCTGGCGCTGCCCGCCCGAAAGCTCCTTGGGCACGCGGTCCAGCAGCGGCTCCAGCGCCAGGATGCGCGCTGCCTCGGCGACCTGCCTGGCGATCTGATCTTTGGCGACGCCGGCAAAGCGCAGGGCGAAGCCCATGTTTTCGCGGACGGTCATGTGCGGATAAAGCGCGTAGGACTGGAACACCATGGCGATGCCGCGTTTACTTGGATCGACATCGTTCATCCGCTTGCCGCCGATCTCCAGATCGCCGTCGCTGATATGTTCAAGCCCGGCGATCATGCGCAGCAAGGTTGACTTGCCGCAGCCGGAGGGGCCGACGAAAACGACGAACTCCTTGGCCTTGATCGCCAGGTCGATGCCCTTGATGACCTCGACCGACCCGTAGGATTTGCGCACGGCCTTAAGCGTGAGATGGCTCATGTTCTATGCACCTATTTGACCGCGCCCAGCATGCCTTCGACGAAGCGGCGCTGGAGCAGGAAGAAAATGATGAGGGTGGGCAGGGTCGCCAGCACGGTGCCGAACAGGATCATGCCGTAATCGGGCGTATAGGCCGAGGTGAGGGCAGACAGGATCAGCGTGATCGTCTTGTTTTCCGCAGTCTGCAGCACAATCAGCGGCCACAGGTAATTGTTCCAGTTGGCCATGAACACGATGATGGTCGCGGCGGCGTAAGTGGAGCGCATCACCGGCAGGTAAACGAACACGAAAATCTGCCACTCCTTGAGCCCATCGATCTTGGCGGCGTCGCGCAATTCGGTGGGGAAGGCTTTGGTGGCTTGCCGGAAGTAGAAGATGATGAAGATCGAGGCCACGGTTGGCAGGATAACCGCCACGTAGGTATTCACCAGCTTGGCCTGTGAGAACATCACGAACAGCGGTACCATCATCGCCGCGAACGGGATGGAGAGCAGCAGCAGCAACAGCCCGAAGATGCGTTCGCGCACGCGGGAGCGGAACATTTCGAAGCCGTAACCGGCCAGCGAGGAGATCACCAACGTCAGCGCCGTGGCGACGACGGCGATGAAGGCCGAGTTGAAGAAAATGCGGGGCGCATCGACCTGGGCGAAGAAGGTTGCGGCATTGGTGAACAGCGCGCCGCCGAGCGTGGCCTTGCCCCTGATGACGTCGGCCGACAGGTTGGTGGCGCCCACGATCATCCAGTAGAACGGGAATACCGAGATAAAGGCGGCGATGCTGAGCAGCAGATACACTAGGCCCCGGCGGATGAGGCGGAACGGCGCAGCCGATGTGGCCACGCCAACTTTGGTGGCGGCCGAGCCGGTATTTTCGGCCATCGTGGTCGATGTCATGACGACCTCCTCCGATCACGCGCGATAAGGAACTGCATGAAGCTCAGAATGCCCACGACCACGACGATCACCCAGGACACCGTCGCCGAATAGCCGAAGCTGGGCATGAACTTGAAGGTCAGGTTGTAGATGTAGAGCGACAGGGTGATGGTGGAGTCCGATGGCCCGCCATTGCCGGCGGTGAAATTGTAGACCTCGTCGAACAGCTGCAGCGTGCCAATGGTGGAGATCACGGTGGTGAACAGGATCACCGGCTTGAGCATGGGAATGGTGAGGTAGCGGAACCGGGCCCAGGCCGGAACGCCATCGATGCGCGCGGCTTCATAGATCGAGCGATCAATGTTTTGCAGCGCTGCAAGATAGAAAATCATGTTGTAGCCGGTCCAGCGCCAGGTGATGGCGAGGATGATGGCCACCTTGGCCCAGAACGGATCGCTGAACCAGCCGATCGGTGCGCCGATGAGATGGACCGCCATCAGGGCTTCGTTGATGATGCCATCGGTGGCGAACATCGACTTGAACACGGTGGAATAGGCGATCAGCGACGTCACGCAGGGCAGGAAGATCGCGGTGCGGAACAGGCCACGGAATTTCAGGGTCGAGTCGTTCAGCGCCACTGCGAACAGCAGGGCGAGCACGATCATGATGGGCACTTGCACGATAAAGAAGGTGAAGGTGTTGCCCAGCGCGCGCAGGAAGACCGGATCCTTGGTCAGCCGCATGATATTGGCGAAGCCGCCAAAGCTGAGATTCATGCCCTTGCCGACCTGGAAGCTCATCCAGAGCGACCACACGATCGGGTAGATCATGAACAGTCCGAGCAGGATCAGCGCCGGGGCGACGAATGTCCACCCGGTAACCTGCTCTCTGCGATCGAGTCGCGCCTGTGCCAATTGTCACCTCCCTGGTGCAGCAACGTCATCACGTCCAATAGGCGCCGGGCGCTTTGGGCGCCCGGCGGTGAAAGCGAGCTGAAGCCCGCTTTCACGCAGCAGATTATTGCATCTGCTGCTGGGCCTGATCGTTGATCGCCTGCAGGGCCGCGTCGATGTCGCCGCCCGCAATGATACCGGGCAACTGTGCCTGCACAGCGGAGTCGACCTCGGCGGTGAAGGTGCCATAATCCACGCTCGGGATCTGGCTCAGCCAGGTGGAGAAGTCCTGCCACACCGGTGCGCCGCCGAAGAAGTCGTCGGAGGCCTTGTAGGCATCGCCTTCACGGGCAGCGAGCAGGGAACCAACGGCACCGCGCTTGATCAGGATGTCCTGGTAGAAATCCTTGTTGCCGGCCCAGACGGTCTTGAGGAAGTCGATGGCTTCGGCCTTGTTGTCCGAGGAGGACAGCACATACCAGCTCGAGCCACCCTGGTTGGAGGCGTTGACCGAGCCTTCCATGTCGAGGCGCGGGATCGGGGCCACGGCCCACTTGCCGGACTGATCGGCATTGGCCTTGATGGTCGCGGTGATCCAGACGCCAACGGGAACGGCGGCGACTTCGCCCGACGTGAACGTGCCGGTATATTCGGCCCAACCGGAGACTGGCTTGACCAATCCCGCAGTGTAGAACTTGGCGTAGGTCTCGAGCGCCTTCTTGAGCGGGGCGTTGTCGATGACATGCAGGCTGCCATCGGCATTGAAATACCACTGGCCGGCCGACTGCATCATCATGCGGATGACGCCTGTATCGTTGAGATCGAGATCGAGCAGCAGATGGCCGGTCTTGGCTTTGACTTCGGTGCCGATTTCGACCAGGCGATCCCAGGTGATGTCTTTGAGGTCGGCGGCCTTGAAGCCGGCTGCCTCGAGATAGTCGGAGCGGTAGAACAGGCCGGTGACGCCGGAATCGAAGGGCAACGAGTACGACTTGCCGTCATAGGTGGCGGCCGCAACCTTGTAGGGTGCGAAGACCGACATATCGATGCTGTCCGACAGCGGCTCGAACGAGCCGGGGAAGGACTGCAGGTACTTCTGGGCGATATCGTCCTGGATCAGCACGATATCGGGCAGGCCATCGGTGCTGCCGGCAAGCAGCTGCGTCTGCAGCTTGGCGCGGATATCGTCCTGGCTGGCGCTGTCGTCGACGTTAAAGGTCACGTCCGGATGGTCGGCGGTGTAGAGCGCGCCGGCCTCACGCATGGTGTCGCCGTTGAAGGCCTTGTCCCAGACCCAGACCGAGATTTCCCCGGCCGAAGCGGCTGCGACGCTGAAAAAGCTGATTCCGGCCAGAGCCAGGCCGAGCAGACGCCCGCGCCGCGAAGCGATACGGTTCATTGTAGTCCTCCCTTTTCATTTGCTCTTATGCTGAGCCGTTTCTAAGCTACCTGAATAAGACATGGCGTCCCACTCAATGGGCATGCAGAGTTGGCGGAAAGTAAGATGGCACAAAGGGCGTATTACGAACCCGACAGCAACGGGGTGGAGCGCCTGCCGACGGAAATGAACATGTTTCATACTTCACCCCTGCTGATGCGGGCAGCGCATTGGCACGCGCAGGTCGAGGTCAATTACATCATCTGCGGTTGGGCCCATTACCGCATGAGCGGCCATGAAGTGCGCCTGAACACCGGGGAGATGGCATTGTTTTGGGGAGGATTGCCCCATCAACTATACGATGCATCGGACGACCTTGTTTATGCCGGCGGACATTTGCCGCTGGTGCATTTTTTTCGCCTGCGATTACCGCAGAACATGCAGTCCAAGCTGATGCAGGGGGCAACGCTAATCACTCAAGCGACCGATGCCTCGGATCCGCCGAACTTCGAGCGATGGAATGCTTATGCGCGATCAGGGGATCCGATGAAGGCCAGCATGGCGATCGATGAGTTGCTGCTGCGCATCGAACGCGTTCGTTTTGATCCTTATGACCTGCTGTCCAGCCCAGCCGGCGAGGCCAACGCCGTGGTCGGGCTCGACAATCATTCCTCGCCTCTCGTCGTGCGTATCTGTGATTTCATCGCCGACAATTTCCGCGAGGACATCGACTCGTCCGATATCGCCAAGGCCGCCGATATCCATCCGAAATACGCGATGAGCGTCTTCAAGAAATCGACCGGCATGACGCTGAACGACTATGTGAACCTGATGCGGCTCAGCTATGCCCAGGCGCTGCTGATGCAGGATGACGCCAACGTGCTGCATGTGGCCATGGACAGCGGGTTTGGCTCGCTGAGCGCGTTCAACAAGTCATTCCGCAAGATTGCCGGCATGTCGCCCACCGATTTCCGCCGCGACGTGCGCACCCGGCCGACTCCAGCCGAGCATCGATTGGTCCCGGAACGGCAATATAACTGATCGGGCAGGGCAGGCGGCGTCAACTCATGTGGAAACGGCGCCTCTGGGCCTTCCTGTTCGGCTTTTGCATCATTGCCGCACTTGTGCTGCTGCGCGCTGCCGACCCCTATCCGCTGCGGGTGGCGCGCGAGACTAGCTTCGACTTCTTCCAGCAATTGCGTCCGCGCGCCGCGCCCGACCTGCCCATTCGGATCGTGGATATCGATGAGCGGTCGCTCGCTGAAATCGGGCAGTGGCCGTGGTCGCGGCATACCATGGCGACCCTGACCCAGCGCCTGACCGAACTCGGCGCCGCCGCTATCGCCTTCGACGTGCTGTTTCCCGAGCCGGATCGCCTTTCTCCATCAGCAAGCGCCGCCGGTGGCGTGGATTACGACGCCGAATTCGCGGCGGCGCTGGCTGGTGGCCCGTCGATCCTGAGCTTCACCCAGAACGAGAATAGTGCGGTGCTGCCGCAGCAGGCCAAGGCCGGTTTTGCCATGACGGGGGCCGATCCGCTGCCGTTTTTGCCGACGCTGACGGGCGCGGCGCTGCCGATGGCCCAGCTAGCCGAGGCCGCGAGGGGCCTTGGCGTCGCCAGCCTCGATCAGGAGAACTCCGGCATTCCCCGTCGCCTGCCGCTGCTGTGGTCCAATGGCACATCGGAGTTTCCGGCGCTGTCGGTGGAAACCCTGCGCGTCGCCTTCGGGACTTCGACACTGGTTGTGCTGGGCGACACCACCAATACCGGCACCATTGAGGCCCTGCGGATCGGTGATATCACCGTGCCGACCGGGCCGAGCGGTGACCTGTGGTTGTATTATCGCCATCTAGGACCGTCGACCTATGTCTCCGCCCGCAATCTGCTGGCTGACGACTATGCTAGCCTCGCGCCGCAGATTGCGGGCAATATCGTCTTCGTCGGCGCCTCCGCAAGCGGCCTGCTCGATGTGCGGCAAAGCCCACTCGGCGAGCCTGTCCCCGGCGTGTCCATCCACGTGCAGGCGCTGGAGCAGATGCTGACCGGCGTTTATCTCAATCGCGCCGACTGGGTCGGGGGGCTCGAAATCCTGGTCTTCGTGCTGAGCGGCATCGCCATTACGCTGGCCATCATCTTCACCGGCCCGCTGATTGGGCTGGCGTTTTCGGTCATGGTCGCACTGGTAACCACCGCGGCGAGCTGGTTCGCCTTCACCCAATATGGGCTGTTGCTGGACCCGAGCTTCGCGCTGCTTGGGGCGCTGATCGTTTATGCCGCAATGGCCTTCTTCCAGTTCGCCATCACCGATGCCGAGCGGCGGCGTATTCGCAATGCTTTTGCCCATTACGTGGCGCCGTCGCTGCTGACGCAGATCGAAAACAATGCCGAAAGCCTGCGGCTGGGCGGCGACGTTCGCGAACTGACGGTAATGTTTTCCGACGTGCGCAATTTCTCCGCCATCAGCGAAAAGACCGCGCCGACCGACCTGGTGCGGATGCTCAATACGCTGTTCGGGGCGCTGGGCGCGGCGATCATCGAGCAGATGGGCACTATCGACAAGTTCATGGGCGATGCCGTGATGGCGTTCTGGAATGCGCCGGTGGACGTCGAGCGCCACGCGCTGAGGGCCTGTCAGGCGGCCCTAGCCATGCGCGAGGCGCTGGGACAGCTCAACCAGACCAACCTGTCGCAAGGCGCCGAGCCGATCGCCATCGGCATCGGCATCGCCTCCGGCCCGGCGCTGGTGGGCAATATGGGGTTCGAGGCGCGGTTCGATTATTCCTGTGTCGGGGAAACCGTCAACGTCGCCAGCCGCCTCGAAAGCGCTTGCAAGACGGTGCTTTACGATATTTTGGTGACCCGCGAGACCCGCGACGCCGTTGCCGAACTGGCGCTGCTCGATGCCGGCTCCATCGCGCTCAAGGGGATGAGTGAGCGAGAGCCAATTCATCTCCTGCTGGGGCCAGAAGAGCTGGCAACAAGCGCGGCCTTTGCCGATCTGGCCGCCTGTCACGACCGGCTGCTGTTAGCGCTGCGGGCAGGGGAGCCGGCGCTGGCCGAGATCGCCGAATGCCGTGCCTTGGCGGCTTTCGATGCGCGGCTACCGGCGTTCTACGATGCTATTGTCACAAGGCGTGCCGACTTCGCGCCGGATATGCCGCTGAACTGAGGATTTTTCACCGTGCCCAGATTTTCCGCCAATCTGACGTTTCTCTATGCCGAATTGCCATTCCTGGAGCGGTTTGCGGCGGCCGCCGCCGATGGTTTTCCGGCGGTGGAATATGTCGGGCCCTATGATTATCCGTCGGAGGTCATCGCCGACCTGCTTCGGCAACACAATCTGCAACAGGCGCTGTTCAACCTCCCGGCCGGCGATTGGGCCGGGGGTGAGCGGGGGATCGGCTGCTTTCCCGACCGGGTCGAGGAATTTCAGGCCGGTGTCGCGACCGCCATCCAGTATGGCAAGGCCCTCGGCTGCACCAAGATCAATTGCCTGGCTGGCATCGCACCCGCGGGCGCGGATCGAGCTCTGCTGCAGTCGACGCTGGTCGACAATCTCAAATATGCCGCGCCGCGACTGGCTGACGCCGGCATCAAGCTGCTGATGGAGCCGATCAACCAGCGCGATATGCCGGGCTTCTTTCTCAGCACCACCGACCATGCGGAGGCCATCATGGCCGACGTCGATTACAGCAATCTGTTCCTGCAATATGACATCTATCATACCCAGGTGATGCAGGGCGATCTGCTGGCGACCTATGAGCGGCTGCGCGAACGCGTCGCCCATATCCAGATCGCCGATAATCCCGGCCGCAACGAGCCGGGCACCGGCGAAATCAACTATGCCAACGTCCTGCCGGCCCTCGACCGGCTCGGCTATGACGGCTTCGTTGGCTGCGAATACAAGCCCAGGACCACGACCACGGCCGGTCTCGGCTGGATGCAGCCCTATCGCTGACGTTGGCGGGTAATTCTGTCCAGTCGGGCCTGGTGACGGCCAACGTCCGGCCGGCCGAATTTTCATGATCATCTTCGTGCATCCAACTTGACGCCCATAATCGAATGTGGAAAAACGTTATCTCAAATGCGCAAACGTTTTCTCATTTTCGCGGAATCCGGTGGAACAGCAGGCTAAAAAGGTTGAGCGCATCCGCATCTACGACGTCGCCCTGGCGGCCGGCGTCAGCGTCGCGACGGCGTCCAAGGCGCTCAACGACACCGGGCGGATGACGGCCGAAACGCGCGAGCGGGTGAAGCGTGCGGCGGTGGAGCTGGGCTTCCGGCCCAATGCTATGGCGCGAGGCCTACAGGGCAAACGCAGCTTCACCATCGGCCTGTTGACCAACGATACCTACGGCCGTTTCACCCTTCCGCTGATGGCCGGAATTTCCGAAGCGCTGGTCGATCACGGCGTGTCGGTTTTCCTCTGCACCATCGAGGACGATCCGGTGCTGGCGAAAATTCATGTGGACGCCATGCTCGACAAGCAGGTCGACGGCATCATCGCGTCCGGCAAGCGCATCGACCGCCGGCTGCCGGTGGACCTGAGCCATTTGCCGGTGCCGGTGGTTTATGCCTTCACCGATGGTCCTGACGATAGCGTGCGCTTTGTGTCGGACGACGCGCAGGGCTCGCGCGAGGCAGTGCAATGGATGGCGGGGCTAGGCCGAAAGCGCATTGTTCACGTCACCGGGCCGGCCAGTTTTGCCTCGGTGAAAGAGCGCGCCGATGCCTATGCCGGCGTGGTCGGGGCGGATGCTGAAATTCTGCACGGCAAATGGTCGGAAGCCTGGGGACACGATGCGGTCGCGCAATTGTGGGCCGGCTCTGGCCCCCATCCAGACGGCATTTTCTGCGGCAATGACCAGATTGCGCGTGGCGTGGTCGATGCGCTGCGCGAGCGCGGTGTCGATGTGCCGCGCGATGTGTCGGTGGTCGGGTTCGACAATTGGGAAATCGTCGCGGCGGCAACGCGTCCGCCGCTGACCAGTGTGGATATGAACCTCAAGACCCTCGGCAAGGAGGCCGGGCTGACGGTTCTGGCGATGGCGGAAGGCAAGACAGTAGAACCGGGAATCCGGAAACTGCCGTGCCAACTGGTCGTGCGCCAATCCTGCGGAGGAGCGGAAGCAGGCTGAAGTTACGCCACGGGCCGGCGTGTTTGAGGGCCCCAACAGGGAGGAATGAAATGCTTAAACGTCTTTTAGCAACGGCCAGCATTGCGACGCTGTGCCTAGTATCGAACGCTTCGGCGGCCGACACCATCAATATGTGGGTCCGCACCGGCATTGGCGCTGCATTCACTGGCGTCGTGAAGGCCTACAATGACAGTCACGAAAACCAGGTCGCGCTGACCGAAGTGCCGTTTGCAGAGCTGGTGCAGAAATACGCCACCGCCATCGCCGGCGGCCAGGCGCCGGATGCGCTGTCGCTCGACCTGATCTATACGCCGTCTTTCGCCGCCGCCGGCCAGCTCGAAGACCTGACCGATTGGGCCCATGGCCTGCCATACTTCGATGCCCTGGCGCCATCGCATGTCAAGCTGGGCACCTATGAGGGCAAGAATTACGGCCTGCCGCTGTCGGTGGAAACCTCGGTTTTCGCCTGGAACAAGGACCTCTACAAGGCCGCCGGTCTCGATCCTGACAAAGCGCCGACGAGCTGGGACGAAATCGAAGCCAATGCCGAAAAGATCCGGGCCCTGGGCGATGATACCTATGGCTTCTACTTCTCCGGCGGCGGCTGCGGCGGCTGCATGATTTTCACCTTCACCCCGCTGGTTTGGGCCGAAGGCAAGGATATCCTCTCTGAGGACGCCCAGACGGCAACGCTCGACACGCCGGAAATGCGCGCGGCGATCGACAAGTACCGCTCCATGGTCGCCAAAGACCTGGTGCCGGAAAGCGCCGCGACCGATAACGGCACCAACTTCCTGAGCTTCACCAATGGCAAGATCGGCCAGCAGAGCCTGGGCGCCTTCGCCATCGGCACCATGATCAACCAGTATCCGGACCTGCACTTCGGCATCGCGCCGATCCCGGGCATTACCAGCGGCACCTCGTCCTTCGCCGGCGGTGACAATATCGTCGTCACCAAGGGCACGCCCCACATGGCCGCGGTGAAGGAATTCATCGAATACATGTATTCGCCCGAAGCCCAGAAGGTGTTTGCTCAGAACGGCAGCCTGCCGACCCGCAGCGATATCGCCGCCGACGTGCTCAAGGGCCTCGATCCGCGCCTGCAGGTGGCGGTTGACGCCATCGCGACCGCAAAGACGCCCTACACCGTGCTGTTCAACGACCTGATCAACTCCAGCAACGGCCCATGGGCGACCTTCATCAACGCCGCCATCTATGGCGACGACGTCGATGCGGCCTTTGCCGATGCGCAGGCCGAAATGCAGTCGATCATCGACAACGCCAAGTAAGGCACGGGCCGGGGGCTTCGGCTCCCGGTCAACTTCCCTTCCGGAGCCATACGATGACCAGTCCCGCTCTCACCTTGGCCGTGCCGGCGCGCGCGCGCCGCCGCCGCGCCCGCCTGGGGCAGTGGCAGGGGCTGCTTTATATCGCCCCGGCCATGGCGCTGGTGATCGTGTTCTTCGTCATCCCGGTGCTGTTCACGTTCTGGATGAGCTTTCACGACTGGCCGCTGCTGGGCCAGCCCGAATGGATCGGGCTGGGCAACTATATGCAAATGCTCAAAGACACGCGGTTTCTGTCGTCGCTGCGGTTCACCGCCTATTATACCGTCATCACTACGATCGCGATTTTCATCGTCGCTTTTCCGCTGGCGCTGTTCGTCGAAAAGCAGCGCCGCGGGGTGGGGTTCTACCGCACAATATTCTTCATGCCGGTCGTGGTGGGCTTGGCGACGGCCTCGCTGCTGTGGGTGTGGCTAGCCAATGTCGACAGCGGGCTGATCGGCCCGGCCATTCGCATGATGGGCTTCACCGGCAAGAAGGTGAACCTGCTGGCCACCTTCGATAGCGCCTTCTGGACCATCATCGTCATGGTGGTGTGGAAGGTCGCGGGCTTCACCATGATCATCCTGCTCACCGGGCTGCAGTCGATCCCGGTTGAACTCAACGAGGCGGCGCGGATCGACGGGGCAGGGCGCTGGCAGCGCTTCCGCCATGTGACGCTACCACTAATGCGCCGCACCATCGCGCTGGCGCTGATCCTTTCGGTCACCGGCTCGGTGCTGGCCTTCGATCAGTTCTACATCATGACCAGCGGCGGGCCGCAGAACCGGATGATTTCGGTGGTCTATTACATTTTCAACCAGTCCTTTGTGTCGTTCCACCTCGGCTATGGCTCGGCGCTGTCCATCGCGCTGCTGGGCATATTGATCGTGCTGAGCGTCGTGCAACTTCGCCTGCTGCGCGTGGGAGACGACAAATGACCGCCACCATGCAAGCGCGTCAGCGGCGCAAATTCTGGGGCGGGTTCGGCTACCACGCCTTCGGTATCGGCGCGGCGCTGTTCTTCTTCGCGCCATTCGCCTGGACCGGGCTGGCCTCGCTGCGCACCGGCAGCGAAGCGCAATCACCGCCGCTACCGCCTTGGCCGACGCATGGCATCAGTTTCGACACCTATGCGGTGCTCGACACCTTTGGCGCCGGCATCTGGCAGCACACGTTCAATTCCATGGTCGTGGCGCTGGCAACGGTGGTGTTGACCGTCATCGTCAGCCTGCTCGCCGGCTACGGTTTTTCGCGATATCGCTTCCCGCTCAAGAACGTGTTCTTCGTGCTGATCATCGCCACCTTGATGATCCCGTTCCAGTCCATCCTGACGCCGCTCTTCATCATCCTAGCCAAGCTGGGCCTCAACAATTCGCTGGTCGGGCTGGTGCTGGTCTATGTGACGCTGCAACTGCCCTTCTCGGTGTTCATGATGCGCAACGCCTTCGATGCGGTGCCGCGCGAAATCGAGGAGGCCGCGCGCATCGATGGCGCCCGCGATCTCACGCTGCTGGTCCGCGTGCTGCTCCCGCTGGTCACGCCTGGCCTCGCCAGCGTGGCGATCTTCGCCTTCCTCAATTCGTGGAACGAGTTCCTAGCGGCGCTGATCCTGCTGTCGGACAACGAGAAATATACCCTGCCGGTGCTGATGACGGCCGTGCGCGCCGGCCGGCTCGGGGCGATCAATTGGGGGGCGGTGCAGGCTGGCGTCATGGTGATGACCATCCCGTGCCTCGCCGTATTCCTCATCCTGCAACGCTACTACATGCGCGGCCTGATGGCCGGCGCGGTCAAATAATTCCAACCACCGGAACCTCAAAATGGATCAGCCCACCACGCGTCAATTCCGTCCTCTGCCCGTACCCAGCGTCGATGTCGCGGGTTTCTGGGGCGATTGGCAGGAGGCCGTCTGCGACGAGACTGCCGCCATCCTGCTCGACCGCTGCATCGAGGCACGCATGCTCGAACAGGTCGATGTCGACGCGCCCAATCCGGGCCTGGTCATTCCCATCGTGGGCTGGCTCGGCACGACGCAGATGTTCTGGGACAGTGATCTGGCCAAATCCATCGAGACCATCGCCTATTCGCTCTATCGCAAAGCCAATCCGGAACTAGAAGCGCGGGCAGACGCGATCATCGATCTCTATGAAAAGCTGCAGGACCCCGACGGTTATCTCAATTCCTTCTTCCAGCGCATCAAGCCGGAGTGGAAATGGACCAATATGCGCGATTTCCACGAGCTCTATTGCGCCGGCCATATGATCGAGGCGGCTGTCGCCTTTCACCAGGCCACCGGCAAGCGCAAATTCCTCGATGTGATGAGCCGCATGGCCGACTACATGGTCAAGCGCTTCGGGCGCGGACCCGGCCAGGTACGCGGTTATTGCGGACACGAGGAGGTCGAACTGGCGCTGGTGCGGCTGGCGCGCGAGACCGGCAATGCCAGCTATATGGAGCTGGCCAAGTTTTTCGTCGACGAGCGCGGCCAGGCGCCCAATTTCTTCATCGAGGAGGCCATCGCCCATGGCCGTGATCCCAAAGGCGTGCAGGCCAATACGTTGGAATATAACCAGTCCCATATGCCGCTGCGCGACCAGACCAAGGTGGTCGGCCACGCGGTGCGGGCGATGTACATCTATTCGGGCATGGCGGACATCGCCACCGAGTATCACGACGATAGCCTGACGCATGCGCTGGAGGCGCTGTGGGCCGACCTGACGCAAAAGCAGATGTACCTGACCGGCGGCATCGGGCCAGCCGCCGCCAACGAGGGTTTCACCGACTATTACGACCTGCCCAATGAGAGCGCGTATGCCGAAACCTGCGCCTCGGTCGGCCTGGTGTTCTGGGCCAATCGCATGCTGGGGCGCGGGCCGAACCGGCTGTATGCCGACACCATGGAACAGGCGCTCTACAACGGCGCCATTGCGGGCCTGTCACGCGACGGCAAGACCTTCTTCTACGAAAATCCGCTGGAAAGCGCCGGCAAGCATCACCGCTGGAACTGGCACCGTTGCCCATGCTGCCCGCCCAACATCGCGCGGCTGGTGGCCTCGATCGGCTCGTACATGTACGGCGTCGCCGATGATGAAATCGCCGTGCATCTCTATGGCGAGAGCACGGCCCGGGTCGATCTGGCGGTTGGCTCGGTGACGCTGACGCAGCAGACGCAGTATCCGTGGGACGGGGCCATTGGACTGTCGGTCGCGGTCGACAAGCCGGCGCGGTTTGCCCTGTCGCTGCGCATTCCGGCCTGGGCCAAGGGCGCGACTATCGCGGTCAATGGGCAGGCGTTGGATGTCGAGGGCATTACGGCGGACGGTTATGCTCGGATCGACCGTGAATGGCGGGCAGGGGACAGTGTCCGGCTCGATCTGCCACTGGTGCCGCGCGCTTTGAGGGCCAATCCGAAAGTGCGCCAAGATGCCGGCCGGGTCGCGGTGATGCGCGGGCCGCTCGTCTATTGCCTCGAAGGCACCGACAATCCGGTTGGCCTGAATTCGATCCTGCTCGGCGATGGCTTGGGCCAGTCGCAGACCGCGACCATTCCCAACTTCAACGGCGCCATCGCCATCGATCTGCCGGTGCTGCGCGAAGTGGCCGAGGGCTGGGGCGATGCGCTTTACGGCGATATGGAGCCGGTCGCCAAGCCCGATACTGCGCGCATGGTGCCCTATCACCTGTGGGACAACCGTGAGCCGGGCGAAATGCTGGTCTGGCTGCGGGCGACGAGCTAGCGCCTGAGAAAATATCCGACCCTGGGGCGTCCTGGGGAGAGAGACGGCACAATTGCCTTGGGGCGGAAGCCCCAGGGTTGGATTTCAGATCGCCAGGTATTCGTGGCGCAGTTCGGTGTTGTCGAGCACCTCTTTGGCGGTGCCCGCGAAAGCGACTTCGCCCGTATCGAGGATCACGGCGCGGTCGGCCAGCTTGAGCGCCGCGATGGCGTTTTGCTCGACGATGATGGTGGTAATGCCCAGCGCCTTGATCGAATGCAGGATGCGCTCGATCTCCTGCACGATGACCGGGGCGAGCCCCTCATACGGTTCATCGAGCAGCAGTAGCTTGAGGTCGCGGGCGAGGGCACGGGCGATGGCCAGCATCTGTTGTTCGCCGCCGGAGAGGGTCACGCCTTCCTGCTTGCGGCGCTCCGCAAGGCGCGGAAAGCTCTGGTAAATCTGCTCCAGCTCCCAGCCGTGGCCGGGCGCGACGCGGGCTAAGGCCAGGTTTTCCTCGACAGTCAGCCCGGCAATGATGCGGCGGTCTTCGGGCACTAGCTGGATACCGGCGCGGGCGGCCTGGAACGACTTCATCTGGTGGATGGGCACGCCATCGAGCCAGATTTCGCCCTGGCGCAATTGCGGATCATCGGTGCGGGCGATGGCGCGCAGGGTCGAGGTTTTGCCCGCGCCGTTGCGGCCGAGCAGAGCCAGGATTTCGCCCTGGCGGATATCCAGCGAGACGCCTTGCACGATGTAGCTTTCGCCATAATAGGCATGCACATCGCGCACCGAGAAGAACGGGCGGATGGTCTCGACGCTGGCGGCTTGGCTGTTTCCGAGGATTTGCGTTTCCATGGCGATCGCGCTCACTGCTGCGGCCCTCCGAGATAGGCTTCCTGCACCTTAGGATTACCGCGCACCTCGTCGGGCGTGCCATCGGCGATGATACGGCCCTGCGCCAGCACGGAAATCTTGTCGGCCAGCGAGAACACAACATGCATGTCGTGTTCGATGATCACCTTGGTCATGCCGCGACTCTTGATTTTCTTGAGCAGTTCGATGGTGGTATTGGTGTCGTGGCGGCTCATGCCGGCGGTGGGCTCGTCGAGCAACAGCAGCCGCGGGCGCTGGATCAGGCACATCGCCAGCTCCATCCGCCGCTTGTCACCGCGGCTGAGGCTGCCGGCGAGCATATCGCGGCGATTGAGCATGCCCACATCCTCCAGCATCTCCTCCGCCTCGGTGCGAATGTCGCGTTGGCTCTCCAGCGAACGCAGCAGGTTGAGCTTGAAGGCGCCATCGCGCTTGGCCAAGGCGGGGATCATGACATTCTGCAACACGCTAAGATCGGCGAAAATCTCCGGGGTCTGGAAGACCCGGGCAATGCCGAGCTGGTTGATTTCATAGGGCTTCTTGCCGGTCAGCACCTGACCATCGAACACCACCGTGCCGCTGGTCGGCGCCAGTTTGCCGATGCACACATTCAGCAACGTCGATTTGCCCGCGCCATTGGGGCCGATAATGGCATGGGTCTGACCCTCTTCGATTTGCAGATCGATATCAGCGAGAGCGTGCAGTCCGCCGAAGCGTTTGTGGACATCGGCAACATGCAGGACGACATTGGGAATAGCCATGATTGTCGTCCTATTCGGCGGGTTGGGTGGAAAGCCTGGCCGGTGTCGGCGGCGCGCGGCGGGACTTGTCGAACATATGAGTGATCCGGCGGACGCCCTCCATAATGCCTCCAGGCAAGAACACGACGATCAATACGAAGACCAGGCCGAGCGTTAGGTTCCAGCCCTCGCCGACGAACTTGCTGGCGACGGCCACGACCACATCATGCATCCCGGCGGGCAGGAAATCGAAGAACCGGCTGACGATCTGCTCGTTGAAAGCCGAGAAGATGTTCTCGAAATATTTGATGATCCAGGCGCCCAGCACCGGCCCGGTCAGTGTTCCGACACCGCCCAGAATGGTCATCAGCACGACCTCGCCCGAAGCGGTCCACTGCATGCGCTCGGCTCCGGCCAGCGGGTCGGTAACGGCCAGCAGCGCGCCGGCGAGGCCCGCATACATGCCCGAAATGACGAAGGCCGTCAGCGCATAGGGGCGGGTGTTGAAGCCGGTGTAGTTCATCCGCGTCTGGTTGGACTTGATACCGCGCAGCATCATGCCGAAGGGCGAGGCGAAGATTTTCTGGGCGATGAAGAAGGCGATCAGCAGCATCACGGCGCAAAAGTAGAAGCCTTGCAAGCCGCTGAAGGTGTGGCCGAACAGGCTGGCACTGGGCAAGCCGGCGGGCCGTGGCGCGAGCGCAGAGTCGATGATGCGGGGGTCTTGCAGGTTGAGCTGCAGCGAGGTCTCGCCATTGGTGATCGGCGTCAGTACCGAATAGGCCAGATTGTAGCACATCTGGGCGAAGGCGAGCGTCAGGATGGAGAAGTAGATGCCCGAACGTCGGAGGCTCAGATAGCCGATGACTACGGCCAGTAGGCCCGACAGGATGATGGCAAAGGCGATGGCGGGCAGGGCATCCATAGTCAGCAATTTGAACGACCAGACGGCGGTGTAGGAGCCGACACCGAGAAACGCCGCGTGGCCAAAGCTGAGATAGCCGGTGAGGCCGAACAGGATGTTGAAGCCGATGGCGAAAATGGCGTAGATCGCGAATTTCTGCATCAGGCCGGGATAGGCGGCGCCGAACGGCTGCAGCCAGACCGGCATGGTGAGCACGACGAGGGCGAAGATCGCCAGCGTGATGGCGTCGCGGCGGGAGGTCAGGAGGGCGTTCATCTCAGCTCTCCATCATGCCGCGCCGGCCAATCAGGCCACGCGGACGCACCAGCAGGATAATCACTGCCGTCAGGTAAATGATGATCTGGTCGATCCCCGGCAGCATGGCCTTGACCTGCGCCATCGAGGCAAAGCTTTGGAGAATCCCGAGCAGGAATCCTGCGGCCACGGCGCCCGGCAGCGAACCCATGCCGCCGACCACGACGACGACAAAGCTCAGCACCAGGAAATCCATGCCCAGATGATAGTTGGGCGGCACCAGTGGCGTGTACATGACGCCCGCCAGCCCTGCGACCACCGCGGCGAGGCCGAACATGATGGTGAATCGCCGGCCGATATTGATGCCGAGCAGGCCCACAGTTTCGCGGTCGGCCATGCCGGCCCGCACCACCATACCAAATGTGGTGAAGCGGAGGAAAGCGAAGACGGCGGCGATGATGGCGGCGGAAAACACGAAGTAGAGCAGCCGCCACCAGGGATAGGTGAGCACATTGGGGCCCATGCCCAGCCACAGGCCGACATCGGCGGCGCCGCGCAGCGAGGTGGGCATCGGCTGGGAAATCGGGTTTGGGCCGAAGATGGCCTTGATGACCTCCTGCGCCACGATGGCCAGCCCGAACGTAACCAGGATCTGCTCGGCATGCGAACGCTTGTAGAAATGCTTGATGATGCCGCGTTCCATGGCGATGCCGATGATCAGCATGACCGGAATGGCCAGAACGATGGACAAGGGCACTGAGTACTCGATCATCACGGCGCCGAACTCACCGAACCAGGTCTGCGCCAGTGGCGTCTTGATCTCCAGCGGCGCGCCCCAGGGCGAAAGCTGGGAGGGATCGATCGTCACCGTCTCCATCGTAATGAGTTGGCGGAAGGCCACCGCACAGAAGGCGCCGAGCATGAACAGCGCGCCATGGGCGAAGTTGACGACGCCCAGCGTGCCGAACACCAGGGTCAGGCCGAGGGCGATCAGGGCATAGGCCCCGCCCTTGTCGAGGCCGTTGAGAAGCTGTGCGAGGATCGCGTCCATGAACCTACCGGTGTTCGCGCGGGAGAAGGGCAGGGCCCGGCACGTGGCCGGACCCCGTTAGATCAGCACATAGCCGCGGTATCGGGACCCAGTTCGCCGCCGAAGATCGCCGGATCGTAGGTGACGCTTTCCTTGGAGGCCGTGGCGACCACGTCGAGCAGGTCATACTGGTTGGTTGGGGCCCGCTTGCCCTGCACCACCAGTACATCCTTGAAGCACTGGTGATCGGTATCGCGGTACAGCGTGGGGCCATTGCCCATGCCGTCGAACTCGAACCCTTCCAAGGCCTTGATGACCTCGGGCGGATAGAAGGTGCCGGCGCGCTCGCAGGCATCGGCATAGAGCAGCGCCTGGACGTAGGAAGTATGGGCGATCTGGCTCGGCGGTTGGCCATATTTGGCGCCGAATGACTTGGTGAACGCCGCGCTGGCCGCGTCCTTGAGCTGCCAGTCCCAGTTCGAGGTGCCATAGACGCCCTTCATGGCTTCCCCTGCGCCCTTGGCCATCAGGTCCGAGACCAGCGGCAAGACGATCTCGAACTTCTTGCCGTTGACGGTCTTGTCCTTCATGCCGAACTGCACGGCCTGGGTCAGCGAATTGACGCCATCAAAGCCGTAATGGTTGAGGATCAGCACGTCGGCGCCGGAGTTAAGAACCGGGGTCAGATACTGGCTGAAATCGCCGGCACCCACTGGCGTGCGGACAGGGGTGATGGTCTTCCAGCCGAGCGCCTCGGTGGCGTTTTTCATCGACTCTTCCTGGGTCCAGCCCCATGTGTAGTCGGAGGTCAGGTGGTAGGCGACGCGGTCCTTGCCATAGGCTTCGCCCAGCACCGGGCCGAGCGCAATGCCGGACTGGTAGGCGTTGAAGAAGTGGCGGAAGCCGTACTTTTTCTTGTCCTTGCCGGTGGTGTCATTGGAGTGGGTGAGGCCCGCCATGTAGATGACGCCCATTTCCTGGCAGAGCGCCTGTTCGGCGATAGCGACGGCGGAAGACGAAGCACCGCAGATCATGATGGCGCCATCGCGCTCGATCATGCGGCGGGCCGAGTCGCGGCCGGCATCGGCCTTGGTCTGGTCGTCGCCGGTGACATAGGCGACTTTCTTGCCCAGAACACCCTTGCCGGTCAAAGACTTAGACGAGAATGTCGGCAGCAATCCGCCATCGCCTTCGCCATTGAGATGCTCGACGGCGAGGGTCAAGGCGCGCTGTTGGTCGGCGCCTTCATCGGCGTAAGCGCCGGTCAGGGGCATGTTGAAGCCGAAGGTGACGGTGTCGCCGGTGGGATTGTTGCAGAATTCCTGGGCCCAGGCGCCCTTGGTGAACATCATGGGCGCGATGCCCGTGCCGATAATGCCGGCCATGCCGGTCTGGAGCAGCCTGCGCCGAGTCAAAAGTGCCATCGATTTCCTCCTTTTGGCGCGGGACGGCTGATGCATAGCCAGCAGGTCTCCGCGTGCAGAGTATTTGCCTTGCGTGCAAAGCCTGGCAATAGGCTGTTGTAATCGCAGCGATATTCTGTAAATTCTTGATCGGAAACCGATGAACAATAGTCAATTGATTGACAAATCGCCGGTTTGGAGGACTTTCCATGCGCGCGCCCATCGGCTTTCGCATCAGTAATCGGCGCAAGGCGCTGAAGCTTTCGCAGGCCGCCTTGGCTCGGCTGGTCGGCATTTCGCCGAGCTATCTCAACCTGATCGAGAACAACAAACGTGACATCGGCGGCTCGCTATTGCAGCGCGTGGCGCAGCATCTGGACATCGATATCAACCAGCTTGCTGGACTTCTTGAACAAAAATTGTTGCAGGACCTGGAAGAGGCGTTCGCTGATCCGACGGTGCAGGCACTTCCGTTCCAACCCGACGAGCGGCGCGACCTCGTGGCGCAATATCCGGCGAGCGCGGCAGCGCTGTCGCGCCTGCATCGGGCCTACGGGGCGGCGGTGACCAGCGCCGATGCATATGCCGATCGGCTGCGCAGCGATCCGTTGCTGTCGCAGATGCTGCACCAGATTTTGTCGAGCATCACGGCGGTGCGGTCCAGTGCTGAAATCTTGCAGGATGTGCCTGATCTGGATGATGCGGAGCGCCAGCGGTTCCTGGCGGCGATCGGGCGCGAGACGTTGGCGCTGAGCGATGTGGCGCGGAATCTGATCGGGCAGTTCGATACGGCGAGCCAAACCAGACGCGGCGTTTCCCCGGCGCGGGAGATCGATGACCTGATCATTGAGCGGGAGAACTATTTCCCGACGCTGGAGGATGCGGCGGCGGTTTTGCGGGATGAGATCGAGGCGGCGGGGCCTTTTAACGTCGTCACGCTGACGGCGCTGCTGGGGACCCGTTTCGGCGTCTCGGTCGTGTTCGGCGGTGCGGCGGCAAATGTCGGCTCCGATTTTCCGGGGCAATATCGGTTTGACACCGAGTCGAGGGTGCTGTGGTTCCAGGGGGCGGCGACATTGGCGACGCGGCAGTTCCAACTGGCGCGGCTTTATGGGGAGCTGGCGGCGGGGGATGTGCTGGCGGAGGGATTGCAATCGGCGGCGCTGTCGAGCCCGGTGGCGCGACGGTTGGCGGCGCGGGCGTTGGGCACTTATCTGGCCGGGGCGATGGTGTTTCCCTATTCGCGCTTTCTGAGCGACGCCGAGGCGGTGCGCTACGATATCGACCGGTTGCGCCAGATCTATCATGCCAGCTTCGAGCAGATTGCCCATCGGCTGGTGACGCTGCGGCGGCCGGGCGAGCAGGGCATTCCGTTCGGGTTCCTGCGCTCCGATCCGGCGGGGCGGTTGACCAAGCATTTCCCGCTGCCGGGCCTGCTGCTGCCCAATAGCGGACATGCGTGCCCGCTTTGGGCGATCTATGGCGCGTTTCGCACGCCCGATACGATGGTGTGTCAGATCGTCCGGTTTGCCGATGGATCGCGCTATCTGTTCCTGGCGCAGACGGTGCAGCGGCGGACGGCGGCGTTCCGCGAAACGGTGGTGCCCACCTCGATCATGCTGGCCTGCAATGTGCTGCATGCCGACCGGACCATCTACAGCGCGGGGCTCGACTTGCAGGATCAATCGGCCGATGTGCCGGTCGGCCCGAGCTGCCGGTTGTGTACGCGGCGCGAGTGTCCCAGCCGGCAGGAAGAGGTGATGGCGCCGGGCGGCGCGGCGGCGGAAATCCGCTCGCCATTGGTGCCGGCGGGGTTTGCGCTTGGCGATCTGGACTGATTGCGCTTTAGTAGCGTCATTCGCGGAGGGGAGACCGCGGATGCAAAGGGGGGATTTTGGCAATCGACGTGTTGATCGCCGAAGATGAGCCGAGCATTTTGGAATCGCTCGAGTTCATTCTTCGGCGGGCTGGCTGGAGCGTCAGCGCGGTCACCGATGGCGATGCGGCGCTGGAGGGCGTGCGTCGTCTGCGGCCGCGCATGCTGCTGCTTGATGTCATGCTGCCCAAGCGCAGCGGCTTCGACGTGCTCAAGTTGGTACGGGCCGATGCGGCGCTGCAGGGCATGCCGGTGTTGATTTTGACGGCCAAGGGCCAGCAGCAGGACCGGCGGATTGCCACCGAACTGGGGGCTGATGCCTTCGTCACCAAGCCTTACGCCAATGCCGACGTGGTTGGCGCGGTGCGGCAATTGCTGGGCGAAAATGCCGGATCGCCGTAAGCTCGAAAGCGGGATGCTGGTGCTGGCGGTGTTCGGCGCGCTGCTGTTCGTGCCACCGCTGGTGTTTGTGTTCAATCAGCGCATCAGCCATTTCGGCATACCGCAGATCGTCATCTACCTGTTCGTGGTGTGGGCGCTGCTGATCGCCGGCACGGCACTGTTGACGCACTATCTGCCCAAGCATGTGCCACCCGATTCCGGCGACGGGGGCGGTTGATGCTGTCGGCCGATTTCGTCATCATTTCGGCGGTGGGCTATGTCGGCCTGCTGTTCGTGCTGGCCTATTTTGGCGACCGGCGGGCACGACAGAGCAAGACCTCGTTCCTGCATTCGCCGGCGGTCTATACGCTGTCGATTTCGGTTTATTGCACGAGCTGGACCTTTTACGGCGCGGTGGGCAATGCGGCGCGGAGCGGGCTGGAATTCCTGACGATTTATCTGGGGCCGACCATCGTCTTCGTGGGCTGGTGGTTCGTACTGCGCAAACTGGTGCGGATCGGGCGGACGCAGGCGATTACCTCGATCGCCGATCTGCTGTCCTCGCGCTACGGCAAATCCAATCGGCTGGCGGTGTTGATCACGCTAATCGCGGTGATCGGCATTACGCCGTATATCGCGCTGCAGCTCAAGGCGATTACGTCCTCTATTCAAGCCGTCGCTGCCTCGTCCGAAGGGGCACGGGGGAGTTTGGCCGGGGTTGATGACGGCGCGCTGGCTTTTGGCATCGCGGCGGGGATGGCGCTGTTCACCATCCTGTTCGGCACCCGCAATGTCGACGCGAAGGAGCAGCATCATGGCGTCGTTGCGGCTATTGCCTTTGAAGCCGTGGTCAAGTTGACGGCGCTGCTGGCGGTCGGGGTGTTCGTGACCTTCGGGCTGGGTGGCGGGTTTGATGCGATCTACAGCCGAGCGGCTGCTGCAGGCATCGAAATCTATTCCGACGACACGTTCGGCTCGCGGTTTCTGGCGATGACCATACTGTCGGGTGCCGCCATCATCTGTCTGCCGCGCCAGTTCCAGATCACCGTGGTCGAGAACTCCAACGAGAACCATTTGCGCACCGCCGGGTGGGCCTTTCCGGCCTATCTGCTGCTGATGAGCGTTTTCACTATGCCCATCGCGCTCTATGGGCTGACCAATATGCCGGTTGGCGCCAATCCCGATATGTTCGTGCTGACGCTGCCACTGGCGGCGGGGCAGTCGGGGCTGGCGCTGCTGGCGTTTATCGGTGGGTTTTCGTCGGCCACCTCGATGATCATCGTCGCCTCGATTGCGCTGTCGATTATGGTGTCCAACCACATCATCATGCCGATCGTGCTGCGCAGTTCGAGCGGCATCGGGCAGGGGGATGGCCGCGGGGTGACGCGGCTGCTGCTGATCAGTCGGCGCATTTCCATCGCGCTGATCCTGACGCTGGGGTTTTTGTACTTTTCGCTGACCGGCGATAGCGATGCGCTGGCGCCCATCGGCCTGATCTCGTTTGCGGGCGTGGCGCAATTGCTGCCGGCGATCCTGGCGGGGCTGTATTGGCGCGAGGCCTCGCTCAAGGGCGCCGCGACGGGGGTGTTTGTCGGTTTCGTGGTCTGGGCCTGGACCATGTTCCTGCCCAGCTTCGAGACGGTCAGCCCGGTGGTGGCGCGGCTGATGGTTGAGGGGCCATGGGGCATCGGCTTCTTGCGACCGGAGCATCTGTTTGGGCTCGATGGACTCGATCCGCTGGTGCATTCGGTGTTCTGGAGCCTGTTCCTCAACGTCTTCATGCTGGTGGTGGTGTCGCTGTTCACCACCCAATCGGCGTTAGAGCGCATCCAGGCCACCGTGTTCGTCGATATTTTCCGCCGGGGTGCAGTGCCGCAGGGCAATTTCATTCGGGGCTCGGCCACGGCCAACGATCTGTATTTTGTCGCCGAGCGGGTGTTGGGGGAACGGCGCGCGGTTGCGTTGTTTGAGACGGCGGCGCGCGATAGCGGGGTGGAGCCGGCGCAGCTTGATCCGTCGCCGGAGTTCATCGGGCGGCTGGAGCGTGAACTCGCCGGCTCGATCGGCGCGGCTTCGGCGCATGTGATGCTGTCCAAGGTGGTGTCGGGCAGCGACGTGTCGCTGGAAGAGGTCATGCAGATGGCGGACGAAACCCAGCAGGTGATCCAGTACTCCCAGCAATTGGAGCTGACCTCGGCCGAGTTGCGCTCGACGGCGCAGAAGCTTGAAGATGCCAATGCGCAATTGCGTGAACTCGATGGGCAGAAGGACGATTTCCTGAGCCAGGTGAGCCACGAGGTGCGCACGCCGATGACGTCGATCCGCTCGTTCTCGGAGATATTGCTGGAGCCGGGCGAGTTGGACGATAGCCAGCGGCAGCGGTTCCTGTCCACCATTCACCAGGAGAGTTTGCGGCTGACCAAGCTGCTGGACGAAATCCTTGACCTGAGTGCGCTGGAGCGGGGGGAGCGGGCGTGGGAGAACCGGCCAACCGATGCCGAGGCGGCGCTGGAGCGGGCGTTGAGCGTCTGTGATGCGCTGCTGCGGCAACGGGGGATGGGCGTGGAGCTTGGGCCGAGGACGCGCGCCGCCATGGTGGATGGCGACCCGGACCGGCTGTGTCAGGTGTTCATCAACCTGATTTCCAACGCGGTGAAATACAATGATGCCGAGCAGCCGGTGATGCGGGTTACCTCGCAGGTGCGCTCAGGGCATTATGTGGTCGATATCGCCGATAATGGCGGCGGCATCGCCAAGGGCGAGCGCAAGCTGATCTTCCGCAAGTTTTCGCGGGGACGACATAGTGGGACCGATCAGAGCGGGGCGGGGCTGGGACTGACCATCAGCCGCCAGATCATTACCCGCATGAACGGTACGCTGGAACTGGCGCCCAGCGCATTGCCGGGCGCGTGTTTCAGGGTGCGGTTGCCGGTCATTTGAGGGGGCGCCTCTTTCTTCCCCCTCCCCCTTGAGGGGAGGGTCGGGGTGGGGGGAACTCGTGGCGGGAGTGGCGGCTCGGCTTGGCCGGGCTCCACTGGTGGGGAAAAATCCCCCCACCCTAACCCTCCCCTCAAGGGAGAGGGGAGCAGATTGGGGCTCCCCGTCGGCGGTGCTGGGCTGATCTAGTGACCGCCGCCACCGCCTGCCGCCTTGCCGGGTTTCTTCATCAGCAAGGCGAAGACGGCGAGGCCGGCGAAGGCCACGGTCAGGATCAGCAGCACGTCGATCATCGACAGGATCGTGGCCTGTTGGCGCACAATGTTGGAGAGTTGGCGGGTCGCGGCCTCCAGGCCGTTGAGCCCGTTGGCAGTGTTGTTGCGCACCATTTGGTCCATCTGTGCGACGGCTGCCGGATTGGACCAGGTGACATGCTCGGCCAGCACCTCGTAATGGGTGGCAGTGCGGTTGACGAGGATCGTGTTGATCAGTGCCAGGCCAACCGCGCCGCCGAGATTGCGGGTGAGGTTGAACAGGCCCGAGCCGCCCTTGAGCCGCTCCGGTGCCAGCGTGCCCAAGGCCAGGTTGTTGATCGGCACCATGCACAGCATCATCGACACGCCGCGGAAAATCTGCGGGATCAGGAGTTCGTTGAAGCTCCAGTCGGCGGTGAGCTGGCTCATCGAATAGGTCCCGGCGGCAAAGCCGAGGAAGCCGATCATCATCATGACGCGCAGATCCATCTTGCTGGAGAGGAACCCAGCAAATGGTGCGGTTAGGAACATGCAGAGGCCGGAGATGAACAGGGTTTCCCCGATCATCATGGAGTCATAGCCGCGGATGCGCCCGAGATAGAGCGGGTAGAGATAGGTCAGGCCATAGAGGCCGATGCCGAGGACGAACGAAAACACCGAGCCGAAGGCGAAGTTGACGTTGCTGAAGGCGCGGAGGTCGACGATGGGGAATTCGACCTTGAAGGCGCGCCAGAAGAACACGACGCCGCCGACAACCATGGAGATGAAGACCATCAGGATGGTCTGGTCGTTCAGCCAGTCATGCGCGGCGCCTTCCTCCAGCACATATTCCATGCCGCCGAGGAACGTCCCCATGGCGAGCAGGCCCCACCAGTCGAACTTGGCCATCAGGCCCTTTTCGGGCTTGTCGAAGTCGATCAGCAGCCAGGCGGCCGTGGCGACGAGAATGCCGGGGATGACGTTGATGAGGAACAGCCAGTGCCAGGAGAGGGCACTGGTGAGATAGCCGCCGACGGTCGGCCCGATGGTGGGCGCCAGCGTGGCGACGAGGCCGATGATGGGGGAAACGATGGCGCGCCGGGACGGCGGAAAAATCGTGAAGGCAGCGGCGAACACCGATGGGATCATGCCGCCGCCGATAAAGCCCTGCAGCGCGCGATAGACGATCATCTGGTCGATATTGGTGGCGGTGGCGCAGAGCGCGCTGGCGATGGTGAAGCCGGCGGCCGAAATGGTGAACAGCACGCGGGTCGACATGATGCGCCCCAGTGTGCCGGACAGCGGGATCATGATGACTTCAGCGATCAGGTAGGAGGTCTGTACCCAGCCGATTTCGTCCGAGCCGGCGCTGAGGCCGGCCTGGATTTCGGCGAGCGAGGCCGAGACCACCTGGATATCGAGGATGGCCATGAACATGCCGAACACCATCGCCACGAAGGCGAAGATGCGGCGGGCGGGCATGGCATCCTTATCGGCGCTGACCGCCGCGACGTCGACAATTGCGTTTGCCATCGGACCGCTCCCTCATGCCGGCGTCAGTTCGCCGACGCCGGGATGGTGCGGGTATCGGCCTCGATGGTGACGCTGAGGCCAGCGCGCAGTTTGCCGGTCGCCAGCGCATCGGCGGGCAGGGCGATGCGCACGGGAACGCGTTGCACGACCTTGGTGAAGTTGCCGGTGGCGTTTTCTGCCGGCAGCAGGGAGAACACCGAGCCGGAGGCAGGGGCCAGGGACTCGACGGTACCGTGGATCGGGTCAGCGCCGAGGGCATCGACGGTGATGGTCACCTTTTCGCCGGGAACCAGGCTGGCGAGCTGGGTTTCCTTGAAATTGGCTTCGACGTAGAGCGCGTTGACCGGGACGACCGCGGCGAGGCGCGCGCCGGGGCTGACCAGGTCGCCGGTCTGCACGGCCATGTTGCCCACGATGCCGTCATAGGGGGCGCGGAGCACGGTGAAGCTCATGTCGCGCTCGGCCTTTTGCAGTGCCAGTTCCTGCGACTTGATTGCGCCGGCGGCTTCCGCGCGCTGCGCCTGCAGCACGCCGATATTAGACTGTGCGGCGGCGATTTGCGCGTCGCCGGCAGCGATATTGGCATTGGCCTGGTCGAGCGCGGCGGTTGCCTTGTCGAGATCGGCCTGCGAGACGACGGCGCGGGCGGTCAGTTCGGTTGAGCGATCGAAGGCAAGCTGGGCGTTGCGCTGGGCGGCCTGGAGCGCGGTCTTCTGCGCCTCGGCCTGGGTGACGGCAGCGCCAGCGCCGGTGATCTGGGCGTCGATGCGGGCGAGGGTCAGGTGTTGGGTGTCGATGGTAGCCTGGGCCTGGTCACGGGCGATGCGATAGTCGCCATCGTCCAGCGTTACCAGCGTATCGCCGGCCTTGACGGACTGGTTGGCAACCACATTGACCTGGGTCACATAACCGGTGACCTTAGGGGAAATGGTGGTGATATCGCCAACGATATAGGCGTCGTCGGTGGACACCATGAAGCGGCCGGTCGTGTAATAATTGTTGCCGTACCAACCGGCGCCGGCCAGGGCCAGGAGCGCGATGATCGAGACGACGATCCGGCGGCGGCTGCCGCCTTTGGGCTTGGTGGGGGCAGCGGGAGCAGGCTCGGGAGCATCCACCACGTGGGGAGCTTCGGGCGTTGCCTCCAGCGCCTCAACTGGCGCGGGGGCTGCTGCGGTCTGGGCCCGGCGGGCGGCAGGCAAGCGGCGGACTTTGTCGTTATCGTTGGCCATAGCGGGCACCACAGAGCTTGAATTCGTTAAACCGAACTGTTCGGTTCGATTGACATAGACCTGTCCATATTCCATATCAAGATAAATCGAACCGCTCGGTTCGAACGCCAACCATGCAAGGAGTGCATAGTGACCGACTCACAAAATGGCGCCCCACTTGCTCCGGCGGGCCAGCGTGGGCGCGCCGCGGCGGGGCAGGACCCCGCCAAGCGTGACCAGATTCTCGACGGTGCCAAGAACTGCTTTCTCAAGCTTGGCTTCGAAGCCGCCAGCATGAATGAAATCACCGCCGAGGCCGGCGTCTCCAAGGGTACGATCTACGTTTATTTCGAGAACAAGGAAGAGCTGTTCGCCAATCTGATCGACCGCGAACGCACGGCCATGCTGACCTTCGCCGAGCATGAGCTCAATGAAGCCCAATCCACCGCCGAGGCCTTGCAGCGCTTTGGCGTTGCCACTACCACCAAGATGACCTCCGACGTGGTGATCCGGGCGCAGCGCATGGTGCTGGCGGTAACCGAACGCATGCCCGACCTCGCGACGCGGTTCTTCGGCCCCGATCCATTTTCAGCCATCGTCGTGCTCAAGGCTTTCCTCGACGCCAAGGTCGCATCGGGCGAACTGCGCATCGACGATACCGAACTGGCAGCACGGCAGTTTATCGATCTGTCGATGGCCTCCTCGTTCAAGCGGCGTCTCTTCGGCAACTTGCCGCATGAAATGCCCGCCGAAGAAATCAGCCGTGTAGTCGCCAGCGGTGTGGACATGTTCCTGAAGTTTTACGCGGCTTAGGGCCGTGTGGCCAACGCGCCTCAATCACCGACTACGCCCCGGTCGGCACTTCCTGCGCAGATGCTTCGCGGCCGTTAGCACCACGCGTCCGATCGGCTAACTGTCTTCGATTATCCGCAAGTAGATGGCCGTGACGAGCAGGATCACGAGGCCAAACAGCCCCTGCCGCAGTCCTTCGGGCATTTGCAACACGGTCAGCAGTGTCGTGAGCACGCGCAGGATGAGGGCGCCGAGGATGGCGGTGGCATAGCTGCCGCGGCCGCCGAAGATGGAGGTGCCGCCGATAATTGTTGCCGCCACCGAGGGCAGTACCAGGGGCTCGAGCAGGGTCAGCGACGGGGTGCGGATCACGCCCACATAAAGCAGGCCGGCAATGGCGGCGAGCAGCGAGGAGGCGACGTAAAGCGCCAGGATGACTTGCCAATAGGTCGAGCCCGACAGGCGCGACGCCTTCTCGTTGTCGCCAATGGCATAGACCTGCCGGCCAAATCCTGTGCGCCGCAGCACGAAAATGATCAGCGCCGCGATCGGCACGAAGAGCAGAAGAGCATTGGGCACGCCGTAGGTGAGACCGGTGCCCAGCCAGACGATGAAGGGCGGGATTTCCGAGCCGGAGGCGATGACGGTGCGCTGATAGACCTGCAGGATGCCCGAACCGACGAGGCCCGTGCCGAGGGTCATGATCAGGGGGTGCACCCGGAAGATGCCGACGCCGACGCCGTTGGCAAGCCCGATCAAGACTGCGGGCAGCAGTGATAACGCCAGCGTTGTTGCCGGGTCGTGGTGGCCGATCTGCGTCGCCATGATGAAGGCGGCCATGGTCCCCACGGTGCCAACCGACAGGTCGAGGCCGCCGGTGAGCATGGTCAAGGTCTGGGCGCCCGCCAGTAATGCCAGGGGAATGGCGAACTTTATCGTATTGGCAACCCATAGGGGGTTGATGATGCCGGGGCTGAGCAGTTGCAGCACCGCGCAAAGCAGGATCAGCAGGACCATCAGCGGAATGATCGGCTGATCCGCCATGAGGCGGCGCAGGCGTCGGCCCAGGTGAGGCTGCGGTAAGGGGCTGGCGATTTCGCTCATGTCGATCGCGCCCGCATGGCCAACAAGGCGCCGAACATGACGACGGTGACCATGATCACCCCCTCGATGATGGTGGTAACGTTGGGATCGACCGACAGCAAGGTCAGGTCGGTGCGCACAAGGCGCAAGACGAACACGGCGACGATGGGGCCGACCAGTCCGCCGCGCCCCCCGGTCAGCGCCACCCCGCCGAGCACCACCGCGGCAACGCTGGCCAGCAGGTAGGGTCCGGGGATCGGTGCACCGATGCCCGTACTCATGGTCAGCGTCAGGCCGCCCAGCGCGGCGAAGATACCGCCGATGCCATAGGCGAGAATGCGGGTGCGCGCCACGGGAACGCCGCTGCGGAACGCGGCCAGTTCACTACTGCCGATCGCGTAAATACTGAGGCCAAGTTGCGAGCGCTTGAGAGGTATCCACACCACGCACACCGCAATGACCACCACAAGCAGCGCATGCGGTATCCAGGCCGATATGGCCTCGGGCAGCCCCGGCACCGATAACGAGCCCACCACCAGCGCCTTCAGCCAATCGGCGGCGCCGCCGCCCGGGGATGGCAGGATGAGCAGGGCCACGCCTTGCAGCACGAACATCATCGCCAGCGTGACGACGATGTCGGGCACACGGGAGATGGTGATGAGAATGCCGTTGAGGGCGCCCAGCGCGAAGCCGAAGGCGAGCACCAGCGGCACCGCGTAGAGCGCCGATGCCGCGCTCTGGTCCTTCATCAGCAGTGCCGCCGTGACGCTGGTCACGGCCATCATCGCGGCAATCGACAGGTCGATGCCGCCGGCCAGCACGATGACGGTCTGCGCCGCCACCGCGAACGCGTAAGGCAGCGCGGCCTGGGTTAGAGACGCGAAGTCCCTGGCGCCATAAGCTGGCTGGATGAAGCGGGTGATCACGAACAGCGCGACGAACAGCACGACGAGCCCGATCACCCAGCTCTGCCGCAGCGAAAAGGCGATCATGGCGCGGCCCTCGGATGGGTTGGGTCGGCCAGGATGCCGAGATCGGCAGCCGCATCGCGCGGCAGGCCATAGGCCGCCCGCGTCAAGGCGAGTTCGTCGGCGATCCCGACCGGCAGCACGTCGACAACCCTGCCGCCGAAGATGGCCACCGCCCGGTCGCAGACCAGCTGAATTTCCTCGAGTTCGGAGGTGTAGTAGAGGACGGACTTGCCCTGTGCCGCCAGCTCGCGAACCAGCGCATAGATCTGCGTCTTGGTGCGAACGTCGATGCCACGTGTCGGATCGAAGCACAGAATGGTCTTGGCGTCGGCGGCGATCCAGCGGGCGATCGTCACCTTCTGCTGGTTGCCGCCGGAGAGCCGCCGCACCTCGCCCTGGGCGCGGGTGTCGATCTGCAACCGCTCGATGGCGCGCAGCACGGTGGAGCGCTCGTTGCCCATATTGATCGGGCCCCAGCGCCGCACACCGGCGCTGAAGGGCAGGGCGATGTTCTCGCGCACCGAGCGGTGCATCAGCAAGGCGTCGCTGCGGTCGCCCGGCACGTAGGCGATGCCCCGTTCGATGGCGTCGCGCGGCTTGCCGAATTTCACCGCTTCACCCTCGACCTCGATGACGCCCGCGCTCGGACGGATCGAGCCCGCCAGCGCGGCGAACAGCTCGTCCTGCCCTTGTCCTTCGAGGGCGACGACACCGACGACCTCGCCGTCATGCAGATCGAACGATACGTCGTTGAGCTTGGTGCCGACGCGCAGATTGCGTACGCTGAGTCGGGTTTTACCCTGCGCATGCGGGCGGGCCTCTGCGGCGACCGCCGCGCCGTGCTTGCGCAGAATGCGCTCCCCCAGCATCAGCTCCACGATGCGGTCTTCGACATCGGGCCCGATATCGAAGACGCCGACAGTTTCTCCGTCGCGCAGGATGGTGGCCCGGTCGCACAGGGCTGAAATTTCTAGGAACCGGTGCGAGATAAAGATCACCGATCGGCCGGTCTGGGTTTGCTTGCGCACCACCTCAAGCACTTTTTCGGCAAGATTGGCCGGCAGGGCCGCGGTCATTTCATCGAGCAGCAGGACATCGGGTTCGATGGCCAAAGCGCGCGCGAGATCGAGGACGCGCAGGATCGCCAGCGGCACGTCGCGCGCCATCTCGCCCAGGTCGAGATCGGGCACGCCCAATTCGTGAACCCAGTGGCGGAACGCGTCCACCGGCGTACGGGTCAGCCGCAGGTTGGACAGCACATCGAGATCGGGGATCAGCGATGGCTCCTGATACACCGAGACGAGGCCAGCACGCCGCGCATCGGCGGGCGAGCGGACCTTCTGCTCTACGCCGCGGATGGCAATCCTGCCGGCGGTCGGACGCAGGGCACCGGTCAGGATCTTGACCATGGTGGATTTGCCGGCGCCGTTTGCACCCATCAGCGCATGCACTTCGCCGGGCAGCAAGGACAGCGAGGCATTGCGCAGCGCGCGCACCGCGCCATAGGTTTTCACCAGGCCGTTGGCTTCAAGGAGTGGGCTCGTCGTCATCGGCATGGCGAGAAAAAATCCGTGAAAGCGAACGGGGACGCCAGTGCCTGACCGGTGTCCCCACTCAACGAGTGTGTGCGGATCGAGTCTATTCGCCTGGGCCCTTGCAGGCGATGATCTGTTCCTTGGTGTAGGTGGTCCAGTCCGGGATCGAGATCGACACCGGCCATTCCTTGTTCAGCGACGGATCGGCGGCAGCCAGCAGATTGGCCTTGCCCTCCGGGGTGACGTTCTCCCAAAGCACTGGGGTGACGAAGTTGCTTTTTTCCGCGGGGGCCTTGCCGTCCAGCACCTGCAGCGCCAGCGTCACGCCGGCGCCGCCGACGGAGCCGGGATTGGTAACCGCTGCGCCGGAGAGGCCGGCGACGGTGTTGAGCTGCTCGACGAAGCCGGCATTATCGGCGCCGACCACGGGCACGAGCTTGGATCCGGATTCCGTCAGCGCATCAACGATGACGTTGTCGATACCCGAGGTCCAGATGCCCTCGAACGGTACACCCGACGCGATGAAGTCGAGAATCTGCTGCTTGCCCTGGTCCTGCTGCCAGCCGGTGAAGGTCTCGCTCACCACCTTGACGTCGGGGAACTCGGTAAGGGCCTTCTTGAAGCCGGCATCGCGATCGGTGTCGGCCGAAGCGCCGGCGGCGCCACGCATATAGACCACGCCGCCCTTGCCGCCCATTTGCGTGAACAGCCACTTGGCGCCCAGATAGGCATAATCCGACTGGTTGTTCTGGATGGTGTAGATATTGGGATCGGTGACCGACTGGTCGACGACGACGACGGTGATGCCGGCGGCCTCGGCTTCCTGCAGGGCGGGCGCGATGCCAGCAGGATCCGACGGATTGACGATGATGGCGTTGACCTTGGCGCTGATCAGGTTGCGGATATCTTCCAGCTGGCCGGCGGCATCGGTATTGCGGTGGGCGATATTCAGCGAGGCAACTTCGCCGGAAGCCAGGGCTTGAGCCTTGATGGCGCAGATCATTTCCTCGCGCCAGCCGTTGCCCTGTACGGTGTTGGAGACGCCGATCGTGTAGGTGCCGGCGGCAAAGGCCATGCCGGACGACGCCAGAATGGCCGCGCCGGCGAGCAGTGAGATGATTGAAGTCTTCGCAAGTCGCATGGGGTTTCCTCTCCCTTTGTGGCCTTCCGGCCCTTGTTGTCCGCGGTCCTTATGGACTCTCGTTGCAGAATTTCATTTTACCAGTGGCCGCAGCACGTCGCGGGCGAGCAGGAAGCCCCGCTTGACCTTGTCGTCGCTGCCTTCGAATTGCCGGTCCTCGTGCTCGATGATGACCGGCCCGTCATAGCCGGCCCGGTAGAGTTCCGAGAAGAACACAGTCCAGTTCACCTCGCCAAGCCCCGGCATGCGCGGAATCTGCCAGCCGATGCCGGCCGACATGATGCCGCGCTCGTACAGACCATCGCGATCGATCAGCAGGTCCTTGGCATGCACATGCAGCATGCGCGCGCCGAATTCGCGGATGAAGCGGGCGCCATCGATCATCTGCCAGACCAAGTGGGATGGATCGTAGTTCATCCCCACATCGCTTCCCCAGGCCTCGAAAATGCGCCGCCAAATCATCGGCGAATAGGCGATGTTGTGGCCGCTCGGCCATTCGCTGGCGCTGAACAGCATCGGGCAGTTCTCGAACGCCAGGGTCACGCCCTTGTCGCGGGCGAAAGCGATGATTTCCGGCCAGACCTTTTCGGCCTCTTTCCAGTTGGCCTCGATCGTCTGGGCAGCATCGCCGCCGACGAAAGTGTTGACCACCGGCAGGCCCATCAGGCTGGCGGCGTTGACGACGGATTTGAGGTGCTCGATCGCGGCCTGGCGGTAGGCGAGGTCGGGATGGAGTGGGTTGGGATAGTAGGCGAGCGCCGAAATGGCGAGCTTCCTGGCTTGCAGCGAGGCGACGATGTCCCTGGCTTGCGAGGCGCCGAGGCTGGCGACGTCGATGTGGCTTGTCCCTGCATAGCGACGGGTGGCGCCCGACGATCTCGGCCAGCAGGCAATTTCCAGCGCTTCAAACCCGACCGACGCGGCCCAATCGGCCACGTCGTCAAGCGGCGTCTCCGCAAAAGGCGCGGTCAGAATGCCGAGCTGCATCTTTGCCTCCCTGGCTCCTTGTTCCACCAGGCCTTATGGCCTTCTCTTTCGGAACCGGATTTCTATTTCTGCCAATATGGATGGTCGTTTTTAGCACGTCAATCGAGCATATTCTATTTGCGCTTTTGCACGCCAGGCCAAAAAGTCCAACTCTTCCGGGCGGTTGGAGGCCTTCGACCGAGTTCGGCTAGCGTTTGACAGTGTCGATTGGAAATGTAATTCCATATTGCAACGTTTGAAATTCTGGTTGGATGAGATGGACGTTCGGTTGGACGGCAAGATCGTACTGGTGACGGGATCGACGCAGGGCGTCGGCGCCAAGGTTGCCGCGCTCACCGTCGCCGGCGGCGCTGCCGGTGTGATGTTGACCGGTCGTGATACCGAGCGGGGCAGGGCACTGGCGCGAGACCTCGGCACCCAGCAATGCCTGGTCGATTTCATTGCCGCCGATTTGGGGGAGGCTGAGGCCGCCGAAACGGTCGCCGCCGCGACCATCAAGCGGTTCGGTCGCATCGACGCGCTGGTCAACGCGGCGGGCCGCACCGATCGAGCTTCGTTCCTCGACGGATCGCCGGAGCTGTGGGACAAGCTGTTCGCGGTCAACGCCAAGGCACCGTACTTCCTGATGCAGGCCGCCATCCGCGACATGCTCGGCCGCAAGGCGCCGGGCGCCATCGTCAATATCCTGTCGATGAACGCCTATTGCGGCACTCCGGAACTGGCCATCTATTCGGCCACCAAGGGGGCTCTCACAACCCTGACGCGCAACGCCGCCAATGCGCATCTGGCCGACCGGATCCGCGTCAACGGCATCATGATGGGCTGGGCCGCAACCCCCGGCGAGAACCAGATGCAGAGCGCTACGCTTGGCAAGGGTGCCGATTGGGCCGCGCGGGCCGCGGCCAACATGCCGCTCGGGCGCATGCTTGCCGACGACGAGGTCGCCCAGCTCGCCTTGTTCATGCTGAGCGACAGCGCTGGCCTGATGACCGGCGCCTTGGTCGATCTCGAACAGAGCGTGGTCGGCGCACCGGCCCGACGCGGCCCATGAGCGTCTTGCCGCTCGTGGGTGCCGAGCGCCTGACGCCCGCTACGGCGGCGCAACTGCCCGCATCAGTGCAGCGCCCCGCCTACGACCGCACGAAACTCAAGCCGGGCATTGTCCATCTTGGCGACGGCGCTTTCCACCGCTGCCACCAGGCCGAGTGGACCGACGATGCGCTGCAGGCCGCATTCGGCGACTGGGGAATCGTCGGCATCAATCTGCGTGCGCCCGATATCGCCAACGCGCTCGGCGCCCAGTCGGGCCTGTTCTGCCGCGAACTGCGCGAGGATGGCGCCGTTGATCGCCGCCTGGTCGGCTCGGAAATCGCGCATATCTCGGTGCTGGACGAGAGCTACGATCCCTATCGATTGTCGCTCCGCGTGGCGCTCGAGGCCGCGGCCGATCCAGCCATCCGGCTGATCACCCTGACGGTGACGGAGAAGGGCTATTGCCACATCCCCGCGACCGGCGAGCTTGACCTCGACCATCCCGATATCGTGCACGACATCGCCGATCCGCGCGCTCCGCGCTCCGTCCCTGGTTTTATCCTCGAAGCGCTGACGCTGCGGTTGCAGCGCGGGGCGGGCCCGCTGGCGATCATGAGTTGCGACAACGTGCCCGACAATAGCGCGACGCTGCGGCGGGCCGTTCTCGGACTGGCCCAGCGCGTCGACGCCGCGATTGGCGACCGCATTGCCCGGGACGTGCATTTCCTCAACACCATGGTCGACCGCATCGTGCCGGCGACGCAACCGGGCGATATCGAGCGCTTTGCCGCGCAAACCGGCATTGCCGATTTCGGCCTTGTCGTCGGCGAGCCGTTCCGCATGTGGGTGATCGAGGACACGCATCGCTGCGCCATGCCGGCCTGGGACCGGGTCGGGGCGCTCATCGTGGATGACGTGCGGCCCTATGAAATCCTCAAGATGCGGGTGCTGAACGGCATCCAGTCCAATGTGTGCCAGCTTGGCCTGCTGTCGGATTTGCAATTCATGTCCGAAGTCATGGGCAGCGAGGTATTCGAGACCTTTGCGCGGCGCACCATCATGGACGAAGTGGTGCCGGGACTGCCCCCGGTTTCCGGCATCGACGTGCTGGCCTATGTCGAGCAATCGATCCGCCGGTTGAAAAATGGCGACCTCAAGCACGGCACGCTGCAGATTTCGACCGACGGGTCGCAGAAGATCAGGCAGCGCTTGCTCGAACCGCTCCACGCGTGCCTCACGGCTGGTCGCCCGGCCAATGGCCTGCTGCTCGGCATCGCGGGATGGATGTGCTACGCGGGCGGCCTGCACTGGCAGAACAAGCCCATCGATGTGCGCGACCCCAAGGCTTGGGTGACCACGGAGATCGGTCGCCGCTATGGCAGCGATCCGGCGGGTTTCGTTGCCGAAATGCTGAAGCTCGCGGATATTTTCGGCACCGACCTGGTGGACAATGAGCCGGTCAAAGCCAGGCTCGCCCAATTCGTCGGGCAGTTGCGCGCCGCGCCAGCCATCGAAGTCGTCGCGGCGCTGATCTAGAGTAAGTCGTCTGCCAAGGGGTGGCAAAAATGGTTGATGCACGCAGTGATGCCCGCGCCACGCGGCGCCTGAGGATCGGCATGGTTGGTGGGGGGCGCGATGCCTTCATCGGCGCCGTGCACCGCATGGCGGCGCGGCTCGACGATCGCACCGAACTGGTCGCCGGCGCCCTGTCGTCGGACCCGGAACGCGCGCGTCTCTCGGCAGCCGATATCGGCATTGGGGCCGACCGCGCTTATTCGAGTTTTGCCGAAATGGCCGAGCGCGAGGCTGGGCGCCCCGACGGCATCGAGGCCGTCATCATTGTGACGCCCAATCATCTGCACGCGCCGGTCGCCAAGGCGTTCCTCGCCGCCGGCATCGACGTTATCTGCGACAAGCCGCTCTCGGCAACGCTGGCGGAGGCCGAAGAGCTTGCCGCCCTCGCCAGGGCCTCCGGCCTGGTGTTTGCCGTGACCTTCAACAATACCGGCTATGCGATGGTCCGTGAGGCCCGTGCCATGGTGGCGGCAGGCCAGCTCGGCACGCTGCGCGTGGTCCGCGTTGAATATATCCAGGATTGGCTGACCCAGCCGATCGATGCCGACGGCCAGAAGCAGGCGGAGTGGCGCACCGATCCCGAGCGCGCCGGCCGCTCGGCCTGCCTTGCCGATATCGGCGTGCACGCCTTCAACCTGGCGCAGTTCGTCACCGGCATGGCGCCGGAGGCTGTCGCGGCAGATCTAACCACCTTTGTTCCCGGCCGCCGGCTGGATGACAATGCCCATGTGCTGCTGCGCTACGCAGATGGCGCCCGCGGCGTGCTGATCGCCAGCCAGGTGTCGCCCGGAAGCGGCAATCGCCTGGCGCTCAAGCTTTACGGTGACAAGGCCGGCCTCGAATGGCTGGGGCATGAGCCCGAGATCATGCGCTTCACCCCGTTCGGCGAGCCGACCCGCATTCTCGTCCGGGGCGGTCCCGGCCTCGGCCCAGCCTCGGCCGACGTGTCGCGGATGCCGTCCGAGCATCTCGAGGGCTATATCGAGGGCTTTGCCAATCTTTACCGCGACGCGGTCGACGCGATCCTGCGGCGGCGGAGCGGAGAGGGGGCCAGTGGCGGGCATGTGCCCAGCGTCGAGGATGGCCTGCTCGGCATGCGGTTCATCGAGGCTGCGGTGAATTCGAGCCTAGCGGGCTCCGCCTGGACCAGGCTTTAGGACCAGTCTAGGCGCGCTCGATCAGCTTTCCCAGGCTGATAATGATCGACTGGCACAAGACCATGGCGGGCACCTGCGAGCGGAAGTGGCCGAGCCGGGCTTCCTTGACGAACAGCGTGTGCGCCCCGAGCTTTGCCACCGGGCTGAGCTCGTTGTCGGTGATCACCAGGAGCGTGCGGCCTTTCTGGTGCGCCGCTTGGGCGATGTCGATGGTTTCGGGGGTGTAATCGTCGAATGTCAGCACCAACAGCACGTCATTCGCATCGACGGCGGCGAGCTGTTGCTCGCGCATCGAGCCGACATTGTCGATCAGGTGGGCGCGTTTGCCGACGCGCGATAGGCTGTAATAACAGTAGGTAGCGACACCGTAGGCGCCGCGCGCGCCAAGAATGTGAACCGCGCCGGATTTTGCGAGCACATCCACAAACCCCTGAAGCTCTAGGCGATCCACGTCTTCGCGCAACCGGATCAGCGTGTCCATGGCAGCCTGCACGAAGGTGTCGAAAACCAGGCTCGGCTCGTCGAGATGCAACACCTTGGATTTGGTGGGCCGCGGCGCATCGGCGAAGGACTTCATGCGCTCGTCGTAGGTCATCCGCGGTCCGAGCAGACGCTGCCGGAACACGCTCTGCAGGCCGTTGAAGCCGGCAAACCCCATCTCCTTGGCGAAGCGGGTGATGGCGGAGGGCTGCACCCCGGCCTGGCGCGCCAGTTCGACGATGGTGTGGATCGCCACATCCTCGGGATTGTTGACGAAGAAGCGCGCCACCTGCTGCAGGCGGCGGCTGAGCTTGCTCTCGCGCTCGGTCAGCTCGGCCATGAAGGTTGCGAACTCGATCGCCGGCGGTCTGTCCTTGGTCTGGTCTGCCAACACGGCTCCTAAAGTCTTACAGCGACTAAATATTCGCCGCGCTCAGTCGAATTTTGAGGTCGCGGTCCCTCATGGCATTCGCCTGTCGGAACAATGACTTTATCACCACTACGACGTTTGCATCGTACTTCAAATCGATCGTCGGGATCGCACCTATTCCACCATCTGCGGGATCGGTGCCAGCTCCGAGCGGGTACACGAACCCGGTTTGGGCGTTGACAAGCGATGCGCACAAGATATATCACCAGCGAAACTAAGATATCAGTTAGTGGATTGATATGTCTCCTACGAGCGAATTTCCATCACTGCCGTTGTCGGAACTTGTGCGTTCCGATGAGCTGCCATCGGTCGGCAATATGGCCAATCGAATCTACGGCCTGCTGCGCAAGCTGATCGTCGAGGTGAAGCTGCTGCCCGGGCGGGCGCTGTCGGAAAAAGAAATCGCGGCGCTGCTGCATGTCAGCAAGACGCCGGTCCGCGAGGCCATCATCCGGCTGTCGGAGGACGGCTTCCTGAAGGTCGTGCCGCAGGGTGGAACCTATGTCGCGCCCATTGACGTGCAACGCTACATGGAAGCCTGCTTCATCCGCTTCAAGCTGGAAGAGGGCGCGGTGATCGAGGCCACCAAGCGGCACAGTTTCGAGGACATAGCGCGCCTCAAGACCTGCCTCGCCGAACAGCGCACGGCGGCCGAAGACGAAGAATTCACGAACTTCTTCCTGCTCGATGAGGAATTCCATCGCACGATTTTTGCGGCCGCCCGCCTTCCGGGTGCCTGGAGCGTGGTCAACCAGGCCAAGGGCGAAATGGACCGCATGCGCCATCTCAAGCGCGTCTTCGCCGTGCGCCGCACCGAGCAGGTGATCAGCGAGCACGAGGCCATCGTCGTGGCCATTGAATCGGGCGACGTGGAGGCGGCGCAGCAGGCCGTTGCCAAGCATCTGGGCTCGCTCGAATCCAAGATCGCCGAACTCTCCAAGAACCCCAAGATCTGGGCCTATATCGAACAGATCAATACCCGCGTGCCCAAGAAGCGCGCTCCGCGTGGGTCCAAGACGGTCGCTGAATAGACCGTCTCCTGAAACTCCAGGGCCCTGAGGAGGAGCCTTTCCATGTCCGCAGTCGAGATCAACGACGTCGTCAAGCGCTATGGCGCGCTTGAGGTTGTGCACGGCATCAACCTCTCCATCCAACCCAAGGAATTCGTGGTGCTGGTGGGTCCCTCCGGCTGCGGCAAGTCGACAACCTTGCGCATGGTGGCCGGGCTCGAAGACATATCAGGCGGCACGGTGTCCATCGGCGGGCGCACGGTCAACAAGGTCGCGCCCAAAGATCGCGACGTGGCCATGGTGTTCCAGAACTATGCGCTCTACCCCCATCTCGATGTGGCTGAAAACATCGCCTTCGGGCTGCGGGTGCGGCGCGAAAAGAAGGATGTGGTCAACAAGGCGGTGGCCGAGGCAGCGCAAATTCTGGGCCTGACCGAGTATCTCAAGCGCAAGCCCGCCGACCTCTCCGGTGGCCAGCGCCAGCGCGTCGCCATGGGCCGCGCCATCGTACGCAAGCCCAAGGTTTTCCTGTTCGACGAGCCGCTTTCCAATCTCGATGCCAAGCTGCGTACCCATATGCGCGCCGAGATCAAGCTGCTGCACCGCCGGATGGAAGCCACCAGCATTTACGTGACGCATGACCAGGTCGAGGCCATGACACTGGCTGACCGTATCGTCATCATGAACAACGGCCATATCGAGCAGGTCGGCTCGCCCATGGACGTGTTTCTTGAGCCGGCCAATACCTTTGTGGCCAGCTTTATCGGCTCCCCGCCGATGAACCTGATCGACGCGACAATCTCGATGGTCGATGGCAAGGCTCGTGGCGTGATTGCTGGTGGGGCAGGGCAGAGCCTGGCCATTCCCGAGGCTTTCGCCCGCAACACAAGGGACGGCCAAGCCGTCAAGCTCGGCATCCGGCCCGAGGCCATGCTGGTCGCAGCGGATTCCGCCGCCGAGGGCATCGACTGCGTCATCGATCTGGTCGAGCCGCTGGGTGCCGAGGCGCTGCTGCATGGCCGCATCGATGATCATCCCTTCATCGCCAAGGCCGAGACCCTTTCGGCCATCCACGACCTCGCCGATATCCGCCGATTGGGGATCGACACTAGTCGCATGCATGTCTTCGACGCCGAAACGGGTCGAACCCTCAAGACGCTGGCGTGAGGGCAGGGCGATGGACCACCGCTTTCGCGAATATCTGCGCACGCTCGGCGAAGATCTGAAGCGCGATTGGCAGCTCTACCTGCTGCTGGCGCCCATGGTCATCTGGTTTGTGCTGTTCCTCTACAAGCCCATGGACGGGCTGCAGATCGCCTTCAAGGATTTTTCGATTTTCCGCGGCGTCGCTGCCAGCCCCTGGGTCGGGTTCGCCCATTTCCAGGAGCTGTTCAACAACGGGCTGTTCATCCGCGCGTTCTTCAACACCATCATTATCAGCTCAATCGGCCTGATCTTCGCCTTCCCGGTACCGATCATCCTGGCGCTGATGTTCAACGAAGTGCAGAGCGCGGTGGCGCGGCGCTGGGCCCAGACCGTGGTCTATCTGCCGCACTTCATCTCGGTGGTCATCGTCGCCGGTATCGTCATCAATTTTCTGTCGCCATCGACCGGGGTCATCAACATCCTGCTCAAATGGGTCGGCCTCGAACCCATCTATTTCCTGACCCAGCCCGAGTGGTTCCGAACCATCTTCATCGGGTCCAGCGTCTGGAAGGAAGCGGGTTTTGAATCCATCGTTTATCTGGCGGCGATCGCCGGGGTCAGCCCGACGCTTTACGAAAGTGCCCGCGTCGACGGCGCCTCGCGCTGGCAGATGATGTGGCGCATCACGCTGCCTTGCATCCTGCCCACCATCATCATCATGCTGATCATCCGCATCGGCAATCTGGTCGAAGTGGGCTTTGAATACATCATCCTGCTCTACCAGCCCTCGACCTACGAGACGGCCGACGTGGTCTCCACCTTCATTTACCGCACCGGCCTGCAGGGCACCCAATACGACCTGGCAACTGCTGCCGGCCTGTTCAACGCCGTCATCGCCTTCGTCCTCGTCTACTCGGCCAACCGGATCAGCCGGAAGCTGTCGTCGACGTCGCTGTGGTGAGGAGAAGATAAATGGCAGCCTTCAATCTCTATACGCGCGGCGACAAGATTTTCGGATGGGCCAATGCGGTCCTGCTGACGCTGTTCGTGCTCTCGACGCTGTATCCGTTCATCTACATCCTGGCGGTGTCGGTGTCTTCGGGCGCGGCCGTCACCTCGGGCAAGGTCACGTTCTTTCCGGTCGGGCTGACACTGGCCGCCTACGAGCGGGTGCTGTCGGACAAGATGTTCTGGGTCGCCTATGGCAACACCTTCATCTACACCTTCGGCGGCACGCTGATGAGCCTCCTCATCATGATCCCGGGCGCCTATGCGCTGTCCCGCAAGCGGCTGCGCGGGCGGACATTCTTCAACATCGCCATCGCCTTCACGCTCTGGTTCAACGCCGGCATGATCCCCTTCTTCCTCAATATGCGGGATCTGGGACTGCTCGATAGCCGCTTCGGCATCATCATCGGCTTTGCCTGCAATGCCTTCAACGTGATCCTGCTGCGCAACTTCTTCGAAGCCGTTCCCAAGTCCTTCGAGGAAGCCGCCAAGATGGATGGCGCCAGCGAAATCCAACTGCTGTGGAAGGTGTTCATTCCCCTCTCCAAACCCGCGATCGTCACGGTTGCGCTGTTCTGCATCGTCTCGCGCTGGAACGGCTATTTCTGGGCCATGGTGCTGCTGCGCGGCGAAGATAAAATCCCGCTGCAGGTCTATCTCAAGCGCGTCATCGTCGATCTCAATTCCAACGACGAATTCGCTTCGAGCCTGCTCAATGCCCAGTACTCGTTCGAGACGGTAACGGCCGCGATCATGGTCGCCTCGATCATTCCCGTCCTCATCATTTACCCCTACGCCCAGCGCTATTTCACCAAAGGCATCCTGCTGGGTGGCGTCAAAGAATAACTGCACCACAAGGGAGGAAATCCTGTGAAAGCATTTCTCAAAGGCGTGTTGAGCATGACCATCGCGGTCGCCCTGACCGCACCAAACCTGGTCATCCCAAATCTGGCCTGGGCGCAGGAGGCGCCTAAGATTACCGAGGAGCCGCTCGAGCTCACCATCCACTTCCATTTCCGCGACAAATACGTCTACACGGAAGATTGGCCGGTGGAGAAGAAGGCCGCCGAGCTAACCAATATCCACGTGCGCAATGTGGCCTCGCTGGCAACGACCAGCAGTCGCGACGCCTTCAACCTGTTGATCGCTTCGGGCAATCTGCCCGACATCGTGGGTGGCGACGCGACGGGCGGGCTGAAGGACGATTTCATCCGTTACGGGCTGGAGGGCGCCTTCGTTCCGCTCAACGACCTGATCGAACAGAACGCGCCGAATCTCAAGGCCTTCTTCGACAGCCACCCTGCGATCAAGGCATCGATCTCGGGCCCGGACGGCAATATCTACTTCATCCCCTATGTGCCGGACGGGAAGTTTTCGCGCGGCTGGTTTATCCGCCAGGACTGGCTGGACAAGCTGGGCCTGAAGCAGCCTGAAACGCCAGAGGAAGTCCACGCCGTCCTCACGGCCTTCCGCGACCAGGACCCCAATGGCAATGGCGTCAAGGACGAAGTCCCGTACTTCGCCCGGGATGTGGTCGATGCCGTCCGCCTGATCAACCTCTGGGACGCCCGCGTCTCCGGCTCCGAGCGCTACGGCGATTTTGCCACCTATGACGGCAAGGTGCGCCATCCCTGGGCTGAAGAGAACTACAAAACCGGCATTTCCAATGTGGCGCAGTGGTACAAGGAAGGGCTGATCGACAAGGAGATCTTCACCCGCGGCTCCCGGTCGCGCGAATTCCTGCTCGGCAACAATCTGGGCGGCATGATGCATGACTGGTTCGCCAGCACCGCCACCTATAATGACGCGCTGCGGCCCACCATCGAGGGTTTCAACTTCGTCCCCATGCTGCCGCCCAAGACCGTGTCGGGCGACCGCTTCGAGGACACGCGCCGCCAACAGGTGCAGCCCGCCGGCTGGGCCATATCGGCCACCAACCAACACCCGGTCGAAACCATCAAATATTTCGACTTCTGGTTCTCCGAACAGGGCCGGACCATGTCGAATTTCGGCGTCGAAGGGCTGACCTACGACATGGTCGACGGCAAGCCGCAGTTCAAAAAAGAGCTGCTGACCAATGGCGAGCCGGTCAATGCCCAGCTCTGGGCCGTGGGCGCCCAGGTGCCGCGCGGTTACTGGATGGACTATGAATATGAGCGCCAGTGGACCAACCAGATCGCGCTCGATGGCATCGCCATGTACGAGAAATGCGATTGCCTCAAGGACGAGTTCCTGGGGGTCGCGCTCAATGCCGAGGAAAAGGCGATCTACGATCAATACTGGCCGAGCCTGCTCACCTACATGACCGAGATGCAGCAGACCTGGGTGCTTGGCGCGCAGGACATCAATACCGGCTGGGATGCCTACAAGCAGCGCCTGACCGATATGGGCTACGACCAAGTCATCGCGGTCATGCAGACCGCCTATGACCGCCAATACGGCGCCGCGCAATAGCGGTTCCGTCCTCCCGGGTGGCGGCCTCCCCGCCGCCACCCACCCTTCCCTTGATCAGGAGTTCAGCAGGCGATGCGTTCCTCTGCCCCGGCCAAGCTGCGCAAATCCATTCTCGATGAACCCCGGCCGGGTTCGTTGACCATCACCTATATGCCCGACGCGGACCACGCGCCGACGGAGAACCCGCCGCGCTTTTCATGGCTACCCGATATCGACGACGGTGCGCGCTATGTGCTGCGCGTCTCCGATGCTTCGAGCTTTCCCGAAGGCCGCACCAGCGTCCACACGGACCTCGCGTGGAATTTCTTCACCCCCGATGCATCACTGCCGCCGGGTCGCCATTTCTGGAGCTACGCCCTTTGGGACGGCAAGACCGGCGCAGCAGGTTCGGATTGGAGCAGCGTCCGCAGTTTCGATCTGGCCGAAGGTTTGCCAGAAACGCCGGTGCCATCGATCGCGGCTCGCCGCGCGGCGAGCGATTTGCGCCATCCCCGACTGTGGATGAATCCGGACGAGCTGGGCACATTCTTGGCCTCGGTCAAAGCCGATGCCGGCCATGCCGGCTGGGACCAGTTCTACGAGAAATCGGTCGCTCCATGGATCGACCGGCCCATCATCGCCGAGCCGAAACCCTATCCCGACAATGTCCGCGTCGCGACGCTGTGGCGGCAGATGTATATCGACTGCCAGGAGATCATCTACGCGATCCGCCACCTCGCCATCGCCGGCAAGGTGCTGGGCCGTATCGAACTGCTGGATAAATCTCGCGACTGGCTGCTCGCCGTTGCCCGTTGGGACCCGACCGGGCCGACCTCGCGCGCCTATAATGACGAAGCCGGTTTCCGTGTCGTCGTGGCTTTGGCCTGGGGCTATGACTGGCTGCACGATCACCTGACCGAGGCCGAGCGCGACGAGGTCCGCGCCGTGCTGCTGATCCGGACGCGCGAAGTGGCCAACCACGTCATCGCCCATGCCCGCATCCAGGTCTTCCCCTATGACAGCCACGCCGTGCGTTCGCTGTCGGCCGTGCTGACCCCGGCCTGCATCGCGCTCGATGGCGAGAGTGAGGAGGCCACGGTCTGGCTCGACTACACGCTCGATTTCCTCGCCACGCTTTATTCGCCCTGGGCCGGCACCGATGGCGGCTGGGCCGAGGGTCCGCATTACTGGATGACCGGCATCGCCTATTTCATCGAGGCGGCTAATCTCCTGCGCAAATACCTCGGCGTCGATCTCTATCGCCGCCCGTTCTTCCAGAATACCGGGGGCTTTCCGCTCTACACCAAGGCCCCCGGCACGCGCCGCGCCTGCTTCGGCGATGATTCAACGCTGGGCGATCTGCCCGGCCTCAAGGTGGGCTACAATGTGCGCCAGTTCGGCGGGGTCACGGGGAACGGCCATTATCAATGGTATTTCGAACGACTTAAGGCCGACGCCGCCGGCACCGAAATGGCCTTCTACAATTACGGCTGGTGGGATCTCAATTTCGACGACCTGCAATACCGGCACGATTTCGCGCCGGTCGAGGCGCTGTCGCCGGCCGATCTGCCTGCCGTAAAATGGTTCAAAGATATCGGCTGGGTCGCCATTCAGAAGCACATGGATGATCCGGCGCGGCACATTCAGTTCCTGTTCAAGTCGAGTGCCTATGGCTCGCTCAGCCACAGTCACGGCGATCAAAACGCCTTCCTGCTCTATGCCTATGGCGAGGACCTGGCGATCCAGTCCGGCCATTACGTGGCGTTCAATTCCAGCATGCACCGCGACTGGCGGCGCCAGACCCGCTCTAAAAATGCCATCCTGATCGACGGCAAGGGCCAGTATGCCGACAAGGACAAGGCCCTGGCCCGTCGCGCCGCCGGCCAGATTGTCTCCGTCGAAGAAGCTCCCGGCCATGTCCGCATCGTCGGGGACGCGACCGAGGCGTATCGCGTGACCAATCCGCTTGTGCAGAAAGCCGAGCGCGAAATCCATTTCGTCGATGACAGCTATTTCGTCATCGTCGATCGTGTGGAAGCCACCGAACCCGTCACGCTGGACTGGCTTTGCCACACCACCAATGCGCCCGATGCCGGCCGCACAAGCTTCCGCTATCACGGCGAGCGGGCCGGGTTTTACGGGCAATTCGTGTTCTCGTCCGCTGGCGCGCCCACCATCACTGCAGTGCATGGTTTCCCCGAAATCGACCCCGCCGATACCGAGGGACTGGAACAGCACCATCACATCCGGGCCAGCGTTCCGGCAGCCAGGAGCCATGTGTTGGTCACCCTGCTGGTCCCCTACAGCCTCGACGCGCCCAAGCGCATTTTCAGCTTCATCGACGACCAGGGTTTTGCCACCGACATCTATTTCACCGATGTCGATGACCAGCGCTTCAAGCTCACCCTTCCCAAGAAATTCTAGATCAGAGGTTTCATCATGCAGCGCTTTTCCAACAAGACTGTCCTCGTTGCCGGTGCCGGCCGCGATATCGGCCGCGCCTGCGCCCTGCGCTTTGCCGAGGAAGGCGCCAATGTGGTGCTGACCTATAATGGCGCGGAGGAGGGCGCCCGCTCCGCCGTGGCCGAAATCGAACAGCGCGGCGGCAAGGCCATCGCGCTCAAGGCCGACCTGACGCAGAAGGAAGCAGTCGACGCCGCCGTGGCCGCCGCCACCGACCGTTTCGGCGCCATCCATGGGCTGGTCCATGTCGCTGGTGGGCTGGTGGCGCGCAAGACCTTGGCCGAAATGGACGAGACGTTCTGGAACCAGGTGATGAGCGTCAATCTCACCTCGCTCTTCCTCACGACACAAGCCGTATTGCCCGAAATGACCGAGGGCGGCGCCATCGTCACCTTCTCCTCTCAGGCCGGTCGCGACGGCGGCGGCCCCGGCGCCATCGCTTACGCCACCTCAAAGGGCGCGGTGATGACTTTTACCCGTGGTTTGGCCAAGGAAGCCGGACCGCGTATTCGGGTCAACGCCGTCTGCCCCGGCATGATCGCGACTGCCTTCCACGACACCTTCACCAAGCCCGAAGTGCGCGAACGGGTCGCGGGCGCGGCCCTGCTCAAGCGTGAAGGCACCTCCGAAGACGTGGCCGGGCTGGTGGCGTTCCTTGCGTCCGACGATGCGGCCTATATCACCGGCGCCTGCTACGACATCAACGGTGGCGTGCTCTATTCCTGAGGCAATGATGGCTGTTTCCATCCCCCGCGCCGGGCGAATTGCCATTCTTGGCACCTCGCTCGTGCAGCAAAATCACAATGGCAGCGACAGTCATATCGCCACCTCGGCGCGCGGCTGGATGAGCTGGGCCGAAGTGCTGTCGCATGGGCGGCTGGCCTGCCCGATCCATCACGATCCGGCCGTCGTGCCAGGCTGGGAGCGCAGCAATCAGCCCGGCATCAGTCGCTTCTTCACCGGGCTCAATTTCGGCGTCTCCGGCCAGAAGGCCATCGAGATCGAGCGGCGCGTCGCCCGATTGCTGGCTGAGGAGTTCGATCTGATCGTTGTCGATGCCGGCACCAATGACATGATGGTGGAAACCAAGGAAACCATCGCCGAAATCCGTGCTCGCATCGCCACGACCGTGCTCGCCGCCGGCAAGACCGTGATCCTGCTGCCCATTCTGGCGCGTGGCACCCAAAAATGGGCATCAGGCGGCGCCGAGCGCGCCAAGGCGCACTGGATCAACCAGATGAGCCTGGATTTCGCCGCCCGCCACGCCAATTGCCACGTCTTCGATTGGAACGCCCCCTGGGTCGACACCGCCGATCCCGACGGCACGCCCCAGGCCGGCTTCTCCAATGACGGCACCCATTTCTCCGTCACCGGCGGCTTCGCCGTGGGGAAGGCCTTGGCCACCTACCTGGCCTCGCTCGTCCCCCATGCCGCCCCCCGGCTCGTAGCGCCGGACGACCGCTTCGACGCCATCAACAACCCGCTCGGCAATCTCACCCGCGCCCAAGACCAGTCGATCAACGCAACCGCTAGTTCGAGCCACGTCCTGGCCGACGACATCGTCTATCCCGGTGCTGGCGCCTGGATAACGGCCAGCTGCACCATCGCCGTGCCCGCCCATCAAGGCATTCTGGGTCTCTCGCTCGTTCTGACCGATCCAGCGGAGGAGGGGCTGCGATCCATCTCCCTGGCCCCCTCCAAGTCCGACGACGGTCAACTCTGGCCCTATCCGGCCGAGGCTTGGAGCGGCCTCTTGCGCACACCACCCATCCGCCTGCGACCGGGAACGGACTCGCCGACCCTCACCCTCGACGTGATCCTGGCCACCGAAGCCACCCCGCTCCATCTCGATATCGGCGACATCGACATCCGCCCCGTTCCCGCTCCGGTGCGCTCATGACCGCTAAACCCAAGCTGCTGCTTGCCATGCGCGATGAATTGCCCGCTGGCTTCTTCGGCCCCGAGGAATGGACGCGCCTTGAAGCGGTCACCGACATCATCTTGCGCGACGCCCTCACCGATTTCGATGATCCCACCGGTGCAGCCGCCCTGCGCGATGCCGATATCCTGCTCGCCGCTTGGGGCGTGCCTCCCTTGACCGAAGCTCGGCTCGCGCGCGCGCCCAATCTCAAAATGGTGGCCTATGCGGCGGCGTCAGTGCGCGCCGTTGCCCCGCCGCCGTTCTGGCGGCGCGACATTCTCATCACCTCGGCGGTGTCGGCCATGGCCGTGCCGGTCGCCGAATTCACCTTCGCCGCGATCATCATGTGCGGCAAGGACGTGTTCCGCATCCGCGATACCCATCGGGAGCAGCGCGGCACGGGCGGCTTCGGCACGCGCATCAGCATGGACGTGTCGCACCTCGGCAATTATCGCCGCCGTATCGGCATTGTGGGCGCGTCCCGCATAGGCAGGCTCACCATCGAGATGCTGGTGCACGCCAATTTCGCCGTCGCGGTCTACGACCCCTTCCTCAGCGCCGAGGATGCAGCCGCCATGGGCGCTACCAAAATGGACCTGCACCCGCTGCTAGGCTGGTCCGATACGGTATCGCTGCACGCGCCGGTCCTGCCCGAAACCCACCACATGATCGGCGCGGCCGAACTGGCGCTGATGGCTGACAATGCCGTGCTCATCAACACCGCGCGCGGCTGGCTGCTCGACCACGATGCGCTGCTGCCAGAAGTGCAGTCCGGGCGGCTGCGGGTGCTGATCGATACGCCAGACCCCGAGCCGCTTCCGCCTGAAAGCCCGCTCTACGATCTGCCCAATGTCGCGCTGACGCCGCATATCGCCGGCGCCCAGGGCAATGAATTGCGCCGGCTGGCCGATCTCGCCATCACCGAAATCGAACGCTTCGTCACTGGCCAGCCGCCGCTGTTCGCGGTGAGCGAAACCGAACTGGACCGCATCGCATGAGCACGTTGACCCATTGCTTCTCCACCCTAGGCTGCCCCGATCTGTCCGTTCACGAAGCGGCAGAACTGGCGCAAACCTATGGCATCGAGGCTATCGAGTTGCGGGTGATTTCCGGCTCGCTCGACATCCGCCAGGCCTTGGCCGCCGAATTCGGGGACCCGGCAACCTTCGCGCGCTGGCTCGAAAATACTCCCATCAGCATCGTGGGGCTTGGCACATCTGCACGCCTCTTCGGCGGGGGAAACCTTGGCGAACTGGAACAATTCCTGCCTTGGGCGGAGGCCGCCCGCGTGCCTTATCTACGAATTTTCGATGGCGGCGAAACCCTCTCGGACAGCGACTATGCGCAGGCCGGCGAAAAACTTTCCAACTGGCAGGCCGAGCGCAAGCGACGCGGCCTGGCCGTCGATCTCATGATCGAAACCCACGACGCGCTCGCTCAGCCTGCCCAACTCTCCGTATTCGTCGCGCGCCTCCCCGCCGCGGCCATCCTCTGGGATGCCCACCACACCTGGGCCAAGGGCGGCGCCGATCCGGTTGCGACCTGGCGGTCCATCGCCCCTTACGTGGTCCATGTCCACGTCAAGGACAGCGTCCTGCGCGCCGATGGCCGCCACTATGTGTTGCCGGGGCAGGGCGAGTTTCCCATGGCCGCGCTGCTGCCGTTGCTCGAAGCCGCGAAACCCATCCCCATCAGCCTCGAATGGGAACGCCACTGGCACAATGAACTGCCGCCGCTGGATCAGGCGCTGCATGCCGCCCGCTCGTGGTGGTAACCAGGAACAATATTATGCGTATTGCCGAAGTTCGTCTCACGCCCGTCGCCATCCCCGACAAGCCCTTGCTCAACTGCAAGGGCGTGCACCAGCCCTATGCGTTGCGCACCATTATCGAGCTGGTTTGCGACGACGGCACGATCGGCCTCGGCGAGAGCTATGGCAGCATCAAGGCCCTGGCCGGTCTGCGCCGCGCTGCGCCGGCGCTGGTGGGTCTCGATCCATTC
>NZ_JAQGJV010000004.1 GCF_028290435.1 Devosia sp. | reverse complement strand
CGAACCAAGCGGCGACGTCGCCCTGTACTTTCGGGTCGAGCGAGTGCTCCATCCACGCATAGGCGCAATTGGGATGCGCTGCGTCAGCCGCGAGCATGGTGGTGTCGGCCCAACCGGTGGCGCCTTCAGCCGGAATGGTGGAGGCCACTGGCTGCTTTGAGGCGATCAGCGTATTGACCTGGAACGGCCAAGAGCCCGAGGCGACGACGCCCTCATTCATGAAATCGTCGACCTGGACGGCCGCGTCATGCCAGTAGCGGCCGACCAGAGCGCGTTGGCCCTTCAACAGGTCGAGCGCGGCGGTGTATTGGGTTTCGTTGAGCTGGTAGGGATCCTTGATGCCGAGTTCGGGCTTGGCGGTCATCAGGTAATTGGCGGCGTCGGCGATGTAGATCGGGCCGTCATAGGCCTGCACGCGCCCCTCATTGGTCTTGCCGTCGGGCAGGTCCATCTTTTCGAAGACGACGTTCCAGCTGGTCGGGGCGGTAGGGAAGGTGGTGGTGTTGTACATGAGGACGTTGGGTCCCCATTGATAGGGCACGCCATAATGCTGGCCATCGACAGTGTACCAGGGCGCGTTCTGCAGGCGCTCGTCGACGGTTTTGAAGCTCGGGATCAGGTCGGTATTAACGGGCACGACCTTCTTGCCGGCCACCAGGCGCAAGGAAGCATCGCCCGAGGCCGTGACGAGATCGAAGCCGCCGCCATTCATCAGCGTGACCATTTCGTCGGAGGTGGCGGCAGTCTTGACGTTGACCTTGCAGCCGCTGGCCTTTTCGAAGCCGGAGACCCAGTCATAGCCGGGGTCGCTTTCGCCGCGCTCGATATAGCCCGGCCAGGCGACGATATTGAGCTCGCCCTCGTTGGTGCCGAGCGTCGTCAGCATATCCTGAGCCATCAACTGGCCGGTGAACAGCACTACCATCGAGAGCGCCGTACCTGTCCGCAGTATCGATTTCATCGCAATCTCCCTGTTCCTGAACGAACCGAGCCGGCCTTGAAGGCCGGTCGCGCTCGGGAGCGGGCGCGGAGCGCATGGCTCCCTGACACAAGAGCTTAGACGCCGCGTTAACTTTCGCAAATCTTTTGTGACGAAGCCTCATATCGGAAAAACCGATACCTTATTTACTGCCGCTGGCGGGAATGATGCGCCTGAGCCATGAAGATGAAATCGCGCGCCGCGCGCGGTAGGGCCGAGCCCTTGCGCCAGACCATGCCGACTTGGACCACCGGCAGAACCCCGGCAATATCGCGGCTTTCGATGCGATCCCCTTCCAGCGACCAGGGCCGATAGATCAGGTCGGGCAGGATGGCGACCCCTGCCCCGGTGGCGACGAGACTGCGCACCGCTTCCACGGATCGTGTGCGAAACGCCACTTGCGGACGGGCGCCCAAGGCCGAGAGCAGCTTGCCGGTATTTTCCTCGGTTTCGTCGACCGTCAACATGATCAGCGGTTCCTTGGCGATGTCGTTGATCTCAATGATTTCGGCCCCGGCCAGCCGATGGCCCAGCGGCAGCCACAGGCGATAGGGGGAAGTCTCGAAAATCTCGGCCTGCAAAGCAACACGGTCACGCATGTTGGAGATAACCATGACGGCTACATCGAGTTTGCCGCCGATCAGCAGGTGTTCGAGATAATCGCCATTGTCCTCTATGGCGGTGACATTGACCGAAGGCTGGGCCCGGCGATAGCGGGCGAGCAGGTCCGAGAGGATATAGCCGGCGACCAGCGAGGTGACGCCCAGATGCAGCGAGCTGGCCTCGGCTGGCACCTCGTCGGAGAAGCTGTGGCGAGCGTCGGAGACGCTGGAGAGAATGCGGGTGGCGTGGCGATAGAATTGCTGGCCCTTGTTGGTCATGGTCAAGCCGCGTCGATGGCGCTCGAACAGGTTCACGCCGAGATCGTGCTCGAGGTCCTTGATGGCGTCGGTGACGGCAGATTGCGAAACGGAAATGACATGAGCTGCGCCCGACACCGTCTGGGTTTCGCAGACGGCGACGAAGTATTGCAGCTGACGCAGGGTGAAGGCCACGCGGGTCCGATGGGCTGGCGGAAGATGGGGTGACGGTAGCGGCGGAATGGGGGGATGGGAAGGGCGGATCAACCCACCACTTCCCGCCCCAAACTCGGTGTCACCCCGGCGCTGGCCGGGGCCAACCTTGAGTTTGGTCTATGCGCCGCCAGATCGCGGTACTGATATAGCGACCTTGCGGCTGAGGTGAGTTCTCGGGATGGGCCCCGGCCTGCGCCGGGGTGACAGCCGGTGGGTGGGGTAGACAGTTCCCAACCGTTTGCGTGACCTACCGTCCGCCTTCGATCTTGCGGTGGCGCTGGTTGATGCCGCCGGTGCCGTACGGATATTCGGACATATCGGGCTTGCTCACTGCGTCGAGCGTGGCGAGTTCGCCGGCGGTTAACGCCAGGGACGTCGCGGCCAGATTATCGGCCAGTTGTTCGCGCGTCCGGGCACCGAGAAGAACCGAGGTGACGGCGGGCTGTGCGGCGACCCAGGCCAGCGCGATCTGGGCGGAGCTGACATTGCGCTCTTTGGCAATGGCCGCTAGAGCCTCGACGACCTGCCAAGTCTGTTCACGGGCATTGCGCTTGTCGAAGGCCTCCATGCCGCGCTTGGGATTTTCGCCCAGACGCGTGGCGCCGGTCGGTGCTACGTCGCGCTGATACTTGCCGCTGAGCCAACCGCCGCCGAGCGGCGACCAAGGCATCAGCCCCATGCCCGCGTCTAGCACCGCCGGCACGATTTCGTGCTCGATATCGCGCATCAGCAGATTGTATTGCGGCTGCAGGGTCACCGGCGCCGTATAGCCATTGGCTTTGGCCATCCACACCGCCTTGGTCAGTTGCCAGCCGAGGAAGTTGGAGAAGCCATAATAGGCAATCTTGCCATTGCGCACGCTGTCGTCGAGGAAACGCAGGGTTTCTTCCAGCGGGGTCAGCGCGTCCCAGGCGTGCATTTGATATAGGTCGATCTGCTCGACCTGCAAGCGGCGCAGGCTATCGTCCAGCGCCTTGCCGAGGTGGCGTCGCGAGGTTCCGATGTCATTGGGACCGGTGCCCATGGGGAAACGTGCCTTGGTGGCGATGACGAGCTGCTCGGCCTCGCTCTTGTGGGCCTTGAGCCAGCGGCCGATGATTTCCTCGGAAACGCCGGCATTGTAGACGTTGGCGGTATCGATGAAATTTCCGCCGGCGGCGACATAATCATTCATCAACTGGCCCGACATGGCCTCGTCGGCCTCATGGCCGAAGGTCATCGTGCCCAGGGCATAATTGGTCACGATCGCGCCGCTCGGGCCGAGTTTGCGGTATTCCATAATGGGCTCCCTTTGGGGATGTTCGAAATGGGGTTCGCCGCTCGATGGCCATGTCGCCGCTTCCGGGGAACGGACGCAATTATTGACGATGTGACAGTTTTTTGTCGGGCGGGGCGTGATTTGAGGTACGCCAGTCAATAGTGCACCGGGAGGGGACGCGGGGCAAGAGCCTAAGCGCCAACCGCCGAGCGCATCGCGATGCGGTATTCCAGCGGCGCCAGAGCGTGTTTACGTCGGAACGCCTTGGCGAGGTAATTGGCATTGGCGAAGCCGGCCGCCGCGGCGATGGCGACCACGCTCATATCGGTAGCCAGCAGCAGGCGCTCGACCCGCTCCAGCCGCCGCTCGAAGACAAAAACCGATGGAGAAGAGCCCAAGGCCGTCGAAAACTGCCGCACGAAATGGGCGCGGCTCATCTGCGCCACGGCCGCCATGCGGTCCACATTGATGGCCCCAGCCAGATTGGCATCGACATAGGCCACGGCCCGCGTGAGGGCCGGCGGCAGAGCCGGCCGCGGCTCGGTATTGGTGGAAAACACCCCGTCATGAAGCGCCACAATGGCAGCATAGGCGGCGCTTGAGGCCTCGCCGGGCAAAATCCCAGGCTTGTCGATCAGTGCCAGGCAGGCATCGGCCATGCGATCGATTACCGGCTCGGGCAAGGCCAGCACGGGCCCGGCCGCGTCGATCACCTCACGGGCGATGCGCAGGGCTTCGCGGCCATGGAGGACGATCCAGAAATACTCCCAGCTTTGCCCGCGTTCGAGCCAGTAGCGATGGGCATGCGGCAGTGACAGCACCATGGTCTGGCCCGGTGTCAGGCGGTGTTGGGTGCCTGCATAATCCAGCCTGCCCTGCCCCGCTATGGTGTGCTGCAACACGAGGAACGGCGCGGTGCCGCGCTGCAAACCATCCCAGGAATAGACCTCGTTGACGCGCTGCTCGTAGCCGGCGCTGATCGCCATGGCGTGCAGCGGCACTTGGCTTTTGGGCAGCGCCAGCACCCGCAATTTGTGGCCATAAGCAATCAGATCATCGAGCACAAAATTACCCGCCTGCGCATAAGTTTTCTCTACACCGATCCGACCCATGCGGCTAGACAGGGAAGCAGAGAAATTAGCCGCAACGCGGCAGGGAGAGATTGATGACCTTCAAAGTTACCGTCATCGGCGCTGGCTCGATCGGCTTTACCAAAACGCTGATCTCGGACCTGCTCAAGGTCCCCGAATTCGTCGATTGCGAATTCGCGCTGACCGACATCAATCCGGCCAATCTGGACATGGCCAAGCAGATCATCGACATGATCGTGTCTGTCAACAAATTACCCGCCAAGGTGACCGCGACCACCGATCGCCGGGCCGCCATTACGGGTGCTCGTTACATCATGAGCTGCGTGCGGGTGGGGGGGCTTGAGGCGTTCGCGACCGACATCAAGATTCCGTTGCGATATGGCGTTGACCAGTGCGTGGGTGACACCATCTGCGCGGGCGGCATTCTCTATGGCCAGCGCAACATTCCGGTGATCCTGGATTTCTGCAAGGACATCCGCGAAGTGGCCGAGCCGGGCGCGCTGTTCCTCAATTATGCCAACCCGATGGCGATGAACACTTGGGCGGCCGAGCAATATGGCGGCGTCAATGTGGTTGGCCTTTGCCATGGCGTACAGCATGGCGCGCATCAGATCGCGCAGGTTCTGGGCGTTGACGATAGCGAGCTCGACTATGTCTGCGCCGGCATCAACCACCAGACCTGGTACATCGATATCCGCGCCAAGGGCCGCAAGATCGAGGCAGATGAGCTGATCGCTGGCTTCGAGCGGCACCCGGTTTATTCCAAGCAGGAGAAGGTGCGCATCGACGTGCTGAAGCGCTTCGGGGTCTATTCCACCGAGAGCAACGGGCACCTCAGCGAATACCTGCCCTGGTATCGCAAGCGGCCGAACGAGATCAATCGCTGGATCGATATGAGCGACTGGATCCATGGCGAAACCGGCGGTTATCTGCGCCACTCGACCGAGCGCCGCAACTGGTTCGAAACCGATTTCCCGATGTTCAAGGAGCAGGCCAACAAGCCGCTTTCGGAGCATAAGCGGACCACCGAACACGCCAGCTACATCATCGAGGCGATGGAAACCGGGCGGGCCTATCGCGGTCATTTCAACCGCAGAAACAGTGGGATAATTACCAACCTGCCCGACGACGCGATCATCGAAAGCCCCGGCTATGTCGATCGTTTCGGCATCAACATGATCGAGGGCATCACGCTACCGACCGCCTGCGCCGCGACCTGTTCGGTATCGGTTTCGGTGCAGCGCCTTTCGGTGGAAGCGGCGATGACCGGCAATCTGGATACGCTCAAGCTCGCCGTGCTGCATGATCCGCTGGTCGGCGCCATCTGCACGCCGGACGAGGTGTGGGCCATGGTCGACGAGATGGTCGTGGCGCAGTCCCAATGGCTGCCGCAATATGCCGACGCCGTGCCCGCCGCCAAGGAGCGCATGGCCAAATCGACGGTCAAGACCAGTGATTGGGAAGGCGCCGCCCGCAAGCGCGTCCGCTCGGTGGAAGAGCTGCGTGAGATGACAGGCGGGCATCACTAAGCCTCTCTCGACAAAAGAACACCTCCCGAACCGGGCGTCCCTTGTGGGGCGCCCGGCTTGGTTTTAGAGTGTCGTGGGGAGAACATAACGCATGGAAAAACCTGCGCATTTCGTCATTGTGGGCGGTGGCACCGCCGGCTGGATCGCGGCGTTCATCATTCAGGATGAGGCGCGGCGGAAGGGGCTGAACGCGAAGATTTCGGTGGTGGAGTCATCGAAGATTCCCACCGTCGGCGTTGGCGAGGCGACTACCGCGGCATTCCGGGTGTTGCTCAAGCATTTCAAGATCGATGAGTTCGAGTTTTTCCGCAAGACCGATGCCAGTTTCAAGCTGGGCATTCGCCACGAAGACTGGCGGCGCAAGGGTTTTACCTATTACGGGCCGATCGATGATCCGCATCAGGTGATCCAGGCGCCGGCGGGTGCACCGTCGGATTATCTCAATGTCTATGCGGTGGCGGCCGGAAGGGCGGTGCAGGAGATGCATCTGTTCCAGCCGTTGCTGGAGCAGAAGAAGGCGCCGTATGCGCGCAAGGCCGATGGATCGCTGATCCCGTTGGGGCCGTTTCACCATGCCTATCATTTCGACCAGGCGCTGGTGGGGAAGTTTTTTGCCAGCAAATCCAAGCATGTAGACATCGTCGATGCGACTGTGGCGAGCGTCGAGCGGGATGCGGAGAGCGGGCTGATCACGGCGCTGGTGCTGGACGACAATCAGCGGTTCGAGGGCGATTTTTTCATCGATGCGACGGGGTTTCGCAAGCAGATCATCGTTAAGGAACTCAAGGCGCCATGGAAGTCCTATGCGCATGAATTGCCGGTCAATCGGGCGTTGCCGTTCTGGATCGATATCAAGCCGGGCGAAGAATTACCTAATTATACAAGGGCTTGGGCGCAATCGTCAGGCTGGATGTGGCAAATTCCAACCCGCACGCGCTTTGGCTGCGGCTATGTGTATTCCGATGAATTCTCGACGCCGGAGGAGGCCAAGCGCGAGGTGGAGCTTGTGCTGGGGCATGAGATCGAGGTGCGGAGCGATATCAAATTCCAGATCGGGCGGCTGGAGAATGCGTGGATCGGCAATTGCATCGGGGTGGGGCTGAGTTCGAGCTTTCTGGAGCCGCTGGAGTCGACGTCTATTCATGGGACTATCGTGCAGATGATGCTGTTCGCGCAGCATTTCATGAAAGATCCCAAAGAGATAACCGACAAGGATAGGGCGGATTACAATGCGCGGGTGGGGCGGCAGGTGGATGATTTCCGCACTTTCGTGAACACGCATTACGTCACCGAGCGGGACGACACGCCGTTTTGGCGGGAGGTGAAGGCCAACCGCATTCATCCGGAGGCCAGGGAGCGGCTGGCGCGGTGGCAGACCCAGATGCCGCGGCATGAGGATTTTCCCAATTATCTCGGGGGGTTACCGCATATCGAGACGCAGTTGCATTATCCGGTGCTGAGCGGGCTTGGCTTGTTGAACCAGGATGTGGCGCGGCGGGAGATGGATCGCGATCCTAAGCTCAAGCGCTTTGCGCAAGAGACGTTCAATTCGCTGGTGAAGGAATATCGCGCGGCGGCGAGCCAGGCGATGCAGCATGCTGAATTTCTTGAAGCCGTTCAGGAGATGGGGTGAACGAGTTTGTGCCGTTTATCCTCGCGGTGCTGGCGCTGCTCGCGGTGCCGGGGCCGACCAATACGTTGATGGCCGCCGCGGGCGCCAGTCGTGGGTTGGTGAGATCGCTGCCGTTTTTGGCAGGTGAACTGGGCGGCTATTTGATTGCCATCACATTTTGGACCGAAGTCGTTGGTGCGGTGGCGACGAGCCAGCCGATGGTGCCGGTGATTGCCAAGTTCATTGCAGCGGCATTTCTGGTTTGGTCGGGGTGGAAGCTGTGGAGCGCGGCGGGGCGGGTCGATCTGAAACAGCGCGGAATTACCCTATCGCGGGTGTTCGCGACGACGTTGATCAACCCCAAGGGATTGGTGTTCGCGTTTGCGATTTTTCCGCAGGTCGGGTTTGGGGCGAGGGTGCCGTATTTGGGGTGTGTTCGCGGTTTTGGTGGCGGTTACGGCGATCGGGTGGATGAGCTTGGGGATGGTAGCGGAGAGGTCGTCGCGGGGGTTGTTGACGTCGGCGCGGGTGGAGCGAGTGACCTCTGTGGCCCTGGGGGTGTTTGCGGTGCTGTTGGTGGTGCAGACGGTGGAGGGGATGTTGGGGCATTGAGTGCCCGACCTCGTGGTTCGAGGCTCGCAAGAGCTCGCACCTCACCATGAGCTCTCCGAGAGACACGACTTCCAAGTAGCCCAACCCACAGTAGCCCTCATGGTGAGGTGGGCCGCTTGGCGCCTCGAACCACGAGGGCGTGGCGCAGTCCCCCAAAAACCAAATCGGCCCCGGTGCTTTCGCATCGGGGCCGTTGTGCAAACAGGGAGGACTAGTCCAAAGTCGCTTAAGCGACCTGCTGCTTGCGGGAGAGGCGGGCCCATTCGGGCAGCATGGTGCCGTGGGCGATGAGGAGATCGTCGACCAGGTTCCAGATCTGGTCGAGATCGAGTTCGGCGGCGGTGTGGGGGTCCATCATCGCGGCGTGGTAGATGTGCTCGCGGTTTTCGGTCATCAGCGCGGCGACGGTCAGTTCCTGCACATTGATATTGGTGCGGATCAATGCCGTGAGCTGGGGCGGCAGGTCGCCGATGAAGGTGGGCTGGATGCCCGAGGCATCGACGAGGCAGGGCACTTCGACGGCGGCGTTATTGGGCAGCGAGGTGATGACGCCATTGTTGCGGACGTTGCCGTAAATCACCGAAGGCTCGCCGGTCCAGACCGAGTTGACGATGGAGGAAGCATATTCCTTGGATTGCGCGACTTCGATGCGATCGGCGTTGCGATAGTCCTCGGAGGTCTTCTTCCAACGCGCGATCTGCTCGATGCAGCGCTTGGGGTATTCATCGAGCGGAACGCCGAACTTTTCGATCAGGTCCTCGCGGCCTTCCTTGATGAAATAGGGGGTGTATTCGGCAAAGTGCTCGGAGCTTTCGGTGACGAAATAGCCCAGGCGGGTGAGCATTTCATAGCGCACCTTGTTGTTCTGGCGCGGGTTCCACTTGCTGGCCTTCGGCGCTTTGCCCGAGGCATAGGCAGCCAAGAGATCAGGATAGAGATCACGGTAGGAACCATCGGCCTCGCGGTGCTCGAACTTGAGATAGAAGGCCATGTGGTTGATGCCGGCCGAGCGATAGCGGATTTCCTCGTAGGGGATGTCCAGATCGTGGGCCAGTTCCATGGCCGTGCCCTGCACCGAATGGCAGAGGCCAACCTGCTTGATGGTGGGGTATTTTTCGGCAATGGCCCAGGTGTTGATGGCCATCGGGTTGACGTATTGCAGCATGACCGCCTCGGGGGCGACCTGCAGCATGTCTTCGCAGATGCTCCACAGATGCGGAACGGTGCGCAGGCCGCGCATGATGCCGCCGACGCCTAAGGTGTCGGCGATGGTCTGGCGCAGGTTGTACTTTTTCGGCACGTCAAAATCGATCACGGTCGAGGGCTCGTAGCCGCCGATCTGGAAGCAGACGACGACGAAATTGGTGCCGTCGAGGGCCTGGCGCTGGTTGGAATAGGTCTCGACCTGGGCCGAAACGCCAAGCGTGGCGATCAGCTTGCGGGCGATGACTTCGCTTTCTTCCAGGCGGGTCGGATTGATGTCCATCAGACGGATGGTGGCGCCGGCTAATGCCGGGCGCTGCAGGATATCGCCGACAATGTTCTTCATGAACACGGCCGAGCCGGCGCCGATAAAGGTAATCTTGGGATTTGCCATAAAATGCTCCTAGGCGGCTATTTCAAACGCAGCGCGGACAAGGCGCTTTGTATAATCGGTTTGCGGATTGGTGAGGACTTCGGACACTGGGCCCTGCTCGACGATTTTGCCGTTTTGCATGACCATGACGCGGTGACAGAGGGCTCGGACGACCTTGAGGTCATGCGAGATGAAGAGGTAGCTGAGGCCTTTTTCATCCTGCAGCTTGCGCAGCAGGTCGATGATCTGGGCTTGCACGGAGAGATCGAGCGCCGAGGTGGGCTCGTCGAGCAAGATGAATTCGGGCTCGAGCGCAATGGCCCGGGCGATGGCGATGCGCTGGCGCTGGCCACCGGAGAATTCATGCGGAAAGCGGTTGAGGATGGTATCGGGCATGCCGCTATCGTGTAGCGCCTGGCGAACACGGTCCCCGCGCTCGGTACGGTTGGCGCCGATATTGTTGACGATCAGCCCTTCCTCGATGATCTGGCGGATCGACATGCGGGGGTTGAGCGACGAGAACGGGTCCTGGAACACGATCTGCATGCGAGAGCGTAGAGGCCGCATCTGCTGGCGGTCCTTGTTATCGATGCGCTCGCCATCGAAGTAGATTTCGCCGCCCTGGTTGTTGATGAGGCGGATCAGGGCCTGGCCGAAGGTGGTTTTGCCCGAGCCTGACTCGCCGACGATACCCAGTGTTTCATGGCGCTGCAGTTTGATATCGAGATTGTCGACGGCGCGCAGTTCGAAGAAATCAGGCTTGAAGAAGCCACCGCGCTTGAGCGTGAAGGCGACCTTGACGTTCTTGCCTTCGAGCATGGTCTGGCTCATATCGCCGAGCGGATTGGCAGTCCCCTTGGGCTCGGAAGCCAGCAGGTGCTTGGTATAGGCATGGGTGGGATTGGCAAACAAAGCTTCGGTGGCATTGTGCTCCTGCACGCGGCCGTTCTGCATGACGTAGACGTATTCGCTGAACTGGCGGACCACGGTCAGGTCATGGGTGATCAGGATCACCGCCATGCCGTATTTGTCCTTGAGGTCCTTGATCAGGTTGAGAATTTGCGCCTGCACGGTCACGTCGAGCGCGGTGGTGGGTTCGTCGGCGATCAACACGTCTGGGCGGTTGGCGAGGGCCATGGCGATCATGACGCGCTGGCGCTGGCCGCCCGAAAGCTGATGCGGATATTGCATCAGACGGGCGCCGGGATCGGGAATCTGTACTTCCTCGAGGAGGTCGCGAGCCTTTTCCATGGCCTGGCGGCGGTTCATCTTGTTGTGGAGATGGATCACCTCGCAGATCTGCTGGCCGATGGTGTAGACCGGGTTCAGCGAGCTCATCGGCTCCTGGAAGATCATGGCGATATCGTTGCCGCGCAGCTTGCGCATCTCGTTGTCACCCATCTTGACGATGTCCTGACCGGACAGGGTGATCTGGGTCTGCGGCGCGATGGTGGCCCGCTTGGTGAGGAGCTTCATCAGGGCGCGGGCGGTGACCGATTTGCCGGAACCGCTTTCGCCGACCAGGGCAATGGTTTCGCCCTTGTGGAGCTGGAAGGAAACGTCGCGCACGGCGTGCACGATGCCCCCCTCGACCTTGAAATCGACGGCGATATTGCGGGCGTCGAGGATCAGCTCGCGGCCATGGCTGCCCAGGTCGTGGCGGGTGTTGGAAACAGGCAAGTTGGTGTCGGTCATGGTCTTGCCCTACTCAATACGGATCGATGGCATCGCGCAGGCCGTCGCCCAGCGCGTTGAAGGCGAAGACGGTGATCAGCACGAAAATAACTGGCGACAGAATCCACGGATAGGAGCCGATCACCGAGAAGGTGCCGGTATCCTGCAGCATCAGGCCCCAGGAAATCAGCGGCGGTTTGACGGCAAAGCCGAGGAACCCGAGGAAGCTTTCGAGCAGTACCACGCTGGGGATCGCCAGGGTGACCGCCACGATGATGTGGCTGAGCACGTTGGGCAGGATATGGCGGGTGATGATGCGGATATCGGACGAACCCACAGCAATGGCGGCGCGCACATATTCGATGCGGGCCAGTGCTAGGGTCTTGGAGCGCACTTCCCGGCTCAGTTGCGCCCAGCCCAGCACCGCCATGACGGCGATGACGAAGCTCAGAAAGATATTGGACGGCGCCGTCACCGGAATGAGCGAAGTCAGGGCCAGATAGAGCGGCAATTGTGGAAAGGCGAGCACGAATTCCACGAAGCGCTGCACCCAGGCATCGGTGCGGCCCCCGAGATAGCCCGAAGTGATGCCGACCAGCGTGCCGACGACGGTGGTCAGCGCGACCACTGCCAGCGCGATCATCAGGGAAATGCGCGAGCCGACGATGCCGCGCGACAGGATATCGCGGCCGAACTTGTCGGTGCCCAGAAGATGGATCGGACGGCCATCGGTCGAACCGAAGAAATGGATATTGGACGGAATGAACCACAGGATTTTGTAGGCGTTGCCCGAGACGAACAGGCTCGTGGGCGTCGGGTTGGTCTTGTCGATGCCGCTGATGGGCTGGAAGGTGATCGGATCGAACTCGCCGCTATCGCCGATCGGATAGACGTAGGGGATGAGGCTGAACGTGTCCTGCGGCGTCTGGAACGCGATCACATCGGGCGGAGCGAAGGGCAGTTCGGCACGATTGGGATCCATAGGCGCGAAGAAATCGGCGAAGATCGACACCACGAGCAGCAGGGTGACGAGCGTCAGGCCGATCATGCCCATGATGGACCGGCGGAAACGGCGCCAGACCAGCGTGGCATAGCCTTCGTTGCCGGTGATGAAGCGGCCGGCCTTGGGTGGCGCTTCCTCGGCCGGGGTCGGCATGGCGGTGCCGGCATCGGTGGGGAGCGGAATGGAGGAGCGGGTGTTGATATCGTCGACCATCAGGCATCTCCCCCGAGGCGAATGCGTGGATCGATCAGCGCCAGCAGCAGGTCGGCAATGATATTGCCCACGATCAGCGTCGCGGCCAGCACCAGCATGAAGGTGGCGGTGACGTAGACGTCGCCGACACCCATCGAGCCGACAATGGCGGGACCGACGGTGGCAAGGCCAAACACCACGGCAACTTCAATTTCGCCGCTCAGCATATAGGGCAGCACAACGCCCTGATAGGCGATGAGGGGATGCAGCGCATTGGGCACGGCATGCTTGAGGATCACGGCGCTTTCGGGCAGCCCCTTGGCGCGCGCGGTTTCGACATATTGGGCGTTGAGCACGTCGAGCAGATTGGCCCGCATGACGCGCATATTGTAGGCCAGCCCGCCGAAGGTGGCGATAAAGATCACCGGCCACACATGGTAGAGCAGGTTGACGAACTTGTCCCAGCTCCAGGGCGCCCCGCCGTACTTGGCCGAGAAGAACATGCCCACCTCCTGCACGTTCAGTTTGAACACCAGGACGTAGAGAATGATGATCGCGAGCAGGAAGCGCGGGATGGTCATGCCGAGGAACGAGACCACGCCCAGCATGGTATCGACCCAGGAATACTGGCGGGTGGCGGCGACGATGCCCAGGCCGATGCCGAGCACGGAGGCCAGAATGTGACAGGTCAGCGCCAGCGCGATGGTGGCGGGCAGCCGTTCGGTCACCACGGTGCCGACGGGCTTGTTGTAATAGAGCGAATGGCCGAAATCGAAGCGGGTAACGATGCCGCCGAGCCAGTGGAAATACTGCACGACCATGGGATCGTTGAGACCGTTGGCCTGACGATAGGCTTCGGCCTGGATTTCCGCCTGTTCGGGCGAGGCACCGCCCTGATTGACCAGCATCGAGCGGATATAGTCGCCATAATCGCCAGGCGGGGCCTGGATGATGGCGAAGGTCACGACACTGAGCAACAGCAGCAAGGGGATGGCGCTGAGGATGCGAATAGCGAGAAAACGGAGCATCTCGGGCCCTTCTGGTAAGGAGCAGGGGACCAAAGGCCCCCTGCCTGTTCGTCATCAGTTCGCAGTGATCGGACCCGCCGAACCCGGAGCGCCCGGGAGCGTATCGGGGAAGAGCTCGTTGGTGCTCTGCTTGTCAGCCGCAACGTAGACGCGTTCGCGGATGATGTTGTCCTCAGCCCAGTTGAACTGGAAGATCGGCGCGCCCACCGGGATATTGGAGAAGCGCTTGTTGATGATCAGCGCACCGGGATACTGCGTCAAACCAATGGTATAGACGTTGTCAGTATAGGTGTGCTGGAACCGCTTCATGATCTCGGTGCGTTCGGCATTGTCCGAGGTGGCGATGAAGCTGTTCACGTCATTGACCAGGTCCTGTTCGAACGGGAGCAAGTCAAGCGTGCCGTCCGTACCAGCGCGGTGGAAGGCGTTGGTGCGCGGACCGACCGGAGCCAGAGCCGAGGTCGATTGGACCACGGTCACGATTTCGGCGGTCTGACGGGCCACGGCCCAATCCCACTTGCCAGATTCAGCCATGTCGTCGCGGGCCGTACCGGTCTGGAAGTTGGCAATGACGCGCAGGCCAAGCGGAGCCATCTGGGCGATGACGCCTTCGGCAAGGTTGGTGTCGGTGCCATAGTCCGTATTGGCGAGCAGGGTGATTTCCACATTGGCTCCGCCGGCCTGGTCAGCCGGGAAGTTGCGGATGCCGTCGCCGTCGGTGTCCTTCAGCCCAGCGCTATCGAGCAGCGCATTGGCTGCGGCGATATCGTAGGGGTAATAGACGGTCGACGCCTTGTCGTAGAACGAGGTGCCGGCATAGAGGCCACCCGGATAGATGGCGGTGAACGGGCCGCGCACCAGCGAGTCGCCGAGACGCTGCCGGTCGAGAGCCATGCTCACGGCCTTGCGGAAGTCGAGATTGCGGTTGAGCTCGCGCACCGCCTGGCCGCGGGTATCGGGCTCACCCCAACCATTGGCCGAGTAGTTCACCTGCAACACATAGCCGATGGTGCGGGCACCAAACTGCAGACGGGCCGGAGCAGTCGGTTCGGCGGAGCGCTTGAGCGCCTCGACATAGCCTTCGGCCTGTTCCAGGTTCGAGAAATCGCCCGAGCCGGCCACGGCCTGCACGTCGCGATCCGCCCAGGTCGACAGGCGATACTCGAGTTCGTCGAGATAGGGCAACTGGTTGCCGTTCTCGTCGACCTTCCAGTAGTAGGGGTTACGGCGCATGACGATGATGTCGTCGGGACGATATTCGACCGGCACCCAGGCGCCCATCACCGGCATGTTCATGAATTCGGGCGGGAAGGCGTTCTTGTACTGATCGTACGTGTTAGCCGTATTGTACTTGGGATGCTGGGGCTTAAGGATATGAGCGGGACCCGGGCAGAAGGTACCGTAGGCCATGGCATAGAGGTACTGCGTCGGCTTGACCTCCTTGAAGGTCCACTTGATGGTATAGTCGTCGACCTTCTCGAGGGTGGTGCCGACACCGAAGGTTTCGGGGGTGGCGCCGTTGAGCGGGGTGACGTTGGGATCGTTGACGTTGTCGTTCCAGTAGAACATCACGTCATCGGCGTTGAACGCGACGCCGTCGGACCACTTGGCGCCTTCGATCAGGTGCATGGTCAAGGTGTGGCCGTCTTCAGACCATTCCCAGCTCTTGGCCAAGTTTGGCAGCGGCTCAAGTTCGTCGGCTTTGACCTCGAACAGGGGGCCAGTGCGCGTCAAGCATTCGGACAGGCCGATATCGATGCCGCCCCAGCCCTGGGACTGGCCGCCGATATAGTTCCAGCCTTCGGGACGCCCGCCAATGACATGGCGCATCACGTCGCCATAGACGCCGATGCCGTCAGGCATGTTGGCGGTCTTGTAGACCATCGGTTCCTTGGGAAGGCGCTCGGCAACCGGCGGAAGCTTCCCGGCGGTGACGAACTTGGTCACCCATTCGGGCTCATGGTATTCGGGAAGCGCCTTGAATTCGAGAATATCCTTGATGCCGACAAGGATTGGAGCGCTTTGGGCCGCAAACTGCGGCGGATCTGGTGGCGTGGTGGGCGCTGATTGCGCCATGGCTGCGATCAGGGAAACGCCCAGCAGCAAGCCTGCCCCGCCAAGGGCAATTGCATGTTTTCTCATCATTCCTCCCATAGCAGCGGAACGGCGTTGATCGCCGCGCCGAATGAAACTCTTCGGCCGTAGGTCCGTGCTTGAGATAAAATCCTTACCCCTTGCCAGCGCGCAAACAATCCGGTTTGTTAGAGACTTATTCCGGGATTCAAAGATATGAACGCTCTTGTATGGATGAGTTGAACGCGGCGGGCGACCTCGTTCGCATCGGCCGTGGCAAGGCCCCTCGCCCCACCCCGCGCCCCGATCGTAAATTCTACGCGTCGGGGCGCGCCTTTGGCCGTTTCGGGGTGCGCTCGTTTCCGCCCCAACTCATGGCGGAGCCACACAGCCATGGCCATATCGAGTTCAACTGGCTGACCGCCGGCACGATGGACTATCTGGTCGATGGCCGCCCGGTGACGGTGGGATCGGACCGGCTGGTGGCATTCTGGGCTGGCATTCCGCACCAGACGGTGGCGCTGAGCCCCGAGACCGGAAGGGGACGGCAGGTCAATATCTACCTGCCGGTGGATGCCTTTCTGGACATGCCGCAACTGGGCTTGCTCACCGAAACCCTGATGGGGGGCGGCGTGGTGCAACTGCGGCCCGAAAGTATCGGGATCGATACGCTCGATCGCTGGCATGGCGACTATCGCAGCGGCAACAGCTTGCGCACCGATATCGTCAAGACTGAAATTGCCGCCATGTTCCGCCGCGCCGCCTTGACCGGCTGGGACCTGCTGCTGCCGGCCTGGATCGAAAATTCCAGCGCCCGCACCCGCACCGCCGCCCCGGTGCGCTATGTGGTGCGCATGGTGCGCCATATCGTGGAGAACCTGACCGACCCGTTGACGGCGCAATCCATCGCCGACGTGGTGGGCCTGCATCCCAATTACGCCACCAACCTGTTCGCCAAGGTGATGCATATCTCGGTGCAGAAATTCGTGGTGCGGATGCGCCTGATCCGCGCCCGCTCGCTGCTGTTCGAGGGAAACCTGTCGGTGTCCAATATCGCGTTTCAGTCGGGCTTCAGCTCGCTGACGCAGTTCTACGAGCATTTTCGCAATGCGTATGGAATTACGCCGAGTGAGATGCGCCAGGACGTGATTGATCGCTGAACCTATCACCAATCAGGCGATGCCGGCCTGCAAAGGCGGGTTCTCTGCGCTTCCGGTCCTCACGTACCGAAGTACGCTCCGGTCCGGTTCTCGCGAACCCGCCTTTTCGACTCGGCCTAGCCTGATTTGTGACAGGTTCAGTTCTTGCCAGCCATCGCCCGTCATCGCACCGTCATCAATGCCACCTAATCGCGCAGCAACAAACCAGCCGGATCGATTCATCCCTATGTCGCAGACACTCAGCAATGCCCGCATCGTGCTGGCCGATCGCACCATGAGCGGATCGGTGACTATCGAGGGCAGCACGATCACGGCGGTCGCGGAAGGCGACGGCAGGACGGGCGAGGTGCTGGATTTCGACGGCGATTACCTGCTGCCGGGGATCATCGACCTGCACACCGACAACATTGAGCACCATCTCAATCCGCGCCCCGCAGTGCGCTGGCCCGCGCCGGTGGCGGCGGTGCTGGCGCATGACTGGCAGGTGCTGGGAGCGGGCATTACCACGGTGCTGGATTCGCTATCGATGGGCGATTACGACAGCCAGGGAGCGCGCACCGCGATGCTGGAAGCGGCGATCGGCGCGGTGAACCAGGCCAAGGCCGCGGGCGTGCTCAAGGCCGATCACTATTTCCACTTCCGTTGCGAATTGTCCGACGCCGGCCTGCTCGACCTGGCCAGGCGACATATGGACAATCCGGCGCTGCGGCTGGTCAGCATGATGGACCACACGCCCGGCCAGGGGCAGTGGCACAATCTCGATATCTATCGGGCCTTCCGCAAAAAGAAGAACGGCCAAGTTTGGAACGATGAAGAATGGGAGGTCTATATTGCGGGCCGCCGGGAGTCCCAGGAGCAACATGTCGGGCCGGCCCGTATCTGGATCGCCGAAGCGGCCAGGGCGCATGGCATTCCCATGGCCAGCCACGACGACACCACGGTGAGCGACGTGGACCGGGCCCATGCGGACCGCATCGCCATCAGCGAATTTCCCACCACCTTCGAGGCGGCGCGCCATGCCCGCGAACTGGGCATGCAGATCGTCATGGGCGCGCCCAATATCGTGCTAGGCGGCTCCCATTCGGGCAATGTCAGCGCCGCGGCGCTGGCCGACGAGGGGCTGCTGGATATCCTGACGTCGGACTATGTGCCTGCCAGCATGCTGCAGGCAGCGTTTATCCTGGCGGCGCGTGGGATGGCGATGCACGACGCCGTGGCGATGGTGAGCAGCCGGCCGGCGGCGGTGTTGGGATTTGAGGATCGTGGCCGCGTCGAGGCCGGCCTGCGGGCGGATTTGCTGCGGGTGCGCGTGGTGGACGGGCTGCCGGTCATCAACGGCATCTGGGTGGCGGGACGGAAGTTCATGTAGTGGGATGGGCTGGGAGATGGCCAAAGCCATCCCCCGCATGTCCGGCCGAGCCGATAGCCCATTGGCCCACGATCACCAGGGGATGGTCGTGTTGTCCCACATGGTGAAGGTTCCGCTCGGGGCGTCGGGACCGAACAGGGCAACGCGCACCACTTCGCGGGAGCCGTCCTCGAGCGTGTCAGTGCCCTCAAAATTGTTCAGCGCGGTGCTGGTGAAGCCGGGCGAGACCAGGTTCACCTTGATGCCGCTGCCTTCAAGCTCGATCATCATGGCCAATGTGATGCCGTTGAGGGCTGTCTTGGAGGCGGCATAACCGGGCGTGTAAATATTGCGATAGGGGAAGGCCGGATCGGCATTGGCGGCGAGCGAGCCGACACCGCTCGAGACGTTGACGATGCGGGCATCCGTGCCTAGGCGCAGCAGCGGCAGCATGGCCTGGTAGACGGCGAGTACACCAAACACATTGGTGTCCCAGATGGCGCGGACCTCGTCGATGGAGACGATGCTGGCAGCGCTGGTCCTGGTGAATTCCGCCATGGTCACCGGGCCTGTGCGGTTGTTGGAAATGCCGGCATTGTTAACCAGCAGGTCGAGGCGGCCGAACTCGGTTCGCACGCGGTCGGCGGCGGCCGCGATCGAGGCGGCGTCGGTGACGTCGATCTGCATGGCAATGGCCCCTGCCCCGATGGATTTGGCCGCGGCCTCACCCTTTTGCGCGTTGCGCGAGCCGAGCAGAATGGTGACGCCATTGGCGACGAGTTCCTTGGCGAGCTGCAAGCCGACGCCCTGATTGGCCCCGGTGACGAGGGCAATGCGTGTATCAGTCATGATGGTATCCTTTTTGCGCTGCTGTGTGGTCAATGGCGCCGCGATGGGCTATATCGATCTAAACGGAACAGCATTCCGTCTATATACGGAACGTTGTTCCGTTTTGGCAAGAGGAAATTTTCGCCGTGAGCGCAGACGTGCCTGCATCAGGAGACGACACAGGACAGCCGGCGGCAAAAACCCGGGCTCCGCGCGCCGATGCGCAGCGCAACCTCGATGCCTTACTCAGAGCGGCGATGGCTGTGTTCAGCTGCTCTGGTGTCGAGGCGCCGGTGCGCGAAATCGCTGATAAGGCCGGGGTTGGCGTCGGCACGCTGTATCGGCATTTTCCGCAGCGTGTGGACCTGGTGGTGGCGGTGTTCCGCAACGAGATCGATGCCTGCGCCGATGCGGCGCCGGCCTTGGCCGCCGTGCATAGCCCCAGCGAGGCCCTCGGCCTGTGGATGCAGCGCTATGTGGATTTTCTCAATGCCAAACGCGGGCTGGCGGCGGCGCTGCACTCCGGCAACCCGGCTTTTGATCCATTGCCGGCCTATTTCTGCGAGCGGCTTCGCCCTGCCCTACGGAGCCTGCTGGACGCCGCTGCCGGGGCGGGCGAAATCCGCGGCGATATCGATCCGGACGATCTGCTGGAAGCTGTCGGCGGCCTCAGCCGCTCCGCGCCGAACGGCGATCTGACCCAGGCCCGCCGCATGGTGTCGCTCCTGGTGGATGGGTTGCGCTATGGGGCAGGCCCCAAAGCGTAGTCGCCACCTCAGGCCAACGCTTCAAGCATAGCCCTGATTTTGGTGGCTTTCTCGAAATGGTCGAGGCGGTGGGTTTCAATCCACCAGGTGGCGGCCTCCATCAAAAGGTCCGGGTCGTCATTTTTGTTGGCGAAGAAGGCGTAGAAGGACAGCCCGACGCCCTGCCCCTTCTGGGCGATCTTGGCATCGCAGACGGCCATGGCCTTTTGTCGGAGGGACGCTCGCATGGGAGTCTCTTGCACAAACAAAAGGGGCGCCATTGGCGCCCCAGTTTTCGGGAGGGAACGGGAGATTTCAGCGCCGCTTGCGGTCGACCTGATGGTAGGCCTTGCGGGCATGGAATTCGCAGTAGGGGCTCGTGTCCTGGGCGTGGCCGCCGCAGAAGTAGAAGTCCTTGTTAAGCGGGTCGCCGATCGGCCACTTGCAGGTGTCCTCGGTCAGCTGCAGCAGGCTCAGGCGCTTGTCTTCGGGAATGAAGATTTCCTGGCTCGCCGGCGCCACATAAAGCTGGGCTTCGATTTCGGGGTTCGAGGCCAGGGCGGTGGCGCCCATGGTCTGCGGGCGGCTGCTCATGCTGGCGCGGGCCTTGTTCATCCCCGCCATCGCATTGCCGATGGTCGAGGCAGGGCTGGCCACCCGGCGCGGCGCAGGGCGCGCTGCCGGACGGGCGCGCGGCGCCGAATTGGTGGGCTTGGCCCGGGCTGAAAGTTTAAGCCGGTGGACCTTGCCGATGACGGCGTTGCGGGTCACCCCTTCGCCGAGTTGGCCCGCGATCTGGCTGGCGCTCAGGCCCTCCATCCAAAGCTTCTTCAACGTCTCGACGCGCTCGTCGGTCCAGCCCATGGGCTGCGCTCCTGAAACCATCGTCAAAGCAGAATCCTTCATTGCGCTCCCAGAATGGCCTGGTCGCCAAATATCGCTATACGTCGTATGTTAGGTGGGTCCGCCACACGAGATATCGTGTCCCCAACGCGTTCTATACTACGCTATCGGTGGAATCGGGATCAAGAGTCCAAGCCCATTTTCCCCGGAAAAACGACTGGTTAACATCGCGTAAAGAAAGGCTGAGTCAATTCAGTCACTTGGCGCGCAAACATTGACTTTCAAAGCAAAAATGCTCTATGTCAGGGCCGGAACGCGCTGCATAACTGGAGCGCGTTTTTGGTTTTTTCGGGGCCAGTGATAATTCCGTCACCGCCCTGTGCCTTGTCTGTCACACCTAACGAAGGTCAATGTCCATGTCTGCGCTTTTTGGCACCTATGCTCGGTCCGAACTCTCGTTTGAGCGCGGCGAAGGCATGCGCCTTTTTGACCAGAACGGCTTGGCTTATCTGGATTTCCATTCCGGCATTGCCGTCAATGCGCTCGGCCATGGCGACGCGCATCTGATCGCGGCGCTGAAGGCGGCGGCCGACAAGGTCTGGCACACGTCCAACGTGTTCACCATTCCCGAGCAGGAACGGCTGGCCCAGCGGCTGGTTGATGCCACGTTTGCCGATTCAGTGTTCTTCACCAATTCGGGCGCCGAGGCGCTGGAATGCGCCATCAAGACGGCGCGGCACTATTTCTTTGCCAAGGGCGAGCCCGAGCGCTTCGAGATCATCGCCTTCACCGGCAGCTTCCATGGCCGCACCATGGGCACGATCGCGGCGGGCGGCAATCCGAGTTATCTGGAAGGCTTCGGCCCGGCCATGCCGGGCTTCAAGCATGTGGCTCCGGGCGATCTAGCCGCGGTCGAGGCGGCGATTACGCCGCAGACCTGCGCCATCCTGATCGAAACCGTGCAGGGCGAAGGCGGCGTCACCGCCATGACCAATGAATTCATGCAGGGCTTGCGCGCACTGTGCGACAAGCATGGCATGCTGCTGGTGCTTGACGAGGTCCAGTGCGGCTATGGCCGGACCGGGCGCTTCTTTGCTTTCGAGTGGAGCGGCATCACGCCCGATATCGTTGCCGTGGCCAAGGCCATCGGTGGCGGCTTCCCGCTGGGGGCGTGCCTCGCCAAGGGCGATGTGGCGGCCTCCATGGTGCCCGGCACGCATGGCTCAACCTATGGGGGCAATCCGCTGGCGACAGCGGTCGGCAATGCGGTGCTTGACCGTATCCTGGCGCCCGGCTTTCTCGATCAGGTCAACCAGATGGGCCAGAAGCTGGCCTGGCATCTGCAGCAGCTCGCGCAGCGGTTTCCCGATTTTGTCGTGGAGCACCGCGGCAAGGGCCTGTTGGCCGGTATCAAGATCACCCCGCCGGTGCGCGATTTCGTCGCCCGGCTGCGCGATGATCACAAATTGCTAGCCATCGGCGCCGGCGACAATGTGCTGCGCCTGCTGCCGCCCCTGATCGTCTCCGAGGCCGATATCGAAGAGGCTATCGACAAGATTGCCGCGGCCTTCACCGCGATCGAGACGGAAACGGCTTCGGTGCCGGCAGTCGACTAATGCAGGACGCACCTCAATATTTCGGACGGCGACGACGCGGTTTGTTTCCTCCACCCTGAGGTGGAGGCAGCATTCATTGCGGTGCCCACAGGGGCGCCGCCCGCTTTTCTATGCGTCACAAAGGAACCCGGCCCATGACATCGACCGGCACACCCAGACATTTTCTTTCGATCGACGATTTCGACTATAATGAATTGCGCGGCATGCTCACCGCTGCCGGCTCGCTCAAGGCCCGCCTGAAGGATGGCGACCGGCCCAAGCTGCTGCAGGACAAGGTCCTGGCCATGATCTTCGAGCGCCAGTCCACTCGCACCCGCGTCAGCTTCGATGTGGGCATGCGCCAGTTGGGTGGCGAGACCATCATGCTGTCCGGCCAGGAAATGCAGCTCAGCCGCGAAGAGACCCTCTCGGACACCGCCAAGGTGCTCAGCCGCTATGTCGATGCGATCATGATCCGCATTCTCAGCCATGCCGATCTGCTCGATCTGGCGGAAGCCGCGACCGTGCCGGTCATCAACGGCCTGACGCGTCGCGCGCATCCCTGCCAGATCATGGCGGACCTGATGACGTTTGAGGAGCACCGCGGCAATATCAAGGGCGCCAAGGTGGCCTGGGTTGGCGATAGCAACAATGTGCTGCATTCCTGGGTCAACGCGGCCGAGGTGTTCGAATGCCACCTGACCATTGCGGTTCCGGACGAGTACAGCCCGGAAAAAGACCTGATGCAGGACATTCGCCGGGCGGGCAAGTATGTGACGCTCATCGAGGACCCGCGCGAAGCGGTCGAGGGCGCCGATCTCGTCATCACCGACACCTGGGTGTCGATGGGTGACGTGGATATTGCCGAGCGCCGGCGGGTCTTGAAACCCTACCAGGTCAACACCAATTTGATGGCCTTGGCGGACAAGAACGCCTTGTTCATGCACGACCTGCCCGCGCATCGCGGTGACGAGGTGACCGACGAGGTGATCGACGGTCCTCAATCGGTGGTGTGGGACGAGGCCGAAAACCGCCTCCATGCACAAAAAGCCATCCTGTGCTGGGCGTTTGGGGTTGAAACAAACTAGAACAAACTAACGGCCTATTGCCGTGCTTTGTTCTGTCACAGCGTCATTCCCGCGCAAGCGGGAACCCATTCTTCTGGGTATCCCCAGCAGAAGCAGAGTGGGTTCCCGCTTGCGCGGGAATGACGTTGTGGTTTGATCGACTTCGGAAGGCCAGGCCTGCCGAAAGAAACCAATACAAATGACGACGGACGCGACCGCTATGCCTGACACACTGATGAGTTCCCTCGGCCTCGATCGCCCGGAAACCGGCGATGACGCGGTCGTGCCGTTCACGCTCGACAAGCTCGATACCCGCGGCCGCTCGGTGCGGCTGGGCGAGGCGCTCGATACCATTCTGAGCCGCCATAACTATCCGGCTCCGGTGGCGCGGCTGCTGGGCGAGGCGGTGGTGTTGGCGTCGCTGATCGGCTCGTCGCTGAAATTCGATGGCCGCTTCATCATGCAGACCCATACGGATGGGCCGGTGAACCTGCTGGTGGTCGATTTCGACGCGCCGGACGGGATCCGCGGCTATGCGCGCTACGATCATGAGGCGCTGCTCAAGGCGTCCGAGGAGGGCAGGACCAAGCCGGGCGAGCTGCTCGGCCATGGCCACCTCGCCATGACTATCGACCAGGGCGCCGATATGGAGCGCTATCAGGGCATCGTGGCGCTCGAGGAGGAATCCCTTGAAGAGGTCGCACACACCTATTTCATGCAATCCGAGCAGATCCCCACCAAGGTGCGGCTGGCGGTTGCCGAATTCATGCAGAAGGGCGATCACCGTCCCCATTGGCGCGCCGGCGGCGTGCTGATCCAGCATCTGCCCGAGCATGGGCAATCGATGATGGCCGACCTGCCGGGCAATGGCGACTTCGACAATCCGGACATGTCCGATCCCGACTTCGTCGAGCCCGATGTGTGGAACGAAGCCAAGACGCTGCTGATGACGCTGGAAGATATCGAACTGGCCGACCCCGACCTGTCGCCGGAGCGGATGCTGTTCCGGCTGTATCATGAGACGGGTGTGCGGGTGTTCACCCCCACGACGCTGGTGGAGCGCTGCACCTGCTCGGCCGACCGGATCGAGGACATGCTGGCCACCAGCTTCACCCCCGAGGACCGCGAGGAAATGGCGGTCGATGGCCAGATCGAGGTGGTGTGCGAATTCTGCTCGACGGCGTACCACTTCAATCCGCATCAATTCGACGCCAAGCACTAAGCCTAAATCATCAAAACAGTCAGCACCGCTGCCCCATCGGGCGGCGGTTTTTTGCTTAGTTACAAGCACTTGCGCAATTGTACATTTATGACAGTATGCCCGTAGAGTAAAACAGGCGGGGCAGCGCCAGTTGATCTTTTTGGGGACGTCGCATCGCGCGCGAACAGTGCGCATGGCCGATGGGTACTGGGCTATTGCCCGCGATACTCAATTGACCTCGTGTCGGGCCGGTTGAGCCATGTCCGATGCACTGGACCTCATCGCGGCGGTAATGGGCACGGGCGATTCCCAGGGTTTGACCGCCGAGCAGGTACTGGAACGCGCGCTGGAGCGTGAGGTCGACCCGCTCAGCTATTGCGCCAATACGCTCAATCTTGGTCAGATCACGGTAATGCGGCGGGCGGCGCACTGGGCCGGCTTCGCCTTTTTCGATGTGATTCCTCGCGGCCTGTCAGGTCATGCCGAACACTATCCCCTGGCAGAACTGGCGCGGGCGCGCGCCGTGCCGCTGCGGCTGATCGATCGCGACGTATTCTTCTCTTCCCCCGGTTTCTTTGAAATCCTGGCGCTGCGAACCCGGCTGCGCGAACGGCCGCAATTGCATAGCCGGGTATGCTTCGTGCCCGAGGCGGCGATCCGCGGTTATATGGTGCAGGCCAGCTCGGAAGCGCTGGTCGACAATGCGCGGCAAGGGCTGGCGCGGCGCTGGCCGTTTGCCACCGCACAGCTGGAACTGACCCGGCCGGTGCGGATCGTCTTTGTGGTGGCGCTGACGCTGCTGGTTGGGATCATCATCATAGTGCCGTTCCTCGGGCTGAGCTGGCTGTTGCCGTTGAGCGTGGTGCTGCTGGGCCTGCCCGCCGTGTTGCGGCTGGCGGCAAGCTGGCGCGGGCTGGTTGAGGGCGCGCCGCCACCGCCGCCGGAGCGGCCCGACGATGCGGAACTACCGGTCTACTCGGTGCTGGTGCCGCTGCGCGACGAGGCGCATATGGTGCCGCAATTATACGCCGCGCTGCGGGCGCTGGATTATCCGCCCGAAAAACTCGACATCAAATTCGTGGTGGAGGACCGCTCGCGCGCCACGATCGATGCGGTGGGCCGCCTGCCGGACGATGGAAGTTTTTCGCTAATCTGCGTGCCCGACGCGGCGCCGCGCACCAAGCCCAAGGCACTGGGTTTTGCACTGCCGGCGTGCCGGGGCGACTTTGTGGTGGTGTTCGACGCCGAGGACCGGCCGCACCCCGACCAGCTCTGGCAGGCCGCAGCAGCGTTTCGCGACCAGCCGGATGTGCAATGCCTGCAGGCCGAACTGCTCATCGACAATGCCGACGAGCACTGGTTGGCGGGCCTGTTCGCTGGAGAATATGCGGGACTGTTCGGCGCGCTGTTGCCGGCCCTGGCGGAATGGCAATTGCCGATGCCGCTGGGTGGAACGTCCAACCACTTCCGCATCGCCGCGCTGCGCGCCATCGGCGGCTGGGACGCGTTCAACGTGACCGAGGACGCCGACCTGGGCATGCGGCTGGCCCGCAGCGGCTATCGCACCGCGATGCTCGCCTCGCACACGCTGGAGGAAGCCCCGACGCAGTGGCGAAGCTGGCTGGGCCAGCGCACGCGCTGGATGAAGGGCTGGATGCAGACCTTTATCGTGCACAACCGTTATCCGATTACGCTGCGGCGCGAGATGGGCTGGCGCTCCATGTTTGCCTTCAAGGTCACCGTGCTATCGATGATCGTATCGCCGCTGCTGCATACGGCGCTGTTGCCGACGCTGTTGGTGCAGACGGTGATGAACCAGTTCCTGTTCGGCGGCTTCGGCTGGTCCTGGGCAGCGCTGCATCTCGGCCTGCTGTGCTTTGGCTATTCCACCACCCTGGCGCTGACCCTGATCGGCTTGCACCGGCAGCGACGCTATCGGTTGATGGTCCTGCAATTGCTGCTGCCGTTCTATTGGCTGCTGCTGGCCATCGCCACGCTGCGCGCCCTGCATGAACTGCTGGACCGGCCGTTCTATTGGGCCAAGACCGAGCATAGGGTGCGCAAGACCGGCCTGAGCGTAAAAGAGCGGATCAGGCGGACGGGAGGCATACCCAAGGACCCCGAGCATCCAAGGCCTGCCGAGTAAGCGTCCTTTTGCTCCCTGATGTCGGATCGGCGCGCTTCGGGCCGTCCTTGGTGCTTAAGGGAACGGAGATCCATGATGAGGAAAATTATCGCTGCTGCCTTCGTCAGTCTGGATGGCGTGATGCAGGGTCCGGGCGGCCCGACGGAGGACCCAACCGGGGGCTTCACCCAGGGCGGCTGGACCGTCACGTTCTGGGACGAGACCATGGAGCAGTTCATGGGTGGCATGTTCGGGGACGCATTCGACCTGTTGCTCGGCCGCAAGACCTACGAGATTTTCGCGGCGCACTGGCCCTATCTGGAGGACGACCCCATCTCGGTGCTGTTCAACGGGGTGACCAAATATGTCGTCACCTCATCGGCGTCCGAACCGCTGAACTGGGTCAATTCCGTCCGCGTCACCGGCGATGTTCCGGGCGAAATTGCCAAGCTCAAACAGGGCGACGGGCCAAATCTGCTGATCCAGGGCAGTAGCGTGTTGTTGCAAACCTTGCTGGAGCACAATCTTATCGACGAATTCCGGCTGTTGACGCTGCCGGTCGTGCTGGGTTCGGGCAAGCGCCTGTTCGGGACGGGCACAAGACCCGGAGCCCTCAAGCTGGTGGAAAGCGGGGTTTCCAAAACCGGCGTCATCGTCAGCGTCTATCATCCTGCCGGCGCCATACCGATCGGCAGCTTCCAGTCCGCACAGCCCTCCGAGGCTGAAGGCGCACGGCAGGACCGGATGAAGCACGAAGGGTGACGGCCTAGCTGCGCCAGCGCGGCGATGGCTCGAACAGGGTTTGCAGCGTTTCGGGGGCCTCGCCATTGATGCGGCGCAGCAGCAGGCGGGTGAGTTCCCCGCCGGCGGTGAACACGTCCTCGACGATGCTGTCGAGCCTGGGGAACAGCGTCGGCAGGATGTCCGAGGTCTGCTTATAGATCAGCTCGACGCCCTGCCCGAGCTTCAGGCCGCCATCCTGCAGGCCGCCGATCAGGGCTAGGGTGCGCATTTCGCTATCGCAGATGATGCCATCCGGCCGGTCGGCCCGGCGGGCGATATCGAGGCCAAGCTGGCGGATTTCGTCGGGCCCGCCACGCAGGGCCGCGCTGTCCATGATGGTGCCGACAATGCCCAGCCGGGCGGTGGCGTGGTGGAAGGCGGTGACGATATTGTGGTGATTGGTGGTGCTGTCGTCGCCCACCAGCATCAGCAGGTGCTTGCAGCCCTTGGAGGCCAGCCGCTCGGCCGCCACGGTGGCAAAGGCTTCGGAATGGAAGTCGTGATAGGCGTGCTGGGTGAAGAACTCGGTGCGGCCATGGCTGACGAAGGGGAAGTTGGCGTCCATCAGCAATTGCACACGCCGGTCGCGCGGCCCCGTATGGGTGATGATGACGCCGTCGGCGGTGCGGTTATCCAGGATGTAGCGCACGGTTTCGACCGATTGGGTACGCACGAATTCCGGGATCACTGTCAGGTGGTAGCGCGAGCCCCGAATGGCCTGGCCGATGCCCTGGATCATCTGACGGGCAAAATCGATGGAATCGTCGCCGCCATCCAGCACCAGGGCGATGACATTGGTCTTGCCGGTCCGCAGGCGCACACCGGCCCGATCGGGCACATAACCGACGGCCTTGGCGGCCTCGGCCACCTTGCGGCGCGTCTCCTCCTTGAGCGCGGTGCCGCCGCGCAGTGACAGCGACACCGTCGATTGGCTGAGCCCCGTCAGTTCGGAAATCGTGCGCAGCGTGGCGCGCTGGCCAATCGCCCCCGCGCCGTTTCCGCTGCCTTTGTCTTTGCCGCCAGCCATTGTCTGTCCGATTGTCTCCAGCGGTCTTTTACACCCTGTCACCAGGATTCAAAACAGCGAAGATTTTGCAACGATGCAGAATGAGGTACGCCCTTCAAAGGGTGATATTCACAGGACGAATAGGCCCTAACCTGTTCATATCAAAAGCAATAAATGCAGAAGACAAAAGCTGCTCGACTCTTTTTGCTCGTCACCATTGCAACGTTGCAATTAACATGATTACCTCTGCCGGCGCCGGAGGAGGGTTCGGCGCAAGAGCCGCGCATTGTCGCGGTGCGAGCACCTGAGGAGGAGTTCATGCTCAAACGGAATCTAATGGCGACGGTCGCCGCTGTGGCCATGGCTGCAGCGTCGGTTATCCCAGCGCATGCCGAAATCACCTTTATGTATGCCACGTGGCTCTCGGGCCTGGTGGAACCAGGTGTCGCCAATTTCGAAAAAGCGACCGGCGAAACGGTCAACGCCATCAAGCTGCCCGACCAGGGCTATGACCAGCGCGTGGCGCTGGACCTGTCGGCCGGCACCGCCGCCGACGTGGTGCTGATGGACAGCTTCATGGTGAGCGAACTGGCTTCGGCCGGTTATCTGCACCCGCTGGACGAGTTGGCTGGGAAGTGGGACCAGTATCAGTATTACCTCAAGGGCCTGATCGAAGTCGGCTCCTATGATGGCAAGGTCTATTCCCTGCCGACCGACACCGACGTGCGCATGCTGTGGTACAACAAGGCCAACTTCACCAAGGCCGGCATTGCCATGCCATGGGAGCCCAAGAGCTGGGCTGACGTGCTCGATGCGGCCCAGAAGCTCAAGGACGCCGGCGTCGAATACGCGTTCCAGCTTCCCGCCGGCACCAAGCAGGGCGAAGCGACCACGATGCAGGGCTTCTATATGGCGCTGCTCGGCGCCGATGTTCCCGAAGGCGATCGCAATCGCTTGCGCGACCGTACCAGCGGCAAGTGGATCGGCGACAGCCCAGGCATCCGCAAGACGCTGCAGCTTTATCACGATGTCTATGTCGGCAAGCAGCTGACCGCGCCGGACCTGAACTATGCCACCGATATCGGCGCTTCGGTGCGTGAAGCCATGGCCAATAACACCATCGGCATTTTGGCGTCCGGCTCGTGGGAAGATGCATGCCTGTGGGATTGCACCGGCGCCAATGTGCCGAGCCGCGAAGAGCGCGATGCGCTGGTCGGCTGGACCCCATGGCCGGGCTCGGGCGATCCGGGCACCAATGCCACCACCAATATTTCGGGTGGCTGGGCTGTGGGCGTGAACGAAAAGGCCGCCGACAAGGATACCGCGTTCAAGCTGGTGGAAGCCATCTTCGACAAAGCCAACTTCGAAGCCTGGACCATCGCCAACCACCGCATGGGTGTGCGTACCGATATTTCGGAATCCCCGGAATATACCGCTGACGCCTATCTGGCCAAGGCAACGGCTCTTGCCGCCACCACCACTGGTCGCGACACTGTCCCCGGCTATCAGACCGTTTCGGCTCTGATCCAGCAGGCAACCGCCGATATCCTCGACGGCGGCTCCGTGGATGACGTGGTCAAGGAATATCACGACGCCCTGGTCGACGAGTTCGGCGCAGACGCGGTCGAAGTCTACCAGTAATACCGAGGCCCTCCCGGCACGGCGGCGTCCGGTCCTCCGGCGCCGCCGGTACGGGAGTTTTGAATGCATATGGAGCGGCGGCTCCCCTCCCCCTTGAGGGGTTGGGGGTGGGGGTTTGCAGGATGGAGTGGAGGCCTTGCGGCAGCTCCACTCCTGTTGAGGCCTCCCCCCACCCTAGCCCTCCCCTCAAGGGGGAGGGGACTGCATCGAGTATGCGGACGATGTTGCGACCAACAGGAAATCCAGCCGAATGGCGATGAAAAACCAGATCAATCCCTGGCTGGCATCCAATGTGTGGCTGCTGGTTCTAGGCATGCTGCCGGCCTTTTTGCTGCTCGCCGCACTGATCTATTTCACCGCCTGGGCCTTCAGCTTCTCCTTCACCGATCTTGAGCTTGTGGGCAGGAAGTCGGTCAACTGGAGCTGGGTAGGCTTTGAAAACTACGTGCGTCTATGGACCCGCAAGGGGTTCCTGGATGCGTTGTGGACCACGGTCATCTTCACTTTCTTTTCGGCCATTGTAGGCCAGAGCGTGCTCGGCTTCCTGCTGGCGGGGACATTGCGCACCACCAAGTCCAACCTGCGCAGCTTCATCGAAGTCGCCATCATGCTGGGCTGGCTGCTGCCCGATATCGTAGCGGCGTTCCTGTGGTCGGCGACCACCTCGCAGACAGGGCTGATCAACAACTTGATCATCACGCCGCTGGGCTTCAAGCCGGTCAATTTCATCAGCGAATTCGCACTGCCGGTGGTGACCATCGCCAATATCTGGAAGGGCACCGCGTGGAGCTACCTGCTGTTCTCGGCGGCTTTGGACTCGGTGTCGCGCGAAGTGGTGGAAGCCGCCAAGGTGGATGGGGCGACGCCATTCCAGCGCATCTGGCTGGTCATCCTGCCGATCATCCGGCCGCATATCGCGACGAACATGCTGTTCATCACCATCTGGACCTTCACCTATTTCCCGCTGATCTATGCGCTGACCGGCGGCGGGCCGGGACGGCAGAGCGAGACCCTGGCCATTTTCATGTACAAGCAGAGTTTCGGCACCGGGAAGCTCGGCTATGGCAGCGCCATTTCGGTGGCCATGCTGCTGATCGTGGGCGCCTTGTCGCTGATCTATCTGCGCCTGCTGCGGGAGCCTAAATAATGGAAAATGAAGCGCATTCCCGCGCCATGGCGCTGGCGCTGTCGTTCATGGCGCTGATCTGGATAAGCCCGTTTGCCTGGCTCATCCTCAACGCTTTCGATCCGGCGGCGACCGGTCGGCTGGCGATCCCTCAGGGTGTGACGCTGGGCAATTTCGCTCAGGCGATGAGCGGCAATGCGGGGCGGCAGTTCTTGAACTCGGTCTATATCGCGGCCGGCACGGCGACGCTGACAGTGATCGTCGGCATTGCGGCCGCCTATCCGCTGTCGCGGCTGAAAATCCCCGGCCGCAATGCGTTCCTGTGGGCGCTGGTGGTGATGCGCATGCTGCCCTCGATCGGCGTGCTGGTGCCGATGTATTTCGTCTCGCAATCGATGGGGCTGCTGAACAATTACGGCGTGGTGCTGGCGCTGACCATTTTGAACCTGCCGTTCACCCTGCTGCTGCTGAAGAACTTCTTCGATACGGTGCCGGTAGAGCTGGAAGAGGCCGCCTATGTGGAGGGCGCCAGCCTTTGGCACATCGTCACGCGCATCGTGCTGCCGCTATCGCGGGCCGGCATTGCGGTGGTGTGGTTCTTCACCTTCACCGGCGCCTGGAACGAGTTCCTGTTGCCGCTGATCTTTTCGCGCACCGAACAGGGTTTTCCCATGTCGGTGGGCCTCTATGCCGCTTTCGGCCAGAATGGGGCGATCCAGTACGGGTTCTTGGCGGCCTATTCGATTATCTACGCAGCGCCGGCGGTCGGCGTCTATTTCTTGTTACGGCGCAACATGAATACAGGTTTCGCCGGTGTCGGAGTTAAAGGATGACCTATTCCAATCCCCTGTCCACCAAGCTTGGCCTGCTGGACGACGATCTCAAAACCGAGGGGAAACTGCTGCGGCTGTGCGCCGATCTGCACGCCAAAATCCTGACGCCGGTCGAGGTGCCGTTCCAGTGGCATTATGTGGAGGAAAACCTGAGCGCCCAGGCCGCGCTCAAGGCCGATTGGCGCGGCTGGACCAAGTTCGACGCGCGCACCGTATGGGCGCGCAGCCAGGACAATACGTGGTTCGCTGCTGAAGTGACCGTGCCCAAGGAAGCGGCAGGCAAGACCTTCATCATGCGCGTCACCTCGCAGTGGAGCGACCGGCCTGGCGGCACCGATCCGCAGTGCCTCGCCTATCTCGATGGCTCGACGGCGCAGGCGATCGACGGAAACCACAATGAAGTGGTGGTGATGCGCAAGGCCAAGGCCGGCACCAAGCGCGTCGTGCATGTGAACGCTTTCACGTTTTTTCCGCGCCTGCTGGTCGGCTTCACCGTCGAATTCTTCATCCGCAACGAACGCGCTGAAAAGCTCTATTACGACCTGCAGACGCCGCTGGAAGTCGCCACCCGCCTGCACCAGTCCGATCCGCGTCGGCATGCCATCACAAAGCTGGTCAATGACTCCCTGCGCGCGCTGGATCGGCGCGGTGCGCATACCGAGGCGTTCGAGGCGTCGCTGGGCGCGGCCGAGAAGATCGCTGCCAAGATTTATCAGCTCAAGGACACCGAGGTGATGCCGACCATCACGGCGGTGGGGCATACCCATCTCGATGTCGGCTGGCTCTGGCGCGTGATGCATACACGCGACAAGACCGGGCGAAGCTTCGCCACGGTGATGGAGCTGATGCTCGAATATCCGCAGTTCGTCTTCATGTACAACCAGTCGGTGCTGTTCAACTTCCTTAAGACCGATTACCCGGAAACCTGGGCGCGGCTGAAGGAAAAGGTCAAATCCGGCCAGTTCGAAATCGAAGGCGCGATGTGGGTCGAGCCGGACGTGAATATCGTTTCGGGCGAGAGCCTCGTGCGCCAGATCATGCGCGGGCGGCGGTTCCATATCGAGGAATTCGGCGTTACCCCAAAGACTGTGTGGCTGCCCGATACGTTCGGTTATTCGGCCAACCTGCCGCAGGTGATGGAGCGTTCGGGGCTGGAATATTTTGTTACCAGCAAGCTGAGCTGGAACGATACCGACCGCCACCCCTATGACACCTTCTTCTGGCGGGGCATCGACGGCACCAAGACCAAGGCGCAGCTGATCACCGCGCAGAAGTTCGGCAGCGAGCAGATTTACACCACGTACAATTCCGATCTCTCGGTCAGCGAAGTGATGGGCGCCTGGACGCGTTACGAGCCCAAGCAGGCCTATGACGAAGTGCTGCTGTGCTACGGTTATGGCGACGGCGGCGGCGGACCGACCCGCGCGATGATCGAGCGCGGCACGCGGCTGGAGCGCGGCATTCCCGGTGCGCCCAAGCTGAAGCTCGAAGGCATCGCGCCCTTCCTCGACCGGTTGGGCACGGCCATGGAAGCGGACCCGGCCCGCTTCCCCGAATGGAATGGCGAGCTTTACCTGCAATATCATCGCGGCACGCTGACGTCGGTGGCCAAGAACAAGGCCAATAACCGCAAGAGCGAGCGGGTGATGAAGGAGCTCGAACTGCTGAGCGCCCTGGCGCATGCCCAGAGCGGCGCGGCCTACCCAGCGGCGCAGATCAATACGTTCTGGGAAACCATCCTGATCAACCAGTTCCACGACATTTTGCCGGGCACGTCGATCCCCGAAGTCTATGTCGACTCCGACAATGAATATGGCGAGCTGTTCTCGACCCTGGCGTCGGCCAATGGGCCATGGCACTCGGCGGCTTCGGCCATTCCGGGCGCCAAGAGCGGCACGCGATTGTTCAACTTCACCAGCCAGGCGCGGACGAATGCGCTGGTGAGCCTGGGCAGCGATGCTGGTCTCGATGGCGCCGGGCTTGCTCAAGGCGGCGCGACGCAGCCGCTGCAGAAGCTGGTGGGTGCCGGTGGCGAGACCAGTTATGCGGCGCCAGTCAGAGCGCTGGCACCGCTCGGCTGGACTGGCGTTCAGGTGGTCTCCGGCGTTGCTGCTGGCAAATCGACACTGAAGGCGACCACCAGCCTGCTCGAAAACGACCTGATCAAGGTCAGCTTCGACAAGGCTGGCGAGATCACCTCGATCCTCGACAAGAGCCGCAATCGCGAAGTCATCGCCAAGGGGCAGACGGGCAACCGGCTCATCGCTTACGAAGACAAGCCGATGGAGTGGGACGCCTGGGATATCGACCGGTATTTCGAGGAGCAGTTCTGGCCGCTCAGCGACAGCAAGGCCACCATTACCGTGGTCGAGACCGGCCCGCATCGCGCGGCAATCCGGGTGGAGCGGACGTACAACCTGTCCAAGGTCGTGCAGGTCATTTCGCTCGAAGCAGGCGCTCGCCAGCTTGAATTCGACACCTTTGTCGACTGGCAGGAACGCGCGACCGTGCTCAAGGCGTGTTTCCCCTTCGATCTGAACGTCTCGGAAATCCGCTCGGAAATCCAGTTCGGTCACGTCAAGCGGGCGACCCATCGCAATACCAGTTGGGACAAGGCGCGCTTCGAAGCCTCGATGCATCGCTGGGTGGATATGAGCGAGACCGATTTCGGCGCCGCGCTGCTCAATGACTGCAAGTATGGCTATGACGCGCTGGAGCAGACCGTGCGGCTGACGCTGCTGCGCGGTTCGAGCTTTCCCGATCCGAAGGCGGATCTGGGCGAGCATCGCCTGCGCTATGGCTTGTTCGTGCACGATGGCGTCGCCGATCTGGCGCAGGTGCATCGCGCGGCCGAGCGGTTCAACAATCCGATCGCGGTCTTGGGTTCGGTCAAGCCGGGCGCGGCGACGGGGGCCAGCGAAAGCTTCGCTTTTGCGACTTGCGATGCGCAGAATGTGACCATCGAGACGGTCAAGAAAGCGGAAAAATCCGACGGGCTGGTGCTGCGGGTTTTCGAGACTGCCAATACGCGGGCGACGGCGACGATCAGGTTCGGGCTGCCGATCAAGTCGGCCAAGCTGGTGAACCTGATGGAAGAAGGCGACGAGGGTAAAGTCACGGTGGTGGACAATACCGTCGTGCTGGAACTGCGGCCGTTCCAGATCGCGACCTTGATGGTTGAGACGGCCTGAGGCCCATTGCTGTCATCCCGGCGCAAGCCGGGGTGACCCTTGACGAATGAGGAGACCACGATGAGCGATGTCCAACTGACCGGCGTACACAAGTCCTACGGCAATGTGCCGGTGCTGCATGGGGTCGATCTGACCATCAAGTCAGGCGAGTTCGTGGTCTTTGTGGGCCCGTCGGGCTGCGGCAAGTCTACGTTGTTGCGGATGATCGCGGGGCTGGAGCACATTACCGGAGGCGAGGTGAAGATCGGCGGCAAGGTGGTCAATGACGTCCCCTCCCCCCAGCGCGGCATTGCCATGGTGTTCCAGAGCTACGCGCTTTATCCGCATATGAGCGTCTACGACAATATGGCCTTCGGGTTGAAGCTGGCCAAGACGCCCAAGGCCGAGGTCGACCAGCGCGTCCGCGAGGCTGCGCGGATTTTGCAGATCGAGCCCTATCTCGACCGCATGCCAAAAGCCCTGTCGGGCGGGCAACGCCAGCGCGTCGCCATTGGCCGCGCCATTGTGCGCCAACCGAAGGTTTTTCTGTTCGATGAGCCGCTGTCCAACCTCGATGCTGCACTGCGCGGGCAGACCCGCGTCGAAATCGCCAAGCTGCACGATACGCTCGATGCGACGATGATCTATGTGACGCATGACCAGGTCGAGGCGATGACGCTGGCCGACCGGATCGTGGTGCTCAATGCCGGGCGGATTGAGCAGGTCGGCACGCCGCTGGAGCTTTATCGCCACCCGGTCAATACGTTCGTCGCCGGCTTCATCGCCAACCACACGATGAATTTCGTCAATGTGACGCCGAAGGGATCGTCTCTGACGCTGCCCGGCGGCAAGACGATTGCGACAACCAATCCTCAGGTCGCCAAAGCCGCGAGCCTGGGCGTGCGGCCGGAGCATCTGGGGCTGACGGACGTGGCCAGTGCGCAATTCACCGGCACGATCGAGGTCATCGAACAGTTTGGCGAATATGCGCTGATCCACGTCCTGCTGGCCGATGGCAATCACCTGACGGTCAAGCTGGACGGGGCGCCGGATCTGCATCTGCACACGGAAGTGCATGTCGGGCTGGACCCCGCCGTGGTGCATCTGTTCGATGCCGAGGGACGGGCGCTCCGGTCCGTCTAAGACCAATCCTACAGCCTCACGGCAGCAGCACGTCGACCCGCATGCCTTCGCCCGGTTTGCTCTTGATGGTCAGCACGCCGCGGTGGCGGTGGACGATGTGCTTGACGATGGCGAGGCCAAGGCCGGTGCCTTTTTTCTTGCGGCTGGTATCGGCATCGATGCGGTAGAAGCGCTCGGTCAGGCGTGGCACATGCTCGGGCTCGACGCCAGGCCCGTGGTCGGTGACGCTGACCTGATGAGCGAAACCGACGCGGCCCGCAGGCCCAAGCTGGACCTCGACGGTCTTGCCATTGGAGCCGTACTTCACCGCGTTGTCGATCAGGTTTTCAAACACTTCGTAGAGCTGGCTGCGATCACCCGTAGTGGTCGCGGGCCCGTCCGGCAGGGTCATGACGATCTCGACATTGGCCGCCCGGGCTTGCGTTTGCAGGCCCTCGCGTACTTCGCGCAGCAGCGCGGCAAGATCAATGCTGCCGGTGGGGCGGACATGCTGGTGCATCTCGATGCGCGACAGGCTCAGCAGGTCGTCGATCAGCTTGCTCATCCGCTCGGCCTGACCGCGCATGATGACGAGGAATTTTTCCCGCGCGGCCGTATCCTTCGCGGCCGGCCCCAGAAGGGTATCGATAAATCCCAGCAAGGACGCCAGCGGCGTGCGTAGCTCGTGGCTGGCATTGGCGATGAAGTCGGAGCGCATCGCGTCGACCCGTTTGAGCTCGGTCAGGCTCTGGAAGGTTACAATCAACAGGCGGCCTTCGTCTTCGAACCATTCGGTATCGGGACGCCGCAGCGGGGTGACGACAACCTTGTCCCAGGTCTCGGAGGGCAGGGTTTCGTGCAGCTCGAAGGTTCGTGTCGTGCCACTGCGGCCGGCGCCATCGATGGCCTGCACCAGATCCGGATTGCGCAGGTAGAAGGTGACGGGATTGCCTGCGATCAGGTTAGGAAACTTTCGCGCCGCTGCGCTATTGGCGTGGGTGACGAGCGCGCGCCGGTCGAGCAGCAGGCAGGGGTCGGTCAAAGCATCGGCGAAAGCGGCGATCCACTGTTCGTCATCGGTGACGATCTCGCTGGCGCCGGGCACGACGGTTTCGATCCGGATTTCAGCAGCCGGCAACAGCGCCGCCACGACTCCCATGATGAGCAAAGCCAGCAGCGCATTGATGGGGTGCAGCCCGGCGGAGAGCACCAAAGCCAGCAGCACGCCGGCCAGCACAAGCAGCAGCGTGGCCCGGCTGAGCAGGCGCGACATCAGCGTTACGACAAAGCTACGCGGTTGGGGGGAACTGGAAACGAGCATCGACACCGTAAAAAAACCACAGCGGCCGGAGCCACTTGCACACAAGCGATCTTCATAGCACGTTCAATGCGACAAGGGAGAGACAGGTGAGCAATCCGTTCGACGACTTCGATATCGAAAATCCCAAATTGCCCAAGGCGATCAAGAAGGCCGCAATGAGCTCGGGCGGCTATCCCTATGCGGACAAGCTGGACTGGGATGTCTACGAAGCGGAAATGCTCGACCTGCAAAAGCAATTGGTGCTGCTGCAGGCCCACCTGGCCAAGACGGGCGAGCGCGTAATGCTGGTGTTCGAGGGCCGCGATGCGGCCGGCAAGGGCGGCACGATCAAGACCTATCTCGAAAATCTCAACCCGCGCTACAATCTGATCGCGGCGCTGCCCAAACCCAACGATCGCGAAAGCACACAGTGGTATTTCCAGCGCTATGTCGACTGGCTCCCGGCCGCCGGGGAGACCGTGCTGTTCGATCGCTCCTGGTATAACCGGGCCGGGGTCGAGCCGGTGATGGGGTTTTGCACGCCCGAACAGACCGAGCATTTCCTGGAGGAAGCGCCCGAATTCGAGAAACGCCTGACCAATGACGGCATTCATCTGTTCAAGTTTTGGCTGTCGATCGGGCGGGAAATGCAGCTCAAGCGGTTCCATGACCGGCGGCACGATCCGCTCAAGGTGTGGAAGCTGTCGCCAATCGACTTGAAGGCGCTCGACAATTGGCAACCCTATTCCAAGGCGCGCGACGAAATGCTGACGCGGACCGACAAGTCGTATGCGCGCTGGACCATCATCCGCGCCAACGACAAGCGGCGCGGTCGGCTCAACGTTATCCGCAGCGTGCTCGACCGGCTCGATTTTGTGGGCAAGGATCATTCCAAAATCGGCCCGATCGATGCGAAAATTACCATGAGCGCTGACGAGTTCCTGGCCATGGATGGGGTCGACGCGGCATAGGACTTTGATCGAACGGTCAAAATTATCCACAGGGGACACACCAAGCCTTTGACAGAGGCCGCAAAAGGCTTTCATCTGTCATTAATCTTTCGTGATCGCTGGTGAGGGCCGGCGCATGAAGATGGAAGTCCGGATCGGCGATCCGGCTGGGGCACGGCATGCTTGACGATCGTGCAGAGGCGCGCCTTGAGGCGAGCCAACTGCCGCCGGCAATCACCATCAATCCCGAGGGGCGCTCGCCCTTCGTACTGGTTTGCGACCACGCCTCCAATCGCATTCCCGAGCGCTATGGCGATCTGGGCCTGTCGCTGGCGCAGCGGCTGGAACACATCGCCTGGGATCCGGGTGCGCTATCGGTGTGCCAGGCGCTGGTCGATCTGCTCGATGCGCCGCTGGTACATTCGACCGTGTCGCGGCTGATCATCGACTGCAACCGCGAGACAGACTCGCCCGAACTGATCCGCACGCTGTCGGAGGCCACGATGATCGCGGCCAATATCGATGTGAGCGATGAGGAGCGCGCGCGACGGATTGGCGATTATCACGCACCATTTCACCTCGCCATCGAACGGGTGCTGGATCGGCGCGCCGAGCGCGGCCTGCCGACCGTTCTGGTCTGCATGCACTCGTTTACCCCGATTTACCTCGATGTGCCGCGGCCTTGGCCGATCGGGCTGATCCACGGCCGCGACACCGGCTATACGCAGAAGCTGTTCGACGCGCTCATGACCGAAGATCCGGCGCTGGACCTCGGCTGGAACGAGCCCTATGCGGCGCTCAACGGGGTGACGCTGACGCTGGAAAAGCATGGTGATGGGCGCGGGCTCGAGGCCACCATGATCGAAATTCGCAACACTGAAATTCTCGAACCCGCCGGGGTTGCCTTCTGGGCTGCCCGGCTGGCCCGATGCCTCGTGGCCGCGCATGAGGCGCGCGGCAGGGCGGCGGCTCGCTAGACGCAAGATTGGGGCTTTAAACCTGGGGGCTTGAATAATGGCAGAGACAAAGAAGGTCGGCAGCGTCGCCTACGCGACGCAGGACAGCAGCTATTTCGAAAAACGTGGGCTGACCCGCTATGCGGGCATCTGGTCGCTATGGGCGCTCGGCGTCGGCGCGGTGATTTCTGGCCACTTCTCCGGCTGGAACTTCGGTTTCATCACCGGCGGCTGGGGCGGTATGATGGTGGCAGCGGCCATCATCGCCATCATGTATCTGGGCCTGGTCTCCTCGATTGCCGAGATGAGCCCGGCACTGCCCCATACCGGGGCGGCCTATTCGTTCGCGCGCACCTCGATGGGGCCGTGGGGCGGCTTTGTCACCGGCCTGTTCGAGAACGTCGAATATGTACTGACGCCGGCGGTGATCGTCACCTTTATCTCAGGCTATTTCGGCTCGATTACGGGGCTCGATACGGCGCTCTACCCGATCCTGTGGATCGTGTTCTTCGCCATCTTCCTCGCGCTCAACATCTATGGCGTGGCGCTCAGCTACAAGGTCACGCTGGTGGTAACCCTGATCTCGCTGGCGGGCCTCGTCTTCTTCTGGTTCAGCGCCTTCCCCAATATCGATTTCGGTCGCTGGGCGCTTAATATCGGCGTCGGGCCGGATGGTGGCGCAGTCGAATTGCCCGAGGGCAATGGCTCATGGTTCCCCTTTGGCTGGCAAGGCGTATTGGCTACCCTGCCCTTCGCAGTCTGGCTGTTCCTGGCCATCGAGCAGGTGCCGCTGGCGGCCGAAGAATCGGTCGATCCCAAGCGCGACATGCCGCGCGGCATTCTCCTGGGGTTCTGCACCCTGCTGCTCAGCGCGTTCATGATCGTGCTGCTCAACCCATCGATCCACGGCGTCGGCAGCTTTGCCCTTGGCTCGTCGCTGGAGCCGGCGCTGCTCGGCATCCGCAACATCTATGGCGATGCGGCGGCACCCCTGTTCGGCATTGTGGCGTTGATCGGGCTTATCGCCTCGTTCCACACCATCCTCTACGCGCAGGGCCGTCAGGTCTATTCGCTCAGCCGGGCGGGGTATTTCCCGTCGGCGCTGTCGGTGACGCATCCCAAATACAAGACCCCGCATATCGCCATGATCTCGGGCGCGCTGCTGGGCCTGGCGGTGATGCTGATCATCTGGTTCGTCAATGGCGGCGGCGGCGAAGGCGAAACCCAGCTCGGCGATGACATCATTGGCTCGGTGCTGCTCAATATGGCGGTGTTCGGCGCAATGTTGAGCTACATCATGCAGGCGATCAGCTTCATTATCCTGCGCCGCAAGCTGCCCAATATCGAGCGGCCGTTCCGTTCGCCGGTGGGCATTCCGGGCGCGGTCCTGACCATCATCATCGCCGCCGTGACACTGTTCTACCAGTTGCAAGACCCGAACTTCTTCAAGGGCGTGATCTGGGTGGTGGCATGGTGCGCCGTCGGCGTCGTCTACTTCGCGGTCATCGGGCGGCACAAGCTGATCCTGTCGCCGGAAGAAGAATTCGCGATGGAACATCAAAAGGCCTAACGCCAAAACGGGGCCGCGGTTCACCGTGGCCCCGCAATCAAGAACACTGTGGGAGTTTCGCATGGCCGCCTATTCGCTCGACGCGCTCAAGGCCGACGTCGCCGCCGGCACGATCGATACCGTCCTCGTCGCCTTTCCCGATATGCAGGGGCGACTGATGGGCAAGCGGCTGCAAGCCGAGTTTTTCCTCGAAACCGCCCATGATGAAACCCATGGCTGCGATTACCTTCTGGCCGACGATATCGATATGGAGCCGGTGCCCGGCTACGAGGCGGCCAACTGGGCAAAGGGCTACGGTGATTTCGTGCTGAAGCCCGATTTGACGACGCTGATGAAGGCGACATGGCTAGAGGGCACGGCGCTGGCGTTGTGCGACCTCAGCGATCACCACCATCACGAGCCAATTCCGCATAGCCCGCGCGCCATTCTCAAGCGCCAGATCGAGCGGCTGGCGGCGATGGGCTATACCTGCAACGCGGCGACGGAGCTGGAATTTTACCTGTTCGACGACGATTTCCGTACCGTGCACGAAAAGGGCCACCGGAACCTGAAGACCTCCGGCTATTACATCGAGGATTACCACATCTTCCAGACGAGTAAGGAAGAGGGGGTGATGCGGGCGCTGCGCAAGCACCTGCAGGCCTCGGGCATTCCGGTGGAAAGCTCCAAGGGCGAATGGGGCCCGGGGCAGGAAGAAATCAACGTCAAATATGCCGACGCGCTGACCATGGCCGACCGCCATGTCGTGCTCAAGAACGCCACCAAGGAAATCGCCTATGGGCAGGGCAAGGCCGTGACCTTCATGGCCAAGTGGGATTTCGGGCTGGCGGGATCATCGAGCCATATCCATATGTCGCTGGCCGACATGGCGGGCAAGCCGGTGTTCGCCGACCCCTCAGCCGAGCGTGGCATGAGCCAGACCATGGCCCATTTCATGGCTGGGCAGATCGCCTATGCGCGCGACATCACCTATTTCCTCGCGCCCTACATCAATTCCTACAAGCGGTTCCAGGCGGGAACGTTTGCGCCCACCAAGGCGATCTGGAGCTCGGATAACCGGACGGCCGGGTTCCGGCTGTGTGGCGAAGGCGGCAAGGCGATCCGGGTGGAATGCCGGATTGGGGGCGCGGATTTGAACCCTTATCTCGCCATGGCGGCGCTGATCGCGGCTGGGATCAAGGGCATCGAGGACAAGCTGCCGCTGGAGCCGGCATTCGTCGGCGACGCCTATGTGACTGAAAAGCTGCGCGAAATTCCCAAGACGCTGCGTGAAGCCACTGAAACGCTGCGCCATTCGGTGCTGTTGCGCGAGGTGTTCGGCGAGGATGTGGTGGGGCACTATGTCCATACGGCGGAATGGGAACAGTTCGAGTATGATCGGCGCGTGACCGATTGGGAGCTCAAGCGCGGTTTTGAACGCAGCTAAGCCCACTTGCTGCCACAAGCGGCATCACATACTCGGTGTCACCCCGGCCTTGAGCCGGGGCCCAACTTGAGATTCCAGGATGGGTCCCCGCCTGCGCGGGGATGACATCGTGGCAAGGTAATAGGCTGGAACATGACGGAAACGGTCAAAATCATCTCGCCGATCGACGGCAGCGTTTATGCTGAGCGGGCTTTGGCCAGCGGTGCGGAAATCGATGCGGCGGTGGTGCGCGCCAAAGCGGCGCGGCACAGCTGGCACGAGATCACCGTGGCCGAGCGGGCCAAGGTGATGAGCCATTTCGTCGATGCGCTGCTGGAAATGAACGACGCGATCGTGCCCGAACTGGCCTGGCAGATGGGAAGGCCGATCCGGTTCGGGGGCGAGAAGCGCGGCGTCGAGGAACGGGCGCGGCATATGATTGCGATTGCCGAAGCGAGCCTGGCGCCGGTGGAGAAAACCGATAAGCCGGGGTTTACACGGTATATCACGCGGGAAGCGTTGGGCACGGTGATGGTGATTGCGCCGTGGAATTATCCGTTTTTGACGGCGGTCAATTCGATCGTGCCGGGGCTGATGGCGGGCAATGCGGTGATCCTCAAGCATGCCAGCCAGACGCTGCTGGCGGGAGAGAGATTTGCCGAAGCGGCCAAGCATGCTGGACTTCCCGACGGCATTTTCCAAAACCTGGTGCTTGGCCATGCGGACACCGAAACACTGATCGCCTCGGGCGCGATCGACCACATCAATTTCACCGGTTCGGTCGAGGGTGGCCGCCGGATCGAAAAAGCCGCGGCCGGCACATTCGCGACGCTCGGGCTGGAACTGGGCGGCAAGGACCCGGCCTATGTCCGCGCCGATGCCAATCTCGACAACGCGGTCGAGAACCTGGTCGATGGCTCGTTCTTCAATTCCGGGCAAAGCTGCTGCGGTGTTGAGCGCATCTATGTCGATGCGGTGATCTATGACGGGTTCGTCGAGCGCTTCGTCGAGAATGCCAAGGGCTGGACCCTGGGCAATCCGTTGGATGAAGCGACCGTGGTTGGGCCGATGGCACGGGGGAATTTTGCCGATCATGTGCGCGGACAGACCGAGGAGGCCGTGCGCGGTGGGGCGAAGCGGCATTTGAATTCAAGGCATGAGCTGGACAAAGACGGCTCGCCGTATCTGGCGCCGGAGGTGTTGACCAATGTGAACCACCAGATGTCGGTTATGCGCGAGGAAAGCTTTGGGCCGGTTGTCGGCATCATGAAGGTGGCGGACGACGAGGAAGCCATCACGCTGATGAACGACAGCCCCTATGGGCTGACGGCCTCGATCTGGACCGAGGACCTGGATGCGGCGGGCAAAATCGGCGCGCGGGTCGAGACTGGCACGGTGTTCGCCAATCGCTGTGACTATCTCGATCCGGGGCTGGTGTGGACCGGGGTCAAAGACACCGGCAAGGGCGGCGCGTTGAGCGAGATTGGCTATGCGAATTTGACCCAGCCCAAGAGTTATCATTTCAAGCATGGCTAGTGCCACGCCCTCGTGGTTCGAGGCTCGTAAGAACTCGCACCTCACCATGAGGGCTACTTTGAATCGCAGCTCCAGTAGACCTCATGGTGAGGCGGGAGCGCAGCGACCCTCGAACCACGAGGGCGTGCCACTGGAGGCCCCAATGACCAAAGCCAACTGGAACTACCCGACCGCCATCAAGTTCGGCGCGGGGCGCATTGCCGAATTGCCCGAGGCGCTCAAGAGCGCGGGGATCAGCAAGCCGCTGCTGGTGACCGATGCTGGGCTGGTCAACCTGCCGGTGACGCAGAATACGTTGGCACTGCTCAAGGCCGCGGGGATCGAAGCTGGCGTATTCGCCGATGTGAAGCCCAATCCGATCTCGGCCAATGTGAATGCCGGCGTCGAGGCGCTGCGGGCGGGCGGCTATGATGGCGTCATCGCCTTCGGCGGCGGCTCCGGGCTGGATGTCGGCAAGGCCATCGCCTTCATGGCCGGCCAGACGCGCCCGATGTGGGACTTCGAGGATATCGGCGATTGGTGGACCCGTGCCGACCCCAAGGGGATTTTCCCGATCGTCGCCGTGCCGACGACGGCAGGCACCGGCTCGGAGGTGGGCCGCGCCAGCGTCATCACCGACGAGACCACGCACACCAAGAAGGTGATTTTCCACCCCCTGATGATGCCCAAGGTGGTGATCGTCGATCCGGAGCTGACGGTGGGCATGCCCAAATTCATCACCGTGGGCACCGGCATGGATGCCTTGGCGCATTGCCTCGAAGCCTATTGCGCGCCGGGCTATCACCCGTTGGCCGACGGCATCGCGGTCGAGGGCATTCGGCTGGTGTTCGAGAACTTGCCCAAGGTTTATCTCGATCCCAATGACATCGAAGCGCGTGGACATTTGATGAGCGCGGCGGCGATGGGGGCGACGGCGTTCCAGAAGGGGCTGGGGGCCATCCATGCGCTGAGCCATCCGGTGGGGGCGCTTTACGACACCCATCACGGCATGACCAATGCGGTGTTCATGCCCTATGTGCTGGCGGTCAATCGCTCGGCCATCGAGCAGCGGATTGCGCGGCTGGCGGCATATCTGGGGATGTCGCCAAGCTTCGAGGCCTTCCAGCATGCGGTATTGGCGCTGCGGCAGCGGCTGGATGTGCCCAATACGCTGCGGGAGTTTGGCGTCGATGAGTCGAAGCGGGATTTGATCGGGGAGATGGCGATCGTTGATCCGACGGCGGGGGGCAATCCCATCGAGCTGACCAAGGCGCGGGCGCTGGATATTTTCGATCGGGCGTTGAACGGCTGGGTTTAGACCCGGGATTAGGCCGGCCTTTTCTTCTCCCCGTCGGGGAGAAGGTGGCGCGTAGCGCCGGATGAGGGTGTCTGCCCTGATAAAGTGCACCCTCACCCGTCTCGGCTGCGCCGATCCACCCTCTCCCCGACGAGGAGAGGAATAGAAGGTTGGTCCACTGTTTCAGCCCAACCACCGGACGAACTCCTCCCCCTTGACGGGGGAGGTGGGTGGGGGTGTTGGGAGCCACGATGATGGATCGGGGCTAAACATCCCCCCACCCTTGATCCCTCCCCGCAAGGGGGAGGGTGTCGACTGCTAGATTAGTCGCCAACCAATTCCGCCACTGTCTCCGCCGATCCGATCTCAAACAAGCTCTCCAAGTGCTCGATGACCGTGCCGCGGAACACTTCGTTCTGGGGCAGATCCGTGCCGAACACTTCGGTCAGCGCCGATAGGCCATCGAACAGCGCTTCGGGGTCACCCCCTGCCCCCGCCGAAATCGCCATCATGCGCATGGCGAGGGGGTCCTTCACATCAATGGTGTCGCCGTTCTCGTCGATGCCCATGACGTAGCGCATCCAGGCGGCAACGCCCAAGGCGAGGTGGGTGATGGGCTGGTCGGCCTTGAGGCGGTCGCGGATGGTGCCGAGAAGGCGTTGGGGGAGTTTTTGCGTGCCGTCCATGGCGATCTGCCAAGTGCGGTGCTGCAGGGCGGGATTGCGGAAGCGTTCGAGCAATTGATCGCGATAACCGGGCAGGTCGACGCCGGGCATGTCGAGGGTGGGGATGGCTTCCTCGGTCATCAGATTGTGGATCAGCTTGACGAAAGCCGGATCGGCCATGGCGTCGGAGACGTATTGATGACCGGCGAGGTAGCCGAGATAGGCTAGAGTCGAGTGAGAGCCGTTGAGCATGCGCAGCTTCATGCGCTCGAAGGGTTCGACATCCTTGACCACTTGCGCGCCAACAGTTTCGAAGGGTGGGCGGCCGAGGGGGAAATGATCTTCGATAACCCATTGGGTGAAGGGCTCGGTCATGATCGGCCAGGCGTCTTCGAGCCCGGTCAGCGAAGTGACCATGGCGCGGTCGGCATCGGTGGTGGAGGGCACGATGCGGTCGATCATGGTGCCGGGGAAGGCGACGTGTTCGGCGACCCAGGCGCCCAGAGCGGGATCGCGCAGTTCGGCGAAGCGGACGACAATGCGGCGGGTGGTGGGGCCGTTGGAGGGGAGATTGTCGCAACTCATGACGGTGAACGGGCGGATATCGGCGGCGCGGCGCTGGGCCAGGGCGGCGACGATTATGCCCGGCGCGCTGCGGGGGGCATCGGGATTGGCCAGGTCATGGACGATATCGGGATGGTTCGGATCGAGCTCGCCGGTGGCGGGGGCGGAGCAATAGCCCTTTTCCGTGACGGTGAGCGAGACGATGCGGATGGCGGGCGAGGCCATCAGATCGAGCAATTCGCTGCGCTGGGTATTGGCATCGAGCACTTTGAGGATCGAGCCGATGACACGGGCCTTGGTGCCGGAGGCGTCGCGCACGGCGACTGTGTAGAGGCCATCCTGCGGCTCCAGCGCTTCCTTGGTATCGGGACGGCGCAGGCTGGCGCCGACAACGCCCCAGCTGGGGTTTGTCGCCAGCAGGCTATCGACATAGACCGCCATATGGGCGCGGTGAAAGGCACCGATGCCGAGATGCACGATGCCGGGCGTCACCGCGCTGCGGTCATAATCGGGGACGGCAAAGCCCGTGGGCGATCCGGCAAGGGTTTTGGCGCTCAGGCGGGTCATGGCGGCAGAATCTCCAAACAACAGGGCGCAGCATAAGGCCTTCCAAACTTGTATGGAAGGCTATGCGCAATCTTGCGGCGCAGGTGGGTTTGACGGCATAACCCATAGGGACGCAATGGAGATTTTGAACTTGGCACAGCGGTTCGTAAGCATTGGCGAGTGCATGATCGAGATGGCCGGGGGCGAGGATCGGCAATACCGGCTGGGCTATGCCGGTGATACGCTCAATACGGCCTGGTACATGCGGGCGCTGCTGGGGGACGACTGGGAAGTGGATTATTTCACTGCCCTGGGCGAGGACCGCTATTCGGGCGATATCCGTGCGTTTCTGGATAGCAACGGCATCGGCACGCAGTTTATCGGCAAAGTCAAAGGGCGGCGGCCGGGGCTGTATATGATCCACCAGGAGCATGGCGACCGGCATTTCACCTATTGGCGCGACCAATCGGCAGCCAAGCTGATGGCCGAGGACAAGGATGCGCTCAACGGCGCGCTGGAGGGCGCCAACATGGTGTATTTCTCCGGCATCACCATGGCGATCCTGCATCCGCGGGCGCGTGGAAGGCTCTTGGGGGCGATCGTACGAGCGCGCGATGCGGGGGCTAAAATCGTGTTCGACCCCAATCTGCGACCGGCCCTGTGGAGCAGTCAGCGGGTGATGGCCTCGATGCTGACGGCGGCGGCGAGCGTGTGCGATATCGTGCTGCCGACGCATTCGGACGAGGCACCGGTGTTTGGCGACAAGTCGGTGGAAGAGACGGCCGAGCGGTATCTGGAACTTGGCGTTGAAGAAGTGGTGGTCAAGGACGGGGCCAATCCGGCGCTGATCGCGACGGCAAGCCAGCGGGTGACCGTGGCACCGCCGACGGGGGCGGTTGTGGTAGACCCGACGGGCGCGGGCGACTCGTTCAACGGGGCGTATTTGAGCGCGCGGCTGGCGGGGAAGTCGTTGCAGGATGCGGCCACGGCGGCGCATCGGGTGGCGGGGATTGTGATCGGGCAGCGCGGAGCGCTGGTGGAGCCGGGGTTGGTGCGGTAGCGCGGCGCCTCCTGCTTTCCTCTCCCCATTGGCGAGAGGTCGGCTCGGGATGGCCGAGACGGGTGAGGGGAAATTTATCCTCCGCAAGGCACGCAGTGATTGCCGCGACAATCCCCCTCATCCGGCGCCGCGCGCCACCTTCTCCCCGATGGGGAGAAGAAAAGAGGGCTCGGCGCTTCAGAAGCCGCGGTCACCGATTTCGACGAGATAGGCCGCTTCCTCGGGCGTATTTGCCCGTCCCAGCGCGGCGTTTCGAACCGGGAAGCGGCCGAAGCGGGCGATGCAGTCGTAGTGTTTTTGCATGAAGCCGAGCTGCTCGGCATCGCCGAGGGCGCGGTAGAGCTTTAGGCCCTCGTCCTGAATGGGCAGGGACTCGGCGTGCATGAAGGGCAGGTAGAAGAAAGGACGCTGCAAGGGGCTTACCACGTCGTCGGCGCCTTGGGCGATAGCTTCCTGGGCCAGAACCAAAGCCATCCTGTCCTGGGCGAAGGCTTCGGGCTGCTTGCGGAACAGTTGGCGGGAGAACTGGTCGAGGACGATGATTTCGGCCAGGCGGCCATGAGCGCTGGCGCGCCAATGCCAGGCTTCGCCCTTGGCGACGTGCGGGTGGGTCGCGGCGAATTCTTGCGCCAAGGCGGCGTCGAATTCGGGCTTGCCGCCGAACCAGTCCCCGGAGCCATGCTGTTCGAACCAGAAAGCGATGACGTCGGCTGCTGTGCGCATGAAAAATCCTCCCGCTCGGTGAACGGGAGGATTAGCGGTTCGGTTCGCTGGCGTCGAGGCTAGGCGCGCAGCAGCTTGATGCGATTGCCGAACGGGTCCTGCGTTTCGATGCCGCCATCGATCTCCGACACCGGCGCCTTGGCGGCGGCGAGCCGGGTGCGGACACCGTCGAGCGTGGCGGTATCGGGCAGCACGATGGTGAACCAGCGGAGGCCGGCGGCGCCGGCGGGCGGCAGGGCGGCGTTCTCGCCGGACCAGATGTTGAAGGCGATGGTGTGGGGGGCGTAGTCGAGGCCGACATCGCCCATGCCGAACGAGGTGATCAAGAGGAACCCGGCAAAACCGATGACATCGCGATAGAAATCCATCGCCATGTGCAGGTCGTTGACATGGACATGGACGTGGCCAATGCGCGTGCCGGCGGGCATGGAGGGGACGAGCACGGGCTTGTCACCAAGCTCGTCGAGCAGGCCATCGAGATCGATCGGCTCGCGGCCCGAATGCGGCTTGCCCTCGGTGGTGACGGCGTAATGGCCCAGCTTTGGGTCGGCCAGCGTGCCGCGCCAGGGGGTTTCGAAGGTGATTTCGATGCCGTTGTGGTCCAGATCCCAGAGGTAAATGGCTTCGGACACCAGGTGATCGGTGGGCGAAATCTGCACCTGGCGCTGCAGGGCGCGGACGGCCATTTGTGCAAGATCGGGCCGGGTCGGCACGTGGATGGCGACGTGGTAGAGGCCGATGGTACGGGGAACGGATGGACGGGTCGCGCCGGTTTCGAGCACGATCAAGGGCGTGCCGCCGGCACCCAGGGTCAGCAGGTTGCCGGTTTCGGCGATGATCTCAAGACCAACGACATCGCGCCAGATGGCAAGCGCCTTGGCTTTTTCGGTGACGGCGATGTGGACCGGACCCAGCTTGGTGGCCAGCGGCAGGATGAGGGCCGAGCGGACGTCGGTCTGGATGCGGGCATCGATCATGATTGTCTCCCGATGAATTGATCTGACGCTGATATAGGCCGGGCCTGCTGTTCTCACCATGTCCGACAAGGCGAAGGCATTGTTCGTCAATACTAGGGCAAAGCGGCCTTCCCCGCTCGGCGCATTCGTGGTGAATTGCCTTCGGCTTCCGCGATCGCGACGATTGCGAGGGCTTCAGCGTAACCCTGGATGTGATCGACCATGAAAGTCATCGTCATTGGAGCAACCGGCACGATCGGTGCCGAAATCGTCACCGCCCTTGCGGGGCATGAGGTCATCACCGTATCGCGCAGTGCCGGCGAGTATCGCGCCGACATCCAGGACAAGGCGTCGCTGGAAAAGCTGTTTGCGGCGATCGGCGAGGTGGATGCGATCGTCAGCGCGGCAGGCGGCGGGGCGTTCAAGCCGATCACCGAACTGAGCGACGAGGATTATGCGTTCAGCCTAGGCTACAAGTTGATGGGGCAGATCAATGTCATCCGCACCGGCATGAAATATGTGCGGCCGGGCGGCTCGATCACGGTGACCTCGGGCACGCTGGCGCGGGTCGCGATGCCGGCGGCGGCGGCGATCGGCATGATCAATGCGGGTCTCGAAGGTTTTGTGCGCAGCGCGGCGCTCGACCTCAAGGGCAAGGTGCGGCTCAACGTCGTCAGCCCGCCCTGGGTCGCCGAGACGCTGAGTGGGATGGGCCAGGACCCGGCCGGCGGCCAGAAAGCCGCCGATGTCGCCAAGGCCTATGTGAAGGTCATCACCGGCACGGCGACTGGTCAGATCATCGACAGCCAGACCGGCAAGGCGGTCTGAAAACAAAACGCCGGGGATTGCTCCCCGGCGGTTTTTACTCTCCGGCGATGGCGAGGCCCTTGGTCAGTTCCAGCGCCTGGCGCTCGAACAGGCGGCGGTAGATGCCGGCGGGTTGGCGCACCAGCATCTCGTGGGTGCCTTCCTCGACAATGCGGCCCTTGTCGAACACCAAGAGGCGATCCAGCGCGCGCACCGTCGACAGGCGGTGGGCAATCACCAGCGTGGTGCGGCCGACCATCAGGCGTTCCATCGCATTCTGGATCAGCACTTCGCTTTCGCTGTCCAGGCTCGATGTCGCCTCGTCCAGGATCAAGATCGGCGCATCGGCGAGGAAAGCGCGAGCGATAGCAACGCGCTGGCGTTCGCCGCCCGACAGCTTGACGCCGCGTTCGCCCACCATGGTCTCGTAGCCCTTGGGCAGGGACATGATGAAGTCATGCGCCGACGCTTGCCGCGCCGCCAGCTCGATCTCGGCGCGGGTGGCGCCGGGACGGGCATAGGCGATGTTCTCTGCCAGGGAACGGTGAAACAGCACCGGCTCCTGCTGCACGATGGCGATCTGCTGGCGCAGGGACGCCTGCTTCACAGTGGCGATGTTCTGCCCATCGATAACGATCTGGCCCTGGTTCACGTCATAGAGACGCTGGATCAGCTTGACGAAGGTCGTCTTGCCGGATCCCGAATGACCCACCAGCCCGACGCGTTCGCCGGGTGCAATCTTGACCGAGAAATCCCGGTAGAGCGCTGTGGCGTGCGAACCGTACTGGAACGTCACGTTCTCGAAGGCGATGGCACCCTTACCGATCTTGATCGCGCCGGCGCCCGGCTTGTCATCGATGCCGAGCGACTGGCTGTGCAGAGCCACCAGTTCTTCCATGTCGTTGACCGAACGCTGCAGGTTGCGCACGTGCTGGCCGACATCGCGTAGATGCCCCGACAGCACGAAGAACATGGACAGCACGAACGTGATGTCGCCCGGCGTGGCCGCGCCCTGCTGCCACAGCAGCAAGGCCGTGCCCAGAATGGCGGTCTGCATGATGACCATCATCAGGCCCTGCGCGCCGCCATTGAGCGTGCCGCGTTGCCAGGTGCGGCGCGTGCGCTTGCGCCACTTGCCAACGACATGGGTCAGCCGGGCCTCCTCGCGCGTTTCGGCGCCGAAGGCCTTGACTACGGGGTTGCAACTGACCGCGTCAGCCAGCGCGCCGCCCATACGGGTATCCCAGGCGTTGGCCAGGGTCGCGGCAGGCGCCACGAAATTGACCGCCAGAGCGATGGTGACGACGACATAGATCAGCGAGCCGAGACCCACGACCAGGCCCATGACCGGCCAAGCCATGCCGAGAATCACGCTGGCGCCGACCAGCATGGTCAGCGACGGCAACAGCGCGACCAGCAGCACGTCATTGAGCAGATCGATCGCGCCCATGCCGCGCGTGATCTTGCGCACCGTGGAGCCGGCGAAGCTGTTGGCATGCCAATCGGTGGAGAAGCGCTGGACGCGATGAAAGGCGTTCGCCGTCACGTCGCTCATGATGCGCAGCGTGAAGGTGATAATGTTGAAGAACACGAACTGCCGCAGCACCACCGAGCCGAGATAAAGCCCGGACATGACGAGGAATGCGGTGACCGCCGCACTCCAGAACTTGGCATCCTGGCCACTGCCCGATGCCACTGCATCGACCATATGGCCGGCAAACAGCGGAACCAGGGCCTCGGCCAAAGTGGCCACCAGCACGAGAACCGCGATCAAGGCAGCGCGAAGCGGCTGCTGGCGCCAATAGCCCATGGTGAAACCCAGGACATTGCGGAAGGCGTCGGCACTAAAACCGGATTTCTTGGACGACATAATGGTGACCCGGCCACGATTTTGGCGCGCCGGCCCTCAAGGGTAGACATGAAAGGCACAACCGTGGCGGGAGATAAATCGACCCGGCACTCAGATGGGTTGTGATGAAAAAACCGCGGGCGGCACCAGGGCGGGCCGCGGATGGGGACCTAACCTCGACGAGGTCGAGAGGTGCCCATAAGGAAGCCGGTGAACATATCTGTCATACAACGCCTCCCGAAGTTCGATTTTAAGCGGTGGACGATTTGTAGCCAAACAGTTCGGCTTTGCCAACCGCGAAAATCGCGGTCGGGCGAGTTGTGTTGCGTGAATGCAACGCTGGCAGGCGCAGCGGGCGATAGGTCAGGGAAGGTCGCGCGTGATCCACTGGCCGTAGCCGAGCGCTCCCATGAAAACGGCGAAAAATGCGACGACAGCACAGATGACGACAATCGTATCGGCGGGCATTGGGCTCACTCCATTTGGATGCAAGATGGAATAAGCGCGTAGCCGGGTGGGGGCTTTGATCTGGATCAAACGACGGGAGGTTCGCACCGCTCCGCTGTATGGATTAGTTTGATCCCTGAATTCTCAGTCGTCTCCCTCCCCCTGGCGGGGAGGGTCAAGGGTGGGGGATGTCTAACCCCGATCAACATCGTGGCTCCGAACACCCCCACCCTGCCTCCCCGTCAAGGGGGAGGAGTTCGCGCCACTCTTAAGCCCATCCACCGGCAGACACCTCCCCCTTGATGGGGGAGGCCGAGAGGAGGGGGTGAGTTGGCGTTCACCAAGACATCCCATTCTTGCCCTTGCCTTGCCGCGATGGCTGGTTAGGGTAACGCGCAAATCAATCCTGTTTCGGAACATGTCATGACCACGCAGAACCCCATCGATCCGGTAAAGCTCGACAAGCTCGGCGAAGTCGCCATCAAGGTGGGGCTGCAACTGGCGGAGGGGCAGGACCTGATCATCACCGCCCCGATGACCGCGGCGCCACTTGTGCGGCGGATCACCGAGCATGCTTACAAGGCCGGCGCGGGCCTGGTCACGACCATCTATTCGGACGAAGAGGCCACGTTGGCCCGCTACAAATACGCCAATGACGCCAGCTTCGATCGCGCGGCCGGTTGGCTCTATTCGGGCATGGCCGAGGCCTACAAGAACAACGCAGCGCGGCTGGCGATTTCGGGCGACAATCCGATGATGCTGGCGGGCCAGGACCCGGCCAAGGTGTCGCGCGCCAACCGCGCCAATTCGGCGGCCTATCGCCCTGCGCTGGAACTGATCACCGGCTTCGATATCAACTGGAACATCGTCAGCTATCCGACGCTGGCCTGGGCCAAGCTGGTGTTTCCGAACGATAGCGACGACATCGCGGTGGGCAAGCTGGCCGATGCGATCTTCGCGGCTAGCCGCGTCGACCAGCCCGATCCGATCGCGGCGTGGAAAGAGCACAATGCGAACCTGAAGAAGCGCTGGACCTGGCTCAACGAGAAGAAGTTCGCGTCCTTGCACTACACCGGGCCGGGCACCGACCTGACCGTGGGCCTGGCCGATGGTCACCGCTGGAAGGGCGGCGCGTCGGAGGCCAAGAACGGGGTGACCTGCAATCCCAATATTCCGACCGAGGAAGTGTTCACCACGCCGCATCGCGAGCGGGTCGATGGCTACGTGGCGGCGACCAAGCCGCTATCGCATAACGGCTCGCTGATCGAAGAAATGCAGGGCCGGTTCGAGAATGGTCGGCTGATCGAGCTCAAGGCCGCCAAGGGAGCGGACGTGTTCAACAAGGTGCTGGACACCGATGAGGGCGCGCGTCGGCTGGGCGAAGTGGCGCTGGTGCCGCATTCGTCGCCGATTTCGGCTTCGGGGATTTTGTTCTTCAATACGCTCTATGACGAGAATGCCTCCTGCCATATCGCGCAGGGGCAGTGCTATGCGGATTGCTTCATTGATGGCAAGAGCCTGAGCCAGGAGCAGATTTTCGCCCAGGGCGGCAACAAGAGCCTGATCCATATCGACTGGATGATCGGCTCCGACAAGGTGGATATCGATGGCGTCCACGCCGATGGCACGACCGAACCGGTGATGCGCAAGGGCGAATGGGCCTAGTTCGGCGCGTCTATAAACTCATCGTCGCGCTTGTCGTCCTCGCCCTGCTGGTCGGGGGCGGCATGGCGGTGGATATCTGGCGGTTTGCCGGGCAGAGCGCGTCCGGCAAGGCCGATGCGGCTTTGGTGCTGGGCGCGGCGGTGATCGGATCGACGCCGACGCCGGTGCTGGTGGAGCGGTTGCGGCATGCGGCGGATTTGTTCGAGAGCGGACAGGTGCGGCGAATCGTGGTGACCGGCGGGCTGAGCCCCGAGGATGACCTGACCGAGGCACAGGCCAGCAAGAACTGGCTGGTGGCCGAGGGCGTGCCGGCGGATGATGTGCTGCTGGAGGACAAGTCGCGGACGACGATCCAGAACCTGCAGTTTGCCAAGCCGGTGCTGGAAGAGAATGGGCTGGGGAGCGTGCTGGTGGTGAGCGATCCGCTGCATATGCGGCGGGCGCTGATGATCGCGGGGCGCGTGGGGATAAGGGCGGAACCGTCGCCGACACCGACCAGCAAATATCAGAGCTGGCAGACGACCTTGCCGTTTTTGGCGAGGGAGGTGTGGTTCATGGGGCAGTATCTGGTGACGGGGATGTGAGGCACTTCACCTCTCCCTTTGGGGGAGAGGTCGGATCGCTCTTGCGAGCCGGGTGAGGGGGCCTTCCGCAAGCACCTCACCCAGTAAAGGCCCCCACACCCCACGCGGCGCGTCGACCTCTCCCCCGCAGGGAGTGGTGAAGAGAGCGTGCCATGCCTACCCAG